>NZ_JBITHV010000013.1:0-320142 GCF_044458365.1 Kribbella sp. NPDC050470 | reverse complement strand
GCCGCGTCCCCACCGCCCCGACCGACGAACCATGAACCAGAAGATGGTCAACATTCAGTTGCCGCAAGCTGGTCAGTTTTCGGCTGCCGTTGACATGTCGCAGCCAGCGGCGTGTGATCGCGCGCGGCCTGCTCCTTACCAGTGCTCGCGGTGTGGACGGCTCGAAGGTGTCCACGTCCTCGACGTCTCCGAGTACGACGCCAGGCGTGGTCCGTTCCTGCGGGTGGTAATCGAGTCCCCGGCACGGGTCGAGGCCTACTGTTGGTGCCGCGTGGTCGCTCACAGCCACGGCTGCCGCACCGTCAGGCTGTTCGACGTCCTGCGCTTCGGCGGGCCGGTCGAGCGGGTCTGGCGCAAGCGGACGTGGCGGTGCGTCGGGCCGGCCCGCCCGACACGGTCGTTCACCGAAAGGGCGAGAACATCACCGCGCCGCGGGCGCTGCCGACCACCCGGGCGTGCGGTAGGCACGGGTGCGGTCGGCTGACTGCATCAGGTTCGCTCCGCAGCCGCTTCTGGCCGGCTTGGCCGGGGCGGGGTGAGCTGGTGCGCGATCTCGGCTGCTTTGAGCCGGCTCGTGACGTCGAGCTTTCGCAGGATGTGCGAGACGTGGACGCTGGCGGTCTTCACGCTGATCGTGAGCTCGGACGCGATCTCGCGGTTCGTGTAGCCGCGGGCCAGCAGTTGGAGCACCTCGCGCTCCCGCGCGGTCAGGCCGAGTGTGTCCTCGTTGTCCGGCGGCGCGCTCGCGTCGGCGCTCGTCAGGTCGAGGCGTGCACGCCGAGCGAGCTTCTCGACCTCGTGCAGCAGCGGCGTTGCTGCGAGACGTCGCGCGGTCCGGTGCGCCTCGCGGGCCGGCGCGGCGGCGTCGGTCCGCGGCGCTCCGGCTGCGACGAGGGCCTCCGCGAGACGCCAGCGGCAGTACGCGGCCTGATATGGACGCTGCAGCTGCTCCCAGATCGCCGCCGCGTGCTGCCAGCGCTCCGGGCTCGGCGAGCTCGCGAGGCGCGTGTGTTCGGATTCGGCGACGGCGGTCCAGCCGTGAGCTTCGGGCGAGACGGCGGCCGAGCGTGCCGCCGAGCGGCGTGCGCGTTCGAGTAGCAGGCGGCCGCGGCGCTGGGCGTCGGTGACGGTGGCGGCGTCTCGCCGGATGGCCGCCTGTCGTGCGCGTTCGACGAGGGCACGCAGCCCGAGCGCGCAGAGGTGGGGCTCCCGGTACCGCGGATCACCAGGCTCCTCGTCGTGGAGCCTGGTGACGACCCCGAGCGCGTCGTCGAAGCGTCCTTCCCAGAGGGCGAGCTCGGCCACGAGGGCCGCGTACACAGCCTTCGTATCTGGCTCGTCGCTATAACGCGCGCTGAGCTCAAGGTGCTCGCGCGCCCGTTCGAGCCGGCCTCGACCCAGTGCGAGCTGGGCGCAGACGATGTGCACCACCTCAGGCCAAAACGCGCCGGTCTCACGCAGGGTCGCCTCGAGTACTTCCTCGGCCCGGGACCACTCGCCGAGCCCGAGGAGCGCGTCGGCTGCGTTGGGGCCGAGGATGCTGCCGAAACTCCGCTGGTACCCGTGCCGGCGAGACTTTGCGAGCCCCTCAAGCGCATCGTCGGCAGCCTCGGCGAGGCGTCCCTGGATGAGGAGCACGTCCGAGAGCTGCACGTAGGTGTAGAGCTCGTCTTGGACTGACCCGCAGTCGCGCGCCAGTTCACGGGCATGACGAAGACGGGTCACGCCGTCATGCCCGGAGCCGAGCCGGCACAGGGCTGCACCGAGAACGGTCCGCGCTCTCAGGGCGGGCCGGTCGTCGCCGATAGCTGCGCCGACGGCGAGGGCCTGCTCGCACGCAACTCTGGACTCGTCGAAGCGGCACGCGAGCATGAGCCCACGGCCGTAGGCGGCAAGCACTGTCGCTCGCTGGGCCGACGGTGGCTTCGCAGGAACGAGCCCGACCGCGCGTTCGAGTGCGGCCATCGCGGCAGCGCGCTCGCCGATCGCGAGCAGATAGGACGCCAGTCGCTCGTGCATCAGGCCGAGCTGCACGGCATCGGTCTGGGCGCTGGGTAGCGCGAGGGCCTGCCGCATCAGCTCCGCAGCGCGGCCCCCGGCGCCGGCCCAGTAGGCGACCTCCGCCGCCCACCGCAACACCGCGCCGAGGTCAAGGCCGAGGAGCGCCTCGGCGTCGCCGACCTGCGGCCAGAGCTCCAGCACCCGCTGGAGGTGCCGCAGCGCCTCGGCCCTACCGGCTACCGTCTCCGCCTCCCGCGCAGCCGCAACGGAAGCTCGAAGCGCCTCGACAGGTCGTCCTGCCGCGGCCCAGTGATGTGCGAGCTCAGCCGAGATCGAGCTCGCGGCCGACGCCGGATCATCGACGAGTGCCTGCGCCAGGCGGGCGTGAATCGCTTCCCGCTCCCCGGGGAGGACCGTCGAGTAGCTTGCCTCGGCGAGTAGGGCGTGTCGGAACCGGAACGTGCCTGCGGCGGTGTCCGCCACGAGCAAGCCGCCCTTGACAGCCTCGCGCAGTGCTTCCACGAGGTCGTGCGCGTCGTAGGGCACGACTGCGGCCAGCAGCGTGTACGGGATTTCGCGGGAGCACGCCGCTGCCACTCGCAGCACCGCACGCGCCTTGCCTCCGAGCTGGTCGAAGCGCTGAAGCAGCACATCACGGAGGATTCTCGGGACCGACTGGTCGCCGTCGCGCGCGGCCGCGAGCAGCTCCTCGGCGAAGAACGGGTTCCCCTCGGACCGGGCACAGATCGACGCGACGAGGGCTGGGTCGAGCGTCTGGGCGGACGCCTCGGACAGCAGCTGGGCGAGGTCTCGGTCGCTCAACGGTGCGAGCTCCACGGCATTCGCAGCCCCGGAGCGTTCGAGCTCGACCACGAGGCGCGTAAGTCCCTCTCCCGGCTGGTCGATCCGGTAGGTGGCGACGACGAGGATCCGGTGGTCGCGCACGGCATGAGCCAGATAGGAGAGCAGTCCCAGCGTCGATGCGTCCGCCCAGTGCAGGTCCTCGAGGACAAGCACAACCGCTTGATCCTCGCTGACGCGGTCGAGTAGCTCGACCGTCTCATGGAACAGACGCAGCTGGGTATCGGCGCGCGTGCTCGGGGTCGAGGCGCTGGGCGAGTCGCCGAGTTCGGGAATGAGCCGGACGAGCTCGCTCAGATCGCCCGTGAGATCGTCCAGCGCTGCTGTCGCGTGGAGCGGCCTGAGTGCCTCGACCAGCGGGAGGTAGGGGAGTCCGGTCCCGACGGCGTCGATGCAGCATCCGCTGAGCACGGTCGAGCCCGACTGCCTGACGCGGTCGCACAGCTCGCTGACGAGCCTGGTCTTGCCAATACCAGCCTCGCCGGCCACGAGCGCGACCGCTCCGCGCCCGGCGGCCGCCGACGCGACGGCGTCCTCCAGGCGACGCAGCTCGGCGCTGCGACCGATCAAGCCGGGCGCGGTCCTGCGCTCCATGCGAATAAGGTATGCGCCGCGACTCTTCGGGGCGACAAATCCGGCGCGCGAGCAAAGATAAGGCGTTCTGCCCGATGCCGGCGACACGGCCTTACAGCCAGCATCGGGCGATATGAGGACCCACGCAAAGGCAACCCGCCAGACGATCGATGCGGATGCGTTCAACGCGTTCGAGGCGGCCGGATGGGATGGGCGCGCCGACGGCTACCACCGCTTCTTCGGGGCGATCACGACGCGAGTGACCGAGCAGCTCCTCGACGCGGCAAAGGTCGATCGTGGCGGGCGTGTCCTCGACGTGGCGAGCGGACCGGGCTATGTCGCTGCCGCCTGTGCCGTGCGCGGCGCCGACGTCGTCGGTGTCGACGTCGCCGCCGAAATGGTGGCGCTCGCCCAGCGGCTCCGCCCGGAGATCGACTTCCGGCAGGCCGACGCCGAGCAGCTGCCCTTCGCCGACGGGTCGTTCGACGCGGTCGTCGGCAACTTCCTCATCCTCCACGTCGGCCGGCCGGAGCACATCGCCGCTGAGCTCGCCCGGGTGCTTCGGCCCGGCCGGAAGCTGGCGCTGTCCACCTGGGACCTCCCCGAGCGTGCGCGGCTGCTCGGCGTGCTCGTCGACGCCGTCGCCGAGGCCAAGGTGGAGCCTTCCGCCGACCTCCCATCGGGTCCACCGATCTTTCGCTTCGCCGACGAAGGTGAGTTCGCGCGCCTGTTGGGGCACGCCGGTCTCGGCGACGTCGACGTGCAGACGGTGGCGTTCACTCACCGGTTTGCGAGCGGCGACGAGCTGTGGAACGGGCTGCTCGGCGGAACCGTACGGACCCGAGCACTGGTGCTCGCGCAGCCCGAACGCGTGCAGGCGCGCATCCGAGCTGCCTTCGATTGCCTCGTTCGCCCCTACGCCACGAAGGACGGTCTCGAAGTACCCGTCTCGGTCAAGCTCGCCTCCGGCCGCAAGCCGGGAGCAGGAGCGAGGCAAACGTGACCCTTAACGCAGACAGCACGCGATCGCGGCACATCGTGCACGCGGTCTGCGTGCCTGGATGAGCGGGCGCCGATGCCCGAGAAGGAGAAGGTGATGACGACACAGCCGCAGGTTCGCGACGTGATGCAGTTCGTCAACGAGCAGAACCCCGCGACCGTCGAGCGGTTCATCGAACGGCTCGAGCTCCGCGGCAGGGACCCGACCTTCGTGGCCTACCGCGAGGACTATCTCGAGCTGATCGACCTGCCGCGAGCGACTGCGGTCCTGGATCTGGGCTGCGGCACTGGTGTAGTGGCCCGTGCGATCGCAGCGCGCGACGGATTCGCCGGCACCGTGACGGGGATCGATCAGAGCGCCGACTTCATCGCGGTCGCCGAGACGCTCGCAGCCGAGGAAGGCGTCGGCGACCGCGTTCAGTTCGCCGTCGGCGACGCGCACGCGCTGGAGTTGCCAGCCAGCAGCTTTGATGTTGCCGTCGCCCATACCCTCGTCAGCCACGCTCGCGACCCACTCGCCGTGCTCACCGAGGCCGCGCGGGTCGTCCGGCCGGGCGGGTTCGTGGCCATCTTCGACGCCGACTTCGCCTCGCTGACCTTCGGCTGCTCCGACCCGCGCCTCGGCGAGCTCGTCGAGCCTGCCCTCCGGGCGACGATCATGAGCTCGCCACGCGTCATGCGCGAGCTCCCTCGGCTACTGCCGAAGGCCGGGCTGCGGCTGATCGCCACACAGGCGCACGTGTACGCGGACGCCGGGTCGAGCACGCTGATGCTCAACCTGGCCGAGACATACGCGCCCCTGGCGACCTCGACCGGACAGGTGTCGGCCGCGCAAGTCGATGCCTGGCTCGCCGATCAGCGCCGTTCCGCCACCGACGGCACCTTCTTCGCCGCCTGCAACTACTACGCCTACGTCGCCCGACGCTGACGCTGCGACGAGAGGAGGGGAGATGACCACCGTTCATCGCATCGTCGTCACCGGCTGCGTGGCCGTACTGACGCTCGCACTGATGGGTTCGGCACCGGACTCGGCGCGCGGACCGTCCCAGGGAGCGGTCGCCCGCGCGTGGACGGGCGACGTCATTCGCGACTGGAACGACATTGCGCGCTCCCAACCGATCGGGAACCCCCTCAGGCTCGCGCGAATCCTGGCCATCATGCACGCCGCACAACACGACGCCGTCAACGGCGCCCAGCCGCGGTACCAGACGTATGTCGCGACAGTCCAAGACCGCCACGCGGACGCCGAGGCCGCCGCCGCGGCAGCAGCCCACGAGGTACTCGTCACGTTCTTCCCGGCGAACCAAGCCACACTCGACGATCGGCTCGCCGAGTCGCTCTCAACCGTTCCGGACGGCGACGCCGAGGACGCCGGCGTGGCACTCGGTCGCGCGGTCGGCGACGCTGCCCTGGTTGCGCGCGCCGACGACGGGTACGCCACACCGGATCCGTTCAACCCGGCACCCGGACCCGGGGTCTGGGAACCAACCCCGCCGGCATTCGCGCCCATGCTCGAACCCCAGTTCCAGAACGTGGCACCCTTCACCCTTCGCGACCGCGGCCAATTCCTGCCCGATCCACCACCCTCGCTGACCAGCGAGCAGTACGCCCGCGACTACAACGAGGTCAAGCTCGTCGGCCAAGACATCAGCCCCGCCCGGACGCCGGACCAAACCCACCTCGCCCACTTCTGGGCCGAGCCGTCGCCAAGCGGGTGGAGCCGCATCGGCAACCTGGTGTCCGCACGCTACGGCTACGACCTGCACGCCACCGCGCGCCTGCAAGCCCTGCTCAACATGGCGATGGCCGACGGATTCGTCGTCGGCTGGTACCAGAAACGACACTTCGCCTTCTGGCGGCCCGTGACCGCGATCCGCAAAGCCGACACCGACGGCAACCCCTCGACCCAGCCCGACCCCTCCTGGCTGTCCCTGCGCCCGACGCCGCCGCTCCCCGACTACCCCTCGACACACAGCGTGCTCGGCGCCGCGGCCGCGGCGATCCTGCGCGCGTTCACAGGCGCCGACAGCTTTCAGTTCTGCATGGTCTCGACAACCTCGGCACCCTCGGGGACCCAGCGCTGTTGGAGCTCCTTCACACAGGCCGAACTGGAGAACGCCGAATCGCGTGTTCCGGCCGGCTTCCACTTCCGCTTCGCCATCGAAACCGGCATCAAGGTCGGCCGAAAGATCGGCCAGTTCGCGACACAGCACGCGCTGCGGCCGCAGTAGCCAAACACCCCGACGGAGACCGACGTCGCCATGTCGAGCAACTCCAGTCACAAGGGGAGGGGACGACCTTGCACACCGACCGCGAAACCGCCGCTCGAGGTCGTCGGCTGCCCGGAATGCGGCGCACCGCCGAGGTCATCGACCGCTTCACCCTCCCGAGCACCGACGGCCTCGTCCCGCACGCCAAGATCTTGTGCGCTCGGCGCCACTGGTTCCTGCTCCGCGGCATATTATCCGGCGCTGGGCCAAACGTCGCCGAACTGGCAGGTTCCACCTACCCAGCGTCAGCAGCCCGTGCCAGATCCGCTGTCGTGCCCGCCGCTGACGACACGGTCCGGTCTCAAACAACGTGCCTCGTCCTGCCCCGGGCTCTGCTGCCCGTGGCAGGAAGCAACTCGCCAGCATGGCGTCAACCGTAGAGTCACTGGGTGAGGATTTCGATGCTGTTCGCGGATGATGATGCAGGGTTCCACACAGTGCGGCGCCGCGCTGGCAGACCGTTTTGCTGTCCCCTACGCTCCGATCATCGACGATGTCGCGGTACTCCTTGACAGTTGTCGCCGTGAATCGCAGAGTCCAAGTGATCGTTGAGGTCTACGCGTAGACGACAACGGCAGACGGACGCGGAGCGGCGCCGCAGCCGTCTGCAGATTCTGGCGGCGTGGAGAGGTCATGGCAGCTCGCCATAGAATTCTAGAGCGTAACCGCGAGCTAGCGACCCTGGCGGAGGCGACTCAAGCAGCCGAGGCAGGCACCGGTAGCGTGGTCTTCATCTACGGCGAAGCTGGGATCGGCAAGTCCAGCCTGGTCGACGCATCGCGCTTAGCGCTGCCTGCCAATCACCGATTCCTCTTGGGCTACTGCGACGATCTCGCGACCCGACGCACGCTCGGGCCGTTCCGCGACCTGGTCGGGAGTGTCGGAGTCGAGCTTGCCGAGGCTGTGCAGGCCGCGGCCGACCGCGACCGCGTCCTGGCCGCACTGCGCAGCGAGCTCGCCACGGCCGACCAGCCGACGGTCCTTGTAGTCGAGGACGTCCACTGGGCCGACGAGGCGACCCTCGATGCCCTGCGTTTCCTGGTCCGTCGCATTGCTCACTTGCCAGTCGCGCTGGTCGTCACCTACCGCGATGACGAGCTGACCCGTGATCATCCACTCCATGAGTTGCTCGCTGAGGCGTCCAGCGCGCCGCGGGCGGTGCGCCTTCCCCTGCAGCGGCTGTCTCGAGCCGCGGTCGAGGAGCTCAGCACATCCGCCGACGTCGACCCAGCTCATGTGTACTCGGTGACATCGGGCAACCCATTCTTCGTCAGCCAGGTGATCGCCGCCGGGGACAGCGAGACCGTCCCGCCGACGGTGGTGGACGCCGTGCTGACGCGCACCAGGCGGTTGGAGGCGCCCGCACACGACCTGGTCGAGCGACTGAGCGTCGTGCCGTCGGCCCTGGAGTGGTGGCTCGTCGACGCCCTCGCGCCGGGTGGGGTCGCGGCACTGGCCGCTGCGGAGGAACACGGCCTGCTGACGGTGTCGCCGGAGCGCGTCGCCTTCCGGCACGAGCTGACTCGGCGGGCGATCGTCGACTCCCTACCGGCGGCGCGACGGATCGAGCTCAATGAGGTTGTGCTGGCCGTGCTGAACTCCCACGGCGAGGCCGACCTCTCCCGGTTGGTCCACCACGCGAGGCAGGCCGGCGATCTCGACGCCATAGTCCGGTTCGGACCGGACGCGGCACGTGAGGCGGCGCGCGCCGGTTCCCACCGCGAGGCGGCGGCACACTACCGGCTGGTGCTCGAGCAGCAGGAGCGGTTCCCGCCAGCGGAGCAGGCTGACATGCTCGCGTCGTATGCCGTCGAGTGCTACACCCTGGGAAACGCACAGGAGGCAGTCCGTGCTCAGACCCGGGCGGTTGGTCTGCTGCGGTCGTTCGGCGACCCGGAGGCATTGGGCGTCGCTTTGCGGTGGCTGTCGCGGATGCACTGGTGGAATGGCGACCGCGTGCATGCCGAGCAGGCAGCGCAAGAGGCCATCGAGGTGCTTGAGCGCGCCGGGAACCGGCGTCTCCTTGCGATGGCGCTCAGCAACCGCTCCCAACTGCTGGCCATCGCCTACCACACGACCGCGAGCGTCGAGCATGGCGAGCGGGCCGCCGCGCTTGCCCGTGAGACCGGCGACCAGGCCATCCTGGCCCACGCACTCACCAACATCGGCATGGCGCGGTGCGTCCATGGTGAACGCGAGGGCGAGGCCGAGATGAGCGAAGCTCTCGCCGTCGCCCTTTCCGCCGGCGAGACCGAGCACGCCCTGCGCGCGTACGTCGCGATCTCCTCGGACCTGCTCGACGTGTTCCGGTTGACAGAGGCACGCGATCAACTCGTCGCCGGCATCGACCTGGCCGACCGTGCTGAGCAGGTGGCCTATCTTGGGTTCCTCACCCTCGAACGCGCCAGGCTGCGGCTATACCTGGGCGACTGGGACGGCGTCCTGGCCGACTCACAGGTGGCGATCGAGTCGCCGCAAGTTCCGCTCCGGTGGGGGGCGTTGCTTCCGGTCGGCCGGATGCGTATCCGTCGCGCCCTTCCGGATGGCGACACGATGCTGGCCGAGGCCTGGGCCTTGTCGGTGGAGATGAACGAGCTGCAGCGCACCGGTCCCATTGCGGCCGCTCGCGCCGAGTCCGCCTGGTTACGCGGGGATCTCGAGGCGGCCCGCGACGCGGTCGCGAGCACCTACGCGGAGGCGCGAGAGCTCGGATCGGTTGCCTACGAGTCCGAGCTCGGATACTGGCTGGCCAAAGCCGGCGAGCCGGTAACACCGGCCATGGCGGATCATCCCTACGCGGCCCTGGCCCGCGGCGAGTGGGCCGCGGCGGCCGAGTTCTTCGCGGCGCAAAGAGCCCGGTACGAGCAGGCGCTTGCGCTGATCGAAAGCGCCGACCCTCGACACTTGCTGAGCGCCCTGGACATCCTGCAGCGGCTGGGCACGCCGCCGCTGGCTCGGATCGTTCGCCGCCGGCTCCGAGAGCTGGGGGTCGCGCACATGCCGCGAGGACACTCGCGAGCGACCCACCAGAACCCCGCCGGACTTACGGAGCGTCAAGTCGAAGTGATCGGCCTGGTGGGCGAAGGGCTCACCAATGCCGAGATCGCCGCGCGGCTCGTGGTGTCGGTCCGCACCGTCGAAACCCACATCGCGGTGGCGATGGACAAGCTCGGTGTGCGCACCCGCCGAGAGGCGGCTCGACGCGCCGCCGATCTCGCCGGTGGTACGGGGTCGCCGTCACCAATCTGATGTACGTGCTGCCACGCGAAAGATCAGTAGTGAATACCGACGACCGGTGGCGACCTCCGCGAGCAGCCTTTCGTCGACGGCCCACGTCATCGACCTGAAGGAGGCCGCAAATGTCCACCACCACACACGACGCCCTGAACGGCGTCGATCTCGTCCAGCTCACCGAGACGGTCGCTGCCGTCCAGGCCGACCCGAAGCTGGCGACATTCCGCTTCCGCGCGAGCAATACCTGGCTGGGCGGGGGACACTCTCGCACGACCATCCAGGGCTTCTGGGGAGCCGGCCAGGAGGACTCCTCACGGACCCGGCCCTTCGTGCTTGAGGGCGACGAGCCGCCCGTCCTGCTCGGCGGCAACAACGCTCCGAACGCCGTGGAGGCGGTGCTCCATGCCCTCGCCTCCTGCCTGGCGGTCGGCGTCGCGTACAACGCCGCGGCGCAGGGCATCGAGCTCAAGCGCCTCGAGTTCGATCTCGAGGGCGATCTCGACTTGCACGGTTTCCTCGGACTGCCCCCTGATGTGCGCCCGGGCTTCCAGACCATCCGCGTGACTTACCGGATCGACTGCGACGCGCCCAGCGACAAGGTCGACGAGCTGTGCACCTACGTGCAAAGGACCTCCCCCGTGCTCGACATCCTGCGCCATCCGGTGCACGTCAGCATCGCCCGGGCTTGAGTCCAGGAGGAGACCATGTCCAGACACCACCGATCGATGGTCCTGCTGCTCCTCGCCGTAGCGTGCCTGCTCCTGACCGGCCCTTCGGCCTCGGCGCTGGCCCCGCCAGGGACCCTGGAGTACGAGCCTTCGTACTACGAGGGCGAGACGGTTGTCCTCCAGATCCCGTCGGCCACGACCGCCAACCCGAATCAGGCGCACTTCGCCTGCTTCGCCCTTGGCCCTGATCTGTCCACGGCCAAACGCAGCGCCCCGGCACCCCGGCTCTACGTCATCCTGGCGCCCGGCGCCACCCAAGTCGCGTGCCCCGACGGCACCCTGCGACACGACCACGTCCTGTCCGCCGTGCCGGGGGCGAGCGGGTACACGGGCGCCTGGACGATCGTCCTCGCGGTCCCTGGACCCGCTTTCGCCGTCACCAAGATGCCGTACACGAGCGTCGCGGCGGTCGAGGCCGGCGTCACCGCCGCAGAGCTCGCCCTCGTCGAGACCGGGATCCTCTTCATGGCGCCAGTCGTGGGCGGACGATAAGCCCGTGACTCCAGTTCCCCCGGCCTGACGGCACGACGCATCGGCCGCCGACCAGTTCGAGACAGAGGAGCCCTCATGCAACCGTCGATGGCGATGTTCTCGTGGCCAGGGTCGGGCAGCTGTACAGCCTGGTCGCCGAGCAGCCCCATCGCGCGTACCACTTCGAGAGGGTCGTAGGCTCGCCGAGCGGCTCGTCCACGCCTCGGCGCTGCTCGACCAGCTAAGGGTGATGCCGTCGCGGCTGAGCTTGTCGGCGAGCGAGACGGGCTGATGAGTCTGCCGGCGATAACGCCCGGGAACAGCTACCGGGTGGGTCCGGGCCGCGCTCGTGCTGCTCGGGCTCGGCACGCCGAGGTCTATCCCACGCCGCTCGCGGCCATCGGCGACGTCGCGCACGCGTCCTGGCGCGCGCCCGGTCGGGGTCTACTGGCTATGGCGCGACGGGCGATTCGCCGCCGGGGCGCCGGCATGATCGCCGACCTGTGGGGCCTGACCGCCGCGGTCTGGTTCGCCGCCCTCATCACGGCGGCCTCAGGCCTGGTCGTGGCCGCGCGCGTGTGCGAGACACACCCACGGAGGAACCGATGACACACCCATGGCTCGCAGACGGACCGATCTATCTCGAATACAACGCGACCATGCCGGTCGACTCGCGCGTTGTCGACGCCGCGCTGCCGCCGTACCTGACCCACCACTTCGGCGACTCGTCGAGCAGCATGCTTGTTCGATCAAGCCTCGCGCCGCGATCGCCCTGGCCGGCCGGCAGGTGGCCCGCGTGCCCGGCGCCGACGCCACCGGGATCATCATCTTCACGCGGCGGTTCCGAGGCCGACACCCTCGCCATCCGCGGCGCGGTCCATCTCCTACGTACCCGCGGGTCATCGGTCCTGTTCGGGGTCGGCGAGGGCGCCGCAGTCGTCGCGCAAGCGATCGGCCGGCGGTTCCGCTGAACCAGCCGATCCAGCTGGGGCGTGACTTGGCGCCTCTAGCCGGTTGAGCGTCTGTGTTCGTCCGCAGTCACTCGTGGTCAGTTGATGGAGAATCTGGTGTATGGATGGTCAGCGCACCGAGCTGGATCCGCTGGCAGGCGGATGGGGTGCGTTACGCGCGGGTGAATGGCAGGGGGCCCGTGCGTGCTTTGAGCGCGCGATCGAGTCCAACGAGAGTCCCGAGGCGTTCGAGGGTCTGGGGTGGGCGGCGTACTGCCAGGACGACGATCTGCTGACGATTCGGGCTCGCGAGCGGGCCTATCGCCTCTACCGCGAACGGGGCGACGACGAGGCGGCCGCGCGGCTTGCGGCGTGGCTGGCGGCAGACTGGGCGGAGTTCCGAGGCGAGCACGCTGTCTGTAACGGGTGGCTCCAGCGGGCCCACCGCCTGCTCGACGGTCGCGAGCCGTGTGCCGACCATGGCTGGCTGGCGGTGCATGAGGCGTCGATGATCATCGACGACGACCCGGCCACCGCTCGGCGCCTCGGCACTCAGGCAGCGGAGTTGGGGCGACGATTCGGCGTCGTCGAGCTGGAGATGCTGGGGATGGCGATAGAGGGTAGATCCCTCGTCGGTGACGGCGACCTCGTCGAGGGCATGCGACGCCTTGACGAGGCGACCGTGCTGGCGCTGAGCGGGGAGGCCGAGCTGCTGAGCTGCGTCGCCTGGGCGTGCTGCTATCTCATCTCCGCGTGCGAGCAGGTCCGCGACTACGACCGCGCAGGCCAGTGGTGCCGCCAGGTGGGCGAGTTCTGCGAGCAGCATGGCATCGAGCTGCTTCTGGGCATGTGCCGCGCGAAGTACGCCGGCGTACTCACCTGGCAGGGTCGCTGGCAGGAGGCTGAGAGTGAGGCGAAGCTGGCTACTGAGGGGCTCACCGCCTCTCGGCCGCCGTTGGTCGGCGAGGCGCTGGTGCGGCTGGCCGAGCTGCGCCGACTTCAGGGCCGCCTCGACGAGGCGGAGGACCTGTTCACCCGGTGTCAAGGAGACCCGCGGGCTCTGCTGGGTCGGGCCGCGCTCGCCCTTGACCGTCGATGCCCAGATGCGGCCGCCGAGCTTGCCGAGCGATTCCTGCGTCGCTATGTCGGGCCGCAGCGCATCGAACGCGCACCAGGCCTAGAGGTGGCGGTGCGCGCCTACGCCGAGCTCGGCGAGCCCGAGCGAGCTCGGGAGGCGCTCGATAATTTGCGGCAACTCGCGGCGCGTGTAGGGACCCGGCCGCTGCGGGCGGCCCTGCTGATCGCCGAGGCGAAGCTGGCTTCAGCCGACGGTGACCAAGCATCGGCTCGGCAGTTCCTGGAGGACGCGGTTGACGCGCTCGCGGGCAACGCGGGCTACGAGATCGGCCGCGCCCGCGTGGATCTCGCCGCCGTGCTCGCGGGCGACGGCCGAATCAAGGACGCACGGTTGCAGATCGAGACAGCACTCGTCGACCTGCGGCAACTGGGCGCCCGCGGCGAGGTGGCTCGTGCCGAAGCGCTGCTTGAACGTCTGGCTCCGGTCAAGCAGCCCGGCCGTGGCACGGGTCCGATGAGTGGACTGAGCCCGCGTGAACGACAGATCCTCACGCTGGTCGCCGAGGGCCTCACCAACCATCAGATCGCCGAGCGACTCGTCCTCAGCGAGCACACAGTCCATCGCCACGTGACAAGCATCCTGCGCAAGCTGGGATTACCGTCCCGGGCGGCAGCAGCGGCCGCAGCCGCACGGCACGGCCTCGCATAGCCAGAGCTGGCTACGCGTCGTCGAACCCGGCTTTTGGCCGGTTCAGGCGACGCCGGCGAGGCGTCTGCAGCCATACCGTCCCTTGATGACGACCACGCCGACAGATCAAGCATTCGACCGCTTGGCCCACTTCGCCGGCCTGTCGGCAGAACCTCGAGGAGGACCGCAATGACCGAACTCGCAGGCGCCCCTGCAACCCACACAACCGATGCCCTCATGGAACGACTGTTCGCCGCGGTTATCGACACCCTGGAGATCGCCTCGATCCACCTAGGCGCCCGGCTCGGCTTCTACCGCGCCCTCGCCGACGGAGGCGAGGCCACCGCGGATGAACTGGCCACACGCACCGGCTGCGCCGGGCGCTACGTACGCGAGTGGCTCGAACAACAGGCCGTCGCCGGGCTCCTCACCGTCGACGATCCAGACGCCGAACCATCCGCCCGCCGCTACCACCTGCCCGCCGCCCACCGTCCCGTACTTGTCGATGAGGACGACCTCAACTACTTCGCTCCGTGGGCCGGCATCGCCGTGGACACGCTCTACCCGTTTGAGCAGCTGCTGGACGCCTACCGCACCGGCGCCGGGGTTCCGTTCGAGGCGTACGGACCGGACCTCGTCGACGCGATCGGCGCGGCCAACCGGCCCCAGTTCGTCAACCTGATCGGTGACTGGCTGGGGTCGATCCCTGAGGTACGCGCCCGGCTGCGGGGCACGCCTCCGGCCCGCGTAGGCGACGTCGCCTGCGGAACAGCGCAGTCCAGCATCGCGATCGCTCAGGCCTTCCCGCAGGTGACCATCGATGCCCTCGACATCGACACCACCTCGATCGAGCGCGCCCGCGCGAACATCCACGCGGCGCGTCTCGATGGGCGTATCCGAGCAGTCCTGCACGATGCCGGCGGCCCCGACCTCGGCGGCCCCTTCGACGTGGTCACGATCTTCGAGGCGCTGCACGACATGAACCACCCCGTCGAGGCGCTACGGGCGGCGCGGGCCAGCCTGGCCCCGGGCGGCAGCGTCGTGATCGCCGACGAACGCGTCGCCGACCGCTTCTCTCCGCCCGGCGACGAGATCGAACGCGCCAACTACGGTTTCAGCGTCGTGCACTGCCTCGCGGTTGGAATGCTGGACAAGGACTCGGCAGGCACCGGCACGGTCCTCAGACCCGACACGGTGCGCGCATATGCCACTTCAGCCGGATTCGCACGAATGGACGTCTTGCCCATCGAGCATGACTTCTGGCGCTTCTACCGGCTGACATCGTGACCAGCCGCCTACTCCTCAGGCGACCCGTCTGGGACTAAGCGATCACCGGAAAGTGCAGGGCGATCTCCATCGCAGCCGGACTAACACAAGCCGATATAGCGTTGCCGCTGGTCAGAGTGGCGCCGCCTGTCGGAATCGAACCGACGACCTTCTCATTACGAGTCCGGTCCGGTGAGCGTCCCCGCGCCGACGACTCCCGTCCTGAGCGGCGATCATGCTCAGTGCACGGCGACACGCCTCGGTTCCCAACCCGTGGATGGAACGGATCGGCGGGCGCATCACAACACAGGCACCTGCGTGCCGCCCGAAGACGAGGAATGGGACCGATCACACCGCAGAAACGGATCAGCCCGGCGCCATGTCGCCGGGCTGATCCGCAATCAGGCCTTCGACTAGGCGCGCGAATCGTCGTACCGCGGGTTCAAGAACTCGGTATCGACGCGCGCGGCAAGTCTCGGCCAGCGCGGCGGATCGAGGTGGCGCTGTTGGTCGCGTCCGAGGACGCGCCCGGCGGCGGGCTCGCGCCCTGGAACCGGCCTAATCCAGCCAGACATCGAGGTAGTTCTCGGTCAGGTACCGCTGCGTGCGTGTGCGGAACGGCGACGACGTCCAGGACCGCCAGGTCCGCGGCACGATCTCGACCGCGATGTCGTCGATCGGTCCCCAGGCCTGGTTGATCCCGCCGAGCGCCTCCGGCCGGATGTACTTGGCGCGCAACCGCTCGTTGATCTCGTGCGCGCGTGGTCCAGTGATGACCGCGGCATCGCCTTCGGCCGCCACCATCAGGCTGGTACCGGTCGAGGCACGGCCTTGCACCAGCATCGACGCGTGACCCCGGCCGGCGGCGTTGCGGGCCTTACGGGTGACCGACGAGGTTTCGAAGTAGAGCCGGCCGGCCTCGTGTAGAAAGACCACGTACGCGAGGTGGATGGAACCGTCCTCGTTGAGCGTGCCGACCGTGGCCACCTCTCGCATCGCGAGTACCTCAGCGACCTCGGCATCGGTCGGATGGGCTCGGTAGACCTGCTTGGCATCGGTCAGTGCTGGCGAGTCCATGCTGGTTCTCCCTGCGATCTCACCGGGTGACTTCGTGTAGGAATGGGCGGATGCGGGTGGCGAGCTCGTGCGGGTGCCCGTGATAGGTCGCATGCGTTCCCGGGGTGGTGGCGACATCCAGGCCGAGCCGCTTGGCGAAGCGGCGGGTGATCTCGGCGAAGACGGGCGGGCCGTTCTCGCTGACCAGTAGGTGGAGCGGAGTGCCCACGTCGGCCAAGGTGTCATCGTCGGGCAGGTACAGCTCGTAGGTGCTGAGCTCCACGCCGAACAATGTGCTGGCGGTGGCGAGGAGGCGTTCCTGGAGGGAAGGAGCCAGTCGGTTCCAGCCGTCGTCCCCGGCCATGTAGCACCAGAAGCGCTCCACCGCGGCGGGCGGTCCGCCGGCTTGCATCGCGTCTTGGACTATGGCTCGTACCGGGGCTCGAACTGTGTCGAAGTCGTCGAGCAGGGCGTACAGCGCCGGCTCGTGGAGGATTGCGCCGCGCACGTGTTCGGGATGCCGAACCAGCAGGCACAGGGTGAAGTTGCCGCCGCTGCTCATGCTGAACACTGCTGCGGGGCCGGTGCCGAGCGCGTTCAACAGCGCGGCGGCGTCGTCGGCCTGTTCCTCTGGTGAGGTCGTCTGCCAGTTGTCGGGCGCGGGACTGCGCCCGTTGCCACGCCGGTCATAGCTGATGACCATGAACTCGTCGGCCAGCTGCTCGGCGAACGCGTCGAAATGGCCGCCGTCTCCGGTTCCTCCCATGATCAGCAGGACGGGCGGGCCCGCACCGCGGATCTCGTAGTAGAGCTCGGCCCCGTTGACATTCACCGTCGGCATCGGCACTCCTCGGGTAGCCCCCGAAGCAAGCTCATCGCCAATGCTGCGACCGGGTCAAGCACCCGGCCCAGCCCATAACAGGACCGTAAGACGAACCACTCGGACACCCGTCACCACACTGCCCCGTCCAGCGACAGACGAAAGGGAGCTGCTTGAGCCCGCTGAGCGAGCACGGCGTGAGAGAGCCCGGGCGCGCCCTCCAGGATCGCGCCGAGGGTGCCACAGCTCAGATGCGGGTGGCGGACGATCAGCGGCGTCCACCCTCGGCAAGGATCTCCGCGCCCCGGGGCGATGGAGCAGTGCGGCCCGTAGGGCTTGGCCACTTCAGTGTCGCGATCCTCTCACCCGCAGGGAAGTCCGGAGTCCCTGCTTCGAGGTCCAGATCTTTGACTTCACGTCGGTGTCCACCGGTGCTGGGCTGAACTTGTCCAGCATCGAGGAGGAGCAATGAGAGCACCGACCAGCCGACACAGCGGTCGTCCGAGCGACCCGGACAACGTCTTCCTCGGCAACCCGAACATCGCTGCGGCGAACGGCAGCTGATGGTGATGGCCGGGATCACCGCGAGACAAGGAACACGCGACCTGCATTGGGAACCCGACTCCTCGCTGATCGCCGCGGCGCGACAGATCGCGCCGATCATCGACAAGCACAACCAGGAAGCAGAGCGGGAACGGCGCCTGTCCCAGCCCGTCTTGGATGCCTTGCGGGAGACGGGTCTGCTGCGAATGAGCACTCCCCGTTCGCTCGGGGGGCTGGAGACCGACCCCGTCACCCGCGCCCTTGTCGTGGAGGAGATCGGACGCCACGACTCAGCGGCCGCGTGGAGCCTGGAGAATCCCCTGGACTGGGCCTGGTTCTGCGCGCGTCTGCCCGACGAGGGGGCCGAGGCGATCTACAGCCGCGGAGCGGACATCCTCATCGCCGCACAGCTCGGCCGCCCCCTGCAGGCGACATCGACCAACGGCGGTTACCGGATCTCCGGTCGAGCCCCGTTCGTCAGCAACTGCTATGACGCCGACTGGATCTCGTCGACGGTGCTTGTTGACGAAGACGACTCCGCCGCTGGTGGCCCCGAGATACGCATGGTCTACTTCCCCAGCGAGCAGTGCGAAATCATCGACACGTGGGACGTCATGGGGATGCGGGGCACGGGCAGCAACGACATCTCGGTCAGCGACGTGTTCGTACCCAAGTCCAGGACCTTCCTGTGTTGGCTGCCGGACTTCGAGCCGGGATCGCACTATCGCGGTCCGCTGTATCGACTCCCGATCGCCGGCGCGGCGGCCGGCGGTATCCCAACCCCGATGCTGGGGGTGGCGCGACGAGCCCTCGACGAGGTGACCGAGCTCGCCCGGACCAAGACCCCAGTGGCATCGAGCGGCCCGCTGAAGGAACGCGCCTCGGCCCAAGCCCAGCTCGGCCGAGCCGAAGCGATCCTGCGCTCGGGGCGATTGCTGCTCCTTCACACCCTGAGCCAAGCATGGCAGCGATGCATCGACGGCGAGCCCCATTCGCTGGAGCAGAAGGCCGAGCTCCTGCTCGCGATGGCCCACGCGATGAGCAGCGCGGTCCAGGCGGTGGAGCTCGCATGCAGCATCGCCGGAACGACGGCATTTCGAGCCACCAGCCCGTTGGAACGCTGCTTCCGGGACGTCCAGACGATGCGACATCACGTCTTCGCCTCTGAGCAGCGCTATGGGACCTTCGGGCAAGTGTGTCTCGGGGTTCCACCGGACTTCCCCGTCGTTGCCTTCTAGCGGCGCCAGCCGCAGTACGCATCCACGGGACGGCCGCTAGTCGGTCTGGAGAGCGACTGCATCTTCCCGACCCTTCCGCGACGCCGACCCACGATCCAAGAGGTGGACACCATGCCCGCAGCAACCTGCGGCACCTCGGACAGGCCCGCGGTGGATCCCGACAGGTTCCGGACGTTGATGCGGCGGTTCGCTACCGGCGTCACTATCGTGACCTGTCCGGGACCCGACGGCCCGGAGGGCATCACTGTGAACGCGTTCACCTCGGTGTCGCTGCGCCCGCCGCAAGTGTTGGTGTGCCTCGACCGCAGGTCACGGACCCTGCCGACGATCCTCACCGCCGCCAGATTCGCCGTAAACGTGCTCGGCTGCGAGCAGCGCGAGCTGGCGACCCGTTTGGCGGACAAGACGCGAACGCCTGACCAGCGGCTCGCGGGGATCTGCGAATCCACCCTGGTGACCGGGTCACCTGTTGTCCCCGATTCGCTCGCCGTCATCGACTGCATACTTGCGCAGGCGTGGCCCTGCGGCGATCACATGCTGCTGGTAGGCACCGTCGTCGGCGGATCAGCCGAACGCGTCGATCAGCCGCTTCTGTTCTACGACGGCGGATTCTGTCTGTCCGCGACCTCGCTGACCGGCGCTCTGGAGACTGCATAGGAGCCTCGCCCAGCGGGGCTCTACCGCGTCTGCGGCCCACCGGCATGGGCGAATGCCGCGTCTCCCTTGGACACCGACGGCAACCAGCTCAGCCCAGCGATCAACCGGAGGCCGGAGCTGTCGAAGAACGTGTCAGCCGTACGCGTCGGCGGGCCGGATGCGCAGGCGAGTGCTGAGCGAGCTCGTGGGTGGTGTCGTCCACGACGCAGCTGACGAGGACGTCCAGGGGTACTACGGCTACCGGCCGTTCGCCGGCCCGTACGCACGATGATCGAGTTGCGCGCGGCGGCGCGCCAGTAGCCGCTTCCACCGCTACTGCCGATTCCGCCGCCAGCACGACGATCGCGGCGCCAACCGGGATCCAGACTCTTCGCTTGATGAACTGAGTTACCACCAGGTAAGACCTCCTGCCGTCTCTTGACGGTGGCTTCAAGCACCTCCCCGTGGTCGGCGAGAGGGGTCAAATGGTTGCCTGCGGCCCCGAGTGCACCACGCCCGGACTTCACCCACCGAGGCCCTCCATCACGGCCAGGAGCGGTTTCATGACCATGAGATGTCGGCCTGTGGCGTCCTGACAGCACGTGCGTTGTCCGGCGTCCCAGATGGCCGCCACACATCTTGCCTGTCGCAGATCGGTCAGCGCACACATGTCGCGCATCTGTTGGCGGCTCACCTCCCGGCGAACCGCTGCAGCAAGTCTGGCCGCGCACATCAGTGCACGTTCGAGTTCAGGCCGCCTTTGGCCACGGGCCGCCGAGATAGCCGTGCGTGTAGCAGGCTTGACAGTCAGCGAATGTCGCTTGGGTCACTAGAACAAAGTTCCCTCAAGCTCAGGTTTCGAGAGGGTGCTGTGACGTGGGTGTCTGCGTTGTGGAGGGCATCCGGCGCTCGATCTTCGTGAACGACGCCGGCCAGCTCGAGGTGAAGGACACCAAGACGCATCAACAGCGACGGATCGTCTTGGACCCTGAGCCCGACGCAGTCCTAGACGAACACGAAGCACGCTGCCGCCAGCGCGCCGCCGAGCTCGGCATCTCATTCGACCCCGAACGGGTACATCTTCTCTTCAGCGCCGGACGGAAGTCGGCCGCTGCATCCGGACTCCGCCAGCAAACGCTATGCGAGGCTCGCGAAGCGACTCGGGATCGATACCGAGCTCAAGAACCACCGCCACTACAACGCAACCGAGCTGATCATGGCGGGATACAACGTACGCTCCGCAGCTGGCCCCTTGGGTCACTCAGGCGGCGGCACCACGACGCTGCGGGTCTACACGGCCTGGTGGTCCGAAGCAGACCAGCGCGCAGCTGGAGTGACCCCCGTGCGCCTCCCTGCACCACCGGCGGCACATGAAGCTACTACCTCGAAGTCGGCCGTACCCGATGTCACGGACGAAGATCTGAAGCCATACGAGCGCATTGCGGCCGATCTTCGCGGCGCCATTGACGCCGGCATTCTGACTCACGGTGACCCGTCGCCACCTGAGAAGACTCTCGCCGCCCGGTACGGCGTCGCCGCCAGCACGGCCCACCGCGCGGTGGCACTGCTGGTGACGGCAGGTCTTGTAACCGCGTCCCGCGGGAAGCGTGCGAAGGTTGCTGCCGGCGACGGTCCGCCTTTGGCCTCCGTCACCGAACTCAAGCCGACAGCAACGTCATAGCGGCAGCCTGGGCGAGGCGGTCAACAGGTCGGGGATCGACGAACGGAGCACGAGTCGAACCGACGACCTTCTCATTACGAGGAGGAAGGTCGCCGCCACATCTGCGTCTTCAGGCCTGATTCGTTGCAAAGAACCTAACTCCGGTGCCCGTATCTCTCATCCGTATCGGGCAGTTCGCTCCACGAATGGCTCCACGCCGCCACCACAACTCCCCCGTCCGCTGGCCCACTCCGACCCATGATCAGGGGCGGTCTGCACCGCCGCCGGCCACCGCTGGCTCAACGGGTCGCGGCGACGAGCTGGGCGGTGTACCGGCTGCCACCCTGCACGCGGTTGTGGCGCTCTCGCCTGGATGAACGTAGATCGCTGAGCCTGAGCTCGGTCGGTGGCACCCCATGAGTGACCGGTCGAGCCCGCTGGCCTGCTCTCGTTAGGGCACGGGGCCGGTACGAGCCCGCCGGGATGAGTCAGCTCGGTCGGCGCTCACGCTTCGGACGTCGAAACCTCATCGTCGTGCCGTACACGCCAAGGACAAACGCCCCGGCGAATCCGGCGCGATCGTCAAGGCAGCTGCCTCCGGCACGCCGCATCTTTGGGTCGTGGCCACCTCAACAAGAATGGCGCGTCAGTTCGGCCGACGTCGCCGACCGGCTGAGGCGGTCTGAGGCGACGCGCCGCCGGCCTTCTACGTGAAGACCACCGGGTTGTAACCGCGTGTTCGGGTAGATGCTGCGGGATCCGGTGTGGTGTCGCAGGCCGGTGGCGTGCTGCTCACCGAAGCGGTCCGGGCCAGCGGCCTGGGCGTGGAGTTGTCGCGGGTGTTGGCGCCGTGGCGCAAACCGTTGGCCCGGCACGACCCGGCCAAGATGTCACCGATCTCGCGATCACCCTCGGGCTGGGCAGGGATTGCCTGGCCGACATCGCGGTACTGCGTGGCGAGGCGGGCCTGTTCGGTCCGGTCGCGTCGGATCCGACGGTTTTCCGCACGATCGACGCACTCGCAGGTGACGTCGGGCGAGTGCTGAAGGCGATCGATGTCGCCCGGGCGGCTGCTCGCGCACGGGTGTGGGCGCTGGCCGGCGATCACGCGCCGAACGCCGACCGCGATGGCGATGACCCACTGAACGTCGATACCGACGCCACGCTGGTGGGGTGCGCATTCGGACAAGCAGGGCGCGGCTCCAACCTTCAAGCGGGGCTATGGATTCCACCCGTTGTGCGCGTTCGTCGACCACGGACCCGACGGGTCGGGCGAGCCGCTGGCGGTGTTGCTGCGGCCCGGCAACGCCGGCTCGAACACCGCCGCCGACCACATCAGTGTGGTCCGCGACGCCCTCAAACAACTCCCCGGGCACCGGCCGGGAACCCGGCCTGGGTGCAAGGTGCTGATCCGCGCCGACGCGGCCGGCTGCACCCACGAGTTCCTCGACTGGGTCGTTGCGCAGCGGTTCTCGTACTCGGTCGGGTTCACCCTGCCCGACGACTTCGCCCAGACGCTGCCGCGAATCCCGAAGCAGGCCTGGACTGCGCACCTGGACGCAGGTCAGTTCTGCGGCCGCCCCCGGTGGTCAACGGCACGTCTAGGACGCTGCGCACACCCAACTCAGCGACGATGCCCTCCAGCAGCTGGTCGTGGTCAGAAACCCGGACCGTGATCAGCTCGGCAGGGTCTTCGAGACGGAACTCGGAACCGAGATGCCGATCCCTGGAGAACCGTTCGGCACTGGCTGGCGCCGAATGAACCGCACCCGGATCCCCCAACCGAGCCGCCATTGGATACGCCGTAGAGGCGCTCAGTCCCCGACACACGGGCACTGCATCTGCATCGCAACTTGCGGGCTTGCGCCGCTGAGTCAAGGAGGGCGGAAAGGCGGGATCTCTGCACGGGCGGGCCCAGCACGACGTACGCCGATGTGGCGCCGCGATGCATCGCGCGCGCTCCCGCCAACACGCGACGCGAACTGTCCGCACCAGAACCAGTGTTCGGACCAGGGTATCCCCAGGGGCCGATCAAGCGGGTTGTCGCCGATGATCGACAGCAGCCGCCATTCACGCGGTTTCAGACCCGGAGGTACCTGGTATGCGGACCAGAACTAGCACTTCACTGAAGAACAAACTGACGATCGCGACGATGGCAGGGCTCCTCCTCTGCGCTGCAGGCGCTGTGGCAGAGGTCCCAGCGAACGCCGCTACGCCCGAGTGCAGCCCGCACTGCATCCAGGTCTACAGCGCCAGGTACGGCTCCCCAACGAACCCTCGGTTCGTGGAGACCGTGTATGGCGGCACCGCCGCGGTGGGCACCCCGGCGATCCTGGCGCCTCCGAGCACCACCAACCCCGCCGGCGACATCATCGTGAGGGTCGCCGGGTCGGTGACGTCCTTCTACGAGATCGGCATGGTTTCCGCCGCTATCAACGCACAGTACGGCCCCCTGGATGCGGTGCAACTCGAATACGCGCCCAACGGCGTGCCCACCGGCCTCTGCTCGGGTCTCCCGGGGATGCCGTACCAGAACGCGGGCCTCACACTGCAGCCGTGCGACACCCCAGGGTCGACCGTGTTCATCCTCGACACCACCGACTCGCCATCCACCGGCCCCCTGTACTTCCCCATCATCATGGGGAACACGACCGACTTCGAAAACCCGTTCGCGATGACGCTGGTAGGTAACCCGGCCCACAAGAAGGTGCCCCAGATCAAAATCCAGCGCCTGCGGGGAAACCCGGACCACGTCGGCCAAAACCAGCTGTGGAGCGCGAACGTCTTGAACTGACATCCACGCCGGCAACACGACCAGTAGGGCCATCGATCTCGGACGGTGGTGCGGCAGTTACCCCCTGCCCTATCCTGCGCGGTCAGCACCCCCGAGACGTCAGCCTCGCGGTGCGGTGCGCGCCAGCCATCAGCATCACCAAAGCCCGATTACCACCCCAAAAGGAGCCAACATGACTGTGAACAGCATTCCGTCGCCGCCCGAAGGACAGGACCTGGCCCAAGTGCCCCTGAAGTTCGAGGTGACGCGCATCCCGGTCACCGACTTCGACCGCGCCAAGGACTTCTACCAGCGCCTCGGGTGGCAGCTGGACATCGACTTCCAGTTCACCGAACACGTACGCGGCGTGCAGTTCACCCCGCCGGGCTCCCCGGCGTCGGTCCAGTTCGGCCCGCTCGCCGGTCCACCGCTGCAGGGCCTGCTGCTGATCGTCGACGACATCGAGGCCGCCCACGCCGAGATCCGAAACCGCGGCATCGACATCGGCGACATCTTCCACGCCGCCCCGGGCGGGGAGCCCGAGCCCGGGCGCGACCCCCAGGGTCGCTCGTACGTCAGCCAGGCGGCGTTCTCCGACCCGGACGGCAACACATGGGTCCTCCAAGAGGTCACCGAGCGCATCCCCGGCAGGATCACCTACTAACCCGCCGTCACCACCGCGCCTTTGCAGTAAGCATTGTGAGTGTCAAAGGCGTCTTGCCCAAGGGTGACCTAGCCCCGACCTAGCCCGGCGCTTTCACGGCTCTTGATGCTGAGGCCGTGTTGATGAACTGAAAGGTGCTCCTGACCAGCGACGATCGAAGGCAACCGCTGGATCCTGCAGGAGATCACGCAGCGGCTTTCCGGCCGCGTCTGAGCACCAACGCGTGCGGCTCTCCGGCCTGCGGCTCAAGGTCTTGGCTCACAAGGCCAGGAACCGGGCCAGTCACGCCCGGGAATCCCCGGGCGCGACGACGGCGCGCGACGCCACACGCTGAACTTCTCGAACACCCACAGGCCCGGACCAGCCGGGCAGGGGAGCCCGTGCAAGCACCGTCTGACGGCCGCGAGTCTTCGAACCCGCGGGACCGGGCGTTGGCGCCGTGCGAGCTCCCGACAAAGAACCACATGGAGGACATGTCAACTGCCACTGCAAGCAGCGGTGAAACCGCAGTCGCGCTGAGCTTCTCGGAGGAAGCCAGACGCCGTAGGGAGGCTCCGACCGCCCCTGTGCCCGAGATCGCGAAAGGTCCGGAGGTGCCGGCGGCGGGGTACGTGATGGACGAGATCGCCGAGGGCATCTTCTGGTTGGGCGACGGCAGCTACCAGACCATGTTCGTCGTCACCACGAGAGCGTGATCGCCATCGACGCCCCACCGACGCTGGGGAACAACATCCTGCGCGCCATCGACCGCGTCACCAGGAAGCCGATCACGCACGTGGTCTACAGCCACCACCACTCCGACCACTCCGGTGCCATGTCGATCTGCCCGAAAGCGCACCCCGGTACGCGCAGCGGGCCACCGCCCAGCGCCTCGAGTGCGCTGGAGCTGGGTGGCGTACCCGACGGTGAAGCGCGGATGCTGCTGAGTTCAGCTGTGCGATTCGTCCTGGACGAGCGGGTCAGGGATCAGATCATCGCCGAGACCCGGGGAAATCCGCTCGCACTGCTCGAGCTGCCGCGCGGGCTGACAGCGACGCAACTGGCAGGCGGCTTCGGTCTGCTCGAAGCGCAGGCGCTGACCGGACGGATCGAGGAGAGCTTCGTACGACGACTCGCCCCGCTCGAGGACCCCACGCGTCGTCTATTGATGCTTGCAGCGGCCGAACCGGTCGGCGATCCGCGCCTGCTTTGGCGTGCGGCCGCCCGGTTAGGGATCGCGACGGCGGCCGCGGAAGGATCCGAGGCGCAGGGGACGGCCACGCCGCCGCGGCGCCGACGTTGCAACGAGCCACTCAGGTGCTCGGCAATATCTCGATCGAGGACCTGCTGCGGTGGGGGTGGATGACCGCGGCCGCCAGCGCCGTCGTATGGGATATCGAAGGACTTCTGACACTGTCCCGCCGCCAGGTCCAGCTCGTCCGGTACGCGGGCGCACTGGCGCAACTGCCACTCTTCCTCTCACAGGTAGGTCTAGCACTCCCCTGGACGTGTGACTTCGCGGGCACGGCCGCCCTGATCTCGGAGGTGGACAACGTCGCGGCCGCGATCGGAAGCCCGATCACGCCGTACACCCTGCTGAGGCTTCGCGCCTTGCAAGGACGGGAGGCCGAAGCCACCACCACGACGCCTCGGCTCCTTCCGCATTGCCCGAACTGGTCGAGGCGGCCTCACACAACGGCGACACCTCGCGGGCACGCAATGCGCTGGCGCAGCTCGCGGAGACGACACAGCCCTGCGGCACCGACATCGCGCTCGGGATCGAGGCACGCTGTCGTGCGTGGTGAGTGGAGGAGCGACCGCAGCCGACCTCTATCGCGAAGCGATCGAGCGGCTGAGCCGTACCGGTTTGCGTCCAGAGCTGGCCCGCCCATACCTGCTGTACGGCGAGTGGCTTCGCCGGGAGAACCAGCAGGTCGAGTCGCGGGCAGCACTGCGGACAGCCCACGAGATGCTCACCGGAATAGGGATGGAAGGTTTCGCCGAGCGCGCTCGGGACGAGCTCCGGGCCACCGGCGAGAAGGTGCGCAATGGACGCTGGAGACGCGCGACGACCTCACCGCGCAGGAGCGGCAGATCGCATTGCTGGCACGCGAGGGCCGGTCCAACCCGAAGATCGGTGCACGGCTCTTCGTCAGCCCGCGGACCGTTGAATGGCATCTGCGCAACGTGTTCGGCAAGCTCGGGATCCGTTCTCGCCGCGAGCTGGCCACCGCGCTCGACAACCCGGAAACGGCGATGGCCCAGGACTAGGCAGACGGCTACGCAACCAAGCTGGACTCTCCGTGCACAGCCGGCGCAATGCTCAGGGTGAGTGCGGTCGTGATCAGCGCTGCGTGGCTAAAGGCCTGGGGCGTATTGCCGAGGTGATCCCCCGTCGCTGAATCGTACTCCTCGCTCAGCAGGCCGACGTCGTTGCGAAGCGCGAGCAGACGCTCAAACAACTCGTCGGCCTCATCCGTGCGGCCGATGCCGTGCAGTGCGTCTGCAAGCCGGAAGGACGTGGCCAGGAAGGTCCCTTCACATCCGGGCACGCCGTCGATGTTGACCGCGTGATCGTCGACGAGATACCGCCGTACCAGCGCATGATGGGTGAGGTCGCGCTGAATCGCGTCGACGGTGGCAATGACGCGGGAGTCATGCCACGGAATGAAACCGTAGCGCGGCATCAGCAACACAGCCGCGTCGAGCCGGTCGGAGCCGTAGGACTGAGTGAAGGCGCCACGGCCAGGGCGGTAGCCGCGATCGAGGATCTCCCGTGCGACGGTACCGCGTAAGTCCCTGAGCCGCTGCGGCGCGCCGATTCCCTGCTGCTCAAGGCTTTCGACGGCCCGGTCGACTCCTACCCACGAGAGCAGCTTGGAGTGCAGGAAGTGCCGCCGTGGACCCCGCACCTCCCAAAGCCCGTGGTCGCGCTCCCGCCAGTGGACTTCGCTCTCGTCGAGCAGAGCCCGCTCCAGCTTCGCCTGATCCACGGCATCCGGTACACCGGCGTCGCGAGCCGCCGCGAGGATGTCGAGCACCTCCCCCCAGACATCGTTCTGCTGCTGGGTCGCTGCGGCGTTCCCTACCCTGACAGGTGCGGAGCCGGCATGCCCCGGGAGCCAGTCGAGAACCTGTTCAGATAGGCGGTCGGTGCGCATCGACGGCGTACATGATCTGCAAGTCCGAAGGCTTGTCGACGACGGTGCGGACCAGCCAGTCGCGCCAGGCTGCCACCTCTTCGAGATGACCGGTGGCAAGGAACGCTCGCAGTGTGAAGGTGGCATCGCGCAACCAGGAGTACCGGTAGTCCCAGTTGCGGGAACCACCGATCGTCTCGGGCAGGTGGTGGCAGCAGCCAGAATGCTGCCGGTCGGAGCGATCGCAAGCGTCGGTGGCGGACGGCACTCGTCGCACCCGTACCAAGTCCTGGCCCGGCTCCCCTGGCTCGACATGCAGGTACCTGCCCCGGGTCCTGTCCCGCCGCGCCCCCGCGGAACCGGTCAGTCCCTCCCGCCGTCGCCGCGTGGTGTGAGCCGAGCTCGAAGCTGCACCCTGGGACGAAACGAAGGATCACCCAGGGGGTGGCCCAGTGCCTGTACGGGTGCGAAGCAAAGCACCGCGACGCCAGGCTTCACAGCATCCGCAAAACCACTACCGCCCCCGAACCAAGGAGGACCGCATGGCTCTCACGGTTGAAACCCCAGCCGGAGCCACAGAGCTCCGCCCGTTCCGGATCGACGTGCCCGAGACGGATCTGGAGGACCTGCGTGCCCGCATCCTGGCCACCCGCTGGCCGGAGAAGGAGACCGTCGACGATCTGACGCAGGGCACCCCACTGGCGACAATCCAGGCGCTTGCGCGCTACTGGGCAACGGAGTACGACTGGCGCAAGTGCGAGGCGCAGTTCAATGCCCAGCCCCAGTTCATCACCGAGATCGACGGACTGGACATCCACTTCCTCCACATCCGCTCGAAGCACGAGGACGCGCTGCCGCTGCTCGTCTGCCACGGCTGGCCGGGCTCCATCGTCGAGCAACTGAAGATCATCGAACCGCTGACAAACCCGACAGCACACGGTGGGGAGGCGTCAGACGCGTTCCACGTGGTGATCCCCTCTATGCCCGGCTACGGCTACTCCGGCAAGCCGACCACCACCGGATGGGGCCCGGTCCGCATCGCCCGGGCGTACGTCGACCTGATGCGGCGCCTCGGCTACACGAAGTTCGTCGCGCAAGGTGGCGACTGGGGTTCGGTCGTCGTCGACCTGATGGCCCTGGACACGCCACCGGAGCTGGTCGGCATCCACGCCAACATGCCCGGCACGGTCCCGCCCGAGCTCGACGCGGCACTCGCCGCCGGTGGTCAGCCGCCATCAGGCCTCCCCGATGACGAACAGGCTGCCTGCGACCAGCTGAGCTTCTTCTACAAGCACGCCCACTACGCCTACCTGATGGGGGATCGCCCGCAGTCGCTCACCGCGCTGGCCGATTCGCCCGTCGGACTGGCTGCCTTCATGCTCGACCACGACGCGGCGTCGCTGGCGGTGATCTCCCGAAGCTTCGACGGCGTGCCCGAGGGCCTGAGCCGAGATGACGTCCTCGACAACATCACCCACTTCTGGCTGACGAACACTGGCGTGTCCGCAGCGCGGCTCTACTGGGAGAGCAAGTTCTCGTTCTTCGCCGTCAAGGGCGTCACCATTCCAGTCGCCGTGAGCGCCTTCCCTGACGAGCTCTACCAGGCCCCGCGAAGCTGGGCCGAGCAGGCGTATCCCAACCTCGTCCACTACAACAAGCTCACCGTCGGCGGTCACTTCGCCGCTTGGGAGCAACCGCGCCTCTTTGTTGATGAGGTGCGCGCCGGCTTCCGATCGCTTCGCTAGACGACAACAGTCCGACTGTCGGTCGTCGCACTCGCTCGGCGGGACGACCTGGTGGCACGACCCGAGCCGGTCGGTCCGCCGAGTCGTGCGGCGACCTCGTACTCCAGCTAAGGAAGGTATGTCATGCCAGCACGATCGCCCGACCCTGCTGGGCTGCGCCCGGAGACGAGCCGGCTGCCGGTCCAGGGAGAGCTGCGTTCCTTCGGCGGCGCGACCGGATGGCTGAACTCACCGCCGCTGACGGCAACCGGGCTGCGCGGCAGGGTAGTCCTGGTCAACTTCTGGACCTACACCTGCATCAACTGGCTCCGTCAGCTTCCCTATCTGAGGGCATGGGTCGCGAAGTACTCCGGCCATGGGCTGATCGTGGTCGGAGTACACACCCCCGAGTTCGGGTTCGAGACCGACGTCGAAAATGTGCGCCGGGCGATGCGGAAGATGAAGATCGATTACCCGGTCGCGCTCGACAACGAGTACGCGGTCTGGAGCGACTTCGGCAATCACTACTGGCCGGCTCTGTACTTCGCAGACGCCGACGGACTACTGCGGCATCAGCACTTCGGCGAAGGTGAGTATCGCCAGTCCGAGAGGGTCATCCAGCAACTGCTGGCCGAGGCCGGATCCGCTGGAGACGGTCATGGATCGACGCCGGTGGATGCCGAAGGCATCGAGGCGGCCGCGGACTGGGCCAGCCTGCGATCGCCGGAGACCTACACCGGCTCCGAACGCACCCGGAACTTCGCATCTCCGGGCGGCCCCGTGCCGGGCACGCGCCACACCTATGCGGCCCCCGCTGCGCTGAGAACCAATCACTGGGCCTTGTCGGGTGCGTGGACGATGACGGAACAAGCCATCACATCGGCTGCGGCGGACGCGCGGATCACCTGCCGATTTCACGCCCGGGATCTTCATCTCGTCATGGGCCCCGCTGTTCCAGGAGCGTCGGTGCGGTTCCGCCTGCTCATCGACGGACAACCGCCCGGCGCGGCTCAAGGAGTCGATGTCGACCACCAAGGCAACGGGACAGTTGCCGAGCAGCGGCTGTACCAACTCGTTCGGCAGTCCGGTCCAATCAAGGACCGCACGTTCGAGATCACCTTCCTCGATCCCGGCGCCCAGGCCTATGCATTCACGTTCGGATAGACGAGGAGATCCGGCCATGTCAGATCGAGTTCCAGGCGGTGCAACCGCCGACACCCGGCGGCGAGTGCGGGTCTGGTTCGGCGTGCACGTGATCGCCGAGCTCATCGCCGCACCCGCGGCCGCGGACCGATACGCCGCGGCGATGGACCGGCGGTTCGCCGGGCTGCGGATCACCAATGACCCCATCCCCGGCCCGGCCGGCGCCGAACAGATCGAGTAGGTCCGATGTCTGCCCGACCAGAGGCAGTGCGGCCAGAAATCCACCAACCCGGTGGGCGGGCGTTCCGAGTTCACTCAGCGCCCGTCCGCCGTACCAGCTCCCGAGAGTCACAGCCATGGACGATCGCATCAGCAACGACCGAGCGTGCTGCACGGTTGCACCTCGGGGACCTTCGAGGGCTGGCTGTACCGCATCACCCGCAACCTGTTCCTCGACCAGGTACGACGACGCCACGGCATCCGGTTCGAACCACTCCCCGACGCGTTCCACATCACCACTAGCCCGGCTCCCGACCAGGACCTCGAGCACCGAATGTTCGACGCCGATGTGCGGTCCGCGCTCGACGAACTGAGCCCTGGCGCCCTGGCCGCCGTCGTCCTGCACGATGTCGACGGCCTGACGTACGACGAAGTCGCCTCAAGGCTCGGCATTCAGAGCGGCACGGTCGCCAGCCGGCTGCACCGCGCCCGCGCACAACTGCGCGACCATTTTACTTTGGCCAGGGGCCCCGGGGCCGCTGCCACGAACTCGAGAGGAGCGAGCACCGAATGTCTGACCAGACCTTCATCTCCGTCCCCCATCAGGTCGTCCGCTGGTCGATCGACACCGGAGCGTCCTTCGCGGACTTCCGTGCTCGATACGAGGCCGTCGTGCCCGTGCTGGACACGAAGCGAATGGAGCGGCTGCGCGCCGACCGGGCCGACTGGGACACTGTTCTCCGCGCGGCAGCGGAGAACGCCCCGCACGGCTTCATGCGGTTCTGGAGCACCGACGTCGGCGAGACCATGCAGCTCGCCGGGGACGCCGGTGACTGCTCCTCCTACCTGATGGGCAACCACACCATCGCCGAGCGGATATACCGGCACGATCCGGCAGTGATGCTCTACGCCCCGTTGCGGGCAGCGATCCATCGCGACGAGTTGGGCATCACTCGGTTCTCGATCGATCAGCCCAGCACTCGGTTCTCCAGCTTCGACACCCCGGAAATCACGGCTGTCGGGGAAGAACTGGACCGCAAAGTCATCCACTTGCTCCAGGTCCTCGATGTGCCCGTACCCGACACGCTCTTCGCTGGTCCAGTGAACCAGTGACCGCGACGAATCGGCCCCACAACGATCCAGAGGAAGAAATCATGCTCGCTAACACAGCACGAGCCGGCGACACCCAGCTCGTAGAGCTCGGCGTCGCGGCTGCCGCCACCGCGATCCGCCGCGGCGACACCACCGCCGAGTCCTACGCCGCCGCACTCCTTCGCCAAGCACGCAGGAACTCGGATATCCACTCGTTCATCACGATCGACGAATCGGCTGTGCTCGAGGCGGCCAACGTTGCTGACAAGGCACGCGCCGCGGGCTCCACGGCACCCCTGCTCGGTGTCCCGGTGGGAATCAAGGACAGCTACCAGACGCGGGATCTTCCCACCACGCTCGGCCTGAAGGCCCTCAAGGAGTTCGTTCCCGAGGCGGACGCCGAGGCCGTCACCGCCGTCAAAGCCGCCGGGGCGATCGTGTTCGGCAAGAACAACCTCGTCGAGATGTCGTACGGGGTCACCGGCCACAACGACGAGTACGGACAGGTGCTGAACCCGTACAAGCGGGACCACCTGTCAGGCGGATCCTCAAGCGGTTCGGCCGCCTCGGTCGCCGCTCGTATCGTGCCGGCGTCGTTCGGCGGGGACACTGTTGGCTCGATCAGGATCCCCGCGGCCTTGACCGGCATCGTCGGCTACAAGCCGACCACCGGGCGGTGGCCGCGCGGCGGAGTGGCCCCAGTCTCACATGTGCTCGATACCACAGGGCTCCTGGCTCGCAACGTCGAGGACTGCATCCTGGTTGACCAGATCGTCGGGCGCAGCGCGATCGTTTCCCCGTCTGAAGCTTCTGGCCTCACTGGTGCACGATTCGCCTACGCCCCCAAACACTATCTCAAGCTCGTCGATCCCGACGTCGAGCAGCAGTTCTGGGAGACCGTGCGCCGCCTGCGCGACGCCGGCGCCGAAGTGGTCGAGATCGACCTCGGAGAAGACTTCTCCGACATTGCGGACCGGACGGCGTGGAACCTGTTCCTCCGTGAGACGCAGCAGGCCGTGACCCAGTTCCTCCGCGAGAACGACTACCCGGTTTCGTTCGACGACGTCTACAACGGACTCAAGCCGCAACTCCACGCAGTGTGGAGCGCCACCGTCGTGCCGGGCGCCCCCGCTTACCTCTCGGATGAGGAGTACGCCGCCACTCTCGCCGTCGACCGTCCGAAGCTGCAGCAGCGGCTCGGTGATGTGTTCGCACGAGACGGCTTCGACGCCCTGATCTTCCCCACCACCCCTGCGCCCGCGCCGGCCATCGCTGACCAGTGGGAGTTCAGCGTCGCAGGTGAAGCCGTGACGCATCTCTTCCTGTCCAAGAACACGGTTCCTGCCAGCGGCGCCGGCATCCCGGGGATCAGTCTTCCGGCAGGGCTGACCAGCAGCGGACTGCCGATCGGGATCGAACTGAACGGCGCACACGGCCACGACCAAGAGCTTCTTGCCCTGGCACTCCGCGTCGAAAGCGTTCTCGGCACGCTGCCCGCACCCGCCTGACCCTGACTGGTGCTGCTCGACACGAGGTGCACCGGCCTAACACCACAAATCGACTACCTGAAACGAGAGAGCTTCACGACATGCAACTCCAGGGAAGAACAACCATCGTCGCCGGCGCGAATCGCGGATTCGGCCGCTGCTCCCGCGTCAAACCCACACTAGTGCCAACCAGCATGAAGTAACACCAAACCATGTAAACGATCTCAATTACGAAACACTAGTCGGAACTCGGCAGGCCGCGAACCCACGTGGGTCATTCCCCAGGCCGGTTGTAACAGTCGTTATCACCGAGTAGTCCGAGCGATCGGGCATCGAAACGATGATCTTCTCATTACGAGAAGGACCGACATCGTGTGATTGGGCCTGTATCAGCGGATTTGTGTACTGCTCCTGCCGCGTGTCGGCCTGCTAGCCAGCTTCGGCAGAGTGCTAAGCCGAAGGCCAGGCTGATACACCAACGCTCGGTGGATCCCAGGCGTTCTGGAGTTCGCGGTCTGGGTTCAGCGAGGAGCTTGCAGTCGCAAGCCTGTTGCTCATGAGCAATCTAGAGAAGACCATCGACTCGCACCACAGCGACCTCGGCAAGCAATATCTCGTGCTAGCGCAGCCGGCCGCCATATCTGAACCCTGGTCGATCCGTCGGGCTATCGAACTGCTCGATGAGGCGATCGCTTCGCGCGCTGACGCTGGTGCCAACCCGCGAGCCGAAAGCCTCGTTTATGTGCAACGAGTGTCAGCGATGCTCAAGCCATCGATCGGAGATCACCGTTGACACGCTCTGGGGCATCGGCGGAATGGAGCGCCAATGACCCGCGACGGGTGACCAAGCGTTTCGCCTGGAAGGAGGTCGACCCGGGCCTGATCCGCGCTCTGCTGGTTGAGGCATACCAGCAACTCGGCAGAGGATCGACGCCTTGTAGGCACTCTGAATCGCCCCGGGTCTGATGGAGGCTCTCAATCCATGGACGATGAGAGTTATGGCGGCACCGAGGAAGTACGGCGACGAGTTGCGTGAGCGGGCCACTCGGATGGCGGTGGACGCGCGCAAGGACCCGGCGACGAGGTCGGGGGCGATTCCGCGGATCGTGGAGCAGTTGGGCGTGCACCGTGAGACGTTGCGGGGGTGGGTCCGGCAGGCCGAGATCGACGAGGGGACGGTGGCGGGGACCACGAGCAGCGATGCGGAGCGGATCGCGCAGCTGGAGCGGGAGAACCGCGAGCTTCGGCGGGCCAACGAGATCCTGAAGACGGCGTCGGCTTTTTCGCGGCGGCGGAGCTCGACCGCAAGGTGAAGTAACCGGGGTGCCGATGGCGGTGCTCGTCGACTACGTCGACCGGCACCGCGACCGGTTCGGGGTCGAGCCGATCTGTAGAGTCCTGGCCGCGGCCGGGATCAAGATTGCCCCGAGCACCTACTACGCCGCCAGGAGCAGGCCGCCGTCTGCCCGAGCGGTTCGTGACGCCGAGCTGGTCCCGGCGATCCGCCGGCTGCACAAGGACGACCTCGAGGTCTACGGCGCGCGCAAGATCCACGCAGCGCTGATCCGCAAGGACATCCAAGTGGCTCGCTGCAACGTGGAACGACTGATGCGCGCCGAGGGCCTGCGAGGGATCACGCGGGACAAGACCCGCAAGACCACCGTCAGCGACGGCGCTGAGACGCCACGGCCGGCCGACCTCGTCGAGCGGCGGTTCGTCGCCGAGGCTCCCAACCAGCTGTGGGTGGCTGACCTACATCCGCACCCACTCCGGGTGGGTCTACGCCGCATTCGTCATCGACGTGTTCTCCCGCCTGGTCGTGGGCTGGCAGGTCTCCACCAGCCTGCGCACCGACCTGGCCCTGGACGCCCTCGACATGGGCCTGTGGGCACGGCAGCGGGCCGGCCACGACGTCACCGGGCTGATTCATCACAGCGACCGCGGTGCAACACCGAGCCGTCCGCTACACCGAGCGGCTCGCCGAGGCCTACTCCGTCGCCTCCGTCGGCAGCCGCGGCGACTCCTACTACAACGCCCTGGCCGAGTCATTCAACTCACTGTTCAAGGCCGAACTGATCCGCAACCCCGCCACCCGACCCCACGGAGGCTGGAAGTCCATCGCCGTCGCCGAATACGTCGACTGGTTCAACCACCGACGCCTACACGGCGAGATCGGGCACGTCCCACCAACGGAGTTCGAAGCCAACCACTACGGTGAAATCCCCGTCCTCACCGAGGCCGGGACCAGGTAATCGGGCCTCCACGAAACCCGGGGCGATTCACTCCCGTGGCTCGGCGGAGCCGGGTGCTGGGTGCTGGGTGCACAGCATCCGGTCGCCCGCCGAGCTTGGACAGGCGGTGCGGTTCTGCGTGGTTCTCGCAGGCGCCTGTTCGGCGTTACGAGCCTGCGCGGTAGGGCGCCAGGAAGGAATCCAGCGTCTTGAGCATCTGCTCAGGTGCTGTCTCGGAGACCCAGTGGCCGACCCCGGGGATGACGACGGTCTGCACGTCGTTCGCCGCGGCCCTGAGGCCGTCGCCTGCGTAGGGGCCCCAACTGTTCGCCCCGCCGATGCCAACGACCGGGATCGTCAGCGGCGTCTTCGCGCGCTCCCGGTTCTGGGCGACGGTGGCGCCCCAGGCACGGTAGAACCCGAAGGTGGCCCGCAGAACGTCCTTGTTGCGGGTGTAGAGCTTGATGTAGTAGTCGGTGGCGTAGCTCGGCAGCGTGGCCCCGCCGGCCTGGATGGCGAACTCGTAGCCGTAGAAGCCGTTGGCGTTGCTCTGCACCATGTCCACGATCAGGTCGTCGTTGACCCGGTTGAACGGGATGTGCCAGACCTTGTCGTTGATCGGCTCGTCGAGCCACAGGCTCGGGTCCTGGCCCACGCCCGGGGGGCCGGGGATCTCGGCGACGGCCAGGCGGTCGACCCGGTCGCGGTGATCGGCGGCCAGCGCGTAGCCGATGATGTAGCCGGTGTCGTGACCCACCACGGCGAACCGCTCGTGGCCGAGCTCGGTCATGAGCGCGGCCAGGTCGTCGGCGAGGGTGCCCGCGTCGTACCCGCCCTGGATCTTCTCCGAGAGTCCGATCCCTCGCTGGTCAGGCGCGATGACCGTGTAGTTGCGGGCCAGCGTTGGCATCAGGAAGCGCCAGGCGTACCAGTTCTCCGGCCAGCCGTGCACCAGCAGCAGCGGTGGTCCATCACCGCCGATGACCACGTGTTGGCGGATGCCGTTGGCCTCCACGAACCGGCTTTTGAAGGTCTTGCTGAAATCGGCCGAGAGCTGCGGAGACCCGGCGACCGAGCCGAACGAATCGCTCGCCGCGGCCGGTGCAGAAGAGGCGGTGCCGGCCGACAGCGATGCCAAGCACGCGACCAGTGTCGCCAGTGCTACCGAGGCACCGGTGACAATTCGGCGCGAGAACCTTCGACGGCGCGTGGTGGCTGGCGCCGGGGACGAGCCCGGCGGGGTGTCCAGGGGGGACATGTCCATGGGGTTTCTCCTTTCGTAGTACCGACCTTGAGGTCGGTGACGTCAGGAAGCCTCGTCCGATTGGCCCCCGGTGGCGCCCGTGGAATCCCTGGTCCCCTCCCTAGTCGCCAGAGGATCTCGTCAGACGCTGGCCAGCGAGCCGCTCACCATCAGCGTCAGTGAGTACTCCGGACCAGAGACCCGTACGGCGGCTTGCAGCCACCGTGTATTCGGCCCCGGAGGCGGACCTCCGAACCCCTGGGTTCCGCCCGGGACGCGGACCGGGGGTCTTCCGGGCGCCTTGGGGCTCGAAGGCAGCCATGCTGGGTGAGTGTTGGGCAACGGTTGGGACCCGCAAGAGGGAAATCGTGAGCAGCTCCGACATGCGGCCTCGGACGCCTGGTGCGGGCGGGACCGCAGCATGTCGACCGCCCTGTTCCCGTCGGCGCGGCCGATGTCGTCGGCACGCTTGACGTCACCAGAGCCCAAGTCCAGTCGACTGTCGGGGAAATGCGTAGGCATCCGGAATCGGAGTATGAGCTGCGACCTCATGTGGAGGCAGTCGTGGGTGACGGTCCGAACCGCGAAAGGCGAGGGGCGCGCGGGCCTCGAGACGAGTGCGAGGCGTTGGACGGTGTGGTGCAGGCGGCTCTTTCGGGCCGCAATGCGGTTCCGGTAGTGCGGAGCGAGCCGGGCGTCAGGACGTCGGCGCTGCTGGGGTACGTGGTCGGGCGCTGAGCCCCTATCGGGTCGCTGGTCCCAGGCGCGGACAGGCTGCGCCGGCATCTGTTCGACCGCTCGGGACCAGGACGCATCACCGATCGTGTCGGTCACCAGCTTGCCGCCGACCATCGCCGTGAAGAGTACGTGCCTGCTGCTCGTCGGGCCTCACCGGCCTCGGCGTCGCCAGCGGCCGTGTAGTTGAAGTCTTCGAAGAGGTTCACGACCCCTCGGGCGTACTCGGCGGATCATTCGCCCGCGTCCTAGGGGTTCGCGTCCTGGCCGAAGCGAGCATCGGATACCGCGCTGTCGTCGGTGCGCGATCGCTCAGGTAGAAGGGCATCACAGTCAGTCAGCCGGCGGCACGGCGACGTGCTTGACGTCGGCCATGTAGCGGCCGGCGGCCTCGGACGCCTGGTCGGGAGAGCTGCCGTTCTGCCGCGCGTGCAGGTAGGCGGCGTACCAGTCCCACCAGTCGTGCGCCGGTGCGATCTTCTCGTAGGTGTCGTGATGCTCGGCGGTTTCGTGGAGCAGGTCCGCCAGGGACGCTACGTCCATGTCAGTAACACCTCTCTCGACCCGGGGCCGGTTCGTGGTCTTCCCAGCGGAGATGGCGGTGTCGAACTGGGGATTGGTCGAGCTGATCGAGGCGGCTGTGCGTGCCGGTGATCGCCCCACTGCGCCGCTGCGTTCGAGCAGCTCTCCGAGATGACGCAGGCCAGCGGCACCGAGTGGGCGCTGGGGGTAGCGGCGCGCTCCGAGGCGCAGCTCCACATTCAAGGAATCAACCATCTAGGTGGTGCCGATGATCGGCAGATCGCGATCGGCCAGGGCATGGCGGAGCTGCCAGCGGGAGGTGATGGCGAGCTTGGCGAAGATCCTGCTGAGATGCCATTCGACGGTGCGGGCGGAGAGGAACAGCTGGGCTCCGATCTGCTGGTTCGACAGGCCGTCGCGGGCGAGCCGGGCGACCAGCGCCTCCTGTGCCGTGAGTTCGGTGGTGGTGTCGACTGTGCGCTTTCTCGGGGTCGCCCCGGTGGCCAGCAGCTCGCGACCGGCTCGCTGCGCGAACGCGGCCATTCCCATGGCCATGAACATCTCCTCGGCCGTGGTGAGCTCGCCGCGGGCGTCGGTACGGCGGTTGGCCCGGCGGAGCCACTCTCCGTACAGGAGGTGGGCACGGGCGAGCTCGGCGCGGACCCGGGCCCGGCTCAGACGCTCGATGGCTTCGCGGAACATGAGCTCCGCGTCATCGCTCAACAGGGCCTGTGAGCGGGCCGCGATCCCGAGCGCCCAGTCCGTTCGGCAAGCCCGGGTCTTCATGGTCAACCTCGCGGCGGTCTCTTGCGCCACATCGGCGTGTCCTGTTCGTACGGCGGACTCGATCAGCTCGGCCATAGCCCAGTTGTGGGCGACCATCTCCTTCGGGTCCACACAAGCATCGCGAGCGGCCTCGAACGCCTCGTCGTACCTGCCCAGGCCGTTGCACAGGACAGCGCGCGAGTACTCGCAGATGGCGACTCCGATTCCCTCACCGCGGGTGGTCGCCTCCCGTTTCGTGGTGTCGATGAGGTCGATCCCCTCGCGTTCCTGGCCTCGCCACGCTGCCAGGATCAGTGCGCCGTACGGCGCCTCAGCGATCCCCGCCGCCTGCAGCACCGACCGGGCTTCCGCTGCCAGCGATGCGGCGGCAGCGAGCTCGCCAGCGAACACGAGGATGGGTGTGTGCGCGCCGAGGGCGAGCGGGAGTTCGGTGAGCATGCCGGTCGTCCGAGCCGTCTGAAGATGCCGCTCCGACAGGATGTATGCGCTCTCGTCGTCCCACAGTTCGAGAGCGAGCACGCACCCCTGCCACAGCCAGCGAAGCCTCTCCCGCGCGGGATGGGCGTCGCCACGGAGCGCGGCCAGTGCTTCCCGGCCCGGCGGGACAGCATCGGTGTAGTCATCGTTGAGCGCGATGAAAGCGTCCAACAGCAGGTCGCCCGCCGTACGCGCAGTGTCGGGCGGCAGCGGTGCCGACCGGGCGGCACGGGCCACCTCAGCGGTGCCGACGCCCTCGTCGAGCCGGCCCGCGAACTGCGCGGCGGAGAACGCGTCCAGGTACGTCTGTCGTGCGAGCTCGAGGTTCAGTGGCTGAAGGCGCCGGGCGGCGGCCAGCATCAGCAGCATGGCTTCCTTCCCCCGGCTCGAGGCGAAGGCCAGCTGAGCACGTATCAGTTCGATCTGGGCGCGTTGCACGTCGTCGAGCGGTCCACTTCCGGCGTTGGTGAGCATGGATTGGGCGGTTCCGAAGGCGCCGGCCTGCACGTTGGCCGACGCCGCTGCAAGCGCGCGCCGGGCCTGCGTCGTACGAACCGGTGTGAGCTCGGTCGCGCCGGTCAGGAAGGCGGCAGCTGCTGCGAGCCCCGCACGAGCAGCGGCCCGGTCGGCCGACCGTTCCAGCTCGGCTGCCACGCCCTCGTCAGGTGTGCCGGTGGCACGCGCCCTGTGCCAGGCACGCCGGTCCGGGTCGATCTGGGCGTCGGTGACCTCGGCGAGGGTTTGGTGCGCACGGCGCCGGTCCGTCGTGGCGGCTGTGCGGTACACGGACGAACGGGCCAGAGGGTGGGCGAATTCCACGCGGTCGTGCACCCGGACGAGCCCGGCGTCCACCGCAGGATTCACATCGGCCATCGTTAGGCCCAGCACACCGGCGGCGCGTTGGATCAGCGCGGGGTCGCCGACCGGATCCGCGGCCGCGACGAGTGTGAGCAACTGGGTTTCGGTAGGGAGCGACTCGACACGCCGCGCGTAGCTGCGTTCGATCTTGCCGGTGACAGGCTGGCTGTTGCCGGGCAGGCCGAACCCGCCGGCGAGGTCTGTTTCCCGCCAGGCGCGCGGCAACTCGAGCAACGCCAGTGGGTTGCCGTGGCTCTCCGCGACGATCTGATCGATGACCGCCGCGTCGAGCGGGCCGTGCAGGTTGTCCAGCAGCAGTCGGTAGGCGTCGTGGTCGCCGAGGCGATGGATCAGCAGCTCGGGCAGTCCGGCCAGCACGCCGTCAACGGCTCCCGTGCGTGCCGCGCAGACCAGCGCGACGCGCTCGGCCAGCAGGCGCTGTGCCACGAAGGCGATGACCTGAGCGGACGCCTGGTCGAGCCATTGTGCGTCGTCGACGATGCAGGCCAACGGCTGATGCTCAGCGGCCTGGGCCATCAACGTCAGCGTACCCAGTCCCACCATGAACCGGTTGGGCGCTGGACCGGTGCCGAGCCCGAATACGGTCGCCATCGCGTCGCGCTGCGGTGCGGGGAGTTCGTCGAGCTGATCTAGCAATGGCACGCACAACTGGTGGAGACCGCTGTACGGCAGCTCCATCTCGGACTCGACCCCCCCAGCCGACACCAGCCGCCAGTCGGCCACCTGCCGCGACAGGTAGCCGAGCAAGGCGGTTTTCCCCATGCCTGGTTCGCTGCGGAGGACAAGGACACGACTGGCGCCGGCGAGCACCTCGGACACGAGCCGGTCGAGCTCTTCACATTCGGTACGACGCCCAACCAGCTCGCCCACGGCCCCTCCCCGGCCAAGTTTCATGCTCCCGGCTCTGACGGCATCGGTCGTCCGAAGCCGAGCTGCGTCACGCTCTTATCGGCATTCTTACCAACCGATCGACATCTGACCAGAGCGACGAACTGGAGACCGTCGGGTATGCGCCGACTCCGATACCGCGGTGGCCGAACAGTTCCTCGCCCGCGTCAGCGAACCATCAACCTGGTATGGAGATTCGGCCTCCCGACCGAAACATTCCCGTCGGGCGCCTCACCCTGCCTCTTGATAGGTAGCCACTCCATATCAGTCGTGTGGCTAGACCTGGACACCGTCCACTTCCGGTGACTGCGACCGCACCCGGAGACCACCGCGCCATCGGGGGCGCGCACGGACGCGATGCCGTCCGCGCAACCCACCAGCGGAGTGCGAGGGATCGGCCTGCGCCTACCGCCACCACCCGCGACTGACCAGGCTGGGGGAGCCTTCGCCAGGGTGCCGGCCAGGGCTTGCACGGGCGCGACCAGGGCCCTCGCCGACGAGTCTGAAGTACACGAACCAGAACCAGCGGAACGGACGACCATGACGCAGCACATCGAGGACTACGCCCTCATCGGCGACCTGCGCACGGCTGCCATGGTCAGCGTGGACGGGGGGATCGACTGGCTGAGTCTGCCGCGCTTCGACTCCCCAGCCGTCTATGCGGCCCTGCTTGGAGACGCGCGGCACGGCCAGTGGAGTCTCGCACCCGTCGGTCCGGACCGCTGCAGCCGACGCCGCTATCGGACCGGCACCCTCGTCCTCGAAACCGAGTGGACCACCGGCGATGGCGCGGTCAGGGTCACTGACCTGATGGTCCCCGACTCCTCCGCACCGATGGTGGTGCGGATCGTGGACGGCTTGGTCGGCACGGTTGCGATGCGTACCCGGATCGCGCCACGGATGAACTACGGCAAGAACATCCCGACCTTGCGGAGCGCCCACGGGGATCTGGTCGCGACGGCCGGCGGGGACGAGCTGTGGGTCACGAGCGACGTTGAGCTGAGCACTGCCGACGGGTCCTGGACCGGTGCCTTTATCGTCAACGCAGGCGAGAGGGTCTCCTTCACACTCAGCTACGCCGCGGCGGGGGAGCCCTACCGACCGGCCCCGGACGCCGAGTCCGCCCTCGCTGCCACTGACACGTTCTGGACCGAATGGATCAGCCGGTCGACCTACACCGGCCCCTGGGAGACCGAGGTCAGCCAGTCGCTGATCATCCTCAAGGCGCTCACCTACGCGCCCACCGGCAGCATCCTTGCCGCCGCCACCACTTCGCTACCTGAGCAACTCGGCGGATCGCGCAACTGGGACTACCGCTACTCCTGGTTGCGCGACGCCACCTTCACACTGCAGGCGTTCCTCGCCACCGGCTACCTCGAAGAAGCCGAAGCCTGGCGCGATTGGCTGATGCGCACCGTCATCGACGACCCCGCCGACATGCAGATCATGTACGCCGTCGACGGGACCGGTGACCTGCCCGAACAGACCCTCGACTGGCTACCCGGGCACGCCGGCTCCACGCCGGTCCGGGTCGGGAACAGCGCAGCCACCCAGCAGCAGAACGACGTGTGGGGCGAGGTGCTCGACATCCTGTCAGCGGCCCGGGACGCCGGACTGCCTGATGCCGCGGACCAGGAGAAGCTGGAACGGGCGCTGCTTGACCAGATCGAGAGCCAGTGGCAGGACCCCGACAATGGACTCTGGGAGGTCCGCGGTCCCCGACGGCACTTCGTGCACTCCAAGCTGCTGGCCTGGGTAGGTGTCGACCGGGCCGTGCGCTCGCTCGAGGATGACGGCACTGAGGAAACACACCAGCTGCGACGGCTCCGGGCGCTGCGTCGCACCATCGCGCGAGAGATCTCCGAGCGTGGGTACCACCCTGGACGGGGCGCGTTCACCCAGTCCTACGGGTCACCCAGGCTGGACGCGGCCGTACTGCTGATGCCGCGCTACGGCTTCCTCTCATGGGATGACGCCCGCATGGTCTCCACGGTCGACGCGATCGAACGCGACCTGAGCGACCACGGGCTCGTTCTGCGGTACGCCGTCAGCGATGACGGTCACAACGTCGACGGTGTCCCCGGCAGCGAAGGCGCCTTCTTGGCCACTTCGTTCTGGCTCGCGGACGCACTGCACGGCGTCGGCCGCTCGGACGAGGCGACCGAACTGTTCGAGCGGCTGCTCTCGCTTCGCAACGACGTCGGACTGCTCAGTGAGGAATACGACCCAAGGACCGGACGCCACCTTGGCAACACGCCCCAGGCCTTCAGCCACGCGGGCCTGATCAGCACCGCCCTCACGCTCAGCGCCGCTAACACTTCGGTCTCGAGCTTTGCAGGCGCACCGGAAGCGCTCGGTGGGCAGGGCGCCGAAACGCGCACCGCGGTCGCCTAGCAGTTCAGCCACGTCAAACAACGACCAGCAATGCGCGGGAAAGGGCGCAGGAGCGCCTTCTGCCTGTGACCGCATCGCCGATGGTCCGCCTGACACGCTGGGCGGATTGGTAGGGCGGGTCGTTCTTCAACCCGCGGCGCCTCAGGGTCTGCTGTTGTACCCGCCGGCGCACCTCGTCAGTTCGTTCGACCCCAGGCGTACGACGTGGAACGCGTCGAGCACCGCGACCGCGTCGGGCACTTCGTCGCGGATCGCGTTGGCGTAGCTGCGGAACGGGTCCAGGGCCGCGTGCTCGACGGTCACGGTGACCGTTCTTCTACCAGTCGGCGTAGACGGCGCCGGAGCGGCCTTCGACGGCGTCCAGCAGGCGGGCATGCAGACATCTGTTCTCGTCCGGGTCAGGTCCACAAACACCGTGACCGCCCGGTTCGTGCCGCGCAGGCCAGGTCGACAGATGTGCTCATCCACGCCGAGCGTCTTCACACCCTTCAGCCGTTTGGGCTTCTTGACCCAGCGTCTGGCTTCGGCCCAGGCGGTGCGCCAGTCCACGCCCAGGTGCCGGGCGATCGCTGACACGTTGTGTCGTCGTGCCGCAACGCATCCGTGGTCCACGAGATCGCCCGGGCCGTGAGCTTGGACCGCTTGGCGTAGCCGTGTTCCGCGGTCCAGATCGAGACCGGGCACGCCGCCTCAGCGCACCGCCAGACCGCTTGCGCCACCGCACCAGCACCACGCCGTCGTCGCGCGTGGACACGTCGAGGACATGCACGCCCTCGACACCGCACAGTTCATCGGCCCGGGCGCACCGCGACACACGGGAACTACACGTACAGTGAGACACGTCAGGGTCTTGTCTTGTCAGCTGCTTGGTCGCTGCTGATCGTGAAGGCCCTGACTCCTTTCTCCCGCCTACGCCACGCCGACAGTGACGAGCGCCTCAACCACGCTCAACTCCGAAGAGCCGGATCAGGCAACCGGCCGTCCGTACGTCTCGAGGAGGCGTAGCCAGATCTCGTTGACGGTCGGGTAGGCCGGTACTGCGTGCCAAAGTCGGTCGAGGGGCACCTCCGCTACGATCGCCACGGTCGCTGCCTGGAGCAATTCGCTCACGTCCGGACCGACGAAGGTGATGCCCAGGATGACCTTGCGCTTCTCGTCCACGACCATCCGGGCAGTTCCCTTGTAACCATCCGCGCGAACGCTCGCGCCGGCGACATAGCCGATCTCGTAGTCGACGACCCGGATGTCGTAGCCGGCCGCGCTAGCGGCTGCAGCCGTGAGGCCGACGGACGCGACCTCAGGCTCAGTGAACGTGACCTGTGGGACCACCGCGTGGTCGGCTGTCGCGACGTGGGCTCCCCACGGGGTGTCCGCGACTGACGCTCCCGTCGCGCGGGCGGCGATGACGTCACCGGCGGCCCGTGCCTGGTACTTGCCCTGGTGGGTGAGCAGCGCTCGATTCGTGACGTCGCCCACGGCGTACAGCCAGTCGAACCCGCGGACGAGGAGTGTGTCGTCGGTCTCCAACCAGGAGCCGGGCTTGAGCCCGATCGCGTCCAGCCCGATGTCACCGGTCCGCGGAGTACGGCCGGTTGCGACCAGCACCTCCTCGGCCGTGACGGTTGACCCGTCGCCGAGTTCGACGACGACCTTGGCTTCGGTCCGGGTGACCCGCCTCGTCTCGGTGTCGAGCAGAACCGTGGCGCCCTGCTCGCGCAACGCATAGGCCACCATGTCACCGGCAAACGGTTCCATGCGCTCGAGCAATCCGGAGCGCGAGATCACCGTGACCTCGGTACCGAAGGCGGCGTATGCCGTTGCCATCTCACAAGCGACGACGCCGCCACCGATGATCGCGAGGCTGCCGGGCACCGACTTGGCGCTCGTCGCCTCGCGACTCGTCCACCCGCGGGCCTCGTGGAGGCCCTCGATGCCGGGAACGAGTGCGTCGGACCCGGTCGCCACAACCACCGCGTGCCGCGCAGTGAGCAGGGCCGTGCCGTTCGCGGTGGTGACGGTGACCTCCTTCGGTCCCGTGATGCGACCGTGGCCCCGTACCAGCGAGATGCGTGCATGATTCAGCCACCGCACCTGTCCCGCATCGGACCAGTTGCTGGCGAAGGCGTTGCGGCGTGCGAGGACCGCATCGACATCGAGCTCACCGGTCACGGCCTGGGCCGCGCCGGGGACCTGCCGGGCTGCCCGGAGAACCTGCGCGGAGCGCAGCAATGCCTTCGACGGCATGCAAGCCCAATACGAGCACTCGCCTCCGACGAGGTCACTCTCGACGATGACGGCGGTCAGACCGCCTTGCAACGCACGATCGGCGACGTTCTCCCCGACAGCGCCACCGCCAAGCACGATGACGTCGTACTCGGTTGTTTCCATGCTGACTCCCTTGTTCGTACTCGATTGACACCCCGCCACAGTCGGTCGAGGTGGTCGTTGCTGGGATCTGTCGACTCACCACGGTGGCGTCTGAGCTGGCCGGTCGCGCCAGTGGAATGCCCAGGCGGCGCACTGGCCGGCACGGTTGACGGCGTCGCCGAGAACGGTGAGGTGGGCTCGGGTCGAGGGTTTGCGGCTGACGGGCGAGGGCGGCTTGTTGGCGCGGCCGTTGCGACTGATGTGCGTGTGCGTCAGGCTGTATTCGAGGAGCGCTGATGAACAGTCAACAGGAGCGTTCGCGACTACTGGGCAGACGCCGTGAATGCGCATTCCTCGACGAGCTAGTGGCCCGAGCCCGTTCCGGGGAGAGCAGCGGCTTGGTGCTCGAGGGCGAGGCCGGAGTCGGGAAGACCGCCCTCTTGGCCTACCTGGCCGAACACGCCCATGGGTGCAGGGTCGTGCGCGTTGCCGGAGTGGAGTCTGAGATCGAATTGCCGTACGCCGGGCTGCATCTGCTCTGCGCGCCCTTCTTGGATTGCCTCGACGCGCTGCCGGAGCCCCAGCGCGAGGCGCTCGAGACGGCATTCGGGCTTCGGCACGGCACATCTCCTGGCCGGTTCATGGTCAGCCTGGCTGTGCTGACCTTGCTGACCAACTCAGCCGAAAGGCAGCCGCTGGTCTTCGTCGTCGACGACGCCCAATGGCTGGACAGGGCATCGGCACAAACGCTGTCGTTCGTGGCGCGACGGCTGCTTGCCGAAAGAATCGTCATGGTCTTTGCCCTCCGTCACCGAGCCGACGACGACGAGTTGACGGGTGTGACTGTGCTGCGCGTCCACGGGCTGGAGAATGAGGACGCGCGCGAGCTGCTGCGCTCGGCCTTCCCCGGGCCGCTGGAGGACCGGGTCCGCGACCGCCTTCTGCGCGAGACACACGGGAACCCCCTTGCAATCCTCGAACTGCCACGAGGATGGACATCGGGCGAGTTGGCGTTCGGTTTCAGCGACACAGCCCGGATGCCGCTCGCCACCCGGATCGAGGAGGGGTTCCGGCGGCGACTGCAGCGGCTCCCGGGCCAAACGCAACGGCTGCTGCTCATCGCGGCTCTCGAGCCGTCTGGAGACGCCACGCTCGTGTGGCAGACAGCGAACCACCTCGGTGTTGACGTGACCGCGGCGGCCGCACCGGCTCTCGAGGCCGGGCTCCTCGCGCAGAGCGCGGGGATCGATCGCGGAGTGCGGTTCCGCCATCCGCTGGTGCGCTCGGCGGTCTACCGGGCGGCGACGGTCGGTGATGTCCGTGAGGTTCACGGCGCGCTGGCTGAGGTCACCGACGGTGACTCCGACCCGGACCGCAGGGCCTGGCACCGCGCACAGGCGACAGTCGGCTGGGATGAGGGCGTCGCAGCGGAATTGGAAGCCAGCGCCGAACGCGCGCAGGCGCGTGGTGGTCTCGCAGCCGCTGCAGCATTCCTCGAGCGTGCAACGGCACTGACCGCCGACCCGCTGCTGCGCGCACGGCGCGCGCTCGCGGCCGCGCAGATCAAGCAAGAAGCCGGCGCACCCGCGGAGGCTCTGACACTGTTGTCGGTCGCGGAGGCAGGGCCGCTAGGCTCTCTCGACCGAGCCCTGGTTCACCTGGCGCGGGCGCAGATCGCGTTCTTCTCCGACCACAGTGGGGACGCCCCGGGCCTGCTGCTCGCGGCAGCCCGGGCACTGGAACCGCTCGACGCGACGCTGGCCCTGCGCACGTATCTCGACGCGCTCTCTGCCGCCATGTTCGCCGGCCGACTCGCTCGTGGAGTTGGCTTGCGCGAGGTCGCCGCCGCCGCCCTCGCCACGCACACGCCCAATGGTGTCAAGGGCCCCTGCGATTTGCTTCTGGATGGCTTGGCTCTAGTCATCACCGAGGGATACGCGGCCGGCACCCCGGTGCTGCGCGACGCGGTGCGTGCCTTCCGCGGCTCCGACATGCCCGTGTTGGAGTCGCTGCGCTGGTTGTGGCTCGCCACGCATGCCGCACACGACCTGTGGGACGACGAGAGCTGGGATGAGCTGTGCACCCGGCATGTCGACCTCGCCCGTCGGGTCGGCGCACTCCACGTTCTACCAATCGCCTTGAGCGCGCGGATGGGTCTGCACCTGTTCGCCGGGGAGCTGTCCACAGTAGCCGTCTTGGTGCAGGAGGCCGCATCGGTGACCGAGGCGACCGGCAGCACGTTGCCGCCATACGGAGCCATCGCCCTAGCGGCCTGGCAGGGACGTCAGGCAGAGGCTACGCGCATGATCGATGCCGTCACCGCTGACGTGGTCACCCGCGGGGACGGGATGGGGCTGACTTTGATTCGGCATGCGCAAGCGGTGCTGTTCAACGGTCTAGTTCGCTACCCCGAGGCGCTGGCAGCAGCCACCGACGGCGCACAGCACCCGCAGGAACTCGCGTTTGCCACCTGGTCGCTGCCTGAGCTCGTGGAGGCCGCGGTCCACACGGAGAATCGGGCACCGGCCGAACGAGCTGTCGTTGCGCTGGCCGAGCTAGCCGACGCCAGCGGAACCGACTGGGCGCTCGGCGTGCTCGCTCGGTGCCGGGCCCTCGTCACCGACGACCCGCGTGTCGCGGAAGCGTACTACCGGGAGGCCGTCGAGCGCCTCAGCCGTACCCGCGTGCCGATGGTGCTCGCCCGAGCGCACCTGCTCTACGGCGAATGGCTCCGACGGCAGAACCGCCGCTTGGACGCCCGCGGGCAACTGCGCACCGCCCACGACCTCTTCCAGCAGATGGGTGCCGAGGCGTTTGCCGAGCGGGCTCGCCGTGAGCTCGCCGCGACAGGGCAGACGCTTCCCCGAACTCCACCGCCCGGACTGGTCGAGGCGCTCAGCGCCCAAGAGGCGCAGATCGCCCGACTCGCCGTGACCGGGATGACCAATGCCGAGATCGGCACGCACCTCTTCATCAGCGCCAGAACCGTGGAGTGGCATCTACGCAAGGTGTACACCAAGCTCCGCATCAGCTCCCGCAAAGGGCTTCTCACCGCCCTGCCGGCGAACTAGCACGCAACCGCCTCCACATAGGTCGCCTGCGTCGGGTGCCGCGCCGCAACTTGTACGTGGTCAACCGGGGTGCCAACTCATCGCGAGGGTCGCCGTTCAGTGCCCGTCCGGTACGCGGGATCGCGACAACGGGTCCGTCTGGCGGAGCCGGCCACCCGCCCTACCACACAGCATGCAGGCAGAGCCACGGCCCGGGTCGTGGCTCGCTCCATGGAGGTGTGCTTTCAGAAGCGGCATTGCGATGCCGCCCGCCTGGCGCAGGGACTGACCGATGGGACCCCACTGCTCGAGGCAGTCACGTCGTACCAGTAGGACGTGGGTCCACACGGTCATGCCCGGTCATCGAGTCGCGCCAGGACGGGGAGCGCCTCGTCTGCGTGACCAGCTGAGCGGGCTGAAGGGTGGCTGGGGATCTGAGGGGTTCGGGGGGCGGATCTGAGGGTTTTCCTCGGATGTGGCAGGGGTGGCGTGCGCGTAGTTGTGGGGGTAACAGCAAACAGGGGAGGTTCGCGATGAGCGAAGTAGTGGTCGACACTTCACAGTCTGTCGACGTGTTGGACGAAAGTACGTTGCTGCCGTTGAGCAAGTCGCCGGGAATGCTGGCCGATGACCCGGCGCTCGACAACGAGTTCGCCGAGCCGGGCGGCAACAGCGACGAGGGCGCCTTGGAGCCGGGCGAGGAGCCGGGGCAAGAGACTCGGCCCGACGAGGCCGTGAAGTCGGCCGACGAGGTCGATCCGGACGGGGGGCAGTGAGATGGCGATCCGCACCGGGCAGGCCGCGATCAACTTCGCGAAGGGCCAAGTGACCAGCCCGAGCCAGGACTGGTCCCGCCTGTGCCTGATGTTCGTCCGGAAGTGCTTCAACGTCGGGCCGCTGTACGGGTCGGCCGAGAAGGGCTACTTCGGGACCGACTTCAGGCACGGCACCACCGGTACGCCGCCACTCGGAGTCCCCGTCTGGTGGACCAACGGAGGTGACGGGCACGTCGCCATCAGCGCCGGCGACGGGACCTGCTTCAGCAACGACATCAAGCGGCGCGGCAAGATCGACAGGGTTGCGATCTCGTTCATCACCCGCAGCTGGGGCCAGCGGTACCGCGGCTGGAGCGAGGACGTCAACGGAGTCCGGATCTGGCGGCCGGGCGCGCCCACACCACTGCTGCCGGCTGTCGACCTCAGCAACGTCATCGACGCCGCCCGCCGGGACCAGTTCCGTCCGCAGGGGCAGGGGCTGCACAAGAAGGACATCCTGATCGTGGAGAAGGCGCTGCGGCATCAGGGCCTCAAGCCGGCGGAGTTCGTCGACGGCTACGCCGGAACCGAGTTCCGCAAGGCCTACGCCAAGTGGCAGAAGGCCACGGTCCCACCGCCGTTCGACGGCATCCCAGGCAGGGTAAGCCTGACAAAACTGGGCCAACGCAACGGCTTCCGCGTCATCAACTAACACCAACCGCCCGACCCAGAACCGTCGGCCGGCCCACACCGGCCGACGGTTCGCCCCGGCAGCGCCGACCGCATCCGCACCGGGAAGCAATCCGATGGCTGCCCTCGGGCCGACACCACGAACTCCCGGAGACCCAAGCAAAGACAGCAGGTACGAACCCTGGATCGCCGCTGTGGTGCTGCCAAGACCGGTCGCGAGGCCTATTGGGCCGACAGTGCGCTGCGGTAGCGGCCGGCTGTCTCTTCCTGGGCGTGGTCGGCGTCGGGCTGCTGGGGCAGGTCGATCTCGATTCGATCGATGGTGCCGGTGAAGGGGAAGTGCTCCGGGTACGGGCCCACGGGGGCGCAGGTGTCGATGCCGACGTCGAGTGTCTCTCCACTCATCGAGAAGATGAAGGGCACGGTGTGCTGGATCTGCCCGCGGGCGACCTCGCTTCCGGCGACGGTCAGGACGACATTGCCGCCGCGTCCGAGTCCGCCCCCGTCGTAGGCGAACTGCACCCCGATCTCGACGGGCCCGGCCGGGAGTTTGTCCGCTGCGCGGATGGTGACGAGGTCACGCCCGAAGTAGTTGTAGAGGTAGGTGGGAGCGCCGTCGTCGAGGTAGAGCGACCATCCCGCCATCGACCCTCCCTGGCAGATGATGACCCCTTCGGCTCCTCCGGGCGGGATCCGGACGTGCGCGCGGAGGTCGAACGATGTGTTCTTCAGGTTGACCGTCGCCAGTTCCGGCATCCGCACATTGTCGGGGTAGAGAGTGAAGTGTGAGATGCCGTCGAGATGGCTGGGCCGGTTGCCAGGCAGTGCCCGGACGACCGTTTCGTCGCTCAGCGGGTACACGTCGTACTTGCGTGCCTCTTCGTCGAACAGCGCTTGCAGCGTGGCCAGCTCGTCCGGGTGCTCGCTTGCCACATCGACCGCCTGGCTGAAGTCGTCACGAACGTCGTACAGCTCCCAGCTCTCTCCCTCACCGAACGGGTGTGCGGCGCTGCGTATCCAGGGCACGCGACCGTGGAAGCAGGCCGCGATCCAGCCGTCGTGGTAGATCGCTCGGTTGCCGAGGATCTCGAAGTACTGCGTCCGCCGCGTCGACGGCGCACCGGCGTGGTCGAAGCTGTAGCGCATGCTGACGCCTTCGATCGGCCGCTGCTCGACGCCGTTCACGTGCGTGGGCGCGCCGACGCCGGCAGCCTCCAGGATCGTCGGAACGACGTCGATCACATGGTGGAACTGGGACCGGAGCTCTCCCCTGCTCGCGAATCCGTTGGGCCATGACACGGCCAGTCCGTTGCGGGTGCCGCCGAAATGGGACGCGATCTGCTTCATCCACTGGAACGGGGCATCGAGAGCCCAGGCCCAACCCGCGTTGTAGTGGTTCTCGCAGCGGGCCGACCCGAAGTCGTCGAGGTGCGCGAGCAGCCAGTCGGGATCTTCCGGGACGCCGTTCTGGAACGATGGCGCGCTCCAGACTCCGTGCAGGGTGCCCTCGGCGGATGCTCCGTTGTCACCGGACAGGTAGAAGAAGATCGTGTTCTCCCACTCCCCCAGGTCCTCGAGCGCCTCGATGAGGCGGGCGATCTGCGCGTCGGTATGCGCGAGGAAGCCCGCGTAGACCTCCATCAGCCGGCACGCGACGGGCTTGTACCGGTCGTCGTAGTCGTCCCACGCCGGAAGCTCGGCGGGGCGGGGCGTGAGGACCGTGCCGGGCGGTACGACGCCGAGCGCGAGCTGGCGGGCGTGGATCTCCTCGCGCAGGGCGTCCCAGCCGTGATCGAACCTACCGCGGAACCTCTCGATCCACTCTGGCCACACGTGGTGCGGGGCGTGGGTGGCTCCAGGTGAGAAGTACAGGAAGACTGGCTTGGCCGGGGCAGAGGTCTTCTGCAGCCGGAGCCACTCGACCGCCCTCGCCGCAAGATCCTCGGTGAGGTGGTAGTCCGGCCGGCCGACGTGAGGCTCCACCGGGGTCGTCTGGTCGTACAGCGCCGGCTCCCATTGCGACACCTCGCCGCCGAGGAACCCGTAGAACCGCTCGAAGCCGAGTCCGGTCGGCCAGCGGTCGAACGGGCCTGCCGGACTCGTCTCCCACATCGGCGTCACATGCGCTTTGCCGAACATCGCGGTTCCGTAGCCGTGCAGCCTGAGGGTCTCGGCAACCGTTGCCGTACTGCGCGGGATCACACCGTCGTAGCCGGGGTACCCATAAGCGATCTCGCAGATCGCCCCCATGTGCACACTGTGATGGTTGCGGCCAGTCAGCAAGGCCGCCCGCGTCGGCGAGCACAGAGCCGTCGTGTGGAACTGGTTGTAGCGCACCCCGTCCGCAGCGACACGATCCAGCGCGGGGGTGGGGATGACCCCGCCAAAGGTGGCCGGCGCACCGAAGCCGACGTCGTCAAGCAGCACAATCACGATGTTCGGAGCGCCGGCCGGTGGCCTCTGGATCATCGACCGGGCAGGAGTCGACTCGCCGGCCAGTCTCCGTACCACCCCGTCGAACGGCGGCTCGGCCCGCGGAATGACCGTCACCCGCGCCACCGCCTGACCGGCACCGGCTCGCCGACCCTGTTCATGGCCTCACCTCTACATCGACAGAACCCGGGCCTTCTCCGCGGCGAACTCGGCCTCGGTGAGGAGGCCCTGCGCCTTGAGCTCGCCGAGCTCCCTGATCTTCGCGATCCGGTCGTCCACCCCGCCGGCACCGGCAGGCGCAGCAGCCGGTTGCGCCTGCTGCTGAGCCGCGGCCTGGGCCGCCGCTTGCTGCTGAGCCGCGGCCTGGTCCGCCGCCTGCTGCTGAGCGGCAGCCTTGTCGGCAGCCCGCCTCTGCACACCACCCGAAACCGCGGTGGCAGTACCAGCGATCACTGCCGTCCGGGCCATCGTCCCCATCAATCCGGGCCGTCCTCTGCGTCGACGCATCGCGCCTTCCCTCCGTCCGCTACCGATCGGCGTCGTCCAGGGCGGCAAGCGCCGCCACGACCGTCTCATGGGGAATCCGTTCCTCCGCGATGAGGCGCCCCTTGGATCCGCGCACAGCCGCCGCCAACTCCGCCGCCCAGGTGTTCTCCCACACGATCGCCAGCGCCGCCGAGCCCGGTTCGAGCCCGCTCGCCGCTTCGGTCAGGTCCTCGGCGCTCAGCAGGTCGAGCGGCTCGTCGTTGACCCGTTGGAACGCATCAGCCACCTCGGAGTCTTCGATCTCCACCACGGCGATCGACCCGTCGGCGTCACGCCGTACCAGCGCGAGGTCGATGACACGCACCGTCCCCGACTCGTGCAGCTTCACCAGGGCGGGAGCCACCTCGCCGTTGAACTCGCCGTCCTCGAACAAGATCACCGCGACGTCGACCGGACCGATCGAATCCGCCTCTAGCTTGGTCACCGAACAACCTCCGAGTCCGCGTAGGTCGACGTGCCGCGATCAGGCAACCGCCATCCGTGAGTCTCTGACGTCATCCTCGCGCGCACCTCACCCGACGTGGATGATCCGTCCGGATAAGAACTCTCAAAGCCTGAAGTAGGCTCCTCCGGGTCCAGCGGGTGAGTTCGAGGAGAGTGGAACGGTCGGTGGCGGGCTTGCCTGAGGTCGTTGCGGCGGTGGCGGCGTGTGTTGCGGCCGTGCTGTCGGGGGCCGCGTTGGTGGTCGGGGGCAAGCGGGACGAGCGGCGGTGGCGGCGGGAGGCGATGACCGACACCTTGGTCGCCTTCCTTGATGCCAGCTTCGCGGGAGCGGGTCAGCGGTCGTACGACGCCAGGCTGCGTGGCGACGACATGACGCCGTTCCGGGCGATCGCAGTCGAGTCGCACCGGCAGCGGATCGAGAGAGTTTGACCCGGCTCAGGTTGCTTGCGCCGGCGGCCGTCGTGACAGCTGCTGAGCGACTTCATGACGCGGACAACGCGGTGCACACGGCTGCGTTGAACGACGTCGTCGTACCCGAGCTGGATCATTGGGCTGAAGTACGTCGCGCCCAGCAGGAGGCACGTGAGCGGCTGTTGACTGCTGCTCGCAACTCGCTGGGGCTTGGTCCGGCGCAACGCATCGGAGGCACGGCGCGGATCACCACCGTCTCAGAGCCGTCGCAGCAGTAGACCGCCGTCACAGGGCGGGTTCATGGCTTGTCTTGGCTTCTAGGTACGTCGGGTGGCGTTGAGCTAGGAGGCCGGATGGGTGGTGGGCGTCGGTGCCGGGGTGGGGCGTTGGTTCTGGGGCGGCTTCTGCGGCTGTGGTTTGGGCGGAATGTGTTGCGGCGGCGGGGGGATCGGGTGAGCGGGCAGTGCTGGTCGGCTTGCTGGTGGCTGGCGTGTTGGCGGTGCCGACGGCGATGGGCAGGTGCGGCAGCCGAAGGAGGCGGCCGACAAGTGCTGCGCTCGGTGGGGCGGTCGCGATGACTTTGGTGATGGTGGTTTGGCCGTTGCTGTGGGCGCTGTTCCGGTTGGCGCGGTGGTCACTCGATCGGCGCCGGGCGCGGGAGTGGGCGCGTGGCTGGGAGCGGGTGGCGCCGCGCTGGATGCGGACCTACTAGCGGAACTTGTGGGTTCTGTCGCGCGCGAATCTTCGGGTCTAGCCTCGGGTGAGGGGTGGTGCCATGGCGATCGTTGGGCAGGTACCGGGGCTGCGGGGGCGGCGCGTCGAGTGTGAGCGGCTCGACCAACTCGTCGGCGCGGTGCGTTCCGGTGAGGGGCAGGTGCTGGTCGTCCGTGGTGAGGCGGGCATCGGCAAGTCGGCCCTGCTCGAGTACCTGGCCGAACGAGCCGAAGGCTGCCGCGTCGCACGAGGGGCCGGGGTCGAGTCGGAGATGGAGATCCCGTTTGCCGGTCTGCACCAGTTGTGCGCGCCGATGCTGGCCCGCCATGACGAGCTGCCGCGTCCACAGAGAGACGCGCTCGCGGTCGCGTTCGGGCTCGAGTTCGGTGGACCGCCGGACAGATTCCTGGTCAGCGCAGCCATCTTGAGCCTGCTGTCGGCCGTGTCCGACAGCAGTCCGCTGCTGTGTGTCATCGACGACGCGCAGTGGCTGGATCAGGCGTCGGTTCAGACACTGACGTTCGTCGGGCGGCGGCTGTTCGCGGACCGCATCGGCATGGTGTTCGCCGTACGCGAGCCGGTGACCGGGCCGGACTGGAGAGGGTTCCCGGAACTGGTGGTCGACGGCCTGGCCGACCACTATGCCGGGGCGCTGCTCGATGCCGTCTTCCCCGGCCGGCTGGACGAGCGTGTGCGGGACCGGATCGTGTCGGAGACCAGGGGCAATCCCCTGGCCCTGATGGAGCTGCCGCGCGGACTGACCGCAGGCGAACTGGCAGGCGGCTTCGAACGGCTGGACGCGCGGCCGCTGACGACGCAGATCGAGCACAACTTCGCCCGAAGACTGCAGGAACTTCCGCCAGACACGCAGCAGTTGCTGCTGACCGCGGCCGCCGACCCGGTAGGCGACGTACCGCTGCTGCTGCGCGCATTGAAGATCCAGAGCGTGCCGGTGACCGCGACCGCGCCTGCCGAAATGGCCGGCTTGATCGACATCGGAGCGCGCGTCCGGTTCCGCCACCCCTTGGTCCGATCGGCGGCAACCCGATCGGCGAACCACGACGACCGTCGTCGAGCCCATCAAGCCCTCGCCGAGGCCACCGATCCGGACCGGGATCCCGACCGCCGGGCCTGGCACCGCGCGTACGGCGCAAGCGGTCCGGACGAGCAGGTCGCCGCCGAACTCGTCGGTTCGGCCGAGCGGGCGCAGGGGCGCGGCGGAAACGCGGCCACAGCAGCCTTCTTGCAGCGAGCGACAGAGCTCACGCCGGACCCTGACCAGCGCGCGAGCCGGGCCTTGGCTGCTGCTCAAGCCACACTGCGCGCGGGCGACTTCACCACTGTGTCGCAGCTGCTGGCCACGGCCACCGAGCGACCGGTGGACGCCGTCCATCAGGCACGGGTGAATCTCGTGCGGGCTCAGGTCGCGTTCTTCTCCGGGCACAGCGTGAACGCCCCGCCGCTGCTCGTCGAGGCCGCCCGCCGGCTCGAGGAGCTCGATGTCGACCTGGCCCGCGACACCTATCTCGACGCGATCGCGGCGTGTCAGTTCCTTGGCCGGATGGCCGGCGGGACCGGTCTCGCCGAGGTGTCCCAGGCGGCCCGGGCGCTCCCGAAGCCGGATCTCAGCCGCAAGCGTGACCTCGTGCTGGAGGGCGCCGCGGCCTTGTTCACGGACGGGTACCCGGCGGCGGTCGCGCCCGTACGGGAGGCTGTCGAGGCGTTCGCTCGTGCGCAAGGACCGCCGGACGCCGACGACATGCGGTGGCTCGGGCATGCGTCGCTGCTGGCCATCAACCTGTGGGACGACGAGTACTGGGACGTGGTGACGGCACGGAACGTCGGGATCGCCCGCGAGCGCGGGGAGCTGACCGAGCTCCCGTACGCGTTGCACCACAGAGTCATGCTCAACCTGTTCGCCGGAGAGATCTCCACGGCGGCTGCGCTGGTCGCCGAGATCCAGACCATCAACGAGGCGACCGGGGCATCGCTGGTGCCGTATGGCGCTGTTGAGCTGGCTGCCTGGCGTGGCGATCCGGACGCGGCGCTTGCGCTGATCCGGAGGAGCAGGGAAGAGGCAGTGACCCGCGGCGAAGGCCTCGGCGTGACCATCGCGCAGTTCGCGCAGTCGGTGCTCCTCAACGGGCTTTCGCAGTACCAGGAGTCGTTGCCGTCGGCCCTTGACGCGATCGCGTATCCGCTCGAGCTCAGCGTCGCGAGTTGGGCACTGCCCGAGCTGGTCGAGTCAGCGGTGCGGAGCGGACGGCCGGAGCTTGCGGCCGACGGGTTCGAGCGGCTGCGCGTGATGACGGAGGCGTGTGGGACGGACTGGGGGCTTGGGGTACTCGCGCGGTCGGCGGCTCTGCTGACTACGGATCCGTCGGCGGCCGAGGCGTCGTACCAAGAAGCCATCGAGCGACTTGGCCGGACGCGGATGCGGATGGATCTCGCCAGGGCTCATCTCCTGTACGGCGAATGGCTTCGGCGGGAGGGGCGACGCCAGGACGCGCGTCAGCAGTTGCGGACGGCACACAAGATGTTCAGCACGTCCGGCGCCGACGCCTTCTCCGACCGCGCAGGCCGCGAACTGGCCGCAACCGGCGAACTGGTCGGCCGCCGCGCCGGCAACGCCCGCGACACTCTCACCGCCCAGGAAGCCCACATCGCCGAACTCGCCGGCGCCGGCCTCACGAATGCCGAGATCGGCGCCCAGATGGTCCTCAGCCAACACACCGTCGAATGGCACCTCCGCAAGGTCTTCACCAAGCTCGGCATCACCTCCCGCCGCCAGCTCCGCCCTTGATCCGCAGGGGAAACGCGCTCGGCTCCCACGCGGTCCTCGCTCAGCCACCTCCGGTGATCTGAGTAGTTCGGCGCATGCGTCGTACCTACAGCGACGACGACGATGTGACGCATGACGAAAACCATTCAGCCGTCTCAGACCGCGGCGTACTACGTGCAGGCTGTGCTGTCCTTCGCCATCTCCGTGATCGCCATGGTCGTCGCCCTCGCCTACCTGCCGGCGGCCGGCTGGGTGCGCGCCTTCCTCGCCCTGGGCCTCCTGTACGTCGTCACCTCGACGATCACCCTCTCGAAGGTCATCCGCGACCGCCAGGAACTCTCCGAAGTCACCAACCGCGTCGACCAGGCCCGCCTCGACAAACTCCTCACCGAACACGACCCCTTCAAGGTCGACCCCTGAAACCAGGCGCACGCCCCCTGATCAGAACGGCGGTTCGGAGGAGGGCGGTGAGGGGGCCGAGGGGGAGGGCGAAGCCTATCCAGAAGGCTAGTTCGATGGGGAGGAGTGCGAAGGCGAGAGGTGCGGCTCGGCGGGTCCAGAGGAGGTAGCCGAGTACCACCTCGGCGACGCAGACGGCCAAGAAGGCCACGAGGAGCGGGACGGTGGTCTCGAGACCGACGGATTCGAAGGGACCGCCGCCGTACGTCGGGAAACCGAGGAACGTCCACACCGTGCCGAACTCAGCCAGGTGCCAGATCGCGTATGCGCATGGTAGGCCGAAGCCGAGGCCCGGGATCCAGGCGAGGACGGCGGCTGTTTTCCACACGGGCAGTGTCAGTAGCGGCGGCGGAGGAAGGCTATGGGGTCGAAGTGGTCGTTGTCGGTGAGGTTGACGAGTTCCCAGCCGAGGGTTTCGAGGAGCTCGACCGCGCTGAGGACGACGTCGAAGGCCTGGTTGCCGAGGTGGCCTTCGGCGGTGAGGGCGATGTAGCGGAACGGGTAGCCCTCGAGGCGGACCTGGCCGCTTAGGACGTAGTCCGCGCGGAACAGGCGCGGCGGGCGCGGTAGTTGCCCTGGTGGCTGGGTCATGGCAAGAGCCTAGAGGGCGCCGGAGATGGCTTTTTTGCGGAGGTCGGAGCGGTAGGCCTCGAGGGCTATCAGCTCGCCGAACATCCGGTTGTAGTCGTCGGCGCGGTCGATCGGGTTGGTGCGCTGGAGCTTGGACTTGAGGTCCTGGATCCGGCGGGCGCAGGTCAGCTCCTGCAAGCGGGCCAGCAGCGCCAGGGCGTAGGCCGCGTCGGGCTCGCGTCCGAGGCGCAACGGGTCCACGGCCAGTGCGCCGACCACGGCCGCGGCCGGATCGTTGCCTACGGCATCGCGTACGGCGACCACCCACGCCTCACCGGGAGGCGCAGCGGACGGGCCGCCCACCTTCGCCATCGCGGAGCGTACGGCGGCCAGCCACGGGTGGGTGAAGTCGTGGTCGTCGAGCTCGTCGAACGCCACGCCCAGCAAGGCCGGGTGCTGCATCGCGACCTTCAGCACGTCCCACTCGATCACGAACCGCTGGTCCCGGGGCGACGGCACATCCACGCGGACGGGCGGCACCGGAGCCTCACCACCGTGAGCCCGATCGCCTCCCGGAGACCGATCCGCGCCGACAGCAGGAGCCGGCCGGGACGCAGCGCGGTAGACCTCCGTGCGAACCTGGTCGACCTCCATCCCGAGGTGCCCGGCGAGCTCACGGGTGAAGGCGTCCACCTTCGACCGGTCCCGGATGCTGACCACCAGCCGCGCCGCGTCACGCAGCGCGTCGATCCGCGTGTCCGCACGGTCCAGGTCGTACTTCGACAGCACGTTCGAGAGCACGAACCGGTACAGCGGAACCCGCCGGCCGATCAGCTCACGGACCGCCGCGTCGCCCTTCTGCAGCCGCAGGTCGCACGGATCCAGCCCGTCCGGCTCCACCGCGACGTACGTCTGCGAGGCGAACGCCTGGTCCCCCGCGAACGCCTTCAACGCCGCCCGCTGCCCGGCCTCGTCACCGTCGAAGGTGAAGATCACCTCGCCGCGGAACTGGTCGTGGTCCAGCAGCAACTGCCGTAGCACCCGCGCGTGGTCGTCGCCGAACGACGTCCCGCAGGTCGCGACCGCGGTCTGGACGCCGGACAGGTGGCAGGCCATCACGTCGGTGTAGCCCTCGACGACGACGGCCTGGCGGCCCTTGGCGATCTCGCGGCGGGCGAGGTCGACGCCGTACAGTACCTTGGACTTCTTGTAGATCGGTGTCTCAGGCGTGTTCAGGTACTTCGCTTCGATCCGGTCGTCGTCGAACAGCCGCCGGGCGCCGAACCCGATCACCTCCGACGTGGCGTCCCGGATCGGCCACATCAGCCGGCCGCGGAACCGGTCGTACAGGCCGCGCTGGCCCTCCGCCGACAGCCCGGACGCGACCAGCTCCGCGTTCGTGAACCCGCGACCGCGCAGGTGGTTGGTCAGCGCCTCCCCGCCGCGCGGCGAGAACCCGACCCCGAAGTGCACCGCCGCGTCCTTGTCGAACCCGCGCTGGTCCAGGAACTGCCGCCCGAGCGTCGCGTCGGCGGCGCCGAACAGCTGCTCGACGTAGTACTCCGCGGCGACCTTGTGCGCCTCGACCAGCCGCGGCCGCTGGTTCCCCGGACCGCGCTGGATCGGCGCGCCGGACTCGTCGTACCGGAGCTGGATCCCGACCTTGGCGGCCAGCGTCTCGACGGCCTCGTGGAAGGTGATCTGGTCGATCTTCTGGATGAAGTCGATGACGTCGCCGCCCTCTTGGCAGCCGAAGCAGTAGAAGAATCCGCGCGACGGGGTGACGTTGAACGAGGGCGACTTCTCGTCGTGGAACGGGCACAACCCCTTCAGGTTCCCGCCGCCGGCGTTCTTCAAGGTCACGTAGGAGCCGACGATGTCGTCGATGCGGGCCCGCTCGCGCACCAGCGCGATGTCCTCGTCCTTGATCCTGCCTGCCACCCCGCGAGTCTACGATCATCGCCAAGGATTCGTCCCCGCGGGACGGCGAACCGCGGCCGGAAGGTCAGGTCAACGCCCCGTCGAGGAAGTGAGTGACCCGCCGCTCCCACTCGCCGGGATCGGTCCGGAGGCCGGCCGTGTGGCCTGCCTGCGGGACGACCCACAGCTCGACAGTGCCGGGCGAGCCCGACCGGATGTACCGGCCCGCGTGTTCCTCGTCCGGTTTCGCACCGCCTGCGATCAGCAGCACCCGGCGGGGAGCCGCTGCGAGGGCTGCCGCCCGCAGCCCGATCGGCGCCTGGGCCGGCGTCAGGAGCGCAGTGGCCTGATAGGTCAGCCACTCGAGGCCTTCCTGCACAGTTCCCCGCCGGCCGTACTCGTCCGACATCCATGCACGGTCCGCCGTCGTCCGGTTGGTCGCACCCTCGGCGACCACCGCGCGAATCCGCGTGTCCGCGGCGGCCGCCCCGATCGCCTCCTCGCCTCCCATCGACAGACCGAGCACACCGATCCGCGCACCGTCGACGTCCGGCCGCGTCGCCAGGTAGGTCACAGCGGCGCCGACGTCGAGGTCGCCGTACCAGCCGAAGTCCATCGCCCGGCCCGCGCTCCGGCCGTGTCCTCGCGCGTCGAAGAGCAGGACGCCGTACCCGTGCCGGGCCAGTACGACGGCATGGTCGAGCACATCCGACCGGGTCGATCCGGCACCGTGCAGCATCGCCACAGCCGCACGGTTCGCGGACGGGATGTACCACCCGGACAAGGTGACGCCGTCAGCGGTGCCGAACTCCACCTCGGTGAACGCGACGCCGCGGCTCCCCGGTGTCTCCGCGCCGACGGCGGTGTCCGGAACATTCGTCACCGCGACCGCCTGGCCGAGCGCCGTCAAGCTGATCAGCAGCACTGACAACAGCACCGGTACGGCGAGGACCCGCCACCAGCCGGGGATCGCACGGACGAGGGCGATTCCACCTGCTCCGATCAGCACCAGTCCGGCAGTCAGACAGACCAACCCGGCCAAGGCGGTCGGGCCGACTCCCGTCTTGACCAAGTGCGGCAGGCCGAGGCCGACCCCGATCGCAGTCGCGACGCATCCGGCCAGGAAGGCGACCGCGCGGAGCATGATGCCTGGCTCGGTCCCGCCCGCCGGCGCACGCGGGCGCTGCCGGCGTACTGGTGGCTGAGATCGAATCGTGCTCATTGCGCTCCTCCACCTGCAACGCTAGGAACACCCGAGCAAGCCGATCAGGGCCGGAGGTCCTGGATTCGCAGGCCGTCGAGGCACCGGTTGTCATGGGCCTGTCCGGACTCGGGCAAGATGGGCGTGTGCCACGTACTCTTCGCCCTGGTCAACGGTCCGAGCTCTTTGTCGTCGATGTCGCGAGTGGTGAGCGGCGGTTGGTGTTCAGCTCGTCGACGGTCTTGTTCGAAGCACCCAACTGGACGCCGCGTGGTGACCTGATCGTCAACGGGAACGGGCGGCTGTTCCGGGTCGACGACGGGCTCGAGGAAATCGAGCTCGGCGGGGTGCCGCCGGTCAACAACGACCATGTGCTGAGCCCGGACGGTACGGCGATCTTCGTGTCGGCGGACGACGGACACCTGTACGCCGTACCGCTCGACGGCAGCGGCGGTCCGCGCAGGGTGAGCAACGATCGCGGGCCCGGGTTCCACCACTATCTGCACGGGGTCTCGCCGGACGGCCGGACGCTCGCGTACATCGGTCTGGAGCACGTGGACGGCCGCCGGATCACCAACGTGTGGACGATCCCGTCGGCCGGTGGCGCGGATGTGCAGGTGACGAACGACGAGCACGCCGACGACGGCTCGGAGTACAGCCCGGACGGGAAGTGGATCTACTTCAACTCCGAGCGAGCCGGGCATGCTCAGCTGTTCCGGATCTCGGTGAGCAGCGGCGAGGCCGAGCAGCTCACGTCCGACGAGCGGGTGAACTGGTTCCCACACCCGGCGCCGGACGGGTCGGCGATCGCCTACGTCAGCTTCCCGCCCGGCACCGAAGGGCATCCCGCGGACATCGACGACGTACGGCTGCGGTTGCTGACGCCGCAGGGCGAGATTCGTGAGATCGCGACGCTGTTCGGCGGCCAGGGCACGATGAACGTGCCGAGCTGGTCGCCGGACAGCGGCTCCTTTGCGTACGTGGCGTATCCGCTTTAGACCTCAGCCAGGTCGATCGAGGTGTCGGCCAGGCGTTCCGGGTCGAGTTGCTTGCCGGAGCGGATCAGGTCCTGGACGGCGTCGATCGCGCCCCAGGTGTTGACGTGCATGCCGGCCAGCAGGCGTCGGTCGTCGTCGAGCCAGAACGCGAGGTAGGCACCCGAGGCCGGGTCGCCGCGCAGCACCACCTGGTACGACGTCCCGCGCGGCACATCACCGGCGTACTCCATGCCCAGGTCGTACTGGTCGGTGAAGAAGAACGGGATCGCGTCGTGCGCGACGTCCTGGCCGAGGATCGCCTTCGCCGCGGACTTCCCGGTGTCCTTCGCGTTCTGCCAGTGCTCGACCCGGACCGGCCGGCCGAACAGCGGATGCTCCCACCGGACCACGTCGCCGGCCGCGTACACGTCCTCCGCCGAGGTGCGCAGGTCCGGCCCGGTGACGATGCCGGAGCCGTTGTCCGGGGTGGCGACCTCGATCCCGGCGTCCGCGGCCAGCTCGGTGTTCGGCTGGACGCCGACGCCGACGATCACCAGGTCCGCCGGGAGCACCTCACCGTCGGAGGTCCGGACCCCGGTCACCTTGTCGTCGCCCTCGAACGCCTCGACGCCAGTGCCGAACTTCAGGGTCACGCCGTGCTGCCGATGCAGGTCGGCGAACAGCTCGCCAACCTGCTCACCGAGTACGCCGGCCAGCGCGGTGGACTGGGGTTCGACCACGGTCACCTCGCAGCCGCGCTCCCGCGCAGCCGACGCGGCCTCGAGTCCGATCCAGCCCGCGCCGACCACGACGACTCGCGGCTTGGCGGCGTACGCGTCGGTCAGCGCCTGTGACTCCTCGGCCGTGCGCAGGTACCTCACTCCCGGCAGGTCGGCGCCCGGTACGTCGAGCCGCCGGACCCGACTTCCGGTTGCGATCAGGAGCTTGCTGTAGGACAGCTGGGAGCCGTCGTCGAGCGTGACGGTGTGGGCCTTGGCGTCGATGCCCGTGACGGTGGTGCCGAGCCGCAGGTCGATGGTGTTGTCGTCGTACCACTGCTGGTCGTGCAGTTGGGCGACGTCGGTCTGGTCCTTGCCGAGCAGGACGCCCTTGGACAACGGTGGTCGCTCGTACGGCAGCTTGGTCTCGCTGCCGATCAGGACGATGCCGCCGGTCCAGCCGTCGTTCCGGAGTTCCTCGGCTGCGGTCGCCCCCGCAAGACTCGCGCCGACGATGACAATCTGCTCTGCATCGGTCATACCCAGACTCTAGTGGCCGGGGCCTTGTGGCGCGCGCGACGCAGGGCTTACCTTTTCACAGGACATCATACGTCCTATGTCCTGCCAGGAGAGCCCATGCCCATGACCCTCCCCGGTCGCCTCGCAGGCACCGCCCTGCTCGCCGCCGGCTTACTGCTGGCAGCCCTCACCGGTCCACCGGTCGCCGCTGCCACACCAGACCCGGCCCCACTGCACGAAGACAGCGTGCTGTTCGAGCAGAAGACGAACGGGTACGCGTGTTTCCGCATTCCGGCGATCGTGCGGGCGGCCAACGGCACGGTGCTCGCGTTCGCCGAGGGCCGGGTCGCGGACTGCGGTGACGACGGCGACATCGACGTCGTACTGCGCAGATCGACCGACGGCGGCAAGACGTGGGGCCCGCTGCAGGTGGTCTCCGAGGGAAGCGGGAGCACTCATGGCAACCCGGTGCCGATTGTCGACAATCGGACTGGCCGGATCGTCCTGGTGACGACCCACAACGGCGCGGCACCCTGTACGAACGGCTGCGACCGCGACCCGTACGTCCAGACCAGTGACGACACCGGCGCGACCTGGACAGCGCCGCGGGAGATGACCGAGGGCAAGCTGCCGAGCTGGAACTTCTGGTACGCGACCGGCCCGATGCACGGCATCCAGATCCAACATGGTCGACATGCGGGTCGTCTGATTGTCGGCGCCAGCTTCGAGTCGTACGACGGCACCGGCGCGCACGTCTACGGCACGCACCTGCTCTACAGCGACGACTCCGGCCAGACCTGGCACATCGGCGCGACCACCTCCCGCGACGACGGTGCCGTCATCGCGCAGGAGGTCACAGTGGTCGAGCTGACCGACGGCCGGATCTACGCGCTGGCACGTGAGCGCGGCACCGACCCGGGCAGCCGCGCGTACGCGGTCAGCAGCGACGGCGGCGAGACCTTCGACCGGCCGTTCCGGACCCTGCCCCGGCTGGTGATGCCCGACGTCCAGGGTTCGTTGCTCCGGTTCAGCGCCCGAAATGAAGGCGATCGGCGTAACCGCATCCTGTTCTCCGCGCCCGCGCATCCGTCCGCGCGTGAGGTGATGACAATCCGGTCGTCGTACGACGAAGCACGCACCTGGGACACCTGGCAGCAGGGCAAGGTCTTCTACTGGGGCCCGACGGCGTACTCCGACATGGTCCGGCTCGACGGTGACCAGGCCGCGCTGCTCTATGAGGCCGGCGTCGCGACGCCGTACGAGTCGATCCGGTACGCGCGGTTCAACGAGGCCTACCTGGCGACGCCGAACGGCACTCCGCCGGGCATCCCCGGTCCGCCCGCGCCGGGTCCGATGACGCCTGACGTCGGTCCCGCGGACAACCCGGCGTACGTGCGCGGCGGGGCGACGGTTGCCGAGGGCAAGTTCGGCACCGGGCTCGCGTTGGACGGGGTGGACGATCGCGTCGAGGTGCCGTTCGACCGGTCGATCGACCTTGGTGCGCAGGACTTCACGATGATGGCGTGGATCAAGTACGGCGCCACCACCGGATCACACGCGATCCTGTGGGCCTTCCGCACCGGCTCGGGGACGACCCCGCAGGTCTGGTTGCGCGCCGAGCCGGAGAGCAACCGGATCCGGGCGCTGATGGCGGTCGATCGCTTCAACATCACGGTGCAGTCGGCGTCGGCGTACAACGACAACCAGTGGCACCACGTCGTTCTCCAGCGCGCTGACGGCAAGCTCCGTCTGCTCGTCGACGGCACCGAGGTCGGCTCGGCGACTGCCCCGCCCGGATCGGTCACGGCCGGCCAGGAGTTCGGCGTTCAGGGCATTCATGTCGGCCAACGCGTCGACGGCGCCAACCGCTTCAACGGCACCGTCGACGAAGTCCGCGTCTACCGCCGCGTCCTCTCCCCCGCCGAGCTCAACCAGATCCGCCTCACCAACAAGCCGATCCGCACCCAGCTCGGCCTGGACCTGCCGTTCACCTCAGTCCGCTGACGGACCGACGAACTGAGCGTGCCAGGCCACGGCTGACGGGTCGGTGAGGGATGCGACCTGGTCGACGACGACGCGCAGCCGGGCGTCGTCGTCGGCCGCCGCGGTGAAGTCGGCTTTGAACGCGGCGTCGAGGTGGGCCGGCCCCGACTTCCACAACGCTTCGACCAACTCGGTCAGGAGCTCGCGCTGGGAGGCTCGGCGGGCTTGGCGTTCCGGGGAGTTGAGGACGTGGAACATGCCGACGCCCTTGAGCAGACCGATCTCGACGCGGGTGCCGTCGGGGACGACCAGGTCGGCCTCGTAGCGGATCAGCCGGGAGCGGCCGAAGACCGCGTGCGTCGCCTGCTCGGCCGCCGTACAGAACCGGCCGATCAGCTGGCTGGTCAGGTCCTTCAACCCGCCGAGCGCTCGCCGGCTGTCGTCGAAGCCGGCACCCGGCCAGTACGGCAGGCTGGTCAGCCGCCGCCAGCCCTCGTCCAGCTCCGCGTCGGTTGCCTCAGGCAAATACAACTGCCGGACGATCTCCCAGTACGGCGCCCGCTCGGCGTCCACCGCCGCCAGGTCGATGTGGTGGGCAACGATCCCGTCCTCGACGTCGTGCACCGAGTACGCGACGTCGTCGGCGAAGTCCATCACCTGCGCTTCCAGGCAGCGCCGCTCACCGACCCCTTGGCGCAACCACGCGAAGACGGCCAGATCGTCGTCGTACACCCCGAACTTGCGCTCGCCCGGACGCCGCGCCCACGGGTACTTCGTCGAGGCGTCCAGCGTGGCCCGGCTCAGATTCAGGCCCACGCTGCGACCGTCCGCGTCGAACGTCTTCGACTCCAGCCGGGTGAGCAGGCGCAGTGTCTGCGCGTTGCCCTCGAACCCGCCGATCTCCGCGGCGACCGCGTCGAGCGCCCGCTCGCCGTTGTGCCCGAACGGCGGATGCCCGAGATCGTGCGACAGGCAGGCCGCGTCGACGATGTCCGGATCGCAGCCGAGCGTCGACGCCAACTCCCGGCCGATCTGCGCGACCTCAAGACTGTGGGTGAGCCGGTTCCGGACGAAGTCGTCGCTACCCGCCGTCACGACCTGCGTCTTGGCCGCCAGCCGACGCAGCGCGGCACTGTGCAGCACGCGCGCGCGATCGCGAGCGAAGGCCGTCCGCCCCGGCCGCTTGACCGGCTCCGGCACCCAGCGCTCTGCGTCGTGCTCGTCGTACCACTCATGCTGCTTCCTCATCACTGCAAACAGTAGCGGTGACCACGGACATTTTTCCTGGCCCACCCCACCGCCCCGGTCAGGCAGTTTCGTGAACACCACAAAAGGAAACCCGGAACAGGACAAGGGTCAGGTCGAGACCGGCATACCCGCTCCGACGTCCCGATCATGACCGAAAGAGAGGAACCAGTCATGAAGGACGCGACGACCACGAACCTGCCTCCCATCGTCGACCGGGAGGCTTTCGAAGCCGAGATCGAGGAACTCCGGGTCCGCGAGAAGGCGCACACCCACGAAGGTGATGCGATCGCCGCGGCCCGCCGCCGGCTGCCGATGGTCGAAGTGGACGCGAGCACCCAGCTGATCGGCCCGAACGGACCGCTGACCCTGCTCGACGCGTTCGAAGGCCGCAAGCAGCTCCTCGCCTACTACTTCATGTGGCACCCAGGCCACCCCGCGGCCGAGCAGTGCCAGGGCTGCACCTGGTGCAACACCCACGTCGCGGAGCTGTCCTACCTGCACTCCCGCGACATCACGTACGCCGTCTTCGCCCAGGGCCCGTACGACGAGGGCCGCCGCTACCACGACTTCATGGGCTGGACGATGCCGTGGTACTCCGCCGCCGACTCCCTCGACACGCTCCTGGTCGGCCGGGTGAAGAACAGCATGCACCTGATCTCCTACGTCCGCGACGGCGACCGGGTGTTCGAGACCTGGTGGACGACCGTGCGCGGCGTCGAGGTGATGGACAACAGCTACTCGCTGATGGACCTCACCGTCTACGGCCGCCGCGAGACGCACGAGGACTCCCCCGAGGGCTGGCCGCAGGAGTTCGAGCCCGGCGGCCTGATCAGCGACGGACGCCCGATGCCGCACTGGTCCCGCCTCGAGGCCGGCCGCAACGACGACCTCACCGCGGACCACTAGGACGGATGCAGTAACGAAGCCAGACAACGCCGCCCTCGAAGACCTCGGTGCCGGCGGGCTCGAGATCCAGCTCGTGCCCGTCGGACCAGCGGCGGCCGGAGCCGACGACGACCGGGTGGACGAGCAGCGCGAGCTCGTCCACCCGGCCGACGTCCAGCAACGCCCGCAGCAGCTCACCACCGGAGTCAACTCGAACAACCCGCACGCCGCGGCGTCCGAGAGTGTCCAGCGCCTCGACCAAATCCACCCGGTCGTAGCCGGTCACGAGCTCGCGGATCGTGCTGTCCACCGGCCGAGCCGGCGTCTGATCGGAGTACAAGGCCAGTACGTCGGACCAGTAGCCGAGCTGCCGTAGCCCCTCCCACGAGCGCACCCGCGCCCGGCTGTCCACGACCGCGAGCAGCGGACCGTCGGAGCGCGGCCCCGGGTGCGGAGCAGACCGTACGGCCTCCTCCTGCGCCAGGATCGTGTCGGCGCCGGTCAGCGTCACGTCCTCCTGCCACAGCGTGGCCAGCGCGTAGAACCGGGCGAGATCCACAGCGAATCCCGACGTCATCCCGTCGAGCGAGACCGCCACCTGAGCCACCACATGAGGCCGCATGCCGCCCAAGCTAGGTGAGCCCACCGACAATCCGGATCTTGCAGAGACTTCTCTGCAGAGACTACTCTGCAACTATGCGACGGATCGATGCCCGCAGCCTGCGCGGACTTGCGCACCCGCTCCGGATGAACATCCTGGAGGCCCTGGAGCTCGACGGCCCGGCCACCTCGACCACCCTGTCCGAGCGACTGGGCGAGAACACCGGCACGATCAGCTGGCACCTGCGCCTGCTCGCCGAGCACGGCTACATCGAGGAGGACGTCGAGCGCGGCACCAAGCGCGAGCGCTGGTGGCGGATCCCGGGCCGGACCGTCCTGGACCCGGCCGAGTTCCGCGACGACCCCGAGACCAGCGGCGCGCTCGACGTCTACCTCCGGCACTTGGTCGAGCGGTACTTCGACCGCGTCCGGACGTACGTCGACGAGAACTGGCCGGGCGAGTGGCAGCACGCAGCAGCGCTGTCCGACTGGCGCGATCTCCGGCTCACGCCGGAGCAACTCACCGCCCTCAACGAGGAGCTCGGCGAGGTCATCGACCGTTACACCAAGGTCGCACCAGCCGGCGACAACGCCGAGCGGGTCATCGTCCAGCTCCAGTCGTTCCCGCGACGGTCGGCCGACGACGAGACCGACCGGTCATGAGCCTCCTCCGGCGGCACCGCGACTTCCGACTGCTCTGGTTCGGGGAGACGATCAACCGGTTCGGCAGCGCGACCTCGGCGGTCGCACTGCCGCTGGTCGCCATCTCGCTGCTCGACGCCAGCACCTTCGAGGTCGGCGTACTCACTGCCGCCGCATGGGCACCCTGGCTCCTGATCGGTCTCCCGGTCGGCGCCTGGGTCGACCAACGCCACCGCCGTCCGCTCCTCCTCGGCAGCTCGGCCGCATCCTTCCTCCTGCTGGCGGCCATCCCCGTCGCGGCCTGGCTCGACATCCTCACGATCCACCTGCTGCTGACAGTCGCCCTCCTCACGGGAGCGGCCGCCGTCGTCTTCCAGACCGCCTACACCGCCTACCTGCCGACGCTGCTCGACCCGGCCGACCACTCCGAGGGCAACGCCAAACTCCACGGCAGCGCGTCCGCCGCCCAGCTCGCCGGCATGGGCTGCGGCGGCCTCGTCGTCCAGTACGCCGGACCAGCCAACGCGATGCTTGTCGACGCCACCACGTTCCTGATCGCGCTCGCCTGCCTGGCCGCGATCCGCTTTCGGGAGCGCCGTACGACGGAAGGCCGTCGAGCCGGCCTGATCCGGGAAGGGATCGGGCTCGTCGCACGTGACGTGTGGCTGCGGACGCTGACGATCTTCGGGGCGGTCTCGAACCTCGCGCTGATGGGCTACCAGGCCATCATCGTCGTCTTCCTGGTCCGCGAGGTGGGACTGTCCGCAGGCACGGTCGGCGCGTTGATCGCCGCGGCGACGAGCGGTGGCATTCTCGGCGCGTTCCTCGGCCGCCGTCTGGCCGCTCGCTTCGGCACCGCACGGGCGCTGCTGCTGTGCGAGCTTGGCCTGCCGACGCTCGCGCTGCTGATCCCGCTGAGCAGCGTCAGGCCGTGGCTGTACCTCGTCGGCGGCTTCGGCGTCAGCCTGGGGGTCGTCGGCGGCAACGTCATCAAGGCGACGTTCCAGCAGTCCTACTGCCCGCCGGAACTGCTTGGCCGACTCACCGCGACAGCGTCGTTCCTGAACTACGGGACGATCCCGCTCGGCGCACTGATCGGCGGAACGCTCGGCGAGCTGCTCGGTCTCGGCCCGGCGCTCTGGATCACCACAGCCGGCGTCCCGCTAGCAGGCCTGGTCCTCCTGTGCTCGCCGATGCGGGGACGGCGCGATCTGCCGGCCTACCAGGGCAGCGCCGACCCGGTCGCCGACTCCAGCCGGGTCCGGATCGACTGACGCGCCTGGTCGTAGCCGGCCTGGTTGTCGTGCAGGATCGACGCCAGGTTCGCGGCCTCGTAGTACGCGTTCAGGTCGAAGGCCAGCTGCGCCGGGTCCGCGTCCAGCTCGCCACGCTCGACCGCTTCGCGAACGACGTCCTCCATCAGGTCCATCCACTCGCGGTGCACCCCGGCCAGCGCCTCGTGGACGGCTCCCCCGCGGGCGGCGTACTCGTGGGAGACCTTCTGGAAGAAGCAGCCGCCGGGGAACACCCGGCGCCGCGAGTAGTCCAGCCAGCACTCACTCATTCGCCACACCCGCTCGAGCCCAGGCTCGAACTTGAACGCCGGGACGACCACCTCGTCCGCGTAGATCCGGCGCGCGGCCCGGATGGTCGCGAGCTGCAACTCCTCCTTCGAGCCGAAGTGGGCGAACAGCCCGCTCTTGCTGATTCCGAGCTCGGTCGCCAGCCGCCCGATCGACAGCCCTTCCAGCCCGTCGACCGAGGCGATGTCGACCGCCCGGCGCAGCACGGCGCGGCGGGTCTGGTCACCGCGCGCCAACCGCCCGTCCACCTTCTCCACCCCGCGATCCTATTCCGCTTGACCATCGGCCTTGTTCAAACTAATAATACGACCGTTCGTATTGTTTGCCAGCCGAGGAGCGAGATGACAGACATGACAACTGCGGTCGGGGCGGGACTGCGGGCGATCGGCGCGGTAGCACCGCGGCTGGCCGGGCGGGTCGCATTCGAGTTGTGGCGGCGGCCGCTGGCGCGCGGGCGAGTCCGCGAGGCGGAGCAGGAGATCCACGCGGCCGCCCGGGTCGAGATCGTCGACGGAATCGTCACCTACGCCTGGGGCGACGGGCGCCGACCGGTGCTGCTCGTGCACGGTTGGCGCTCCCGCGCGTCGAGGTACGCCGCCTTCGTCACCAGACTGCTCGAGCTCGGCTACAGCCCGGTCTCGTACGACGGCCCCGGGCACGGCGACTCGACCGTCCCGATGGGGACGATCCTCGACCACCGGCGGATCATCACCGAGCTCGCCGGGAAGCACGGCGCCTTCGAGGGCGTGATCGCCCACTCGCTCGGTGTCCCGTTCGCCCTGTACGCCGTGCGCCAGGGGGTCGCCGCCGGGCGGATCGTGTCGATCAGCGGGTTCGCGGACTTCGGCTACCTGGTCGAGAAGTTCAGTCGCGAGCTCGGGCTGAAGGCCGGTGTGCAGAAGGAGTTGAAGAGGTCGATCGAGCGCCGGCTGTTCGACGGCGATCCGGAGATCTGGACCAAGTACTCGGTCGGGCCGGGCGCCGCCGAGTTGCTGGTGATCCACAACGACGTGGACGACGTGGTGGATCCGGCGCAGGTCGACGTACTGCTGGCGTCGTACGGGCCGAACGCTCGCTTCTCGGGCAAGACCGGCCTCGGCCACGGCCGGATCCTGTCGGACCCGGCCGTGATCGAGGAGGCCGTGGCGTTCCTAGATGTCGCGGAACGTCTCGATCTGGGCGCCTAGCGAGTTGAGCCGGGTGGCCAGGTCCTCGTAGCCGCGGTTGATGACGTAGACGCTGCGCAGCACCGACGTACCCTTCGCCGCCATCATCGCGATCAGCGTGACCACGGCCGGCCGGAGCGCCGGCGGGCACATGATCTCGGCGCCGGAGAAGTGCGTCGGGCCCTCGACCATCACCCGGTGCGGGTCGAGCAGCTTGACCCGGCCACCCAACTTGTTCAGGTCGGTCAGGTAGATCGCGCGGTTCTCGTAGACCCAGTCGTGGATCAGCGTCTGCCCGGTCGCGGTCGCCGCGATCACCGCGAAGAACGGCAGGTTGTCGATGTTCAGGCCGGGGAACGGCATCGGGTGGATCTTGTCGATCGGCGCGTGCAGCCGCGACGGCCGGGTGGTTAGGTCGACCAGCCGGGTCCGGCCGTTCTCGGCCAGGTACTCCGCGCTGCGGCTGTAGTCGAGGCCCATCTCCTCCAGCAGCGCCAGCTCGATCTCCAGGAACTCGATCGGCGCCCGCCGGATGGTGATCTCCGACTTGGTCACGATCGCCGCGGTGAGCAGGCTCATCGCCTCGATCGGGTCCTCCGACGGCGCGTAGTCGACGTCCACGTCGATCTCGGCCCTGCCGTGCACCGTGAGCGTCGTGGTGCCGATGCCGTCGATCTGCACGCCGAGCAGGTCGAGGTAGAAGCACAGGTCCTGGACCATGTAGTTCGAGCTCGCGTTGCGGATCACCGTGACACCGTCGTACCGGGCCGCGGCCATGATCGCGTTCTCGGTCACGGTGTCGCCGCGCTCGGTCAGCACGATCGGCTTGCCCGGCGTCACCGCGCGATTCACCATCGCGTGGTACTCGCCGCCGGTCGCCTTCACGTCCAGGCCGAACGGCCGCAGCGCCGCCATGTGCGGCTCGACCGTCCGGGTGCCGAGGTCGCAGCCACCGGCGTACGGGAGCTGGAAGGTGTCCTCGCGGTGCAGCAGCGGGCCGAGGAACATGATGATCGAGCGGGTACGGCGGGCCGCCTCGGCATCCATCGCGGCCAGGTCCAGGTGGGCCGGCGGGACGATCTCCAGGTCGCCGGCGTCGTTGAGCCAGGTGGTCCGGACGCCGATCGAGTTGAGCACCTCGAGCAGTCGGTTGACCTCTTCGATCCGGGCGACCTTGCGCAGCGTGGTGCGGCCCTTGTTCAGCAGGCTGGCGCACAGCAGCGCGACGCCGGCGTTCTTGCTGGACTTGACGTCGATCGCCCCGGACAACTGCCGGCCGCCGGCCACGCGCAGGTGGACCGGGCCGCCGCCGAGAGAGACAATTTCAGAGTCGAGTGCCTCGCCGATCCGGGCGAGCATCTCCAGGGTGAGGTTCTGATGACCCTTCTCGATCCTGTTCACCGCACTCTGGCTGGTGTTCAGTACGTCTGCGAGTTGCGCCTGTGTCCACCCGCGGTGCTTGCGGGCGTCCCGGATGAGATTGCCGATCCGGCTCAGGTAGTCATCAGTCATGCGCGGGACCTTATCTCACATGTGAGATACCCCAGCACCGACCCGCCGTGACCAGCGTAGCCAATGTCACGCCGGCCCGATCACCGCCCCCTCGGCCGCTGACAGCACAGCAAAGTCTCGCCCCCTACAGTCCGTCGAGACGCCCGCCGCCTAGAGTTACCCCAACTCCCGCCGCCACCCGGAGAGGACCCTGCAGATGGCCGATGACACCTCCGCCGCGGTGGTGAACGAGTTCGAGGCGGAGTCGTGGCCGCTGGAAGCGGCGGCGGACAGCCTGCACCAGGTGATCGACGGCTTCCAGAACGGCGACACCCGGCCGCTGGTCATCGGCGACGGCGACCAGCCGGTCCTGGTGGTGCTCGCGATCGCCGACCTGGCCGACTTCCGGGCCCGGATCGCGGAGCTGCTGGCGAACCCGGTGGACGCCGGCTGGCTGCGCTACTACCTGCGCTCGCACTTCGACATGAGCTCGGAGCGGCTGGTCGAGCTGCTCGGCGTCGACGCCGACCACGGCCTGTCCTCGCTGGCCAGCCAGGTCAACGTCGAGCAGGCCGCCGTACTGATGCCTGATCATCTGCGCCGGACCGAGGCCGGCGGGAACCCGCTGATGCTGATCGGCGACGGGATGATGGCGAGCGCGGCGCTGCTCGCGTTCCCGGCGTTCCAGGTGCTGCTCGCGATGGAGAGCGACGGCAAGGTCGACGACGACTCCTGCGCGCACGACGACGACGAGAAGCCGACCACGCCGCTCGAGGTGCTGGCCGAGCGGCTCGGTCCGGTGGCGACCCAGCTGGTCGCGCAGATCAACGCCGGCCGCGAGCCCGGCCTGCCGCGGTACGAGCTGCACTTCGAGGACGACCTGGTCGAGCACCTGCGCGACCTGGAGGCGCGTGCGGAGAAGGCGCCGGGCGGCGGTGCGCACGACGAGCTGAACGACCTGCTGCACCAGTTCGACCAGATGCGCAGCGGGCTGGTCGAGGTCGAGGAGGACGACGAGCCGGGCGAGGCGCCGTACCTGGAGGCGACCGATCTCAAGGCGGCGTTCCCGGAGCTGCGGGACAACTTCCGCGGCGGCTCCGACGACCCGTACCTGGTCGGCCTCGACGGCCGGCCGCTCGCCGGGCTGATCACCTTCGACCTGTACGAGGAGCTGCAGAAGGTCTCGGTCGAGTTGGACGGCACCGACGAGGCGCCGGTGCTTCCGCTGCCCGCGCCGCGCTGGGAGCACGGTCCGCGGATGCTGCCGTTCGAGGCCGCGGTCGAGGTGTGCGAGGCGGTCATCGAGGACATCTCGAACGGCGAGGCCTCAATGGTCTTCGTCGAAGACGAGGACGGCGAGCCCGAACTCGTCCTGGCCCCCATCGTCTGGCTCTGGGCCTACGTAGACCACCTCAACCTGGAAGCCGCCGACGCCTGACGTCCCTCCCCCGCCCGATGCGTTCGAGGGGATATCCGTTCGCAGGCAGCCTTCTCCCCTCGTGTGGGAGCAGAGAAGGCACGCGCCGAGGGGTTATCCCCTCGAAGGCGACCGGGGCGGGAGGGGTCAGTTGAAGGGGAGGAGGGGTTGCCACTCGGCGAGGGTGGCTAGCTCGTAGATGTTGGCGGGGGTGTAGGGGTCCTTGGCGAGGATGTCGCGGAGCTCGGCCTCGTCGGCGACGTCGTACACGAGCAGGGCGCCGGTCTGGTCGGTGAAGGGTCCGGCGGCGACGAGCTTGCTGGCTTCCTTCAAGGAGTTGAGGTACTCGCGGTGCGCCGGACGGACCTCCAGCCGGCGGTCGGTCTCGGCGAGGTCGAAGCGCAGCTGCACGACGTAAAGAGCCATGCCGAAACCCTACACGCCCTGCTGCACAAGGGATTTGGTGCGGGAAAGGGCGTCACGAGCCGCCACAGCGGCTGGTTCAGGTCAGACCCGAAAGTCGACGAGTGATCGCCCTTCCCGCCCGGTTAGTTTGACTGGTCGACGAGCCGGGATGCAAGGGGTTGGTTAAGGAAATTGCTGCAGACAGTTGAGTCAGGTAACGCTTCGTGATCGAACCCCGGCCGCATCGATCCTGGCGCCGATGCAGCCGTACAGTCCGTCACGCCGCTCGGTTGTCAAGGCCCGATGTCCCGAGTACGACGACAGCACTTCGAGGTACTGCGACGTCGTGTAGGCCAGATCGCGTTCGTACCGGCGGAACTCCACCGGCCCGAAAAGACCGGTCGCGTCGATCTCGGAGGCGTCCTGCGGAAACGCATCCGCCGGCTGCAGCCCGGTGGTGTCCGCGTCGTCCATGAACTGCTGGTAGCAGTACATGATGTCGGCGAAGAGCTGCACGCTGCCGCCGAGGATGTGCTCGGTCGACACCACCGCCAGCAAGCCGCCCGGACGCAGTACCGGCAGCTCCGCGAGGCCGTCCCGCACGCTACCGACGTACGTTGAGAACCCACCAACCATTTTCCGGCGCGCGGAATGGTTGGTGGGTTCTCGAGGTCGGTCAGGCGAGGGCGGCGCGGCCTGCCTCGAGGCGGGCTACGGGGATGCGGAACGGGGAGCACGAGACGTAGTCGAGGCCCACCTCGTGGAAGAAGTGGATGCTGTCCGGGTCGCCGCCGTGCTCGCCGCAGATGCCGAGCTTGAGGTCGGACTTGGTGGCCCGGCCGCGCTCGGCGCCGGTCCGCACCAGCGCGCCGACCCCCTCACGGTCGATCGACTCGAACGGCGACACCGCGAAGATGCCCTTTTCCAGGTACCGGGAGAAGAACGCCCCCTCGACGTCGTCGCGGCTGAAGCCCCACGTGGTCTGGGTCAGGTCGTTGGTGCCGAACGAGAAGAAGTCGGCCGCCTCGGCGATCTGGTCCGCGATCACCGCGGCCCGCGGCAGCTCGATCATGGTGCCGATCGGGATCGACCACTCGACGCCGATCTCGGCTAGTACACCTTCCACCTCGTCGCGGGCCAGGTGCAGCTCCTGGACCGCACCGACCAGCGGAATCATGATCTCCGGCTGCGGGTCCTTGCCCTGCTGCCGGAGCTCGACCGCCGCGGACGCGATCGCCCGGACCTGCATCGCGAACAGGCCGGGGATGACCAGGCCGAGCCGGACCCCGCGCAGGCCGAGCATCGGGTTCTCCTCGTGCAGCCGCTCGACCGCGGTCAGCAGCGCGGCGTCGTGCCCGGGCTCCTCACCGCGCTCGCGGGCCAACGCGACCTTGACCGCGAGCTCCTCCATCGACGGCAGGAACTCGTGCAGCGGCGGGTCGATCAGCCGGATCGTCACCGGCTGCCCGTCCATCGCGGCCAGCAGTTCGAGGAAGTCGCCGCGCTGCAACGGCTCGAGCTCGGCCAGCGCAGCCTCCCGGTCGGCGTCGTTGTCGGCCAGGATCAGCCGCTCGACCGACTCCCGCCGCTCCCCCAGGAACATGTGCTCGGTCCGGCACAACCCGATCCCCGCGGCGCCGAACCGCCGGGCCCGGGCCGCGTCGTCGGCCGTGTCCGCGTTGGTTCGTACGCCGAGGCGCCGTACCTGGTCGGCGTGGCTGATCAGCCGGTGCACCGAGGCGACCAGCTCGTCGCCGGCGTCGGGAGCCAGCGTGCCCTCGAAGTACTGCACGACCGGGGACGCGACGACCGGGACCTCGCCCTTGAACACCTCGCCGGTGGTGCCGTCGATCGAGATCGTCTCGCCGGCCTCGATCACCGTGCCGTTCACCTTGATGGTGCCCTGGGCAACGTTCACGTCGAGCTCCTCGGCGCCGCAGACACAGGTCTTGCCCATGCCACGGGCGACCACGGCCGCGTGCGAGGTCTTGCCGCCGCGGCTGGTCAGGATGCCCTGCGCCGCGATCATGCCGTGCAGGTCGTCCGGGTTCGTCTCGCGGCGGACCAGGATCACCTTCTCGCCGCGCTCGGCCGCCTCGACCGCGGCGGCCGAGGTGAACACCACCGTGCCCGAGGCGGCGCCCGGCGACGCGCCGATCGCCTTGGTGATCCGCTCCTTGTCCGCGTCCGCGTCGAACCGCGGGAACATCAGCTGCGCCAGCTGGGCGCCCTTCACCCGCTTCAGCGCCTCGTCGGTGTCGATCACGCCCTCGTCGACCAGGCTGGTCGCGATCCGGAAGGCGGCCGCCGCGGTCCGCTTGCCGACCCGGGTCTGCAGCATCCACAGCTTGCCACGTTCGACGGTGAACTCGATGTCGCACAGGTCGCGGTAGTGCCCCTCGAGCTTGGCCATGATCGCCATCAGGTCGTCGTACGACGTCTTGTCGAGCTGTTCCATGTCCGCCAGCGGGACGGTGTTGCGGATGCCGGCCACCACGTCCTCGCCCTGCGCGTTCTGCAGGTAGTCGCCGTACACGCCGGGCTGGCCGCTCGCGGGGTCACGGGTGAACGCGACGCCGGTGCCGGAGTCCATGCCGAGGTTGCCGAACACCATCGAGCAGATGTTGACCGCCGTGCCGAGGTCGGTGGCGATCCGCTCCTGGCGGCGGTAGAGGACGGCGCGGTCGGCGTTCCAGGACCGGAACACGGCCTCGATCGCGAGGTCCATCTGGGTCCGCGGGTCCTGCGGGAAATCGCGGCCGGTGTGCTCGTGGACGGCGCGCTTGAACGTCTCGACCAGGGCCTTCAGGTCGTCGGCGTCCAGGTCGAGGTCGTTCCGCGTGCCCTTCGTCTCCTTGGCCGCCTCCAGCGCCTCGTCGAAGACCTCGCCGTCCACGTCCAGCACGGTCTTGCCGAACATCTGGATCAGCCGCCGGTACGCGTCCCAGGCGAACCGCGGGTTGCCGGACTGGTGGGCCAGACCGTTCACCGAGTCGTCGTTCAGGCCGACGTTGAGGACGGTCTCCATCATCCCCGGCATCGACGCGGCCGCACCGGAACGCACCGACACGAGCAGCGGGTCGTCGGCCTGGCCGAGCTTCTTGCCCATCTTCTGCTGCAGCGCGTCGACGTGGTGATCGATCTCGTCGGCCAGCTCCGCGGGGACCGCGCCGGTGCGCAGGAACTCCTTGCAGGCCTCGGTGGTGATGGTGAAACCGGGTGGCACGGGAAGGCCGAGATTGGTCATCTCGGCCAGGTTCGCCCCCTTCCCGCCGAGCAGGTCCTTCATGTCCTTGTTGCCTTCGGCGAAGTCGTAGACGAGTTTCGGCACGATCACTCCCTGGGTTTCAGGTGGCGTTTCAGGCGCGGGGAGGTGACCCGCTGGCCCATCGACTCCGGCGGCGGGGGCGTGTTTTCAGAGTAAGCCCAAAAACCAGTCCAGTTGAACACTGGTCTCACGATGTCGACGTGACCCTGCCCACAGGTCAAAGGTCGGAAAACCCTTCCCCTGTTGACAACGCGAGACAATCACCATGTTTGCCGAGGAAACGCAGAAGCAGGGTGTTACCCACCTTCCGGATGGGTACCACCCTGCTTTTCGGGCTGCTGCTACAGCTTCCGGCGGGTCCTCAGGTAGTCGCCGACGACGGCGGCGCCGAGGCCGTCGGGGTCGGGGGCCAGCACGCGGCCGCCGCTGCGGCGGGCGAGGAGGTCGACGAACGCGTTCAGGCGCGGGTCCTCGCCGAGGCGGAAGACGGTCAGCGAGGCGCCGAGCTTGGCGAGCCGGTCGACCTCGAAGATGGTCTTGCGCAGGGTGGCCGGTTCGGGCGGGTAGGAGAACTCGGCCGTCCCGTCCGGCTCCAGGTGGGCGGTCGGCTCGCCGTCGGTCACCATCAGCACGACCGGCTGGGCGTCCGGGTGACGACGGAGGTGACGCCCGGCCAGCAGCAGGGCGTGATGCGCGTTGGTGCCCTGTTCCCAGGTGCCTTCCATCCCGATCAACTGCGGTAGCTCGACGACTCCGGCGTACCGGCCGAAGGTGATCAGCTGGAGTGCGTCGTTGCGGTAGCGCGTCGAGATCAGCTGGTGCAGCGCGAGCGCCGTCCGCTTCATCGGCAGCCAACGACCTTCCTGCACCATCGACCACGAGGTGTCCACCAGCAACGCGACCGCGGCCCGGGCCCGGTGCTCGGTCTCGGCGATCTCCACGTCCGACACGTCGAGCTTGACCGACCCGCTCCGCGAAGCAGTCCGCAGTACGGCGTTCCGCACCGTGCGCGGCACGTCCCACGGCTGGGTGTCACCGAACTCCCACGGCCGCGAGGACCCGCTCAGCTCACCGGCCGCACCGGCGTTCGCCGCGTCCCGTTCACCCGAGCCCCGAGCGGTCCGCAGTACGTCGGCCAACGCCGTCTGACCGAGTTGGCGCAAGGCCTTCGGCGACAACCGCAACGAACCGTCCGGCGCCCGCTCGAGCAACCCCTGGTCGCGAAGCTGCCGCTCGAGCTCGGACAACCGCCGCGCGTCGACCGTCGCCTCGTCACCGAGCTGCCGGGTGAGCGCATCCAGGTCGATGTCCTCGAGCCGTGCCCCCGGGTAGGACTGCGCGAGCTGCTCGGCCAACGCGTCCAGCTCAGCCAGGTCCGACATCGCCCGCGCACCCTCTGCGAGGCCGAGTGGATCGTCACCACTCATCTGGTTCGAACCGGTCCAGTCCTCCCCCGGCCGCAGCGCCTGCAGCTGGGAGTCCAGCTGCGCCAGCTGCTGGGCGAGCTGCGGACTGCCGAACGCCTGCTGCGACAGCTCCATCAACTCGGCCCGCTGCTCGGGCGTCATCGAGTTCAGCATCCGATGCGCCGCGGCCGCCCGCTGCGCCAGGACGTCGATCAGCTCGTCGACGTTTCGCGGGTTCTCCGGGAAGAACTCGCCGTGCTTGGCCATGAACTCGTCGAACAGCTGCGGGACCTCCGGCCGGCCCTGCGCGTGCGCGGCGAGCAACGCATTCAGGTCGGTCAGCATCTCGTTGATCCGGGCAACGTCTTCCGGCGTGGTCTGCTGCAACGCCTCCTTCATGCCCTCGAACCGGGACCCGAGCAGCTCCTTGCCGAGCAACTCCCGGATCTGCTCGTACTTCTCTCGCGCTTCCGACGACTCCCACTGGTAGTTCGCAAGCTCCCGTACGGCGGCCGCCGTACCGGACGGAAGCGCGTCGAGCTCAGCCTCCTTGAAGCGGGCGTCGTCGGACGGGTTCGGGAACAGCTCCCGGCGCTCGGCCTCGAGCGCCTCGTCGAGCAGCCGCTGGACGTCGCGCAACGTGCCGTCGAGGTTATGCCGCCGCTGGATCTCGCGGCGGCGCTCCCACAGCCGGCGGGTGAGGTCGTCCAGACCCTGCGTGCTCCGGGTGCCGCGCCGGAGCAGCTCCTCCAGCGCGGACCGCGGCGACGAGCCGTTCATCACGTCACGGCCGATCTCGTCCAGCGCGTCGCGCAGGTCCACCGGCGCGGCAAGCGGATCCGGACCGTCATGCCACGGCCCGTACGACCAGCCTTCTGGAATGGACGCGGTCACGGTCAGACTCCGTACACCGTGGTGTCGTTGTCGGCGTCTTTGGCCAGGCGTTTCGACAGGTAGAGCGCCTCCAGGGCGAGCTCGACCGCGGCGGCGATCCGGCCGGGCGACTCGTTCGGGTCCACGCCCGCCCGGGCGGCGACATCGTGCAGCACCGGCAGCTCGGGCAGGGCCGCGAGCACGTCGCGGCCCGGCACCCGCTCACCTGTGGTCACCAAGTGGCCGTCGGCAACAGCGTGGGCGAGCGGACTCAGGTCGAGACCGGCGAACCGCTCCCGCGCGGTGTCGGCCACCGAGCGCCGCAGCAGGTACTCGAGCAGCTCGATCTCGCGTCCTTCCTCACCGGGCTCGAACTCGAGCTTGCCCCGCAGTACGGCGGGCACCGCCTCCAGGTCGACCGGACGCGCGACCGCCGGCTCCTCACCGGTGATCGCACTGCGACGCAGCGCGGCCGCGGCGATCGTCTCGGCCGCGGCGACCGCGAACCGGGCCGACACCCCCGAGCGCTGGTCGATCGCGTTCGACTCCCGCAGGTGCCGGACGAACCGGGCCAGCACCTCCAGCAGCGACTCGCCGACCTCGGCGGTGAACTCGGCCTCCTGCCGGATCACGTCCACCTCGGCGTCGATGTCGAGCGGGTAGTGGGTCCGGACCTCGGCGCCGAACCGGTCCTTCAGCGGCGTGATGATCCGGCCGCGGTTGGTGTAGTCCTCCGGGTTGGCCGTTGCCACCAGCAACACGTCGAGCGGCAGCCGCAGCGTGTACCCGCGGACCTGGATGTCGCGCTCCTCCATCACGTTCAGCAGCGCGACCTGGATCCGCTCGGCCAGGTCCGGCAGCTCGTTGATCGCGACGATCCCGCGGTGCGACCGCGGGACCAGGCCGTAGTGGATGGTCTCCGGATCACCGAGGCTGCGGCCCTCGGCCACCTTCACCGGGTCCACGTCGCCGATCAGGTCGCCGACCGACGTGTCCGGCGTGGCCAGCTTCTCGGCGTACCGCAGGTCGCGATGCAGCCACGCGACCGGCAGGTCGGCACCGAGCTCGGCGGCCCTGCGCTTGGACTCGGGGGTGATCGGGTCGAGCGGGTGCTCGGGCAGCTCGGCCCCCTCGATCACCGGAGTCCACTCGTCCAGCAGGCCAACCAGGGTGCGCAGCAGCCGGGTCTTGCCCTGGCCACGCTCACCCAGCAGTACGACGTCATGCCCCGCGAGCAGGGCGCGTTCGAGTTGCGGAATCACCGTCCGGGTGAATCCGACGATCCCGGGCCACGGGTCACGCCCGGCCCGCAGTTCCTTCAGCAGGTTGTCACGGAGTTCGGTCTTGATCGACCGTGGGAGATACCCGGCGGCCCGGAGGTCACCGGCCTGACGGGGAAGTTCAGCAGGTGCACTAGTCACCCTGATGACGTTAGCTCGGTCACCCCAAATCGCACCTGGTTATCTCAGCGTCTGGGGGTAACCCGGCCCGAGGTGAACACGTGGGTGGGTGTGAAGGTGACGGGGACCCAAGGGTGCGTCTCCGACTCCCGGGTGACGAAGTGGTCGCCGTCCGCGGGCGCCGTCGGCCGCAGTTCGTACTCGTGCACCGGCTCCTCGGAGAACGCCAGCCGCTCCCCCGTGGCCTGGTAGTTCATCACCAGCCGATCATCACGCCGTACGACGTCCAGCCGGACGCTCGCGCGTTCGAACCGGCCGACGTGGCGATCGTCGATCGGTACGTCGATCGGCTGCGGCGGCTTCGGGTGCGCGACCCCGACGTAGTGCGTGAAGACCTCGGACGCGAGCGGCTCGAACAGGCTCGTGCCGTTGCCGGAGTTGGTCAGCAGGCACATCACCAGCCGCGCCTCGGGGTCGATCCGCAGGAACGCCAGCTGCGAGATCGTCGTACCGTCGTGGCCGAGCAGGGTCCGGCCGCCCCAGTCGTAGATCCGCCAGGCCAGGCCGAGGTTGCTGAACCCGCCGATCCCGCCGGCGTACGGGACCTGCGGCTCCTGCATCGCGGCGTACCGCTCGTCGGTCAGGTGCATCCGGGCGAACTCGAGCAGGTCGCCCGCACTCTGCGTGATCAGACCGGCCGGGCCGATGCTGCGCGGAAGCTGCCACGTCTTGGCCGGGGAGCCGTCGGTCAGCAGGTGGCCGCGGGCCGCCCGGTGCAGGATCGCCTCTTCCGGCAACGTCACCGTATGCGTCAGGCCGAGCGGCTCGACCAGCCGTGCCTTGAGCGACTCGTCCCAGGTCCGGCCGTCGAGGACCTCGATGATCCGGCCGAGCAGCACGAATCCGGCGTTGCAGTAGGAGTACGCCGTACCGGGCTCGAACAGGCTGTCCACGTCGCGGAGCAGGTCGACGTACTTCGCGAGGCAGTCGTCACCGCGTCCGGTGTCGGTGAACACGTCGCCGTCGATGCCGCTGGTGTGGGTCAGCAGCTGGCGGACCGTGACCCGCGGATCGATCGGTGCCTCGGGCAACAGCTTCACCACCGGGTCGTCCAGCCGCAGCCGGTCCTCGGCGGCCAACTGAACGATCATCGTCGCCGTCCACGGCTTGCTGACCGACCCGATCTGGAACACCGAGTCCGCGGTCGTCTCGACCCCGGTCGCCGCATTCAGCACGCCGTACGGCGCGATCGTCGTCTCCCCGTCGTGCCAGATCCCCAGCACCGCCCCGGGAACCTTCGCCACCTCCGCCAACTCCCGCAACCGCACCACCCAGTCAGCCATGGGGCCAACCTACGTCAGCCGGTTAGGGTGACGTCTGTGCAGGCGCTACCGGATGTGATCGATGACGGGTTGCGGGTGTTGTTCTGCGGGATCAACCCGGGGTTGATGTCCGCGGCGACCGGGCATCACTTTGCGCGGCCGGGGAATCGGTTCTGGCCGGCGTTGCACTTGAGCGGGTTCACGCCGCGGCAGCTTGCGCCGGCCGAGCAGGGTGAGATGCTGGGCTACCGGCTCGGGATCACGAACGTCGTGGATCGTCCGTCCGCGCGGGCCGATGAGCTGACCCGCGCGGAGTACGTCGCCGGTGGGGAGAACCTGGTCGCCAAGGTCCTCACTTACCAGCCGGAGTGGCTCGCCGTCGTCGGGGTCACGGCCTACCGGGACGCCTTCGGTGAGCGTACGGCGCAGATCGGCAAGCAGGACCGCCTGATCGGCGACACCCGGGTCTGGATCCTGCCGAACCCGAGCGGCCTGAATGCTCACTACACGCTGCCGAAGCTGGCGGCTGCCTTCGCGGAGCTCGAGCGGGTCAGTTGAGCGCCGTACGCAGGGTCGAGATCGCCAGGTTGATGGCGGCGTTGGCGGCGTAGGTGTCGCGGAGCGCGTCCAGCATGACGAAGTCGTGGATGATCGCGGCGAACCGTACGGCGGTCGTCGGGACACCGGCCTCGAGCAGCTTGGCGGCGTACGCCTCACCCTCGTCGCGCAGCACATCCGCCTCACCGGTGATCACCAGCGCCGGCGGCAGGCCGGTCAGCTGCTCGGTGGTGGCGCGCAGCGGAGACGCGGTGATCTGGTCCCGCTCCTGCTCGTCGGTCGTGTACTGGTCCCAGAACCACTTCATGCCCTCACGCATCAGGAAGTAGCCCTCGGCGAACTGCTTGTAGGAGTCGGTGTCGAACGCCGCGTCGGTGACCGGGTAGAACAGCACCTGCTGGACGAACTTCACGTCACCGCGCTCCTTGGCGAGCAGCGTCAGCGCGGCGGTCATGTTGCCGCCGACCGAGTCGCCTGCGATCGCCAGCCGATTCGGGTCCAGGCCGTGCTCCTTGCCGGCGGCGACGATCCAGCGCGCGACCGCGTAGTTCTGCTCGAGCGCGTGCGGGTAGCGGACCTCGGGCGACAGGTCGTACTCCGGGAAGACCACGGCCGCTCCGGCGCCGACCGCGAGCTCGCGGACCAGGCGGTCGTGGGTGTGGGCGTTGCCGAACACCCAGCCGGCGCCGTGGATGTAGAGGATGACGGGCAGCACGCCGGTCGCGCCGGCCGGCTTGACGATGCGGGCCTTCGTTCCGTCGGCCGCGGTCACCCACTCCTCGTCGACGTCGAGCTTCGGGTAGTCGGTGGTCTGCACCTCGTCGACCAGCTTGCGGCCTTCTTCGGGGGCCAACTGGAACAGGAACGGGGGCTTGGCGGTCGCGTCGGCGAAGGCCTGGGCAGCGGGCTCTAGCACGGTCATCTTTGGACTCCCTCAGCAGTGGAGAACGGGCGTTCTCCGCGATGTCCTGTACTCTAGGAGAACGATGGTTCTCCGCGCAAGGTGGCGCGGATCACGTGGCCTCGGAGGATGGGTGAGATGGCGATCGACACGGCGACCGCGCAGCGGCAGGTGCTGGACGCGGCGGACGAGCTGTTCTACGAGCGCGGCGTCCAGGCGGTCGGGATGGACGCGATCCGGACCGCGTCCGGTGTCTCGCTGAAGCGGCTCTACCAGCTCTTCCCGTCCAAGGACGCCCTGATCGAGGCGTACCTGGACCGCCGCGACGCGCTGTGGAAGTCGATGCTCGCCGAGCACGTCGACGCGGCGACGGATCCGCGGGACCGGATCCTGGCCGTGTTCGACTTCCTGGACGACTGGTTCCGGCAGCGGGACTATCGCGGCTGCGCGTTCATCAACTCCTTCGGAGAGCTCGGCACCGTCTCACCCCGGGTCGCCGAGCTCGCGCTGGAGCACAAGGAGGGCTTCCGCCAGGCCCTGACCCAGTTGTCGAAGGCCGCCGACGCCCCCGACCCGGAGCGCCTCGCCGACCACCTCATCCTGCTCAGCGAGGGCGCCATCACCCGCTCCACGATCTCCGGCTCCCCCGACCCCGCGGTCCGCGCCCGCGAGGCCGCCGTACTGCTGCTCGACGCCACCCTGCCGCGCTGACTGACACCCGCGCTCGGCAGGATTGGGCGCATGCGTGCGAGTGACCTACTGCGATCGATCGACGGGCTCTCGTACGGGCAACGGGTGCGGTACGTCGCCGACCGCGCCCAGGAGCTGACCGGGCTGCTCGACGAGCTGGGCCGGGGCGACGCGTTCGAGCGGATCGTCGGCATCCAGATAGCCGAGGTCGTCCGGGACACGTCGTACGTCTCCAGGCTGCTCCGCGACCCGGAACCGGCCGTTCAGTCGCGCGCGCTGGCTGCGGTCTGGCGTGGCGTGCCGGTGTCGGACGACGACCTCCGGATCCTGTACGACGACGCACCCGCGACACTGCGGTCGAAGCTGGTGGCCCTGGTACGGCGCACAAGTCGAGAGCACCTCGCCAATCGGCTGATCGACGACCACCGGGCGCGCTGGGGTGACGTGGCCGCGGTCGGCCTGCTGGAAGCCACCTCCCGGGCGACCGTGGCCCGCTTGCTGCCAGAGCTGGCGTACTGCGTGACGCCGGCGGGCTGGCGTGGTCTGGCCAGACGGCATCCCGACGAGGTGCTCGCTTTCGCGGCGCGCACGCTGCCCACCGGTGAGGACGGGGACGAGTGGTGGGAGGGCGTCGGATACGGTGTCACCGCGGCGCTGAAGCACGACCCGGATGCGGTGCTGGCGCTGATCAAGCAGGCGATCCCGGCGCATGAGCTGCCGGTCGCCGTACTCGACATCCTTGGGCGCCTTGCCGATCATGATCCGGCCGGGGTGCTCGCGCTCCTGCTTTCGCCGGACCGGGAAGCCGTGGTCTGGAAGGCGCTCACTCCCGGGTTCCGTCGCCGGTTACACCGATACTCGGACGACGACCTGATTGCGCTCGGCCGACTCGTCTGGCCGGACCTTGCTGGGCTGCTGGCCGACCTGGCGCCGTCTCGCCGTACGACGATCTTCGAAGCGGTCACGAAGGACGTCGAGCTCGGGCAGACCGTGCTCGGCGACGAGCTGCTGCAGGTGCTGCCGCATCGAGTGCGGGTCGAGCAGGCGCGTCGGATGCTGGAACTGCCGAGCGTCCGCGAGGACGACTCGGTGCGACGCGGCATCAGTAGCTATCTGCCCTACGAGGAAGCGTTCGCCCTCCTCGAGTCCGAGGTCCGTGCTCCGGATGCCGGGGTGCGGTCGGCGGTCTACCGGTCGATCGTCCGGTCGGCTGGCTACTCACGGGATCCTGAGCTCGTCGTGCGGGCGTTGAACTGGGCCGCGGACCGTGTCCGGAACGACAAGGATCCGGTGCGGTGCAGTCTCCTCCAGGCCGCTGCTGGGATCTCACCGACGCTCTTCACGGATCCGCAGCCGTTGGAGTCCCTGCTAACTGACGCGCTGAACGCACGGGACACGTCGTGGGCGACCCGGCGGGCGCTGACCAGTCTGGCCGAGCACGCCGTCGTACAAGGTGCCCTCGGCAACCGGGCCGCCTTGCTGGACTGGGGTTTGCAGGCTCATGCCCGGCTGACCGACAACCGCGGGCGGATCGATCTGGACCGGCTGGTCGACAATCTTCCGCGCGGCCGGGAGACCGCCGTGTACGACGCCTTGCGGCCGGCGATCGAGGCCGCTGCGAAGCGGGACGAGTACATGCTTGCGTTCACGGTAGCCTCAGCGTTGGGTCGGCGCGGTTGGTCGCTGGACCATCTGCACGGGATCCTGGAGCAGGCGGTCTGGTCGGACAACGAGTCCACCGCCGACCAGGCCTGCCGCTACTGGCTCGATCCGCTGCCGACCCGGTCCGAGCGGGTCCGGCAGATCATCGACCGCGACGTCACGATGGCTCGCTTCCACCCGGTGTGGTGGCTCGTCACCGAGATCTACACCGACCTGCTCGACCCGGTGCTCGCTGCTGCGGACCGCATCCAGCGCTTCGACCGCAACAGCACGTCGTGGCAAGTCCCGGACTATGCACTGCGCACATGGCTGCCGCGCGAGCAGTCCCGGTACGGCGAACTGCTCGTCGCGGCGGCGCGGGACGATCGGCTGCACGAGTGGTACCGGGCGCTGGCGGTGCGGTCGCTCGGTCACGTGCCGGGGGCTGCGCTGGACGAGTTCCTCGGCAGTGACGACGTGTTGTTGCAGGAGGCTGCACTGGCGGGGCTGGCGTGGTCCGCTCGGCCTGAGCTTGCGCTGCCGGTGCTGCTCTCGCATGCGGGTGACGACCGCGCCCGGGTCGCCATGTACGCGGCGGCGCGTGCTGCACGGTACGTGCGGCCGAGTATGTTGCCTGGTCTGCTGCAGCCCGTGCTGGCGGGTTCTGGCGCGAAGATCACCTCGCGCAAGGCAGCGGTGCGGATGCTGGGCGAACTGCGTGCACCTGGCGCGGGCGCCGTACTGACTGAGGCTTGGGCTCCCGCCCATCGGGATGTGCGGGCGGCGATCGCCAGCACGATGGCGCAGTACCTGCTTCATGACCCGGCTGCCTGGGCGGTGCTGGAGCAGGCAGTGCACGACTCTGCGGCTACTGCTGTCGTGCTGACCGAGCGGCGGGCGTACGACGTACCGCTGTTGTATCGGGCGCGGTATGCGGATCTGTTGATCGCGGTGACGACCAGGAGCGAGCCGGAGGTCGTCGGGCCGGCGCTGCTGGCGTTGCGGCAGTGGGCGCGCTACAACCGCGCGGCCGCTCGGGTGTGTGCTGACTTCATCAGCGACTTGTCCATCCGGAGCCGGGTCTGGAGTGACGCGCTCACGTCACTCGTCTCCATCGTCGCGACGAATCCGTCGGACGGTCTTGATGAACTGCTCGACGCGGTCCGGCTCCTGGTTCGTCTGGAAGCCGCCCCCGATCTCCCCAACGCGACCCCGGACCGCGACCACCCCGCCCGGCAGCGCCTGGCTCGTCTGGTCAATCAACTGACTGCCCACTTCGGCGGTCGCTCAACTCTTGTCCGCCAACACCTCAAGCAGGTCGCCGCGGAGCTGACCGACTCAGACTTCCTCCACCTCCACCTGCGACTGCAGGTCGCCTCCCTGCAGTCCGATCGACTCCCCCAAGAACTCGCTGCGTTGCACCGGACGATTGTCGACAATCCGATCGCAGCATTGTCCGCATCCGACCTTCTCTACCAGCGGCTGTCCGCCACCGAAGCAACCTGGTCCCCGCAGGAGCTCCTCCCCACAGCCGAGTCTCTGGTGACGTCCCCCGACGCGACCTCCGGTCTCCTGGCCCACGCCCTCCTCCGCGCCGCCGGCCCCCGCACCGGCTGGCCCACCGAGTGGCGCACCCTCTTGATTGCCCTCCGCAACCACCCCCACCCAGCCATCCGCCACCAGGCCCTGGACCTGACAACCGCCCCAGAGAACTAACTCTCCGAGGCCTCCTTCTCAGCCGCCTCTTTGGCGCGTTTGCGGCGTTTGCCTTCGTGCATGGCGGCTACTCGGGCGACCGGGATGGCGCGGCCCTCCTCCAGCAAGTCTTCGGGGAGGGTTTGGGGCGCGGGCAACTGATCAGCCCAGCGGTCAGCTTCACCCAGCTGGTCTGGCGCAGTGCGGACGGTGAAGTCCCGCGGCGTGACCCGGTCGAGGTCGTCCCAGCCGACCGGGAACGACACCGGCGTACCAGGCCGGACCCGCGGGCTGTAAGCGGCGACCACCGTCGCCCCACCCGACCGGGTCGAGTCGACGAACACCTTCCCGTGCCGGTCCTCCTTGATGTACGCCGTCGTCGCGACCTCCGGATCGACCCGCTCGGCCCGCGCCGCGATCGCCCGTGTCGCGGCCGCCGCATCCTCGATCGACACCGACTCGTCGATCGGCACGAAGACGTGTACCCCCTTGGCCCCGCTCGTCTTCACCGCCCCGGCCAGCCCGGAGTCGGTCAGCGCCTGCCGGACCAGGAACGCCGCCTGGACCGCCATCGCGAACGTCTCCCCCTCCGGCGGATCCAGGTCCAGCACGAGATGCGTCACCCGGTCCCAGCGCTCGGCCCGCATCAGCGTCGGGTGGTACTCGACCGCCCGCTGGTTGGCGAACCACAGCAGCGTCCGCCGGTCGTCGCACAACGCGTACGACACCTCCCGCTTGGACGCCTCCGCCCAGACCGACACCGTCTTCACCCACTCGGGGGTGTACTTCGGCACGTTCTTCTGCATGAAGGCCGGCTGTCCCGGCCGGATCCGGATCACCGACAGCGGCCGCCCCCGCAACTCCAGCAGGATCCGCTGGTGTACGGCGTCCAGGTAGTCGACCAGATCCCGCTTGGTCGCGTCCGCACCGTCGAACAACGGCTGATCCAGGTTGGTCAGCTCAACCCCGTCACGCGTCTCGTCCGGCTTCCTCGCCATCCCCAGAGCCTACTCGCGACGAGGCCTCACGACGGGCCCTCGCGACCGGTGCCGAGAAGCCGAACGAGTGCATCGAGAACCACCTCATCCTCCCCCGGCTCGATCGTCTGCGGATTCAGCGCGAGCTCGTCCTCCCGCACGCCGATCGTGCCCACGGCGATTCGCGGCTCCCCGTCCCACAGCGTCGCCACCAACTCGTCCCGCGTCCATCCGGAGGTTGTCGACAATCGGACAACGGCCCGCGAGTGCGGCTGCCCCGCCTCGCTCGGATAGCCCCGTCCAACCTCCACCCCGGGCAATCCGCGCAACTTTTCGACCCACCGCGTGACCATCTGCTCGTACCCCTCGAGCAGCGCGTCCTCGTCCTGCTCCAACGTCCACTCGACCGCCGCGAGCAGGCCCAGCAACTCCTCCTTGCCCACCTTCATCCCGCGCCCGATCTCCTGGTACGGCGAGGCATGCGCCCGACACCGCTCGACGATCCACCGCCGCCCCAGCACCAACCCACTCGACTGCGGCCCCCGCAATCCCTTGCCCCCACTGAAGATCACCGCATCCGCGCCGATCTCCGCAGTGAACCGCCAGAGCGAAGCCACCGGCGGCACCTGCGCGGCCGCATCCACGATGACCGGCACGCCGTACGACTCCGCTGTCTCGACAACCGGCTCGACCGGAAGCGCGCCACTCGCGTAGTGAGCACCGGCAAACCACAGGACACAGGCAGGCCGACGGGACAGCGCGTCACGCAGCTCGTCGACGGACGGACCGATCTCGACGATCCGCGCGCCGGTCAGACGAGCCGAGTAGTCGTAGCCGTTGCGCTGGCTCGCGAACATCACCACCTTGGAGTCCACCGGAAACGCCTGCCCAGGCTCGCCGACACAAGCCGCGACCGTCAGCGTGATCCCGGCCGCGGCACCCGACGTCACATAAGCAGCCTCGTTGCGGGTCAGCGCCGCCAACCGCTCGCCGACTCGCGTGTGCAACTCGTGAAGATCGACGAAGTGCGCCGCCGCTTCGGCCATCGCCTTGATCGCGGCCGGCGGCATCAACGAACCGCCCAACGCGGTCAGCGTCGCCGACGCGTTGATCACCGGCCGCACCCCGAGCGGATTACCCATGCGCGACGAACCGAGACATCGGCGGCACACCGGACAACTCCGCCAGCCACGCATCGAGGAAGTCGTTGTCCGTCCCGTCCTGATGCGTCAACTCGTAGACGCTCGCCGCCGGGAACGTCTCGGCCAGCGGCGCCGACCACGTCGGATTGTCGACAGCCAACAATGTGCGTCCCCGGACCGCGGGCGCATGCCGGACCGGGTCGAAGTACGACAACGTCCGCTCAAGACTGGCCAGTGACGCGCCGGCACGCAGGTGATCGTTCAACTCCTCCAGCGGGTACAGCGACGATCGCAAGCGCGCCTCGAGCGCCCGGTAGAACAGCAACTCCGACACCCGTACGGCGCTGAACCCGGGCCGCCGCGCAGCCGTCAGCACGGCCAGGTCGTCCCCGCTCACCGCGACCCGCGCAGGATCCACCTCCGCCAGCCCGAGCAAGAACTCGGCCGCCCGCAGGCAGTCCGCCGCGATCCCGCGGTAGATGTACGACGCCGGGTCGTCGATGCCCATCGTCAACAATCCTGGGTACGCCGCCGAGAATCCCTCGTCGGCCAGCCGCTGACCACGGTGCATCAGGCCGAAGACGACATACCGGCTCCGGTCGTTCGGATGCGGGACGTGGTTGACGCTGCCGTAGCGCGGAGTCGACAGCAGCGCAGGGAACGGCCCGTCACCGGTCGGGATGCTGAGGTGGCCGAACACGCGGTACGGCCCGGTGCTGGTCAGCCGCACGGTGTAGCTCGTCGCCTCGTCGGTCGTCCGCGCCGGTACCAGGTCGAGCACCGGCCGCGACGGGATCGCGGCCAGCTCGGCGTCGACAGCGGTCCAGTAGGCCTCGAAGTCCATGAGTGTCACCGTCCCGGCTTCAGGTGGTCGGCAAGGAAGTCCTCCACGATCCGCATCACACCCGGCAGCCCGGCGTGGTGCGCACAGTGCGGGAACGTGTGCAGCGTCGTCTCGCAGGTCAGCGCCCGCTGCAACGCGAATCCGGTCTCGGGCGGGCACACGTCATCCTCGAGCCCGAGGTACAGCAGCGTCGGCGCCGTCACGTTCGGCGCGAAGTTCAGCCCGTCGTAGTACGCGACTGTCTCCCGCACCCGGTCGACATCCTTCGGATGCACCCGCAGGTACTCGTTGATCTCCTCGTACGGGTACGACCGGGTCAGCGTCGGCGCAGTCATGATCCCGCACAGGTACGGCGCCCCGGCCGCGACGCAGGCGACCGCTTCGGGTCGCAGGGCAGCCGTGGAGATCCCGAGCCCACCGCCCTGGCTCGACCCCTGCAGGCCGATCCGCTCATTGTCGACTTCTGGACGACCGAGCAGCACGTCGACCGCCCGCACCACGTCGAGGTAGAACCCGCGGTACCCGTACGTGTTGTGGTCGACGACGTTGTGCGTCAGCAGCCCCGGATAGCCCGGGTTGAACACGCTGTTCGACCGGAGCTTTCCCCGCGGCGCCACCGCCAGCGCCGCGTACCCGAGCTCGGACCACTCCTTCGGGATCGTCGGCTCGGAGATGTACCCGGGAATCGTGACCAGCGCCGGGTACGGCGCCGCCCCATCCCGCGGCACCGTGTACCAGCCGGCCACCCGGAGACCGCCGTAGCTGGTGTAGCGCAGGTCGTAGACAATCACCTTCTCCGTCGACAAGCCCGGCATCTCGGTCAACGAAGGATCCAGCGGGTACGACGCGCAGTCCGCCAGGCCGGCCGCCCAGAAGTCGTCGAAGTCGGCCGGCCGCTCGACCTCGACGGTCGCGTTCTCGGGGTCTCTCAAGAGCATTCCTCTCGACTCGGGGGTGCCTACACGGCCAGGGGTGCGTGCACGGCGGCGCCGTCGGAGGCGGTGAACAAGTGCAGTCGGTCCGGGTTGAAGCCGACGTACACCGTGCTGTCGTGACCGAGCCGGAACGGCACCGGGACGCGGGCCTTGATCAGCTCGCCGTCGATCCGGACCGTGACCAGCACGTCGGGCCCGAGCGGCTCGGAGACGAAGACCTTCCCGGGTCGGTACCCGGGCAAAGGCTCCGGCGACAGCGACACGTCCTCCGGCCGGACTCCGAGGACGACGGCCGGGTCGTCGGGCAGCGCGCCGTACGACTGGATCTCCTGGGTGATCGCGCTGCTCCGGAACGACCGCTTGCCGTCGGCATCGACCAGCTCACCGGTGACGAAGTTCATCGGCGGTGAGCCCATGAACGACGCGACGAACCGGTTCGCCGGGCGCTCGTAGATCTCCTCCGGGGTCGCGCACTGCTGGACCACGCCGTCGCGCATCACCGCGATCCGGTCCGACATCGTCATCGCCTCGACCTGGTCGTGGGTGACGTAGATGAAGGTCCGGGCGACGTCGACGTGCAGGCGCTTGATCTCGGCCCGCATCAGCACCCGCAGCTGCGCGTCCAGGTTGGACAGCGGCTCGTCGAGCAGGTACGCGCCGGCGTCGCGGACGATCGCCCGGCCGAGCGCGACCCGTTGCCGCTGGCCGCCGGACAGCTCCCGCGGCTTGCGGTCCAGCAGGTCCTCGATGTCCAGCGTCCGGGCCGCCTGCTGCACCTGCTCGGCGATCGTTGCCTTCGGCACCCGCATCATCTTGAGCGCGAAGCCGATGTTCTGCCGGACCGTCTTGTGCGGGTAGAGCGCGTAGCTCTGGAACACCATCGCGACGTCCCGCTTGTTCGCCGGCAGCCAGCTGACCGGCTTGCCGTCGAAGTAGATGTTGCCCTCGGTGGCCCGCTCCAGGCCGCAGATCATCCGCAGCGTGGTGGACTTCCCGCAGCCGGACGGTCCGACCAGGGTGAGGAACTCCTGATCCTGGATGGTCAGGTTCAGGTCGTGCACGGCGACCTTGCCGCCGAACGACTTGGTCACGCCTTCGAGTTGCACCTCTGCCATCTGTCAGCCCTTCACGGATCCGGCGGCCATACCCTGGACCAGCTTGCGCTGGAAGAGCAGGGCCAGTACCAGGGGTGGGACGACCGCGAGCACACCGGCTGCGGCCATCACGGTGAACTGGGTGTTGAAGTCGGTGGCGAAGTTCGCCGCCACCACCGGGATCGTCTTCGCGGCCTTGGTGCTGGTCAGGAACAGCGCGAACATGAACTCGTTCCACGCGGTCATGAACGCGAACACCGCGGCGGCGACCAGCCCGGGCGCTGCCACCGGCAGGAACACCGACCACATGGTCCGGAACCAGCCGCACCGGTCGACCCGGGCCGCCTCCTCCAGCTCGCGCGGCACCGACCGGAAGAAGTCCTTCAGGATCCAGATCGTGATCGGCAGCGCGAACGTGGTGTACGACAGGATCAGCGCCAGGTACGTGTCCAGCAGCCCGAGCGACCGCATCAGCAGGTAGAACGGGATGATGATCGCGATCCCCGGCACCATCCGGGTGAGCAGGTAGAGCACCAGCAGCACCTGGCTGCCGCGGAACTTCAGCCGGCTGAACGAGTACGCCGCGAACGTCGCCAGCGCCAGGTTCAGCACCGCCGTCGCGGTCGCCACGATCAGGCTGTTCCGCAGCGAGTACGGTGTCTCCTCGATCGCCCGGCCGCCGACCAGCGCCTGCGCCTCGGTCGGCTTGACGAAGCCGAGGTAGTTCTCCAGCGTCGGGCTGGTCGGGATCCAGTGCGGCGGCACCGAGATCGCGTCCACCTCGTGCATGAAGCTCATCGCGACGATCCAGTAGAACGGCAGCACCAGGTAGAGCGCGAACGCGATCGCCAGCACATACAGCACGATCTTCTTCCACGGAATCCGGTACCGCAGGGGAACTCGCACGACGGTTCTCATACCTCGAAGTTCCCCTTCCGGTAGAGGAGGCCGATGTAGCCGATCGAGATGAGCAGCGTGATCGCGGTGATCACCCAGGCGTAGGCGGAGCCGAGGCCGAAGTCGGTGAAGGTGAGCACGGTCTGCACGTCGAGCAGGGCGATGGTGGTGGTCGCGTCGCCCGGACCGCCACCGGTCAGCACGTAGATCGTGTCGAAGGCCCGGAACGCGTTCATCGTCTCGAGGATCAGCACGATCAGCAGTGGGTGCAGCAACCACGGCACCGTGACCTGGGCGAACCGTTGCAGTGCCCCGGCCCGGTCGACCGTCGCGGCGTCGTACAGCTCCGAGGGGATTGTCGACAATCCGGCGAGCAGAATGATGACCGAGAACGGCAGCGTGTTCCACACCTGGGCGAGCGCGGTGAACAGGAACGCGCCGGTCCCCGACGTCAGCCAGGCGTGGTAGCTGTCGATCAGCCCGAGCTGGGTGAGCCACCCGTTCAGCGCGCCGGTCTTCGCGTCGAAGATCGTCCGCCACATCAGGCCGTTCACCACGCCGGGCATTGCCCAGGGCAACAAGGCCAGGCTGAGCAGCAGCCCGCGGCCACGGAACCGCTCGTTCAGCACCAGCGCCAGGATCAGCGCCAGTACGACGGTCAGCCCGAGCACCACCAGGACGAACAGCGCCGACACCTTCAGCGCGGACAGGAACGCCTGGTCCGACAGCAGCGCCTTGTAGTTGTCGAGCCCGATGAACTTCTTCGCCCGCGGGCGTTTCAGGTTGTTGCGCTGCAGGCTGACCCAGAACGAGTAGATGATCGGGTAGGCGACCAGCAGGGCGATCACGATCATGGCCGGCGCGTTCAGCGCCCAGGCCTTGGCGCTGTCGCCCAGCGGCCGGCGTTCGGCGAGGACACTCATCCTCAGTTGTACTTCTTCTTCAGGGTGTCGACCGTCTGGGCCAGGCTGCCGACCGCCGCGGACGGCTGGGTCTGGTTGCTCAGCACGCCCTGCACGACCTTGTGCATCTCGGTCTCGAACTCGGTGTACCAGGGCACCCCGAGCACGTTGCGGGGCTTGGCGATCTCGGCCAGCTGGGCGTAGACGGCCGGGTCGGCGAACTTCTTCAGCGACGCCACGATCTCCGGGTCGGTCGCCATCGACTTGTAGGCGAAGCCGAGACCGCGCTCGAGGAACCAGTACCGCGCGGTGTACGGCTTCTTGTCCGCGTCGAGCCCGCCGAGGTAGGTGAGCAGCTTGAACGCGTTGTCCTTGACCTCGGTGTCCTTCGCCAGCCCGTACAGCCGGGTATTGCTGACGGTGCCGTGCACCTGGCCGTCCAGGCTCGGTACGAGCGCCATCTTGATCTTGCCGGCCGCCTTCGACTTGGCCGGGTCGTTGTAGTCGCGGTTCGCGTACCGGGCGCCGATCGTGTAGGCGTACCGGGCGGCCTTCATCGCGTTGTCGATCGGGACCGGCAGCAGTTGCAGGCAGGCCGGGTCGATCACCTTCGACTTGTTCGCGGCCTGCTGCAACCAGGCGAAGACGTCCTTCACCACGGTGTCGGACGTGTTCATGACCGCGTTCTGCTGGTCGTCGAACATGTTGCCGCCGCTGGCGAACACCAGCGCCCACACCCAGGACCACCAGGTGTCGGACAGCTGCGCGGGAACGCCGATCGGGTACTCGAGCAGACCGGCGTTCTTGATCTTCAGCGCCTGCGCCTCCAGCTCCTCGAGACTGGCCGGCGGCTTGGTGATCCCGGCCTTGGCCAGGATCTCGGAGTTGTACGTCAGCGAGTTCGCGTCGGTGTAGTACGGCAGGCCGTAGCGCTTGCCCTGGTAGGTCATCGCGGTCGCGTTACCCGGGTAGATCGCGTCGTACACCTCGTCGACGCCGGGCATCCCGTCCAGCGGCTGCAGGTAGTCGCCCTCGACCCAGGCGGCGAGCGAGTCGTCGTACACGTAGAGGGCGTCGGGGCCGCCGCCACCGGTGAACTCGGCGACGACCTTCTGGACGTACTGCGCGCTGGTGATCGGGGTGTAGTCCACCTTGATGCTGTTCTGCTGGCTGAACCGGTCGAGGTTCTTCTGGACCAGGGCTGCCTCGTAGTCCCAGCCCTCGAACTTCACGGTGCCGTCGCCGGCGCCACCGCCGGAGGAGTCGTCGTTGGAGCAGGCGGAGAGCAGGGTCGATGCGCTGGGGAGGGCGATGCCGAGGCCGGCGAGCTTCAGGACCTGGCGGCGGTTGAGCTCCATGGGATTCCCTTCAAGACTGTCGATGCAGGAGGGCTTGGGAGATGCGGAGCCGGTACAGACGCGTCGGGCGTCCTTTCCGGTGGTGCTGAGCAGTGCCTTCGACGCTCACCAGGCCCCCAGCGTCGAGAGTGCGGATCAGCCGGCGCCCGCTCTGATCCGTGATGCCGAGCCGGTCGGCGAGCTCACCGGGCGAGATCGCGCGACCCTGCAGTTCGTGGTCCAGCGCCGCGAGCCGGGAGACCGTGGCGGCGCTGAGGCCGACGTTCTTCGCGAGCTGTTCCACCTCGTCCCCGTGCTCGCGGTAGGAGTAGCTGAGCGGCGCCTCCCGCACCGGCCCCATCGGGCCGATGATCACGCCGCTGTCCTCGATCAGGTACGCGCACGGCTCGTCCTCGACCTCCGCCCGCCTGGCGGCCTGCTCCGCGAGCAGCACGCAGTTGCGGGCGGACACGCCGACGCCGAAGCCGGCCGACACCTGGACGCCGAGCGCGGTCGCCGCCTCGGCCAGAGCCGGTACGGCGACCCAGTTGCGGGTCACGCGTTCGAACAACGCCTTGTGGGCGAACACGACGACACCGCGCGGTCCCCGGTCCTCGATCCAGGCGCCGGCGAACTCGGGGGTGTTGAGCAGCAGGTTCATCAGGCCGACCCGGGCGCGTTCCTCGTCGGCCGACCGGGAGATCAGGAACACCCCGGCCGCGAACCGCTGCGCGCTGGCCCGCTCGGACTCGATCCGCAGCGCGAGCTCGTGCAGCTCGGTCCGGATCGTGGCCGGCACCGGCATCCCGCTCATGATCGGGATCTCGTCCCGGAGCTGTTCGCGGACAGCGGCCCGGACACTGATCACGTAGCTGCGATCGCCGAACCGGTGGAACGCGGCCCGGTGGAAGTCGACGATGTCCTCGACACTCTGGGTCGGTGCGTAGGGCAAGCAGTCGATCGCGTCCTGGTCGAGCTCGAGCGCGGTGGCGACCGCCTCGACCGCCTCCTTCGGGAACGTGTCGATGCTGACCGGGGTCCGGCCCCAGCCGCGTTCCTGGGCGCGGTAGAGGGCCAGGGTCAGGTCCAGCGCGGACGACCTGATCACGCCGACCGGTAGGCCGGGTGGCAGCAGCTCGCGGCTGGCCGTGTACGGAACCGGTCCGGCCAGGAAGCCGTCCAGGCGCGTGTTCGCGACGAACTCGGAGACCTTGTCGCGGATCTCCTCCTCGTGGTCGTAGCTGACCCATTCCAGGTCGACGCCACCGAGCGTGCTGGCTGCTTCCCGGAACAGCACCCGGTGGGTCGAGTGGGTCACGACCCCGATCACAATCGCCACGACACTCCTTTACGAACCAGGTTCGGAAGTGACTCGTAAATCCGATCCGCACCAAGGTGACGTGCGTCGGGGGGTCAGGTCAAGACCTCAGGCCGAGTTCTTGGGGTGGTTCGCGATGAAGCGCGCCTTCTTCTGGCGATTCCCGCAGGTGTTCATGTCACACCACTTGCGAGTGCGACTTTGGCTGGTGTCGAAGAAGGCGGCTCGGCAGGTCGGCGAGGCACACAAGGCCAGCTTTCCGTCGCGTTCGCCGGCGATGATGCTGATCGCGTCGGCGGCGATCACGCTGAGGGCGTCTTCCACGCAGGAAGCCGAGCTGAGCTGCCAACGCCGCTGACCCTCGGGTGTCAGGATCGCCGCGGCCCGGCCCTGAGCGCTGCGGTCGTTGATGACTTGGACAGCGGCTGCAGGAAAAGCGTCCTGGATCGCGGCCGCTGTCGCGGCGGCGTGGATCGACTCCCGCAGTTCCCGGGCGAGGTCGAGCTGGGCAGGGGTGCAGGAGTCCACGGCGAGTCCGTTCACCGCCAGCCAGTCGATGAGTCGCTGCGGCGTGGGAATGCGCTCCACAGCGTTGCCACGCCGCTCCGTAAGAGTCCCCGTGAAGCTGGTCGCCAGCACGGCACCGAGGCGGAAGTCAGGGAATCCAGTACGCACTGAACCACCTTAGCCGGTTGCAGGCCGGCAGGGCTTCATGTTAGAACCGTCTTAGACGGTTCTAGATGACCAGGAGGTCTCATGCCCCGTCCGACCAGCGACGTGCAAGCATTCGAAGCCCACGCAACCGACGCCGACCTCGACGAGTTGCGCGCGCGATTGGCCGCGGCGCGACTGCCGGAGCCCGAGACGGTCTATGGCGCCGCGCCCGGTCCCCGCCGATGGGACCAGGGCGTTCCGCTCGCCGACCTCGTCGATGTCGTGAACTACTGGCGTACCGGATACGACTGGCGGTCGTTCGAAGATCGCCTGCACCGGATCGGCCAATTCCGCACGACGATCGACGAGCTGGGAATCCACTTCCTGCACCGCCGATCCGCGCGCGCAGATGCCACTCCGCTGATCTTGACGCACGGCTGGCCAGGCAGCATTGCGGAGTTCGTCGATGTGGTCGACGAACTGGCAGATCCGAAGAACGCAGACGCGCCGGCGTTCCACGTCGTCGTTCCCTCGCTCCCCGGCTTTGGTTACAGCGACAAACCGGCCAGCACCGGGTGGGGAACCGAGAAGATCGCGGCCGCCTGGGTGGAACTGATGGGACGGCTCGGCTACCGCAAGTTCGCGGCCCACGGCGGCGACTGGGGAGGAAATATCACCACGGTCCTCGGCGGCAGGTTCCCGGACCACGTGCTCGGCATCCACACCACGTTCGCAGAGGCACCACCCGGGTTGACCACGGACGGACTGACGGCGATCGAGCGCCAGTGGACCGAGGAAACCCATGATTTCTGGCGTCGGCGTGCGGCGTACGCGAAGCAGCAGGCGACCCGGCCGCAGACCATCGGCTACTCGCTCGTCGACTCACCGGTCGGGCTTCTTGCCTGGATCCTCGACAAGTTCGCCGAATGGTCGGACACCGAAGACAGCCCGTTCGAGACGATTTCCCGGGACCGCATTCTCGACGACGTCACCCTGTACTGGCTGACGCGGTCCGGCGCGTCGTCGGCCCGCATTTACTACGAAAGCCACAACTCGCTGGACCCCGAACTTCGGGTCGATGTCCCGACCGCCATCACCATGTATCCCCGCGACATCGAGAAATACCCGCGCCCCTGGGCACAGGAGCGGTACCGGCAGATCGTGCGATGGAATTCGCCCGAAAGCGGAGGACATTTCCCTTCGCTGGAGGTTCCCGAGTACTTCGTCGAAGATCTGCAGGAAGGCCTCGCGGCAGTGCTGGCCGCTAATCGGTGAACGCGGCTGGTGTCGTCGGGGCGACCCAGGAGGCAAGAAGGTCGAGGGCTTGCGCCGTGGGTGAGCCGGGCTCGGCGGCGTACAGAGTGAGCGTCAGTCCGGGGTCGGAGATCATGTCGACGCTCTCGTAGGCGAGCTCCAGATCGCCGACGTCGTGATGGTGGAAGTGCTTGGTGCCCGCGCCGTGCTGGCGCACGTTGTGGGCACTCCAGAGGCGGCGGAAATCTTCGCTGCGGGTGGACAACTCGCCGACCAGGTCGTGCAGCTCCTTGTCGTGCGGGTCGCGGCCGGCTTCGGTGCGCAGGATGGCGACGCAGGTGTCGGCGGCGGTGTCCCAGTCGGGGTAGAAGTCGCGGGCGGCGTCCAGGTCCAGGAACGTGAACCTGGCGAAGTTCGGCTGCGCGCCGGCCGCGGACCGGTACACCGCTTCGTGCATCGCCCGGCCGAGGTGGTTGCAGGCCAGGAGATCCATCCGTCCGTTGCGGACGATCGCCGGCGCGGTGAACTTGTCGAGCACCCACTGCAGGCTGGGCCGCGGTGTCCACCGCTTGCCGGCACGGCGGCGCGGACGCATCCCGGCGCTGGTGCCGTCGGCCGCGTGGGCCAGGTGGAACAGGTGCGTCCGTTCGGCGTCGTCGAGTTGCAGCGCGCGGGCGATCGCGTCCAGGACGGAGGCGGAGACACCGCCGAGCGCGCCGCGTTCGAGCTTGGAGTAGTACTCGACGCTCACGCCCGCGAGCGCCGCCACCTCGACCCGGCGCAGTCCGGGCACCCGCCGCGAGCCCACGTCCGGAAGCCCCGCCTGCTGCGGGGTCACCTTGGCTCGTCGCGAGACCAGGAACTCGCGGACCTCGGCACGATTGTCCATGGCAACGACGGTACGACGTCCTCCGGCTGCCTGGGATGCACTGTCAGTACACCTCACGAAAGAGACTCCCTCGGCGCAGCGGGCTCGGGTTCCCTGGACTCGGCAATCCACTCGAACCAAGGAGAGTTCCACCGATGCGTGGTGTCGTGATGTACGCCCCGGGCGAGGTCCGGGTCGAGGACCGGCCCGAGCCGGCCATCCTGAAGCCGACGGACGCGATCATCCGGCTGTCGGCGACCTGTATCTGCGGGTCCGACCTGTGGCCGTACCGAGGCGCCGACAAGATCGACGAGCCGCTGCCGATGGGTCACGAGTACGCCGGGATCGTCGAGGAGATCGGCTCCGCGGTGACCACGGTCACACCGGGCCAGTTCGTGGTCGGGTCGTTCTTCGCCTCGGACAACACCTGCGAGATCTGCCGGGCCGGGTACCAGACGTCCTGCGTCAACCGGGAGATCCTCGGCACCTCGGGCGCCGCACAGTCGCAACGGATGCGCGTGCCGCTGGCCGACGGGACCCTGGTCGCGACGCCCGAGGTCCCGGACGCCGACTTGGTGCCGGACTTCCTGGCGGCTTCCGACGTACTGGGCACTGGATGGTTTGCGGCGGTCGCCGCTCAGGCCGGTCCGGGGAAGACGGTTGCGGTCGTCGGTGACGGCGCGGTCGGACTGCTCGGGGTGATGGCTGCTCAGCAGTTGGGGGCCGAGCGGATCATCGCGATGAGCCGGCACTCGGACCGGCAGAAGCTCGCGCTCGAGTTCGGGGCCACCGACATCGTCACCGAACGCGGTGACGACGGAGTCGAGCAGATCAAGGCCCTCACGAACGGGCTGGGTGCGCACTCGGTGATCGAGGCCGTCGGCACCCAGGAGTCCATGCTGCAAGCGATTCGCTCCACCCGGGCCGGCGGTCACATCGGGTACGTCGGGGTCACCCACGACGTCACGTTGAACGGCGACGAGTTGTTCTTCTCCCACGTCCACCTGCACGGTGGACCGGCCCCGGTCCGGCAGTACCTGCCCGACCTCATGGACCGCATCGCGAACCGCACCATCCGCCCCGGACGCGTCTTCGACCTCGAGCTCCCCCTCGACGAGGCCGCCGCCGGCTACGAGGCGATGCACACCCGCAAAGCCATCAAGGTTCTCCTCCGCCCGTGACCACTTCGCTGGCGCTTCCACCCGAGGTACGGCGGGAGGCTCGGCTGACAGTCGGGCTGGTGGCGACCGTGGTGTTCCTGACCGCGATCGCGCCACTCGCCACGGACATGTACGTGCCGGCCTTCCCGCAGGTCGCCGGTGAGCTGAGCACGACTGCTACCCAGGTCCAGCTCACGCTCACGACGTTCTTCGTCGGGATGGCACTCGGGCAGTTGGTCGGCGGACCGGTCTCGGACCAACGCGGCCGCCGCCGGCCCCTGCTCGCCGCGATCCTCGCGATGACCGCTGCCTCGATCGTGTGCGCCCTCACGCCCTCGATCGGCGTGATGACCGCGGCGCGGTTCGTGCAGGGGTTCGCCGGCGGCTGGGCGATGGTGATCGGCCGCGCGGTGATCGTCGACCTAGCTCGCGGCGCCCAGCTCGTCCGCGTCCTCAACGTCATCGCCGGTGTCGGCGGCATCGCCCCGATCGTCGGCCCACTCCTCGGCGCCGCCATCCTCCAGTTGTCGCATTGGCGGGTCTCGTTCTGGGCCGTGGCCGCTCTCGGCGTCGCGATGATCGTGGCAGTCCTGGTCGCCGTACCGGAGTCATTGCCACCGGAGCGCCGTCACGGCGGTGGTCTGCGGACCTTCGGCACGGCTGCTCGAGTCGTGCTCGGCAACCGCGAGTACGTCGGCTACGTCATCGTCGCCGGATCCTCGATGGGCGCGCTCTTCGCCTACGTCGCCACATCGGCCTTCGTCCTGCAGTCCATGAACGGCCTGTCGCCGGTCGCCTACTCGGTCGACTTCGCCGCCAACGCCGGGGGCATGACCGTGGCCGCCCTCGTCGCCGCCCGCCTCGCCGGCCACGTCGCCACCCGCAAGCTCATCCTGACCGGCCAATTCGCCGCGCTCGCGGCGGGCCTCGGAATGCTGATCGGCGCCCTGTGGTTCGACACTCCACTGGTCCTGGCGATGATCTGCTTCTTCGTCCTGATGACCGCGCAAGGCCTGATCATCCCGAACGGCGGCGCGCTCGCGTCGGCCGCCGTACCGGACCATCCCGGCACGGGATCCGCCGTCCAGGGCTTCGTCCAATGGGTCGCCGCCGGCGTCATCGCTCCGATCGCCGGCCTGGGCGGCGACCACACCGCCGTCCCCATGGCCACCTTGATGATCGCCGGCGCCGCTACATCCCTGACCGGTCTCCTCGTCGTAGCGAGGCGCGTCAGTCGCTGAGCCAGTCGCGGATCGCGTTGGGGAGGTCGCCGACCACCTGACCCAGGTTCTGCTCGACTCCGTGGGGGGTCTGGAGGCCGTGATCGAAGAGGTAGCGGACCCGGGCTGCGTTCTCGGGGCGGCGCGCGGTGCGGAAGAAGGCCGCGAGGCCGGGGGCGAACTCGTCGTCGGGTGGCAGAGATGCCAAGTCCAGCAAGGCTTTGGTGTCGGTGACTGCGGTCTTGTCGAAGGTGCCGATGCGCCGGGCGAAGCCGTCGACGAAACCGTCCAGGTCGGCGTCGGGCAGGACGCGGTTGACGTAGCCGTAGCGCTCGGCCAGCTCGGCCGGGATGTCGTCGGCTCCGAGCAGGATCTCCGCCGCGCGTCCCCGGCCGACGAGCCGGGCGAGCCGGGCCATCGACCCGCCGCCCGGGACGGTGCCCAGGCCGACCTCGAAGTGTCCGAGGATCGCCTTGTCCCCCGCGAACCGCAGGTCGGTCGCCAGCGCGAACTCGCTGCCGGCGCCGCGGACGCGTCCGCGGATCGCGCAGATCGTCACCGCCGGCACCTTGCTCAGCCTGATCAGGCCGTCGAGGTAGGGGTGCATCCCGGTCGGGCCGGGCGGCATCGCCGCCACCCGACCACGATCCGCGCGCAGGTCCCAGTGCGCCATGAAGTAGTCGGGATTCGCACTGCCGAAGACGACCACGGTCAGCGCGGGTGCCTCCTCGATCCGGGTGACAAGGTCGGAGAGTTGCTCGACGGAGTCCGCGTCCAGCAGGTTGACAGGCCCGTTGCAGAACGTCACTTTCCAGTACGACGGTGAGACCTCGTCGACGACGAACTGCGTCCGAGGTTTCGCGACCACTGCCTCGCTGCTCACAATGCCTACCCTCCGACGAGGAAGGCACGCTCGCGCCCGTCGAAATCCCTGGTCGCCGGGATCAGCCGGTGAAGTGCGCGTACGTCTTGTGCTCCTGGAACTCCTCCAATCCGCGCGGACCGTTGAGCCGGCCGATCCCGCTCTGCTTGAAGCCGCCCTCCTCGAACTCGTCGGTGACCATGGCCCAGGTGTTGGTCCAGACCGTGCCGACCCGTAGCCGGCGCCCGACTCTGCGCGGCCGATCGACGTCGCGGGTCCAGACGGACGCGGCCAGGCCGTACTCGGTCGCGTTGGCCACCCGGACCGCGTCGTCCTCGGAATCGAACGTCTCGAAGGTGGCGACCGGGCCGAAGACCTCGTGCTGCACGATGTCCGCCTGCGGATCGTCGACCGCCACCAGCGACGGGTGGTAGTACGCGCTGTCGGCCTGCCGGATCCCGCCTCGCACGAGCGCAACGCCGTACTTGCTCGCTTCCTCGACGATCGCGTCGACCCGACGAGCGTTGGCCGCGTCGATCATCGGCCCCATCTCACTGTCAGGATCGTCACCAGGCCCGACGCGGACGGCGGACAACGACTCGACCAGGCGGTCGCGCAGCCGGTCCGCGATCCCCCGCTGCACGAGGATGCGGCTGCCCGTCATGCAGAACTGGCCGGTGAACGTGGTCACCGCTGCCGTGAGAACCGGCACCGCCGCGTCGAGTTCGGCGTCGTCGAAGACGATCATCGGCGTCTTCCCGCCCAGCTCGAGCGACAGCCGCTTGAGCTGCGGAGCCGCGTTCGCCATGATCACCCGTCCGACCCGGGTGCTGCCGGTGTAGCTGACGACGTCGACCTCGGGCGACGAGATCAGCAGCCGCGCCACCTCGTCACCGGACTCGGTCAGCGACGACACGACCCCGGCGGGCAGCGACGGGGCCTCGCTGAGGATCTGGTGGAAGAGCCCGTTCACCAGTCCGGTCTGTCCGGCCAGCTTGAGTACGGCGGTGCAGCCGGCCGCCAGCGCCGGCGCGAGTGATCGCACCAGCAGAGCCACCGGCGAGTTCCACGGCGTGATGATCCCGGCCACCCCGATCGGCTCGGGCGCGGAGGTCAGGTGGAGTCCGGGCGCCACCTCGGAGGCGCGCCCGTCGTGACTGATCGCCAGGCCGGCGTAGTACCGGAACTTCGGCGCCGAGAGGTTCACCTCGAACGCGGCATCCTTCAGGATCTTGCCGTTCTCCCGCGCGACCATCGTGATCAGCTCGTCCGCGTGCCGCTCGACACCGTCGGCGAGCTCGGTCAGCACGCGGTGCCGCAGGCGGCGGTCCCTGGCCCAGTCGGTCTCCTCGAAGGCACGTCGCGCCGCCGCGATTGCTTCCGCGGCCTGCTCGGCGTCCGCATCGGCGTAGGTTCCCAGTACGGCGCCGTCCGCCGGGGCGATCGACTTGGTCTCGTGCGCCGAGCCCACCAGCCGTCCGTCGACGAACTGCAGGGCGTTCATGACCCCTCCCGCGCACCGAAGACCGCGCGGAATCCCTGCCGCCACGACGGGTGCGCGAAGATCAGGCCCAGCTCGGCCTTCGCCTTCATGTTGCTTGCTGCAGGCAACTGGTTGCCGTAGTAGACGCTCTGGACGCCGAACCGCTCGGCGGCCTCTTCCTCGGACATCCGGGCCGGCGCCGGGCCGCCGAGGATCCCGGCCAGGAACGGCAGCCAGTCCGCCTGCGGGGCGGGCTCGTCGTCGAGGATGTTGTAGACGCCGGGTGCTCCGGTCCCGACTGCCCGCACGGTGGCCCACACCGCGTCGTCGACGTGGACGAACGGGTAGTGGCCGGCGCCGGTGCCGACGATCGGCATCGTGCCGGCCTCGACCGCCTTCGCGATGTCCCCACCAGGGCCGATCGCGGTGTGGTCGCCGTACAGGAAGCCGTAGCGAAGCACGACGCCGTCGATTCCCGGGGTATCGAGCACCATCTCCTCGGCGGCGATATTCGCCTGCACGTGGACTCCGATCGGTCCGGGAGCGTCCAGGTACGGCGGTGCGGTCTCGTCCGTCGGTCCCGATCCGGGTTGGGTCATGAAGCTCGCGCTCTGCGCGACCACTCGGTGCGCGCCGGCGTCACGCGCCGCGCTCATCAACACCTTCGTGCCCTCGCTCCGCAGCCGGTTGGTGATCGCCAGCCACTTGCCGTAGTCGTCCGACGGCGCCGACAGCGCGGTCATCAGGTTGACGACCACTTCCGGAGCGACGTCGAGGAGCGCCCGCCGCACGGAGGCCTCGTCGAGCCCGTCCATGAGGACCGCCGTCGCTCCCAGTCCCTCCACGATCGCGAGGTTGGCGGCCCGCTGCGTGCTGGCCACGACCTCGTGCCCCCTGGCGGCCAGGGCTTCGACCACCGGCCGGCCTACAACCCCCGTGCCCCCTGCCACGAAAACGCGCATCGTCCTCTCCTCTGCCGTCGTGCGAGTCAGTCGTTCCAGTGCCGCTGCTCTTGCCACGGGTCGCCGTACTCGTGGTAGCCGAGCTGTTCCCAGAACCCCAGTTCGTCCCGCTCCTGCACCCGCAGGCCGCGCAGCCACTTGGCGCTCTTCCAGAAGTAGAGGTGTGGGACGAGCAGCCGGGCCGGGCCGCCGTGCTCGAGGGCGAGCGGCCGTCCCTCGAACTCGAAAGCCACCCAGGCCTTGCCGCCGAGCAGGTCCCGGAGCGGCACGTTGGTGGTGTAGCCGCCGTACGACGACGCGACCACGAAGTCACCCGGGAGGTCCACGTCGGTCAGCAGCGTGTCGATCGGGACGCCGGTCCAGCTCGTGTCGAGCTTGCTCCACCTGGTCACGCAGTGGATGTTGACCGTGATCTGCTCGGCATCGAGCGTCTGGAACTCGTCCCAGCTCCAGCTCCGCACCACCCCGTCGGCACCGCTGATCTCCAGCCGCCACTGGTCGAGCGGGACGCGCGGAGTCGGTCCGGCGGACAGCACCGGGAAATCGCGGGTGACGTACTGGCCCGGTGGCAGGTCGCCGTACCGGGTGCTTCGCTCGGGCCGGCCGCTGAACCCGGCCGAGAAGGTGGTCATGACGTGGGGCTCCAATCCGGCTGGCGAGGCCGTTGATCCGCTCTTCAGAGTGACCGGTGCGGGTCCCTGGTCGCGCCCGTGCGTAGCCCTGGCCGGCACCCTGGCACGGCCGGTTCAGACGGGCTCGGTCGTCTTGAGCGCGTCGCGCAGGTGCCTGCGCGCGTTGATGCCGAGCTTGGCGAACACCTTGCGCAGGTGCCACTCCACCGTGCGAGGGCTGATGAAGAGCTCGGCGCCGATCTCCGGATTGGAAAGCCCTTGGGCCGCCAGGCGGGCGATGTGCAGTTCCTGAGCGGTGAGGTCGAGTTGCGTGGCGGCAGTCCGCTTCCGCGGCGTCTCGCCCGTTGCCGCCAGCTCATGCCGGGCGCGCTCGGCAAAGCCAGCCATACCCATCGCCGTGAACGCGTCGTGGGCGACACGCAACTGCAGCCGCGACTCGACTCGACGGTTGTCGCGTCGCAGCCACTCACCATAGAGCAGTCGCGCGCGAGCCACTTCGGTGCGTACGGCGGTACGTTCGAGCCGGTCGATCGCTTCGCGGTAGCGGTCTTCGGCTGGCGTCCCGTCGTACAGCTGAGCTTCGGAGCGGGCCGCGACGCCCAGCGCCCAGTCGGTGCCGCTCGCCTGCGTCATCGCGGACAGCTGCTCGAAGGCCGTAGCCGCCGTCGTGCGATCACCGGCGCGCACCGCAGCCTCGATCAGCTCGACCAGTCCCCAGTTCGACACCCCCAGCTCCGCCGGGAACGCGGCCGCCTCGCGCCCGGCGGCCATCGCCTCCGGATAGCGCCCGAGGCCGTTGCACAGCATCGCCCGAGCCCAGTTCGTCAGCGAGACGCCGATGCCCTCACCCCGAGCTGTCACGTCGCGCAGCGAGGCCGCAATCAACGCGGCGGCCGGATCCTCCCGGCCGCGGAAGGCCGCCAGCCCGATCGCGGCGTACGGCGAAAGACTGGTCTCGGCGGCCTCGGTGACCGCACGGATCTCCTCGACCAGTCCCCCGGCCGCGGACAGCTCGCCGGCGAACAGGTCGACGTACACGCGGGTGTTCAACGCGAGCGGCAGCGCGCTGAGCGCGCCAGCCTCGCGGACGATCCTCAGGTGCCGGCGCGTCAACCGATCCCAGGCACGTTCGTCCCAGAGGTCGGAAGCCACGACTGCGGCCAGCCACATGAACCGGACGCCCTCTTCCAGCGAGAGGTGGTCACTGTCGAAGACCTCGGTCGCTCGCCTGAGCAACGGCGCCGCGGCCGGGTAGTTCTCGGCGAACAGGACCGCCACTCCGTGCAGGAGCAGATCTCCACGGCGCAGCCGCGCGGTCGAGGACGGCGCGTTGCGCGCTGCCTGCGCCACCTCCGCCGGCCCCGGCCCGGACGCCAGGCGCCCGGCGAACAGCGCCGCGGTGAGTGCGTCCAGGTAGCTGTCGAGAGCGCGCTCGGCAGCCAACGGCTCCAGCCGCTGGGCGGCGGCCAGGAGTCTTGGCAGCGCCTCGTTGCCGCGGCGGGACGCGAATCCGATCTGCGCCCGGAGTACGTCGATCCGAGCGCGCTGCAGGTCACCGAGCGGCCCGTGCTCGGCCACCGCGAGCAGGTTCAACGCGGCTTCGAAAGTGCCCGCGTGCAGCATCAACTCGACGGCGCTGAGCTGGCGCTCGGTCCGGTCGGCCGCTTCCGGCGTCAACAGCGCCGCATGTTCGAGGAACGCCGCTGCAGCAGCGAGCCCGCCCTGCGCCAGCGCGCGGCCGGCGCAGTGCTCGAGCTCGGCGGCGACGGCTTCGTCGGGACCCGTCGCGGCGTGTGCGAGATGCCAGGCGCGCCGGTCCGGATCCAGGTCGGGATCCGTCGCGTCCGCGAGTGCCCGGTGCACCGCCTGCCGCTCCGGAGTGGCCGCGAATCCGTAGGCCACCGACCGGACCAGCGGATGCCGGAACCGAACAGTGTCCTGCAGCTCGATCAGGCCGGCCTTCTGTGCCGGTACGGCGTCATCGACGCCGAGCCCGATCCGGGCCGCTGCCCGCCACAGCAAGCCGACGTCACCGAGCGGCTCGGCGGCCGCGGTGAGCAGCAGCCGGCGTGACTGCCCCGGCAGCGTCTCCAACTCCCGGCGGAAGCCCTCCTCCATCCGCCTCGTCAACGTCCCCGGCTGGGCCGGCTGCGGCCCGAAGGTCAGTTCGGCCGTCGTCCACCAGCGCGGCAGCTCGAGCAGCGCGAGCGGGTTGCCATGCGCCTCCGCCAGGATCCGCCGGCGAACCCGGTCGTCCACGGGACCGGTCAAGGCCGAGTCGAGCAGCGCCTCGGCGTCCTCCTCCGGCAGGCCGCGGAGCGTCAGGTACGGGAGGCCAGCCCACTTCTGCGGATCCTGGCCGGTTCGGACGGCGAAGACCAGCACGACCGCCTCGGCCACCAGCCGGCGCGCAACGAACGTCAGCGCCTCGGCGGAGGCCTGGTCCAGCCACTGCGCGTCGTCGACGAGGCAGACCAGGGTCCCGTCACCGGCAGCCTCCGACAGCAGCGTCAACGCGGCGAGCCCGATCAGAAATCGGTCCGGAGGGTTTCCGGACCGCAACCCGAAAGCGATGCTCAGCGCGTTCGCCTGCGGCAGCGGCAGACGCTCCAGCCCGTCGAGCAACGGTCCGCACAACTGGTGCAGACCGGCGAACGCGAGCTCCATCTGTGACTCGACGCCGGAGACACGCAGCGTCTGCGCGCCCGGTGCAGACTCCGCGACGAAGTCCAGGATCGCGGTCTTCCCGATCCCGGGCTCGCCAAGGACGACCACAACCGCGCTGCGGCCCGACCGGGCCGCTTGCACCAGGCCGGCCAGCGTTTCGCACTCTGTGCGCCGACCGCGCAGACCCGGCCACGGACTGCTCGGTCCCGGCGCCACATGGCCTCCCAGCGATTCCACCCCACGGTCCCACTACGAGATCAGCCGAGCAACGGCAAAGGACGTCCTACCGGTAGGGCCGGGGGCAACGAGTCACCGGGATGCGCGCTTGGCGGAAAGATCCCCGCCGCGGGTTGCCCATTGCCGGGGCGGCGTGGCGGTGGAAAGGTGGGGCGGGACCGCCCCTTCCTCCCCTCACCGGGACCGCCACAGTCGGGGACGGTTTTCGATGGCAAGTTGGCCAGGCTTGCGCGGGCGCGTCAGCGAGTGCGAAACGCTCCGCCGGCTCGTCGCGAGTGCTCGGGACGGCCGGAGCCAGGTGCTCGTCCTGCGCGGTGAGGCGGGGATCGGCAAGACCGCGCTGCTCCAGTTCCTGCTCCACGACGTCACGGACTGCCGGGTGATCCGGGCGGCCGGCGTGCAGTCGGAGATGGAGCTCCCGTTCGCCGGCCTGCATCAGCTGTGCGCTCCCTTCCTCGATCGGCTGGAAGGCCTGCCGGCTCCGCAGCGGGACGCGCTGGCCGCCACGTTCGGGATGCGAACGGGCAGCCAGCCGGATCAGTTCGTAGTCGGTCTGGGCGTGCTGACCCTCCTGAGCGCAGTGGCCGACGAGCAGCCGCTCCTCTGTGTCGTCGACGATGCCCAGTGGCTCGACCATGCGTCCGCGCAGACGCTCGAGTTCGTTGCCCGTCGGCTCCGAGCCGAGCGGATCGCGATGGTCTTCGCGGTCCGTACGACGGACGACGTGCCGAAGCTTTCCGGACTCCCGGACCTGCCATTGCGTGGTCTCGCCGGCATCGAAGCCGCCGCGTTGCTCGAGTCGGCGATGTCCGCCGCGCTCGACCCGCAGGTGCGCGACCGGATCCTGGCCGAGGCCCACGGCAACCCACTCGCCCTGCTCGAGCTCCCCCGGCAGCTGTCCGCCACCGAGCTCGCGTTCGGGTCCGTCGACGAACCGGCCGGCGAGGAGACGATCGTCAGCCGCCTGGAGGAAGGTTTCCAGCGCCAACTGCAGGCGCTTCCCCCGGAGTCCCGCCAGCTGTTCCTGCTGGCTGCCGCCGAACCGGCCGGAGACATCGACCTGCTCCGGCGGGCAGCTCACCGCCTGGGTATCGAGACCATGGAGAGCGTCGACACGGCCGGCCTGCTCGAGCTGCGCCACCGGGTCGAGTTCCGGCACCCACTCATCCGGTCGACCGCCTACCGGATGTCGACGACGGACGAACGCCGTACCGCGCACGAAGCGCTCGCAGCGGCGACCGATCCGGACGAGGCCCCGGATCTCCGCGCGTGGCACCGCGCGCGGGCCGCGGCCGGACCCGACGAGACCGTGGCCGCCGAGCTCGATCAATCGGCCGTCCGTGCCCTCGGTCGCGGCGGAGTCGCGGCCGCCGCCGCGTTCCTGCAAGCCGCCGCGTCCCTCACACCCGACCCAGCCCGCCGGGCGCAACGCTCCCTGACCGCCGCGCAAGCGAAGGCGACCGCGGGCTCCTTCCAGGATGCGTTGAGCCTGCTCGCGTCCGCCCAGGCCGGGCCGCTGTCCGAGGCGGAGGGAGCGTTGGTGCAGCTCCAACGCGCCCAAATCGCGCACTACTCCGAGCATGGCAACAAGGGCCTGCCGCTACTTCTCGCCGCCGCCCGCCGGCTGGAGTCGACGAACCCGAGGCTCGCCCGGGAGACATACCTGGACGCGCTCGCCGCGGCGATGTTCGCCGGCCGGCTCGTCTCCGGTTCCGACATCGGGATGCAGCAGGTAGCGGAGGCAATGCGTGAGCTGCAGGTGCCGTCGGCGCCGAGCAAGTCCGACCTGCTGCTGCAAGGCATCGCCGTCCTCTACACCGACGGGTACCCGGCAGCTGCTCCCGGGTTGCTCGACACCGTGCAGGCGTTCGGGCGCGACGAGCTGACGATGGACGAGGCGGTGCGCTTTGCCTGGCTGGCCGCGTGCGTCGCAACCGACCTGCTGGACGACCTCAACTGGGGCATCCTCACCCAGCGGCACCTCGACGCGATCCGGACCATCGGCGCCCTCGGTGTGCTGCCGGTGGCCATCAACAGCCGGATCATCTACGACCTGTACAGCGGCGACCTTGGCGAGGCCGAGGCACTCGTCGCGGAGGCCGAATGGGTCGCCGACATCACCGGCGGCCAGAACGCGATGATCCCGTACGGCGAGGTGAGCCTGAACGCGATCCGGGGCCGGGCCGCGGTCGCCGAGCCCCAGTTCAAGCGGATCCACGACGACATCACCGTGCGCGGCGAGGGTGTCGGCCTGAACATGATCAGCTGGTTCCAGGCGATCATGTGCAACGGCCTCGGCCGGTACGACGAAGCACTCGAGGCAGCCCGGACCGGCGCCGCCTCGCCGCTCGAGCTCGGACCGCCGAAGTGGGCGCTGGCCGAGCTCGTCGAGGCCGGAGTGCGCAGTGGCAACACCTCCGAAGCCGCGGACGCGCTCGAACAGCTCTCGACCTTCGCGACAGCGAGCGGGACCGAGGCTGCGCTCGGCGTACTCGCCGGGCGCAACGCCCTGCTGCGGAGCGGGAGCGCGGCAGAAGACTGCTACCGCGAGGAGATCGAGCGACTCGGACACACCACGCTGCGCGCCGAACACGCCCGAGCGCAGCTCCGGTACGGCGAGTGGCTGCGGCGCGAGGATCGCCGTACCGACGCACGAGCACAACTCCGGACGGCGTACGAGAACCTGGCGGCGATGGGGGTCGAAGGCTTCGCCGAACGCGCCCGCAAGGAACTCCGGGCGACCGGAGAGACCGTCAGCCGTCGCAGCACGGAGAGCCCCGGGGACCTGAGCACCCAGGAAGCCCACATCGCCAGACTGGTGGCGGACGGCCTGACGAACAACGAGATCGGCGCCGTTCTCTTCCTCAGCCCGCGGACGGTCGAGTGGCACCTGCGCAAGGTGTTCACCAAGCTCGGCGTCACCACCCGTCGCCAACTCCGCCAGTCGGCCACCGGTAGTCGAGCCACCTGACGAACGCAGGGACTGGGCGCGAAGCCCCGCTTCGACGAGCGCGTACGGATGAGCCCGTGGGTGGACCAGGGGTTGTCGCCGGTGCGAACGACACGTGGGTCGAGACACGCTGAACGCCGTACATCCTCGACCCCCGGAGGCGGATCACCATGACGACTGCGACAGCCGAGCTGACCGGCGAGTACACGATCGACACCGCGCACAGCCGGGTCGGGTTCGTCGCCCGGCACGCGATGGTCACCAAGGTGCGCGGCGCGTTCGACGAGTGGCAGGGCACTGCGCACATCGACGGCGAGCACCCGGAGAAGTCCTGGGCCCGGGTGACGATCCAGGCCAAGAGCATCGACACCCGCAACAGCCGCCGCGACGAACACCTGCGGAGCAACGACTTCCTGGACATGGACAGCCACCCGGAGATCACGTTCTACTCGCTGTCCGTCGAGGTGACCGGCGACAGCACCTACCGGATGACCGGCAACCTGACCGTCGGCGGGGTGACCAAACCGGTCCCGGTCGACTTCACCTACACCGGTACGGCGGTCGACCCGTACGGCAACCGCCGGGTCGGCCTCGAAGGGACCGCGGTGATCGACCGCAGGGACTTCGGCATCGCCTGGAACGCGGTCCTCGAGGGCGGCGGTGTCCTCGTCTCCGAGAAGGTCGCGCTGGAGATCGAGGTCTCCGCGATCAAGAACCCCTGACCATGACCGTGACGCAGGCCGGTGCCGCGGAGTCGGCACCGGCTCCTCGGGCGTCCTCGAGCGCGGTGCCGATCGCGCTGTTCTCGATTCCGCTCGGCCTGGCCGGACTCGGTGGCGAATGGAACGCGGCGAGGCAGTTGCTCGGGGCTTCCGCCGTACCGGCTGCTGTCGCCTATGCGGCGGCGACGCTCGTGTGGGCGGCGTTCACGATCACCTATGTCGTCGGCGCGACCCGGCAGCGGCCGGGGCGGCTCGGGGTGGATCTTCGTCATCCCCTCTTCGGTCCACTCACGGCTTACGTCCCCGTGATCGCCATCCTGCTGATCGCGTACTACGCAGCCGGCCTCGGCGCTGCCGCCCGGTGGCTTTGCTACGCCGCAGTGGCGGCGCTGGCGGTCAACGCTGCCGCACTGGTGGCACATTGGCTCAGTGCGCCGCTGGATCAGGACGCCCTTCATCCCGGGTACTTCCTTCCGGTCGTCGCCGGTCCGTTCATCGCAAGCATCGGGCTGGCGAACGTCGGCGACCGGGAGCCGGCGATAGCGGTCTTCGGCGTCGGCATCTACTTCTGGTTGCTGCTCGGCGCAGTGATCACCGGGCGGCTGTTCTTCGGCTCGCCGCTTCCCCAGCCGTTCCGGCCGGTGTTGTCGATCCTGCTGTCGCCACCAGGCACCGCAAGCCTTGCCTGGTTCGCGATCACCGGCGGGCACATCGACCAGCTCCAGGGAGCCATCGGCGCGATCACCTTGTTCACGCTGCTGATCCAGCTGTTCTTCCTGCCCGACTACTTGCGTCTTCCGTTCAGCTCACAGCACTGGGTATTCACCTTCCCGCTCGCCGTGCTGGGCAACATGGCGATCCGGTGGGCGGCGGGGACCGACTTCGCCGGTTGGCGGGCGGTCGCGTGGACCGCGCTCGGGATCTCCACCCTCTCCATCCTCGCGATCCTCGCCGGCACCGTCCGCGACACCGCTCGGTGGCTCCGTCGTACGTGAAGACGCCCGACGGTGTGTCCGTCGGGCGTCTGCAGGTTGCGGTCAGCGCAGGTTTGCCGTCAGCGCAGGGAGCGGAAGGCGGCACGCACCTCGGCGGTGAAGAGGTCCGGCTCCTCCCAGGCCGCGAAGTGCCCACCCTTGTCGACCTCGTTGAAGTAGGCGAGGCCGGGGTAGACCGTCTCGGCCCAGCTGCGCGGGGCGGCCCAGATCTCGCCGGGGAACGTCGAGAAGCCGACGGGAACCTGTACCGGCGGCGGGGTGTGCCCGGCCGCGGCGTGCAGGAACTGCCCGAACTCCCAGTACCAGCGTGCCGCCGATGCTCCGGTGCCGGTCAGCCAGTACAGCGTGATGTTGTCGACGATGTTCTCCCGGGTGAGGTTGCCGACCGGCTGGCGATCGACGAACGCGCGAGAGATTTTGTAGTAGCTGTCCGTGTCGTGGTCGAGCATCCAGGCCGCCAGCCCGACAGGTGAGTCGAGCAGCGAGTAGCCGATCGTCTGCGGCCTGGTGGACTGCTCCAGGAAGTAGCCGAAGCCGTCCGTCGTGAACGTCTTCAGTGCGGCGTGCGCCGCCCGTTCCTGCTCGGTCTCCGCCGGCAGCAGGTCGACGATGCCCAACGCCGTCGCGAGCAGGTTGACGTGGATCCCGATCAGTCCGGCAGCGCCTTGGCGACCCATCGCGTCCGTGACCGCGGCGCCCACGTCGCCGCCCTGGGCCACATACCGGGTGTAGCCGAGGCGATCCATCAGCTTGGCCCACGCCTGAGCGATCGGCCCGTTCTCCCAGCCGAGCTCGCTCGGCTCACTCGAGAACCCGTAGCCGGGCAAGGACGGCAACACCACGTGGAACGCGTCTTCCGCGCTGCCGCCGTGCGCGGTCGGATCGGTGAGCGGACCGATGGTGTCGAGCAGCTCGATCACCGATCCCGGCCAGCCGTGCGTCATGATCAACGGCAACGCGTTCTCGTGCGGCGACCGGACGTGGATGAAGTGGATCTCCACCCCGTCGATCTCGGTCGTGAACTGCGGCAGCGCATTCAGTCTCGCCTCGCACCGACGCCAGTCGTACTCCCTGGTCCAGTACCGCGCAAGCTCCTGAAGCGTCGCCTGCTGCACCCCCTGCGACCGGTCCGTAACCAGTTCCTTACTAGGCCAGCGCGTCGCCAACACCCGCCGCCGCATGTCCTCGAGCTGCTCCTCGGGAACCATAACCTCAAACGACCGAACCCCGGCCGCCGTATCGACAGTAGTACTCACAACGCCTCCTAGGGCCACAGATCTGATGACCCCACGAGCCTCCTCCCATCCCCCACCAGTCGCGCCCGTCAAACCCCCTGGTCCCTCCCCGGTCCCCCGCGTCCACCTCGACGCCGCCTCAGCCACAGACACGTGCATGCGACGTGCGGTGCTCGCCCTTGCCCACCAAGGTCCCACACCGAAAACTGCCTGTCGCCACCCACATCTCAGCCGCCGATCACGATCGGCCGGACCGGGGTGTGCGCACCGCCGAAGGCGGCCGACGGGACTGCCGCCGCGCAGCGGCGTCCTTCGCGGGTGTCTTCTACCTGATGCCGTCCAAGAACCACGTCCCCTCGGCTTCTACATCTCAGCCGCCGATCGCGATCCGCCGGATCGCGGTACGCGCGCCGCCGAAGGCGGCCGACAGGACTGCCGCCGCCGCGCAGCGGTGTCCTTTGGGCGGTGTTCTTCGGGTGGTGCCCCGTTTGCACCTATCTGGTTGGGAGCTGGCTCCGAAGGGGGTGTGTCAGTTCAGTTGATGGGAGGACGAGCATGAGTGACGCGACCCGGCGGGGATTCTTGGTTTTCGCGGGTGCGGGGACTGCGGCGGCTGCGGTGGGGGCTGTGGCGGGAGCGAAGGCGCTGCGTGGGGACAGCGCGGAAGGTGGCGTGGAGCAGTTGACTGCGGCGGACTTGGCTGGGGCCGAGTCATTCGTCGTACATGTGAAGGATGTCCGGTCGGGGCGGATGGCGATCATGGTCGGGGAGCGCGAAGTGCTGGTGACCGATCGCGAACTCGCCGGCCGGCTGGCCGGCGTGACGACGAAGTGATCGGGAGGAGCTGACATGTCTTCGCACCGCGAGGCACCGGAGATCTCGAAGGACCCGGTCGCCGACAACACCGACGTGTACGCGTTCGTCAGCCCGGACCAGCCGGACACCGTGACGATCATCGCGAACTTCATCCCGTTCCAGCTCCCGTACGGCGGACCGAACTTCTACGAGTTCGGCGACGACGTGCTGTACCAGCTGCACATCTCCAACCGCGGGACCGGCAAGGCCGACATCAGTTACCAGTTCCGCTTCCAGGCCCGGATCCGCAACAAGAAGACGTTCCTGTACAACACCGGCCCGATCACCTCACTGCGGGACTCGAACTGGAACCGGCCGCAGTTCTACTCGGTCACCCGGGTCGAGAACGGCAAGTCCCGGATCCTCGCCCGCGACCTGGCCGCTCCCCCGGTCAACGTCGGAGTCCGCAGTACGCCGAACTACGCCCGGCTGGCCGCCAAGGCAGTCCACACGATCGGCCGCAACCGCAAGGTGTTCGCCGGTCAGCGCGCCGACGCGTTCTACGCCGACCTGGGCAGCATCTTCGACCTGGGCACGCTCCGCCCGTTCCAGATGGCGCACCTGATCCCGTCCGCGGCCGCAGTCGGTGTCAACGGGCTGCAGGGCTCGAACGTGCACACCATCGCGCTGCAGGTTCCGATCACCGACCTGACCCGGGACGGTCGCCGGCCGACCGACGTACTCGATCCGAAGGCCGTTATCGGGATCTACGCCAGCGCGAGCCGCCGGCAGTCCGCGCTGATCGACGGCGAACGCGGCACCCGGATGTGGCACGGCCCCTACAAGCAGGTGTCGCGCCTGGCCAACCCGCTGTTCAACGAGGTGATCGTGCCGATGGCCGACAAGGACCGGTGGAACAGCCGGCCGCCGTCGGAGGACAAGAGATTCGCCAAGTATGTCGCCAAACCCGAGCTCGCCGGATTGCTGCCGGTGCTCTACCCCGGCGTCTTCCCGAACCTGGCGGCGTACAAGAAGGACCGCGCCGACCTCGCCGCGATCCTGCTGACCGGCATCCCGAAGGGCGTCGTGCCCGGCTTCCAGAACTTCACCGGCCCGGTCCAGGCCGACCTGCTGCGGCTGAACGTGGCCGTGCCGCCGACCTCGTCGCCGAACCCGCTCGGTCTGGTCGCGGGCGACGCGGCCGGATTCCCCAACGGGCGCAGGCTGATCGACGATGTCGTCACGGTCGAGCTGCGCGCGGTCGCCGGACTCACGATCCCGCTGGTCGACAAGTCGTACAAACCCGACGGCGCGGCCTCGGCGATCGAGGACGGTACGTCGAACACGAACCCACCGCTGCTGGACCGGTTCCCGTACCTCGGCACGCCCGCGGGCGGCTTCCAGTCCACGCCCGGCACGCCGGCCGCGTCATGACCGGCAACAACGCGGTGGAGAATCCCCATGCGGGCAAGGGTTCCTCGGTGCTGCTGGACATCGGCGGGGACGTCGGCGCCCTCGTCATCGACCTGCCGGCCGACCTCGAGGACGAGGAGATCGAGCTCCGCCCCTCCGGAGGTACGACGCACCACGAGCACGGACATGAACACGGGCACGGACATGGACATGGGCATGGACATGGGCATGGACATGGGCACGGCCACGGTCATGGCCACGGCCACGGCCACCACCTGCCGCACGTCGCGGTCGTGCCCCGGCCGGTGGCGGACGGAACGCTGATGTACTCGGCCGTCTTCGACGCCGTCCCGACCGGCACCTACGAGCTGTACGTCCGCCCGGACGGTCCCGTCCAGCTCACCGTGAACATTCACGGCGGCCAGGTCACCGAGGCAACCTGGCCGTGACCCCGAAACCAGCGTGCCCGCCGCCGAGAGAGTGTCGGCAGCGGGCACGCTGTTCCAGTTCTACTTGGCGGTCGTGTAGCGAATCGTGTCGTTGCGCAGTACGTCGCCCGACACCTTGACGATCCGCAGCGTGTGCGACCCGTTCTTCACCGAGGTGGTGAAGGCCTGCCGCGCCGTCACCCGCGCTTCGTTGTGCAGGTTCACCCGCCGAACCAGCTTGCCGTCCAGGTAGACGTCGGCCTCACCCTGATCCGGTCCGAGCGCCGTGATCCACTCGACCCCGGTGCCCTGGAAGGTGAACTCGACCGCGGCGCCGTTCGCCGTCGCGAAGTGCACGTCGTCGCGGTAGTCACCACGGAACCTGAAGTCCAGCGCCGTACTGCCGGTCGCTTGGGTCGCAAGGTACGCCGCCTTGATCGTGACGACGTTCCCGTCGACCGTGTAGTCGGTTCCCTTGACGAGATCCTGACCCGCCTTCGAGATCCCGACCAGCTCGCCCGGATCGCGGCCGATCTGAACACTGACATCGGCCGGAGCGTTCTTGTCGAAGGTCGCGGTGTCCGGGTTCAGCAGGCTCTGCTGCCGGATGTTCAGCTTGTCCAGCAGCATGAACTGGCCGGACTTCTTCACGCCGCGGATCGTGTGCGTCCCGTTCGGCAGGTCCGAGATGCTGTACACGACCTGCTGCGCGCCGCGCCCGTCCGCCTGGTAGGTGCTCACGGTCTCCTTGAGCTGACCGTCGATGTAGATCTCGACGTCACCCTGCGAGTTGTGCTTCTCGGTCACGTAGTCGACGCCGGTCCCGACGAAGCTGTACGAGAACGCGTCGCCGTTGGTCTCCGTGTACTGCACGTCGTCCTGGTAGTCGCCGAGCCCGCGACCGGTGCTCCGGCTCCACGAACCCGTGTAGACAATCTGCGAGTTGTCGTTGTTCACCTCGATCGTCCGGGTCCCGATGTCACTGGTCGTCGCGGACGACTTCGCCGACGAGTCGGTCACCGCGACGGTCAACGGCTCGGACACCGCCGGCACCTCGTGGTTGGCGTTGCGCTGCCAGGCACCGTCGTACGTCACCCGCAGGTCGTCGTCGTTGACCCGGATCCCGGAGTTCTTCTGCGGCGTCACCTTCAGCAGCCGTACGCCGTGAATCGGAACATCCTGCGCGGTGAAGCCGGATGCAAACTGCCCGAGGTCCTTGTGCGCCCACAGGTCGCGCACCTTCGCGGCGCCGTCCAGGCCGAGATCCGCCCAGTTCACCGTCATGTCCGCGTCGGTCTGCCCAAGGTTGAACAGGGCAACGGTGTAGGAGTTGTCCTCGTTGAGCGAGAACCAGACCTGCCGGTTCGTCTTCGTCGACAGCGGTTGCGCCGGACGCCCGGCCTGGTTGACCGCGATCACCTCACGGTTCGTCAGCAGCTCGAGGCCGTACGAGTCGAGGTTGGTCATATCGTTCCCAACGAACATCGGCGCGGCCGACACGGCCCACAGCGTCGCCGCCGTACGACGTTCGTCGCGCGTCAGACCGTCCATCTGGCCGTTCCCGACGTTCAGCGAGTCGAGGTCGTTCCAGCCACCCGGTCCGCCGTGACGCCACCAGTCGGCCAGCTTCGGGAACAGCCGCGCGACGTTCTGCCAGGTCGTCAGCGCCTGGCCCGGGCAGTAGCACTCCACGTCCCAGTCGATCCGCCAGCCGTTGGCGTACTGCTTCCAGTAGTCGGCGTAGTTGATGTCGACTGCCCAGGACAGCTCGAGCCAGATGCCGTGCTTGGCAAGCGCCTGCGACCACGCCTTCACGTCGTCACGGGCGTCCAGCGACAGGTCGCTGATCCCCGACCCCGGCGTCACGCTGTCGAACTTCAGGAAGTCGACGCCCCAGGCGCCGTACAGGTCGGCGATCGAGTCGATGTACTTCTGCGCGCACGGCTTCGAGAAGTCGATCTTGAAACCGATCCCCCAGTAGTCCGCCTTCGTCAGCGGCTGCACCGGCAGGTCCCCGGTCCGGCACTCCGGAGCGCCGTACACGGGCAGGTTCGCGTCGATGAGCGACTTGCTGATGCCCGGGATGCCGTACAGCCCGATCTTCTGGCCGTTGCCGTGGATGTGGTCGATGACGGCCTGCAGGCCGTCCGGGTACAGCGTGGTGCTCGGCACCGGCCGCCCGTACCCGTCGACGTCGCCGTTCCAGCCGGCGTCGACGTTGATGTAGTCGTACCCGTACGGCTGGAGCTTCTCGTGCATCGCGTCGGACTGGGCCTTCAGCCGGTCCGCGGAGATCCAGCTCTGCCCGTTCCCCGAGTACACCTGCATGCTGTAACTGCTCCACCCCATGTAGGGCTTCAGCGCCTTGTCCCCCGCCGGCCCACCGGTGGCGCTCACCGTGGCGGTCGTCTCGCGCGGCAAAGGTACGGCGGACGACGTCGCAGTCAAGCCGGCCGGAATCAACCCGGCCACGGCAAGCCCCACGAGCACACGCCGCAGTCCCCTGTTCCGTACGGATCTGGTCATGAGCGGTGACCTCTCTTGATCATCTGATCCGAAAACCGGATCCGATAGGATATTGGAACCTTTACTTAACTCTGTCAAGATTCTGACCCGAACAACTTGAGATCCCCCCGCCTGTTCTTCTGGCCGCCTCGGTGGCCCCGCGTGAACCCACCCACGTGGACGCGGCCGACCGCCTCCCCGAACTCTCCGATCACGGGGAGGCGAAGCGCCGTACCGCGGGCGTCCAGGCACTGTCGGCCGCCGAGCCTGCGCGGCGGCCTTGCGGTTAGCTGTCGACGATTCGCGACAGGTCGCATGCCAACCCACAGCAGATCCCGCCCGGACCCGCCCCCCTGAGTTCGTCCACCGCCCACCCCCATCCACTGCACCACGCCGCCGTACAACCGGAAGTCAGTCCGCCGAGTTGTCGATCTCTGTTGCAAATCCACTCGCCAGACAACCGAAATCGACAATTCGGCAACATCGCCAACACCAGCGCGTTCCGGCCCCCTCGCCGACCGCGCTGCTCCGTGCCACCACTCCGCGCTCGCCGCCGGAGGCGGCCAACAGAACAGCCGCTGCGGAGTGGAGTGGTGTGGTTGGTTAGCCGCCGGAGATGCCTAGTTCGGCTTCGGTTAGGTCGGTGGTTAGGCCGTCGGTGTCGTCTAGCCAGCCTTGGGGTAGGACGATGTGGTCGCGGGGGCTGCCTTGGCGTCCGCGCGGGGCGCCTAGTTCGGCGACTGGGAAGGGGACGGTGGGGTCCAACTGGGCGAGTAGTTCGTCGAGTTGGGTCAGGGACTCGACCATGCCCAGCGCGGCGCGGAGCTCGCCGCCGGCGGGGAAGCCCTTGAGGTACCACGGAACGTGTTTGCGGAAGTCGCGTAGCCCGCGTTGCTCCCCCATCAGGTCGGACAGCAACTCACCATGCCGCCGCATCACCCGCGCGACCTCGCCGAGCGTCGGCAGGTTCAGCGCCTCGCCACCAGCGAAGGCAACCGCGAGATCGCGGAACAACCACGGCCGGCCGAGACACCCGCGACCGACGATCACACCTGCGCAGCCGGTCTCGGCGACCATCCGCAGCGCGTCACCGGCCTCCCAGATGTCCCCGTTGCCAAGCACCGGGATGCTCACATGCCGCACGAGCTCGGCGATCGTGTCCCAGTTCGCCTGACCCGAGTACGCCTGCGCCGCCGTACGGCCGTGCAGCCCGATCGCCGCAGCCCCCGAGTCCTCCGCGATCCGCCCGGCGTCGAGGTACGTCTGGTGCGCATGATCGATCCCGATCCGCGTCTTCATCGTCACCGGCACGCCGTACGGCGTCGCAGCGTGCACCGCCGACCGCAGGATCGCACCGAGCAGGTTCCGCTTCCATGGCAGCGCCGCGCCCCCGCCCTTGCGCGTCACCTTCGGGACCGGGCAGCCGAAGTTCAGGTCGATGTGCGCGACGCCGTACTGGTCGCACAGGATCTGTACTGCGCGGCCGATGTAGACCGGGTCGACGCCGTACAACTGCACCGACCGGACTGTCTCGCGATCGTCGAAGGTCAGCATGTCCAGCGACTTCTGGTCACCCTCGACGATGCCGCGGGACGTGATCATCTCGCACACGTACAGCCCGGCGCCCTGCTCCGCGCAGAGTCGCCGGTACGCCGCGTTCGTGATGCCGGCCATCGGCGCCAGCACCACGGGCGTGTCGATCGTGAGGTTGCCCAGCTTCAGCATGGTCAGGCTTTCGCCACCAGGACCTGACCGTTGCCGGAGACCTGGGCCTTGTACGGCTCGACCGCGTTCGCCGTCGTGGTGACGTCGCACGCGATCGGCTCGCCGGAATGCTTGACCACGGCAACATCATCCATCGTGCAGGTCACCTTGGCTGCGCCGGGCGCACTCCGCAGCACTGCGTCGACGACCTTCGGCTTGACGATCGCGACCGACTCGGAGGTGAACTTGTACGACGCGGAGTACGTCTTCGCGTCGACGACCAGCGTGCCGCTGTACGGCTTCCCGGCGTACGTGACCGTGCAGGTCAGCTCGTGCTTGCCGGGCTTCTCGGCGTCCGTGATACCCGGGCACCTCACCGTCGTGGCGGCGGCCTTGCCGGCCGCGATCTGTGCCTGCTTGGCGATCGCGAACTCGATCCGCTCGGCCAGCGGGGCGTCGTTCTCGGGAGCCCCGGTGACCTTCGGCGTCGGCCACGGCTTCGACGGGGTCGGCAGCGGCGTCAGCGACGGTGTCGAGGGGGTCGGGATCGGTGCGTTCGAGCTTGCCGGCGCGGACGGCGCCGGAGTGTTGCCAGCCGCCGGTTCCTCGTCCGAGCAGGCGGTGACGCCGAACACCGCGACCGCGGACAGGCCGAACACGGCCACGCCGAAGCGCACGTTGTGACCCGACAGGAACCGCATCGTCAGCAACCGACCAGGTGCTGGGCGAGGTAGCCGGTGACCTCGGTGAGGGCGACCCGCTCCTGCTTCATCGAGTCGCGTTCGCGAATCGTCACGGCCTGGTCGTCGAGGGTGTCGAAGTCGACGGTGATGCAGTACGGCGTGCCGATCTCGTCCTGGCGGCGGTAGCGGCGGCCGATCGCGCCGGCGTCGTCGAAGTCGACGTTCCAGTTCTTCCGCAGCTCCTGCGCGAGTTCCTTGGCCTTCGGCGACAGGTCGGCGTTGCGGGACAGCGGCAGCACGGCCGCCTTGACCGGGGCGAGCCGCGGGTCGAACCGCAGCACCGTGCGCTTGTCCACGCCGCCCTTGGCGTTCGGCGCCTCGTCCTCGGTGTACGCGTCGAGCAGGAACGCCAGCACGTTGCGGGTCAGGCCGGCCGCGGGCTCGATCACGTACGGCGTCCAGCGCTCACCCTTCTCCTGGTCGAAGTAGGACAGGTCGGCGCCGGAGTGCTTGGAGTGCGTGGACAGGTCGAAGTCGGTGCGGTTCGCGATCCCCTCGAGCTCGTCGAACTCCTTCCCGCCGAAGTTGAACCGGTACTCGATGTCGACGGTGCGCTTCGAGTAGTGGCTGAGCTTCTCCTGCGGGTGCTCGTAGTACCGCATGTTCTCGGGGTTCAGGCCGAGGTCGAGGTACCAGTCCCAGCGGGTCTTCAGCCAGTACTCGTGCCACTCCTCGTCCGAGCCCGGGGCGACGAAGAACTCCATCTCCATCTGCTCGAACTCGCGGGTCCGGAAGATGAAGTTGCCCGGGGTGATCTCGTTGCGGAAGCTCTTGCCGACCTGGGCGATGCCGAACGGCGGCTTCTTCCGGGCGGTCCCCATCACGTTCGCGAAGTTCACGAAGATGCCCTGCGCGGTCTCCGGGCGCAGGTAGTGCAGGCCTTCCTGGGACTCGACCGGGCCGAGGTAGGTCTTCAGCAGGCCGTTGAACATCCGCGGCTCGGTGAACGTGCCCTTGTTGCCGCAGTTCGGGCAGGCGATCTCGGCGAGCTTGACGTCCTCGGGGTCCTTGTTCTTCCGCCGGGCGAAGTCCTCGCGCAGGTGGTCGTCGCGGAACCGCTTGTGACAGGACTGGCACTCGGTCAGCGGGTCGACGAACTCCGCCAGGTGGCCGGACGCCTCCCAGACCTTGGTCGGCAGGATCACCGAGGAGTCCAGGCCGACGATGTCGTCACGGCTGGTCACCATCGCCCGCCACCACTGGGTCCGGACGTTGTTCTTCAGCTCGACACCGAGCGGTCCGTAGTCCCAGGCCGACTTGGTACCGCCGTAGATCTCGCCGCACGGGTAGACGAAGCCTCTCCGCTTGCTGAGGCTGACGACGGCATCGACGGTTTCGACGGGCACTTTTCGACTCCAGTGACGAACACAGTTGGCAGTACGGAAGGGTCCAGGCTATCGGTCCACCCGGGCCCTCGTCGCATCCGTGCTACGGAAGCAACTCGGCGAGGTCCTCGTACGCGGTGGGCTCGTCGATGGCCTGCGAGAGGAGCGGCACCGCGGTCACCTTGACCTCGTACGGCGACAGCGCGCGACGGTAGTTCCCGATCGAGTCCCACTCCAGGTTGAGCGCGATCAACTCCGGGTCGTCGACGTTCCGCCCGGTCTGAGCCGCCACGAACCCCTTCTGCTTCCGCAGTACGTCGACCGCCGCCTCCAACCGGACCGCGAACTCCGCCTGCTCCCCCTCGGCCACCCGAAACCTGATCACCACGAACACCCCCACACCCTAGTCACCCGATCCAGCCCCGCTCCAACCGGTCAGTGACGCGGCTGGGCCAGCCGGTGGGGGTGGGGCGGGTTCGTGGAGGGCGCGGGCCGGGTGGGGTGTGGAAGGTGGGGCGGGTGGGGTGGCGAGCGGATGGGTGAGTGGAGGATGACGGTGGGGCGTTGATGAGTGTCATGGGGCGTGACGAGGCCAGGGGTTGCTGGCCGGTCCAGGCGTGGGCGATGGCGCGTTTGGTGTCGAGCTCGGCTTGGCGGGTGGCTTGGCTACGGCCGGAATCGGCGGGGCGGTTGCCGAAGCGGTTGAGGCCGGGTTGGCGGTCGGCGGGATGGCGGTTGAGGCGGGCGCAGACATGGGCGTAGATGTTGTTCGCGCCGTGCCGGGGTTTGACGGCGAGCAACTCGCGCCGCGGCAGGTCGCCCGGCTGCGCCGGCCCGATCTCCCGAAACACCAGGCGGTAGTCGGCCTTCCGCTCGGGATCGGACTGCACGTAACCGACGACGCAGTCCCGTAGATCGCCTTTGCCAGGCTCGTAACCCAACGCGTGGTGCCCATCGGTCGCGCCCGAACTGAGGTGCTCGAGTTGCCGTAGGACCTGCTGTCGCAGGAACACCCTGGTGGGATCGCGCCGCGCGTCAGCCGCCAGGCGGCGCAGATCGTCGACGAACCTGTCGGTGAGCAGCAGCTCGTAGGTCGGTCGGCCGCTCACTGGTTGTCGCCTTCACGGCGGATCTCCTCGAGGTCTCGGACAGCTTCGGGGCCCATCAGCGCCGCAATCTCGTCAACGCTCATTGGGCGGCTGGTGGGTAAGGGTTGGGTCGGGTAGGCGGGGGCTGTGGGGTCGTCGGCTACGCCGGGTGGGGGTTCGTCGTCGCCGCGGAGATGGCGGTACTGCGACGTCGACAGGACTACGGCTTCCGGTTCGCCTGCCTCGCCCCAGATGACCGGGGCGCCGGAGCCGGCGCGGGCGGCCTCGACCACGGCGGGCAGGCGTTGGGCGAGCTGGGTCGGTTCGAGGACCTCTGAGGCGAGCGTGAACTTGGACTCGCCGCCTAGGTCTTCGAACTCGTCGTACGTCAGGAGGACCGCCTCGGGGACGCCGGCGCCGAAGCTGAAGGCGCGCGTGCGCCCCGCGCGGAAGCGAGCCAGTACGGCGGGCAGGTCGGCGCGGATGTCGTCTACGGAGGGCAAACCGTTCATGCCCTTGAAGATATTGGTTTCCGGGCGAGTGGGTCCGGAGTTATCCACAGGTCCGGAGGGCTGGAACAATAGGAGGATGAGTTCGTCGAGCAGTCAGCCGGTGAGTCCGCTGCGGCAGCGGATCACCAAGATCAGTTACCCGTACGTGGCGAAGCTGCACGGGATGCCCAAGCTCACGCTGCCCGCGATCACCCTGGTGCTGGCGTTGGTCGGAGTCTTCGCTCCGGTTCCGGTCGCGGTTCCCGCCCTGATCCTGCTGGCCCTGCTGCTGTCCTGGCTCGGCTTCCTGTCCTGGCCGGTCGTCGGCAACGGGCCCCGCTTCCTGCGGATCTTCTCGATCCTGGTCATCCTCCTGTTCGCGGTCTCCCGCATCGCCGGAGCCTGACCCACCAACCCAACGCGCCGAGCCCAAGAGCGGCTGACGGCGTACTGGGACACCCTCTGCAGGGCAGCGGCCGATTGTTGCCCTCGGCCTAAATCTGATCGAGTCCGAGCCCCACAAGACGATCGCGCAACCACGACAGCTCCCGGGCGATCTTCTTCGCCAAGGTTTCAGGCGTTCGGGGCGTGCGCGGCCACGCGTACGTCTCGGACTCGAGGTGATGCGTGAGCGGCTGCCCACATCCGACCAGCCGGGTCAAACAGTCCTCCAGTACGGCGTTCGTCGTGCTCAGCGGATCCGGCAGCGAACAGTGCGCCGGCAGATGAGCGTGCATCCGCCAAGCCGCATGCCCCGACAACTGATACGCCAGATCCACATCGTCCACCCCAGGCCCGCACCACTCCCGGACCTGACGCAGGTACTTCGGGTCGCCGAGGTCAGCCAACCGCCGGCGGCCGGCCATGTCGGACGGATCCACGAGCTGTGGAGCCGACGCCAGCTGCGCCTTCACCACATCCACCCCGGCCCGCCACAACGTCTCGAACGCATCGACCGGTTCCTCGAACTGCACGGCCAGATGACACGTGTCGAACCCCAGCCCGATCCGCGACCCACCGCCGTACGGGCTCGCGTAGCGGCTCAGCCAGCCGGCCGCCTGCGGGATCATCTCCAGCACGCAGCCCGGCTCGGGCTCGACCGCGATCCGGATCTTGCGGCCGGTGCGCTGCTCGGTCCGCTCCAGGTGCCAGTCGAGCCGCTCGAACGCCTTCTGCGCGGCCGCGTCCCGCGACTTCGACCACGGCACCCGCCACGCCAGCGGGATCGTCGAGATCGATCCGTACGACGCGTCCCGCGGCATCAGGACGGCCAGTACGTCGACCAGGTCGAGGGTGTACCGGAGTCGCTCAGGCTCGGTCCAATCCGGGCAGTAGAGCTTGGTGCCAACGACCTTGTCCTTGGACGCCGAGTGCGCGATGCCGTTGAGCGTCACCACTTCCAGCCGGTTCCGCTTGAGCGCGCGGCGCAGCTTGTTGATCGCGGCCGGCGAGTTGGCCAGCCGATCGGCCAGCGGACTCGCGAACCACAGCCCGACACCCAGCAGCGGTACGTCGAGCTCCTGGCGCACCAGCGACGCACACCCGTCCAGCTCGGCGATCACCCCGTCGAGGTCCTCGGCCGGGTGCACGGTCGAGCTGTAGCCCAGGTGGACGGTCGACCCGTCCCGATGCCGGAACCTCATCCGACCTCCTCACCCCGTCAAACCACGGAATGTGAGCGCAGTTGGACGTTCCGTGACCCTGATACGCACTGTAGAAGTACAACGACTGAGTGTGAAGGCCTGGTTCCCGTTTGTGACAAGGGCTTTAAGCGCCGATGTGCTCCGGCTCTGTGGTCACCAGGTCGCGCGAGCGGTCGGCCACCGCCATCGCGGCCAGGGCGGTCGTCAGCGGTACGGCGGCAATGATGCCGAGGCTCCCCACCAGACCACGGACCACTTCCATCGCCACCATCTCGGTCGAGATGATGCTCCGGCTCGGCAGGTCCTGGATGGCGAAGACGAGCAGCACCGGCAACGCGGCACCGGCGTACGCAAGGACAAGGGTGTTGACCACCGAGGCGACGTGCGTCCGGCCGATCCGGAGCCCGGCGCCGATCAACTCGCGCCGGCTTGCCGACGGGTTCGCGGCGGACAACTCCCACACCGCAGCGGCCTGCGTGACCGTCACGTCGTCGAGCACACCCAACGCACCGATCACCATGCCTGCGACCAGCAGGCCGGTCAGATCGATGTTCGGCGCCAACTGCTGAGCTGCCGACGCCCCTTCGGAGGCCAGCCCGCTGAGCTGACAGAACTTGGTGAAGAACCAGCCCAGCCCGACGGTCATCCCCAGCGCCGCGATCGTGCCGGACAGGGCTATCGAACTCTCCGCATTGATGCCGTGGGTCAGGTACACCGCGATCGTCATGATGACCGCTCCCCCGACCACCGCGACCAGCAACGGGTTCGAGCCCCGGAGAATCGCAGGCAGGATGAACTGGGTCAGCATCACCGCGGTGACCGCCAGCGCGATCAGCGCCGCGAACCCACGCCAGCGCGACAGCGCCACCACCGCGACCGCGAAGAGCGCGGCCAGCAGGAGCAGCGGTTTGGTCCGGTCGTGGTCGACGTACACGTAGCGGCCGGCGATCGTCTTGGCGTCGGACTGGATGCCGAGCATGACCGACTGGCCGACCTCGATCGAAAGCGCGGCCTGACCCGCCTTCGGTATCTGGACCGGCACCATCTGCCCCTTGTCCGCACCGCTGGTCAGCTTGACCGTCGCCTCGTCGCACTGGTCCTTCTCCGCGGCGCACGCCTTGATCGACACGACCTCGCCACGAGCCGTCTCGGTCTGGTACGACGCAACCTTCACGCCGGCGCCGGGCCACATCACGATCATCGCGATCACGGCGGCGGCGATCAGCGGGACGAGGACCGCGGCGACCACTATCCGGACGCGACGGGCGACCACCGCGTCCGAGTTCACGACCGAGGTGTCGACCACGTGATCGCCGTGCCCGTGGCCGTGACCATGCCCGTGACCTGCGGGAATGTCGAGTCTGCGGCTGCGGTTGGCCTTGTGGTCGGCTCGTCTGCGCCCGACGTTGCGGCTGGCCATGGGTCAACTCCCTGTTTTGACAACCAGTTCCAATTAAATGAAAATGATTGTCATGAGATCTAGTCTTCGTGCTGTCGTCGCCGGCGCCACCGCCTTGGCCGCCGCCCTCACCCTGGCCGGATGCGGCGGCGACTCGCCCGCCGGCTCCGGTGGCGGCAAGCTCGATGTCGTCGCTTCGTTCTACCCGCTCGAGTTCATCGCCCGGACAGTGGGGGGCGACGCAGTGAACGTTACGACCCTGACCGCACCCGGCGTCGAGCCGCACGACCTCGAGCTCACTCCCAAGCAGGTCGGCGAGATCACCGAGGCGAAGCTGGTCGTCTACGAGAAGGGCCTGCAGCCCGCCGTGGACGAGGCTGTCGCGCAGAACGCGAAGGACGCCGGTTTCGACGTCGCAGCGGCCGCCAAGCTGGAGAACACCGGCGCCGACTTCGAGGAGCACGAGGAAGGCGAGTCGCACCCGGAGGAGAGCGGCAGCACCGCCACGCCGGCCGCGCACTCCGACGAGCCCCTGGACCCGCACTTCTGGCTGGACCCGGTCCGCTACGCCGACGTCGTCCAGGCGGTCACCGACAAGCTGGTCGCGACCGACAGCGCCAACGCCGACGGCTACAAGGCCCGGGCCAAGACCCTGCTCGACGAGGTCGGAAAGCTCGATTCCGACTTCAAGACGGGCCTGGCCAACTGCAAACTCAAAACCTTCGTGACGAGTCATGAGGCCTTCGCCTACCTCGCGAAGCGGTACGGTCTGACGATGGTCGGCATCGCCGGGGTCACCCCGGACGCGGAGCCGACCCCGGCCCGGATCAAGGAGGTCCAGGACATCGTGAAGGCCCAGCACGTGACCACGATCTTCTACGAGGAGCTGGTCAGCCCGAAGGTGGCCGAGACGATCGCCCGGGACGTCGGCGTCAAGACCGCCGTACTGAGCCCGATCGAGGGCCTGTCGGACGCCAACTCCCAGGAGACCTACCTGACGCTGATGCGGGAGAACCTGCAAGAGCTCCGGAAGGCGAACAGCTGCGCGTGACACCTCAACAAGACGCTGCCAAGGCCGTCCAGGTCGCCGATCTCTCGGTCGACCTGGGCGGTCGCCTGGTGTTGCGGGGCGTCGATCTCCAGATCCGCCAGGGCGAGGTGGTCGCCGTCCTCGGCACCAACGGCTCCGGCAAGTCCACCCTGATCCGGACCGTGGTCGGCCTGCTGCCCGCGGCCCGCGGTGACGTCCGCCTCTTCGGTACGCCGGTTCCGCGCTTCCGCGACTGGCGACGGGTCGGTTACGTCCCGCAGCGCATCACCGCGGCCGGCGGCGTACCGGCGACTGTGTACGAGGTGGTGTCGTCCGGGCTGCTGTCGAAGCGGCGGCTGTTCACTCCGCTGCGCGCGGCGCAGAAGCAGGCGATCGACGAGGCGTTGCAGGTCGTGGACATGGGCGACCGGCGCAAGGACGCGGTCGCCGAGCTGTCCGGTGGGCAGCAGCAGCGGGTACTGATCGCACGGGCGCTGGTGTCCGATCCGGAGCTGTTGATCCTCGACGAGCCGACGGCCGGTGTCGACCTGGCCAGCCAGCAGATTTTCGCGGACGCGATCCGGGAGCGGGTCGCCCGCGGCACGACAGTGGTGATGGTCAGCCACGACCTCGGCCCGATGGACGCGCTGATCGACCGCTCCGTCGTCATGCGCCGCGGCCGGATCGTGTACGACGGACCGCCCCACGCCTCGCAGACGCATGCACACGTCCACCACTCACACGGTGGCGACGAACCCGGGTGGCTGTCGTGATGACCCTGTTCCAGCTCGAGTTCATGCAGCGGGCGCTGATTGCCGGGCTGCTGACCGGGCTCTCCGCTCCTGCGATCGGGACCTATCTGGTCCAGCGCCGGCTGTCGCTGATGGGCGACGGCATCGGCCACATCGCGATCACCGGTGTCGCTCTGGGCCTGCTCACCGGTAGTGCACCGGTCCTCACGGCCATCATCGTCTCCATCGCGGGCGCCACTGCGATCGAGCTCGTCCGCGCTCGCGGCAAGGCCAGCGGCGATGTCGCACTCGCACTTCTCTTCTACGGCGGTATTGCGGGCGGCGTGCTGCTCGTAGGCCTGGCGGGACAGGGTGCAGCCACGCTGAACACCTATCTGTTCGGCTCACTGACCACGGTCTCCCCCAGTGACCTGTACGTCGTCGTCGGGCTGGCTGTCGCCGTACTGGTCATCGCGATCGGTCTTGGGCCGCAGCTGTTCGCCGTGTGCCAGGACGAGGAGTTTGCTCGGGTCACCGGACTTCGCGTGCAGTTGCTGAACCTGCTGATCGCTGTGATGGCCGCTGTCACGGTGACGGTGGCCATGCGGACAGTCGGGTTGCTCCTGGTCAGTGCGCTGATGGTGGTGCCGGTGGCAACTGCGCAGCAGATCACCCGGTCGTTCCGCAGTACGTTCGTCACCGCCTGTGTGATCGGTGTGCTCGCGTGCCTGGCCGGCATCGTCACGTCGTACAACGCGGACGTGGCTCCTGGCGCGACGATCGTCGTACTGGCGCTGGCTGGGTTCGTGGTGGCGGCCACAGTTGGGACTCTGATCCGGCGGCGGCAGGGGCGGGTCGCACCGCTCGTCGACGAGGAGCCGGAGATCGGCGTACCCGAGCCCGAGCCGCATGTGGTGAGCGCAGGGCACCCGCACACGCACGATGCGCAGTGCGGTCACAGGAAGGTCGACCACGGCGATCACGTCGACTACGTGCACGACGGACACCTGCACGCAGCGCATGGCGATCACTGGGATGAGCATTAGCACTTGTTGACTTCTGAGAGAATTGGCGGGGTTACCGGGGAAATCACGGTGACGGAGTGACAGGAGGAACGGTGGCCATCGGAACACGCTCGACCCGTCAGCGCGCTGCGGTCGCGTCCGCGCTCGACAATCTCGACGACTTCCGGACCGCCCAGGAGATCCACCAGGAGCTCCGGTCCGCCGGTGAGGCCGTCGGCCTCACCACCGTCTACCGGACCCTGCAGGCGCTCGCCGACTCGCGCGAGGTCGACGTACTGCGCACCGCCGACGGCGAGACGGCGTACCGGCGTTGCTCCAAGGGACATCATCACCACCTGGTCTGCCGCAACTGCGGCCGCACGGTCGAGGTCGAGGGCCCGGCCGTGGAGCGCTGGGCGGACAAGGTCGCGGCCGAGCACGGGTACGCCGACATCAGCCACACCCTGGAGATCTTCGGCACCTGCCAGGACTGCCAGAAGTCCTGACTGTGGCCGAGTTTGTGGCCTAGGTCACCTTTGCCTTTGAGCGCACTCGAAGGCGTACGGTCGAAGACATGAACACGACCGGTGTCCTCACCACTCCCGAACGGCGACAGGCCTTCGTCGACCGCTACGAGGTGCCGCCGCCGTCCCCGCTCGACCCCGAGCTGCTCAAGCTCCTGGACCTCCCGGACGGCCTCCCGGAGCAGCTGAGCATCGCGGAGGCGGCCGAGGTCACCGGACTCACCGCCCACACGCTGCGGTACTACGAGCGGATCGGGCTGATCCGCGTCGGCCGCGACGGCGCCCGCTACCGGAGCTACGACCGGCTGGCGCTGGCGCGGATCGTGTTCATCACCCGGCTGCGGCTGTCGGACATGCCGATCAGCACGATCAGCCACTACCTGGAGCTGGTCGCGCAGGGCGAGGAGACCGCACCGCAGCGGCTCGCCCTGATGGAGGAGCACCGGGCGACGATTCAGCGGCGGCTGCGTGAGCTGCAGGCGGCGCTGGCGGTGACCGACTACAAGATCACCACGTACGGCGGTCACGCCGAACCCTGACCGAATCTCTCCGTGCCTTGGCGGGCCTGACGGTCTGCCTGGCGGAGCTATGCCTTCTTCGAGGAGATCGACGATGAGACTGGGAAGCACCGGAGCCGAGGTCAGCCGGCTGGGACTGGGCTGCATGGGAATGAGCTACGCGTACGGCGCGACCGACGACACCGAGTCGGTCGCGACCCTGCACCGCGCGCTCGACCTGGGCATCACGTTCCTGGACACGGCCGACATCTACGGCTTCGGCAAGAACGAGGAACTGGTCGGCCGGGCCATCAAGGAGCGCCGGGACGAGGTGTTCCTGGCGACCAAGTTCGGGATTGTCGGCAATCCGACGATCCCTGGACAGCAGGGAGCCGACGGGTCACCGTCGTACGTCCGGTCCGCGATCGACGCGTCCCTCGGGCGGCTGGGTGTCGACCACATCGACCTGTACTACCAGCACCGCGCCGATCCCGCCGTACCGATCGAGGAGACAGTCGCGGTCATGGCGTCGCTGGTCGAGGCGGGCAAGGTCCGGTACCTCGGGCTGTCCGAGGCGTCGGCGGACACGATCCGCCGGGCGCACGCCGTCCACCCGATCACCGCGGTGCAGACCGAGTGGTCGCTGTTCAGCCGGGACATCGAGGAGTCGGTGCTGCCGACCTGCCGTGAACTCGGCATCGGGATCGTGCCGTACTCGCCGCTCGGCCGCGGCATGCTGACCGGCACGCTGCCGCGGAAGGCCGACCTCGCGGCCGACGACTACCGGCGGACGCTGCCGCGCTTCTCCGACGAGAACTTCGAGGCGAACGCGGCCCTGGTGGAGGAGATCAAGACGGTCGCCGCGCGGTACGACGCAACGCCCGGCCAGGTCGCGCTCGCCTGGGTGCTTGCGCAGGGCAACGACGTGGCGCCGATCCCGGGGACGAAGCGGCGCAAGTACCTGGAGGAGAACGCGCGAGCATTGGAGCTCACGTTGTCCGGCGACGATCTGGCGTCGCTGTCCAAGCTGACGCCGGTGGGCACGCGGTACCCGGACATGACCTGGGTCGACCGGAGCACCGCACCGCTCGGCTGATAAACTGCTTCGCATCAAGGCCTCCCGCTTCCCGCGGGAGGCTTTCGTGCGTTCTGATGCAGGTTGAGTGTGAGGAGTCCGATGTCTGACCTTGTCGTACGGCGCGCCGGCTACGGCGATCAGGTTGCGCTGGAGCGGTTGTGGCTGATGTTCCGGCACGACCTGTCCGAGTTCCAGGGGCAGCTGCCGCGCCCCGATGGGAGCTACCGGAGTGAGTGGCTCGAGTCGGTGCTGGACGGCGATCCGAACTGGGCCGGGTACCTGTTCCACGCGGGCGAGAATCCGGTGGGGTTCGCCTTCGTCCGGGCGTTGACGCAGCCGGTGCGGGTGCTCAACGCGTTCTTCATCGTGCGGCCGATGCGACGGCATGGGGTTGGGCTGCGCGCCGTACAGGAAGTCGTCGCACACCATCCCGGGCCGTGGGAGGTGGCGTTCCAGGAGAGCAACGCGACGGCGGTGCACTTCTGGCGACGGGTCGCGGCGGCGGTGTCCGGGGAGGCGTGGTCGGAGGAGAAGCGGCCGGTCCCGGGTGATCCGAGCACGCCGCCGGACGTCTGGATCTCCTTCTAGAACAGGACCACCGAGCGCAGGACGTCGCCGTGGTGCATCTTGGTGAACGCGGCCTCGACCTCGTCCAGCGCGATCGTCTCCGAGACGAAACGGTCCAGCGGCAGCCGGCCCTGCAGGTGCAGGTCGATCAGCAGCGGGAAGTCGCGGGTCGGCAGGCAGTCGCCGTACCAGCTGGACTTGAGCGAACCGCCCCGGCCGAAGAAGTCGAGCAGCGGCATCTCCAGGGTCATCTCGGGCGTCGGCACGCCGACCAGGACGACGGTGCCGGCCAGGTCGCGGGCGTAGAAGGCCTGCTTCCACGTCTCCGGGCGGCCGACCGCGTCGATCACCACGTCCGCGCCGAAGCCACCGGTCAGCTCGTGGACCTGCGTGACCACGCCGTCGTGGTCCAGGTCCTTGGAGTTGACCGTGTGGGTAGCGCCGAGCTCCTGGGCGACCTTCAGCTTGCGCTCGTCGATGTCGACGGCGACGACCTTCGCCGCGCCGGCCAGGCGGGCGCCGACGACTGCCGCCGTACCGACGCCGCCGCAGCCGATCACGGCGACCGAGTCACCGCGGCCGACGTTGCCGGTGTTGATGGCGGCGCCGAGGCCGGCCATCACGCCGCAGCCGAGCAGGCCGGCCACCTCCGGCTTGGCGGCCGGGTCGACCTTGGTGCACTGGCCGGCCGCGACCAGGGTCTTCTCGGCGAACGCGCCGATGCCGAGCGCCGGTGAGAGTTCGGTGCCGTCGGCAAGGGTCATCTTCTGCTCGGCGTTGTACGTGCTGAAGCAGTACCACGGGCGGCCGCGCAGGCAGGCGCGGCAGTTGCCGCAGACCGCCCGCCAGTTCAGTACGACGAAGTCGCCCGGCTGCACGTCGGTCACGCCGGCGCCGACCGACTCCACGATGCCTGCCGCCTCGTGGCCGAGCAGGAACGGGAAGTCGTCGTTGATGCCGCCCTCGCGGTAGTGCAGGTCGGTATGGCACACGCCGCACGCCTGCACCTTCACCACGGCCTCGCCCGGTCCGGGATCCGGGATCGTGATCTCCTCGATCGAGACCGGTTGACCCTTACCCGCCGCCACCACACCACGCACCGTCTGAGCCATGGCCCCGACGCTAGCCGCAACCACCCCACCCCGTCAGCCCTCCCGGGCGTGGCGCAGCTTGTCCACCGGTCGGGGGACAGAGCGTCATCCGGGTGGTGCTCCCGCGGGCGGCCCCCTGCACGGGAGGGTTGGAGGCATGGAGACAGATACGGCTGTGAGGGTGCGGGGGCTGGTGAAGCGGTACCCGGACAAGGTGGCGGTGGACGGGGTGGACCTGGACATCCACCGCGGTGAGGTGTTCGCGCTGCTCGGCCCGAACGGCGCCGGCAAGACGACGACCGTGGAGATCCTGGAGGGGTATCGCCACGCCGACGCCGGCGAGGTCAGCGTGCTCGGCGCCGACCCGGCGCGCGCTGACCGGGACTGGCGGGCGCGGCTCGGGATCGTCACCCAGACGTCTCGCGACGAGGCCGAACTGTCCGTCGCCGAGCTCGTGAACCACTACGCCGGCTACTACCCGGACCCCCGGGACCCCGACGAGGTGATTGCCGCGGTCGGTCTCGAGGAGAAGCGCCGTACGCGGACCCGGAAGCTGTCCGGCGGCCAGCGCCGCCGCCTCGACGTCGCACTCGGCGTGATCGGCAACCCCGAGCTGCTGTTCCTGGACGAGCCGACTACCGGTTTCGATCCCGAAGCACGCCGGCAGTTCTGGACCCTGATCGAGAACCTGCGGACCGCGGGCACCACGATCCTGCTGACCACCCACTACCTGGACGAGGCCGAGCACCTGGCCGACCGGGTCGGCGTGATCGCCGACGGCCGGATGGTCGAGGTCGCGACGCCGGAGACCCTCGGCGGGCGCGGCGCCCGGACCGCGCGGGTCTCCTGGCTGTCCGCGGACGGGATGCGCGAGGTCCGCACCGACCAGCCGACCGCCGAGGTCGCCCGGCTGCTGGCGGAGTACGGCGGCGAGGTGCCCGAGCTGGAGGTACGGCGGCCGAGCCTTGAAGACATCTACCTGGACCTGATCGGAGCGGTCGCGGCCGCTCCGGTGCTGGAAGGAGCAGTGCAGTGAGCGTCGTCGAACGGAGTCGCACGGTGAGCAGGCCGTTGCCGTCGCCGATGAAGGTCGGGCTGTCCCGGACCGGGCTGGAGGTGAAGCAGTTCTTCCGCGAACGCGAGCAGCTGATCTTCACCTTCTTCTTCCCGATCATCTTCCTCGGCATCTTCTCCGCCGTGTTCAGCGGCACCGACTTCTCCGGCGGGGTCGACGCCGCCACCTACTTCACGCCCGGGATGATTGCCTCCGGCATCTTCCTGACCAGCTTCCAGTCGCTGTCCATCACGATCGCGATGGAGCGCGACGAGGACCTGCTGAAGCGCCTTCGCGGCACACCGATGTCGCCGCAGTCGTACTTCATCGGCAAGATCGGGCTGGTCCTGGTCACCTCGATCCTGCAGTTCGGCCTGCTGCTCGTGATCGCCGGCCTGCTGCTCGGTGTCGACATTCCGACCGAGCCGGTGAAGTGGCTGCACTTCCTCTGGATCTTCGTCCTCGGTACGGCGTCCGGGTCGGTGCTCGGGATCGCGTTCTCCGTCGTGCCGAAGTCGGGCAAGGCCGCGTCGGCGGTCGTGACGCCGGTCGTCCTGCTGCTGCAGTTCATCTCCGGCGTGTACTTCGTCTACAGCAGCCTGCCGGCGTGGATGCGGTCGGTCGCGGAGATCTTCCCGCTGAAGTGGCTCGCGCAGGGGATGCGGTCGGTGTTCCTGCCGGACGGCTTCGAGGCGAACGAGCCGGGCGGCTCGTGGCAGCTCGGTCTCGGCGCGCTGGTCCTGTCGGCGTGGCTGGTCGTCGGTCTGGTCGTCGCTCAGCGAGTGTTCCGCTGGACCCGCCGGGACGCGGGTTGATTGTCGACGATCACAGCGGGTTGATTGCCGACAATCAGATGAGAGGAAGATAGACATCGTGGAGCAGAACCGGGTGGTGGACGAGCCGATCTGGATGCGGACGCTGATCGGCTGGCACATCGTGTTCTGGGTGCTGCTCGCGGTGACGTTCGCGGTCTCCTTCGCGACCGACCTCAGCACGGGTCGTCGGATTGTCTACACGGCTACGATCGTCGTGCTCGCGGCGGCGTACCAGTTCATCGCGGTGCCTGCGATCACGTCGCGCCGGCGGCTTCCGTCGTACGGGTATCGGCTCGTGATGCTCGGGTGCCTGATGGTGCTGGTCGCGTTGTACCCGCAGTCGGTGTTCCTGCTGTTCATCGTGTCGGGGCAGATGTGGCTGCTCTGCGAGCGGGTGCGCGAAGGTGCGGCCTTCAGCGTGCTGCTCGTGCTCGGGGTCGGCTCCGCGCAGCTGTGGAACGCCGGCTGGGGCTGGGACGCGTTCTGGTCGGTCCTGCCGTGGATGGCGGTCAGCCTGGTCGTGAGCCTGCTGTTCGGGATCTGGATCGAGCGGGTGATCACCCAGAGCGAGCAGCGGGCCGAGCTGATCCGGGAGCTCCAGTCGACGCGCGACGAGCTCGCCGAGGCGCACCACAGCGCCGGCGTGATGGCCGAGCGGGAGCGGATGGCGCGCGAGATCCACGACACCCTCGCGCAAGGCATGACCAGCATCGTGATGCTCTCCCAGGCGGCCGCGGTCGAGCTGCAGCGCGGCGGGACCGACGGGGCCGCGGCCCGACTGGCGGCGATCGAGGACACTGCGCGGGAGAATCTCGCCGAAGCGCGGGCGTTGGTTGCAGCGTTCACCCCCGTTGCGTTGTCCGAGGCCACGTTGACCGAGGTGCTGCGGCGGCAGGCGGAGCGGTTCGCGGCCGAGACCGGCGTCGACGTCCAGGTGTCGCTCGACTTGCCGGACGAGGAGGTCGCCGCGCTGCCGCAGGCGCAGCAGGTTGTGCTGCTGCGATCGGCTCAGGAGGCGTTGGCGAACGTGCGCAAGCATGCGGCCGCGACGCAGGTGCTGATCACGCTGGGCATCTCGGACGACGGTGTGTGGATCGAGATCCGCGACGACGGCACCGGGTTCACGCCGTCCACGGCCGACGCCGGGTACGGGCTGGCGGCGATGCGCGGGCGGGTCGAGGAGTCGGGTGGTTCGGTACAGGTGGAGAGCGCGCCGGGTCAGGGCACCCGGGTGCAGGTGTTGATCCCAGCGGAGGACGTGTGATTCGGGTAGTGGTGGTTGACGACCATCCGGTGGTGCGGTCGGGCCTGGCCGGGATGCTCGCCGTGACCGAGGACATCTCGGTGGTCGGCGAGGCCGGCGACGGCGCGGAGGCCCTGGCGCTGGTGGAGTCGACCAAGCCGGACGTCGTACTGATGGATCTGCGGATGCCGCGGATGGACGGGGTGGCGGCGACCGGGGCGATTGTGTCCGGGTATCCGTCGACTCGGGTGCTCGTTCTTACGACGTACGACACGGACACCGACATCCTGCACGCGGTCGAGGCCGGTGCCGCGGGCTACCTGCTCAAGGACACGCCGCATGCGGATCTGCTCGACGGGATCCGCGCCGCGGCGCGTGGCGAGACTGTCCTCGCGCCGCCGGTTGCTGCGCGGTTGATGTCTCGGCTGCGTACGCCGGCCGCGCCGGCCAGCGCGCAGCCGTCGCCGCGGGAGCTCGAGGTGCTGGCGGCGGTCGCTCGTGGGTTGAGCAACGCCGAGATCGGGCGTGAGCTCTTCATCGGCGAGGCCACTGTCAAGACGCACCTGCAGCGCCTCTTCACCAAGCTCGATGTCGACGACCGCACCCGAGCCGTAACCGTCGCCATCGAACGAGGCCTGCTCCCCTCCCCCGGCCGCTGAGCCACAGGTCGCGCTGGGCTGCAGGTTGCGCTGGGCTACAGGTCGCGCTGAGCTGCGGCTTTGCGCTGGGCTGCAGGTTGCGCGCGCTACAGTCTGAGGCTCTTGTCGGGCGACGGGGCGGTCGGCATGTGCTTACGGTCCTGCTCGCCCATGCCGGAGCTCTGGCGCGGTTCGGCCGGCTGCGGGTTCAGCCCGACCTGGAACGTTCGTGCCAGCTCCGCGCCTTTGTCGGCCAGCTCGATGCTCTGCTGAGCTGCCTCGTGTGCGCTGTGCCCGACGGTGTGCAGCTGCCCACTCAGGCTGGTCATCCCCTCACGGGCCACGCTGATATCCGTCTCGAGCTGTGAACTCGTCCGGTCGATCAGCACCGAGTGCTGCCCACTGCCATCCACCTGCAGCACGGAGGTCTCGAGCGCCGAAGCCGCGCTGCGAGCCGACTCGAGCCGAGCCGTTGCCCGCTCGAAGCTCTCAGTCGCGACGCCGACGGCGCCTCGGAGGTTCTCCAGCCGGACTCGCAACAGCCCGGTCTCCGGGGTCTGTCGACCCGGCAACTGCTCGAGCTTGTCGAGGTGGTCGAGCCCGCGGTCAAGCGTCTCCGCACTCTCCGCGAGTTCCTCCCCCAGTTCGTGGAGCTCTCGCCGTGAGCCGTTGAGCCGGTCCACCAGCACGCCGGCTGTGTTCTGAACACCCCGGAACGCGCCGCGCACGCTTTCGTCCGCCTGGTAGCGCTGGACATCTTCGCTCCGCGGGTCGGCGTTGATCAGCCGGGCATCAGCCTCGTTCTCACGGACCCAACCGGCGCCGGTACGCAGCGACTCGACGTCCTCCAGCCGACGCTCCAACACCCGAACGAACCCAGTCGGGCCCATCGCATCGGCCACCGCCGCCATCGTCGAACGCGCCCTGGTCACCGCGGTCGCGATCTGCTCGGTCCGGAAAGCGACCTCGGCCTCGTCGGCCATCAGCGTCCTGCCTCGTCAGCCTCGGCGGCCAGGCGGTCGTCCTCGGCGAGGGCGGCGCGCAGGACGTCGCCGACCTGGCGGACCTCCTCCTGGGCGGCCCGCAGTTCCCGCTCCACCGCCTGCTGCGGCGTCTCATCCGTCGGCTGGTCCGGCACGTCGTACTCCTTGTCCTCGGTCAGTCGTCCAACGAGCCTAGACGCACCCCAGTCCACCGCCGGTCCACCGCTGGGGATTTGGTACGGCGGTCAGGCCGGGGCGACCGGATTCGGTACGGCGCCGCCGTACCGGCGGTCGCGCTGGGCGTAGAGCTCGATCGCGCGCCACAGGTCGCGGCGGTCGAAGTCCGGCCAGAGCGTGTCCAGGAAGACCATCTCGGCGTACGCGAGCTGCCAGACCAGGAAGTTCGACGTACGTTGCTCACCCGACGAGCGGACGAACAGGTCCACCTCGGGGATGTCCGGCGCGTACAGGTGCCGGGCGACCGTCTGCTCGGTGATCCGGTCCGGCTTGAGCTTGCCGTCGGCAACATCGCGCGCGATCGACCGCATCGCGTCCGCGATCTCCGCGCGGCCGCCGTAGTTCACGCAGAACTGCAGCGTGATCGTGTCGTTGTGCTTGGTCCGCTCCTGGGCGTACTCGAGCTCGTCGATCACGCTCTTCCACAGCCGCGGCCGCCGCCCGGACCAGACCACCCGCACGCCCATCGCGTCCAGCTCGTCGCGCCGGCGGTGGATCACCTCCCGGTTGAACCCCATCAGGAAGCGCACCTCCTCGGGCGAGCGGGCCCAGTTCTCGGTCGAGAACGCGTACGCCGAGATGTACTTCACCCCGACCTCGATCCCGCCCTTGATCACGTCCAGCAGCGACGCCTCGCCTGCCTTGTGCCCCTCGGTCCGCGGCAGCCCCCGCTGCTTGGCCCACCGCCCGTTCCCGTCCATCACGATCGCCACGTGCCGCGGCACCAGCTCCGCCGGAATCACCGGCGGCCGGGCCCCCGACGGATGCGGCTCCGGCGCCACCACCACCTTCTCCCCACCCCGCGACTCCAACCCCCGACCCCGACGACGACCAATAGGCGACATAACCGCATCCTCTCCCACCCCCCAACCCTGTGGATAACCTCCCCCACCACCGACGTACTCGTTGTTGGGGACCATGCTCGATGAGTCTGTGTACGACGCACCACAACCAGGCAACCCGCACCAGGCGCGGAGAGGGCCTTGGGAATCAGCAGTTCCTCGCCTCCTCCGAGGTGACGGGTGGATTGAAGCCGAAGTCGTCAGTGCAACGGTGGCGAACTTGATCAGCAGTTCGCTGCCTGGTTCATGCCGTAGTACGCCTTCCAGGCGCCGTCGACGAAACGCATCTGCATGTCATCGAGCCATCTCGTCGCAGTTCCGGGCTTCTTGACGCTCTTGCCTGTCGCATCGACGGCGGTCGCCTTCGACGAGTCGAGGCACGCCTGGACAGTTACCTCGGCCACCTGACCGTTCGCTCCGGCCGATCCGAGCTTCACCGCCTTGGTCCAGAGCACGTCAACCTGCCCGACGCCACGCCACTTGCGCCCTCTGTATGTCGCCGCTTGATTCAGCTCGGCCCCCAATATGATCCCTGTCGCAACCTTCGGTAGCTCCGAGACGTTCCGACCGCCGCTCGCCTGCATCGCGCTCTTCGCGGCGACATACCGCCGGTACGCCGTCTGAGCTGCAGCCGCCGCGGCCTGCTCAGGCGTTGTCGACGGAGGACTCGCCGTACTGGCGGGACTCGGTGAGCTGGACGCGGGTGTCGGCTGGGAGTCGCCGGAGGTGCAGGCGGGGAGGGCGGCGATTAGGACGACCAGAGCCGCGATGGCTAGGCGCCCGGGCATCGAGTGGCCCCGGGGATCCGGCGAAACCATCTGTGAGATCTTCGTGTGTTTGGTCCGCCGGTGATCTCGGGTGTGGGAGGTCAGCGGCATGCGCGGGGTGGTAGTTGGGTGGTTGGTTCGCCGGCCTCGGGAGCCACGAGAACTGGGTTGAGATCGGTGACGCGGAGTGGGGTTGAGCGGCTGAAGTTGAGGGGGATGTTGCCTTGCATGCCGCCGCCGGTCCAGTGGACGTTCCAGTAGGCGGTTGCGGTTACTTGGAACTTGCCGGTGGTCTCGCAGCGGGAGGTGTTGCGGTACTTGTGGCCGCAGGTGGGGGACGGTGGGATCTCCTTCAGGGACTTGCCTTCGGCGTAGGCGCGGGTGAACGGCGTACCTCCGCCCTTGCAGGTCACCTTGTCGCCGGCGCCCATCGACCACTCGATCCGGTCCACCGTCCCGGTCGCCACGATCGTGACGCCGTCGAGGGTCGCCTGCTTGGTGAGTGGGCCGGTGGTGTTCTCGCCCGGATCCGCTACCCACATCCAGATCGGCACGTTCACGACACCGTCACCGTTCGCGCTCTGCACGTACGGCGACAACCCCAGCTGCGGCGCCCGGAACGCCATACTCTCCACCACCCGCCGAGCCACCACCCGCGGGTCAACCACCACCTCCCCCGGCGGCCGAATCACCGGCTCAAACCGCTCGATGCCGTCCGGCGTGCCGTCCACCACATCCAGCAGAACCCAGCACCGGTAGAACTTGGTTCCCGGCGGGTAATCGCTAGCCGAGTGGAACATGGATGTGAGCGTCTTCGTCGGAGTCAGGTAACACCCCGAGGCCGCATCCCAGAACCCGTTCTCCGTCCGACACGGGATTGCTTGTCCCTTGGCTACGCATCCGGTCTGCCCGGCCGTCGATGATCCTGGCTTCCGCGGAGACTTCTCGGCCGGCGATGTCGTCTCGTCCGTCACCGAGATCGTGCACCTACCCGAGACGCGATCGCGATCGCAGGTCGGACCTGCAGGACTGGGCGTCCCCATGCCGGGAGACACAGCGCCCGTCATCGGTAGGCCGACGAGCAGACTCGCCGTGACCACAACTGCGGTCAGCATTGCGCCCCCTCGTTCTTGCCCCGGATGACCTTCCAGCTTCCGCCGATGAGCTGCAGATTTCGGTTGTCCAGCCAACGGGTCGGGGTACCGGGCACCTTCACGTTCTTCCCGGCCGAATCGACGGCTTGGGTCTTCGAGGTGTCCAGGCAGGCCTGGACTGAGGCTGTGGTGAACTTGCCCGCCACAGGACCAGCCACCTTGACCGGCTTGGTCCAGACGATCTCCGTGGCTCCGATGGCCCGGATCTTTTCGCCGCGATAGCGCTCGGCCAGGATCTGAGTGGCGCGGAGTTCGACGCCGGCGGTCACGGACGGGAGGTCCTTCACGTCGGTGCCTCCGCTCCTCATCATCGCGTCGGTCACCAGGATGTAGCGGCGGTAGGCGGCTACGGCTGCTTCGCCGGCCTGTTGGGACGGGGGTGCCGGGGTTGGGGTGGTGCTGGTGGCTGAAGCTGATGGCGTGAAGGGTGGGGGTTTGGGGTTGTCGGGGGTGCAGGCGGGGAGGGTGGCGACTGTGGTTATGAGGGCTGCGGTGGCTAGTCGCCTGGGCATGCGGGGGCCTCCGGGGCGCGGGTGGGGCTACTGAGGGTGTAACTGTTTCATACGTTCGGTTCCGGAGGGTTGGGTTATCCACAGGTGGGTGGACGGGTGGTGAATTACACTCTGGGCATGTCCGGGCCTAGTACTGACTCGCGGATCTACCTGCTGGAATCGGATGAGAGTCGGGTGGTGCCGGGTGGGCCGGCTGTGGTGGGGCCGGATGGGGTGCGGGAGGAGATTCCGGCGCAGGTGTTCAGCGCGGTTCGGCACGTGATCGAGGCGATGCGGGCGGGACAGGCGGTGAAGGTCACGCCGCTGCGGCCGGAGTTGCCGATCGACGAGGCGGCCGACGCGATCGGGATGGCCCGGGACGACCTCCGCGCGTACGTTGCCGAGGGCGCCGTTCCCTTCCGGTCCTCGGAGTACGTCGACTGGGTGCGCCTGGCCGACGTGATCGCGTGGGACGCCAAGCGCCGGGACGAGCGGAGCGCGGCGTTGCAGGAGATGCTGGACGAGGAGCCGTGGGATGCGGCCGACGATGACGGGCGGCAGTCATGACCGAGTCGGCGCCCAGCACTCCGTTGCGACCGGAGCGCGCGTTCCTCGACGCGAACGTGATCCGTGGTCAGCTGACCAACGACATCCTGATGTCGCTGGCGCACCGGGACACCTTCGAGCCGCGCTGGTCGCAGCACGTCCTCGACGAGATGCGCCGCAACCGGCCGCCCGGGGTGTCCGAGGAGAAGATCGACAAGCGCATCGCCACGATGAACAAGGTCTTCCCGCGGGCGATGACCAGCGGACATGAAGGCCTCGAGCCGCAGATGCAGGCCGACCCGAAGGACAAGCACGTGCTCGCGGGCGCCGTCCACAGCGAGTCGGCCGTCCTGGTCACCGACAACGTGAAGGACTTCCACCCGCCGTCGTCCGGCCCGCACGCGATGCGCGTCGAGAAGCTGTCGCAGTTCCTGAACCGCAAGCTCGAGGAGGACCCGCAGCGGGTCCAGTCGGCGCTGCAGGACATGGTCAATCGCAACAAGCGGGACCCGAGGACCATGTCCCAGCTGATCGACAAGATGGCGACCCAGCCGGAACTCCGCTCGTTCGCCCAGAACCTGAACGCCGTCGTCCCGCCCGACCAGCAGGGCACCGCCGAGGTGCTGACCGCCAACCAGCGAGGCTCCGCCGCATCGAAGGCCTTCTCGGGTCTGTCGTCGCCCACGGCACAGGCCCCGACCACTACCCCCGAAGCCCGCAAGGGCACCCAGCAATCCCAGGAACGCGCCAAGAGCTCCGAGCAAGAGGTCTGAAGCAGGAGGTCTGAAGCGCTAGGACCCCGTGCTCAAGTCCAGGTGGGGCAAAGAGCGCAGTTGATGGTCCTGGTGGTAGGTGAAGAAGGCGGCGATCAGGCCCGTGGCTTCGCGACGGGTCCTGGGGTCGGCTTGCAGCGCGGTGGGCCAGTCGCCGGTTAGCAGGGCGGCCAGGTGCGCGACGGTGCCGGCGGACGGCATCGCCGAGGCCGGCGGGCGGCAGGCGGTGCAGACCATGCCGCCGGCGGCGGGGTTGAAGGCTCGATGCGGACCCGGTTCGCCGCAGCGGGCGCAGTCGGCGAAGGAGGGAGCGTAGCCGTTGATCGCCAGCGAGCGGAGGAGGAAGGAGTCGAGGACCAGGGCGGGTTCGCGTTCGCCGGTGGACAGGACGCGGAGGGCGCCGGCCAGGAGCAGGTGCTGCTGGGTGGCGGGTTCCTTCTCCTCGACGACGAGGCGGTCCGCGGTCTCCAGCAGGACCGTGCCGGTCGTGTACCGCGCGTAGTCGTTGACGATCCCCTCGCCGTACGCCGCGATCGACACTGCCTGCGTGACTACGTCGAGGGTGCGGCCGGTGGCGAGTTGCAGGTCGACGTGGCTGAACGGCTCGAGGCGGGCGCCGAAGCGGGACGACGTACGGCGGACGCCCTTCGCGACGGCGCGGATCTTGCCGCGACCGCGAGTCAGGAGCGTGGCGATCCGGTCCGCCTCACCCAGCTTCTGGGTGCGCAGCACGATCGCCTCTTCACGGTAGAGCGGCACGCGTTCAGTCTCTCACCCGCGGGCGACATACTCCTCGAGGCTGGTCGGCGGCCGGCCGGTGATGTCCTCGACTGCCGACGAGACCTCGCTCAGCTCGCCGCTCGCGATGGCCGCGTACGACGTGACCCAGCCGGCCACCTCCCACGCGGGAGCGCCGTACCCCTCCCGGGACCGGTAGGCCTCGTCCAGCGTCTCCGCCTCGTAGCGGACCCGCCGGCCCCAGGCAGACGACAGTACGGCGGCCGCCTCGGCCAGCGTGAACGCGGCCGGGCCGGTCAGGTCGTACGTCATCCCGGTGTGCCCGGGGTCCACCAGCACCCGGGCCGCCACCGCTGCCACGTCGTCCCGGCTGACCGCTGCTACCCGACCGTCGCCCGCCGGCCCACGGATCACGCCCTCCGCACCGACGAACCCGGTCACGAAGTCGAGGTACAGGTTGTCCCGGAGGAACGTGAAGTCGACACCCGACGACCGGATGTGCTCCTCGGTGTGCCAGTGGTCCCGGGCGAAGGTGAACGTCGCGCCCGGCGACGCGCCGAGGAACGACGTGTAGACGATCCGCCGTACACCGGCCGCCAGCGCGGCATCGACCGTTGCCTTGTGCAACGCAACCCGGTCCGCGGATTCCGTTGCACTCAGCAACATCAAGGTGTCGACCCCGTCCAGCGCGTCGGCGAACGCCTGCTCGCCGTACGCCGCCTGCGCCACCTCGGCTCCGGGCAGTGCGGGCGCCCGGCCCGGGTCGCGCACGATCAGCCGCTGCGGTACGCCGGAATCCGCCAGCAGGCGCGCGATCCGGGAACCGAGCTGACCGGTGGAGCCGGTGACGCCGATCACTTGCCCACCAGGTCCATCCCGCCCTGGGTGTACCGCTGACCGGACACCGCGTCCGGCGGGAAGGCCTCATCCAGCGCCGCCAGCTCCTCCGCGGTCAGCTGGACGTCCACAGCGCCGAGGTTCTCGGCCAGGTACTTGCGCCGCTTGGTGCCCGGAATCGGCGCAATGTCATTGCCCTGAGCAAGCAGCCAGGCCAGCGCCAGCTGACCGGCCGTGACGCCCTTCGCGGCGGCCAGCTCGCGGACCTTCTCGACCAGGTCGAGGTTGCGCTGGAAGTTCTCCCCGCTGAACCGCGGCAGGCCGCGCCGCATGTCGTCGGGCTCGAAGTCGTCCGGCGACTTGAGCTGCCCGGTCAGGAACCCGCGGCCGAGCGGGCTGAACGGGACGAACCCGACGCCCAGCTCCCGCAGCGTCGGCAGTACGACGGTCTCCGGGTCCCGCGTCCACAGCGACCACTCGCTCTGGACGGCGCTGATCGGGTGGACGGCGTGCGCCGCCCGGACCGTGTCGCCGTTCACCTCGGACAGCCCGAGGTAGCGCACCTTGCCCGCCTGGACCAGCTCGGCCATCGCGCCGACGGTCTCCTCGATCGGGATCTGCGGGTCCTTGCGGTGCAGGTACCACAGGTCGACGTGGTCCACGCCGAGCCGCCGCAGCGAGGCGTCCAGCGCCTGCCGCGCGTACGCCGGGCTGCCGTCGACGACCGTGGGCGGGTCGTTCGGGCTGGTGGGCTTCTTGAAGCCGAACTTGGTGGCGAGGACCACCTGGTCGCGGCGGCCGGCCAGCGCGCGGCCGACCAGCTCCTCGTTGGCGCCGTCGCCGTACACGTCGGCGGTGTCGATGAAGGTGCAGCCGGCGTCGATGGCGGCGTGCAGGGTGGCGATGGACTCGGTCTCGTCCGTCGTCACGCCGTAGGACTGGGACATCCCCATGCAGCCGAGGCCGAGGCAGGAGACGTGCAGGTCACCGAGCTTCGATTCACGCATGCTCCGAACCTACCGTCGTCGGCCGTTGCTGTGGGCAAGACCCCTCCGGCGGTCACGGGGAGTGACGTCAGTGGACCAGCGCCGCCTCGGACCGTACGTCGGGACCGACGAGCACCGGGTCGAGCTGGATCCTGGTGATCCCGCGCGGCGCCAGCAGGTCGCGCAGCGCCGCCTCGGACAGGCGGACGAACTCCTGCCGCGGTCCGGTCGCGGCGCGGAGCAGGGCGAGGGTGGTGAACGCGATGCCGACCCGCGGGCCGTCGGGCAGCCGCCCGGTCTGCAGTACGGCGATGCCGTCGGTGGATCGAACCGGGACGAACCACTCAGCACAATGTCGAGGTCTCACACCACCGACGCTAGGCCGCGATCCTCCCCCATCGCCGCTTCCTCACACACTTCGCACACGCTTCTCACAACCCCACACGAACCGGGCGAGCAGGCACTCCGTCGCCCAGCAGGGCGCGGATCAGCTCGGGCAACTCACGAGGTGCGAAGACGACATCAGCCGCCAGCAGTTCGTCGACAGTCCACCACCGGCACTCAGCGACAAGCTCCCGCTCCCACTCAGGGTTCGGTTCCGGCGTGAAGTGCGCAGTGCGCACGAGGTAGTAGTCGCTACGCACCCCGTCGTGCCCGGCGGCGTACGCACCGATCGCCTCCTGCCGCCAGACGTGCTCCCCGATGTCCACGGTCAACAACCCCAGCTCCTCGCGGAGCTCGCGGGCGAGGCATTGCTCGGCGGTCTCACCGGCTTCGATGCCGCCGCCGGGCGCGAGCCAGAAGGAGCGGTCGGGGAGGACGACCCGGAGAAGTAGCAGCCGGTCAGTGGGATCCAGGATGAGGGCGCGCGGGCGCCGTGCCGGAGGTTCACAGGCCGAGGGGGGTTGGGGTGGTGGGTGGGCCGGAGCGTAGGAGGTCTTCGATCAGGGCGGGGAGGTTGCGGGGGGCGAAGCGGCCCTTGTGGGACTGGAGCTCAGGGAGGGTCCACCAGCGGTGGCCGTGGACGTTCTCGGCTTGGAGCTCTTCATCCGTCATGGTGCCGCCGACGGCGAACGGGTCGGTGCGGACCAGGAAGATGTCGTTGATGACGCCGTCGTACCCAGCGGCGTGGCCCTCGGCAACTACTTCCTGGTGCCAGAGGTGCGGTGGGTCGGCCGGCGCGTCGAGGCCGATCTCCTCCTGCAACTCGCGATGCAGGCCGTCCCGCAACGACTCCCCCGCCTCCAGACCGCCGCCCGGCGTCGCCCACAGCGGTCCGCTGTCGAACTCGAAACGGACCAGCAGCACCCGGTCGGCCGGGTCCAGGACGACCGCGCGGGCGGCGGGGCGCAGCCGTGGATAGGTCAGCTCGAGCTCCCGATGCTCCTCGACCACCTGGAACCCGAACCGATTGTTGACAATCTGCATGGCGCCATTCGACTGCGCCGTCCAGGTGTGCAGGTAGCGCTGCTTCGTCCGGTGCTTCGCCAGCTGATCCAGGTTGGCGAGCTTCAGGTGCATGCCCAGGTTGTGCCCGCGGTGCTCCCGCAGTACCAGCGTGTCGTCCTGCTGCGCATGCGAGGCGTCCGCGCGTGGCAGATACATCAACGTGTAGCCGGCCGGCGCTCCCGACAGCGTGTGCGCCATCGTGACGAGCGCCAGGTAGTTCCGGTCGATCCGCTGCTCACTCGCCTGCAGCTTCTCCACCGTCCACGGCACCACCTCGCGCGTCATCCCGCCGGTGGGCACGTCGTGATCCATCGCGGTGTGCAGATCGGCGTACGCCTGCTGGTGCTCCGGCGGGCACACACCGGCCCACGAGGTCAGGCGATACCCGTCCAGCACCCCCGCCGTACGACGCAACTCGTCGAGCCGCACCTCGTCGTACGGCAGGGGGACGACGATGTGGTCCTCCACATGCTCGACGGAGAAGCCCAGTCGAGCCGCGAACGCCGCGCCCGGCCACGGCTCGGACGGGACACCGATCTCGGTCTGGAAGATGGTCCGCCCGAGCTGCGCCGACCGTGTGACCGCCCACTGCCACAGCGCCGTGCCGATGCCGCGGCGCCGATGCTGTGGCGGTACGTCGATCTCTACCTCGACGGTGTCCAGGTTGTCGGTGAGCCGGTACTCGAACAGCATCGCGCCGAGCACCCGGTCGTCCTCGAACGCGCCGACCGCGAGCCGCCGCTTCAGCGGTCCCGGGTTCCGCAGCGAGAACCCGAGCGCCTCCCGGCCGACGACGATCGCGGCCTCGCGGCCCGCGACCACGCCGGCCCGCAGCGCGTCGTACCACTCGTCGAACAGGGCCAGGTCGGCCGGGTCGATCTCGCGAACGCTGATCACCCGGCCGAGCCAACCAGCTCAACGGTTCACCCACCACCGAATTCCGTCCGGACGAGTGTCAGGCCGGGGTGATCTTGCCCTGGTACAGGCCCATGATCACGAAGTTGTCGGCGTACGGCGCGTTCTTCAGGATCGGATCGTCGTCCGCCGGGAACTTGGCGACCCGCGCGCCCTCCAGCGCCGGGTTGTTCCCGTAGCGCTCCCACAGCGGGATGATCGGCAGCAGCTCGTTGAACGCCAGCGCCGCGGCCGTGATGTTCTTCTTCTGCTCGTCGAGGTTCAGGCCCTGGGCCGACTTGTCCACCACGGACTGCAGGTCGATCGGACCGGCCGAGGTGGTCTGCTTCAGCGGGAAGTTCATCCCCTTGCCGCCCTGGTTCGCCGCCAGCACGTAGTTGAACCGGTAGAGGTCCTGGACGTAGGAGAAGTACGGGTGCGGATGGCTCGACGCGCCCCACGCCTGGATGGCGATGTCGAACTTGCCGGCCAGCACGTCCGGCTCCTGCTGGGTGAAGGTGACGCCGCGCTTGGTGATGTTGAACCCGAACTTGTTCAGCTGGTCGGCCGCGTTGGTCGCCGCCGGGTTCCAGTCCGCGAACTCGGTCGGGAACTTGATGTCGTACGCCGCCGGCTTGCCGGACGGCAGCATCCACTTACCACCGGACTGCACCCAGCCGGCCTGCTGCAGCAACTGCTTGGCCTTGTCGAGGTCCTTGTCGTAGCTGTTCAGCTTCTTCTGGTCGGCGTCGGAGACCCAGTCCGGGACGGTGATGTCGGAGAAGCCGGCCATGAACTTGCAGGCCTTGCCCGAGTCGCCGAGCGCGACCGTGCCGTTCTCGTTGCGGTCCAGCACGTACGCGATCGCCTGCCGGACCCGGACGTCGGCCAGCTCGGGGTGAGTGGTGTAGTTGAAGTACAGGGCCGGCCCGGAGTACACCGGCGGACGGAGGACCCGGAACCCGTTGGACTGGAAGGACTTCTCGCTCGCCACCGCGAAGCCGTGCGTCGCGTAGTCGACGTCCTTGTTCATCACGACCGGCGTGATGTCCGACGTCTCACCGTTGTACAGCACGACCTTGCTGAAGCCGATCTTGTCGGCGAACAGGCCCTTGTCGTTCTTGACCAGCGTCATCTGCGCGGTGGTCATGCTCTTCGGGTCGTAGTTGAACGGCCCGGACACGACCGGGTTCTCCGGGCGGAACTTCTGGAAGTCGCCGTTCAGCTTCTTGCCGTCGCCGGCGTCCAGGCTCGCCTTGGCCTTGCGCAGCGTCTCGGCCTTGGTCGACCACTCGCCGTAGACCGATGCCGGCAGGATCGGCGCCCGGAGGATGTAGCGCTCGAGCACCGTGGACGGTGTGCCGATGGTGAACACGACGGTCGTGTCGTCCTGAGCCTTGACGTCGGACAGGAACGTCCACGACTGCTGACGCATCAGCCAGTGCAGGTTGAACGTCGACACGACGTCCTTGGCGGTCACCGGCGCGCCGTCGCTCCAGGTCAGGCCGGACCGCAGCTTCATGGTGTAGGTCTTGTTGGCCTCGTCCAGCGAGCTGGACTCAGCCATCATGTACTCGTACTTCTTGTCGGCCCAGTAGTACATGGCGCCGCTCGGGTAGATCAGGTCGAGGTACGGACTCAGCTGCTGGACGCCGTCGAGGACACCGGCTCCCAGGTTGAAGTGCCCCTTCGGCGGCAGCTGGTAGGGGTACGCGCCGTGGAACTCCTTGTTGCCGGAGCTCCCGCTCTCGCTGGTGCTGTTCGGCGTACTCGGCGAACACGCGGCCAGCGACCCGACGCCGGCAACACCGACTCCGGCGATGCCGAACAGCTGGAGTACGTGCCGCCGGGAGATCGAGTTGGTCAGGGCGCTCGCGCCCGGGGAGTTCGGGCCGGAATCGTTGGTGCCGGTGGGACTCATCCTTCGTCCTTTCCTGAAGATGACCGCACGCCCGCGTGGTCAGGCACTGCTGGTACGACGTACGACGTACTGCTAACCGCCCTCGCGTTTGTCCCGCTGCCGGGTCCAGACCAGCCCGGCGACCACGAGCAGGCCCAGGAGCAGGCCCAAACACAAGGTGAACAAGGTGACGACGAACTCCGGCGTCCCCGGCGTCAGCGTGATCAGCAGGACCACGCTGGCCAGGACGAGGAAGGCCGCCCAGCCGAGCGCCGCGCGGCCGACCCCGGGTGGCATCAACGGGCCGCTCCGTCCGGGCGGTCGGCGCCGACGCCGTCGCGGACCACCACGTGGCACGCGGCAGACTGCCCGGGACGAATCTCGACGAGGTCGGGCACCGCACCGTCGCACAGTCCGGCCTCCGACCGAGGGCAGCGCGGATGGAACGAACATCCGGCCGGCAGGTTCGCGAGACTCGGGATCTCGAGGCTGCGCAGCGAGCCGGCGCCCTTGGTCCTGGTCAGGTCGGGATCGGGTTCGGGGATCGCGTCGATCAGCGCCCGGGTGTACGGATGCGTCGGCGCGTTGATGATCTTCGGCGTCGGGCCGAGCTCGACGATCCGGCCCAGGTACATCACCGCGGTCTTGCCGTGCCAGCCGAAGTACTTCGCGATCGCCAGGTCGTGGGTGATGAACAGGAACCCGACGCCGAGCTCGTCGCGCAGCCGGCCCAGCATGGCCAGCACGCTGATCCTGATGGACACGTCGAGCATCGAGGTCGACTCGTCCGCGATGATGATCTTCGGGTCCAGGGTCAGCGCCCGGGCGACGGACACCCGCTGGCGCTGTCCACCGGACAACTGGTGCGGGTACTTCGAGAGGTAGTTCTCCGGTGGGGTCAGGTCGACCTTGGCCAGCAGCTCGGCCGCCCGCTCCGCGGCCGCCTTCGCGCCCTTGACCACACCGTGCTTGAGCAGCGGGGCGGTGATCGTCTGCTGGACGGTTCGGGTCGGGTTCAGGGATGCGTACGGATCCTGGTGGACGTACTGCACGCTGCGCCGGAAGGTGCCGAACTCGCGGCGGTTCATCGACCAGATGTCGGTTCCGCCGAAGGCCACCGTGCCGTCGCTCGGCCGGGTCAGGCCGGCCGCCGCCCGGGCGGCGGTGGTCTTGCCGGAGCCGCTCTCGCCGACCAGGCAGAGCACCTCACCGGGGTTGATCGACAGATCGACGTCGTCGACCGCGCGGATCGGCCCGGCCTTGGTGTCGAACACCTGACTGACGCGATCCAGCCGCATCAGTGGTGTGCGGCTCTCGGCGGCGGCCTCCGCAACGGTTTCCGTGGCGCTCATGACGCCGTCCCCAAGCCCTCGGACCGCACCATCCGGTCCAGTTGCACGTCCTTCCAGTGGATGCACGCCGCCTGATGGCCATCGCCTTGCCGGTCGGTCACCGGGAACAGCGGCGGGTCGTCCTTCCGGCATTCGTCGGTGGCGAACCGGCACCGCGGGTTGAACGTGCACCCGGACGGCAACGCGGCCAGGCTCGGCGGTCCGCCCGGGATCGACTCCAGGTCCGGCAGGTCGCCGACGATCGGCGGGACGGCCTTGATCAGCCCGACCGTGTACGGGTGGCGCGGGCCGTAGAACAGGTCGCGGACGCCACCGGTCTCCACGATCCGGCCGGCGTACATGGTCGCGACCCGGCCGGCGAGCTCAGCGGCCAGGGACAGGTCGTGGGAGATGAAGATCATCGAGAAGCCGAGCCGCTCCCGCACCTCGTGCAACACGTCGACGACCGATCGCTGGGTGAGGATGTCGAGCGCGGTGGTCGGCTCGTCGAGAATCAGCAGTTCGGGCTCGAGCAGCAGGCTCATCGCGATCAGCACCCGCTGCCGCATCCCGCCGGACAGCTCGTGCGGGTAACAGTCCATCACCCGCGCCGGTTCCAGCCGTACCAGCCGGAGCAGCTCGCCGGACCGGTCCTCGATCTCCTGCCGGCTCGCCTTGGTGTGCGCACGCATCGTGTCGTGCATGTGCGCGCGAATCTTCAGCACCGGGTTGAAGGCATTCATCGCGCCCTGGAAGACCATCGCCGCGTCCCGCCAGCGGAACTGCCGCAGGTCGCGCCCGTCCAGGCCGAGTACGTCGACCTCCGTGCCGTCGCCGCGGTTGAGGATCACCTTGCCGGTGGCGTGGCCCAGCCGAGGCAGCAGGCGCAGCAGACCGAGACCGAACGTGGTCTTCCCGCACCCGCTCTCCCCCACGAGCGCAAGGCTCTCGCCCGGATAGAGATCGAGGTCGATCCCGCGGACGGCCTGCACCGTGCCGCCGGAGCCGGTCCGGTACTCGACCTTGAAGTCGCGGACGGACAGCAACGGTTTGCCCTGGCCCCGCACCGCGCGAGACGGACTCGATGGCGTCGTTGTCATCGCGATCACCCGTCCCGGAGGCGCGGGTTGAGGATTTCCTCGAGGGATCTCGTCATCATCACCAATCCGAGCAGCAGCAGGACGATCGCGACGACGGGGGCGAGGATCCAGGCCAGGCTCGCGTCGTTGAACACGGCGCCCGCGATCCACGCGCGGTTGAGCATGATCCCCCAGTTCGATCCGGTCAGCGGGGCCAGGCCGAGCAGGTAGAGGCCGACCAGCTGGTAGATCGCGTTCGTCACGCCGATCATGAAGTTCATCAGGATGAAGCTGGCCATGTTCGGCAGGATCTCGACGAACACCACCCGGGCCGTGCCGAGGTCGAGCAGCCGGGCCGCCTCGACGAACTCGCGTTCCTTCAGCGACAGGACCTGCGCCCGCACCGCCCGGGTCAGCACCGGCCAGGACAGCCCGCCGACCAGCAGCGCGAGCAGGATCGGCGAGTCGAGCCTGAACATCGCCCCCAGGACCGCGAGCAGGACGATCTGCGGGATCGTCAGGACGACGTCGGCCGCGGTCACGACGGCCGAGTCGACCCAGCCGCCGAGGTAGGCGGCCAGCGAACCGAGGACGATCGCCAGGGCGGTCGAGATCGCCGCGGCGAAGAACCCGACGAAGATGACGGTCCGGCCGCCGCCGATCATCTGGATCAGCACGTCCTTGCCCTCGTTGTCGGTCCCGAGCAGGTGCCCGGGCGACCCCGACGGCAGCAGGATCTCCTTCACGTTGGGCGTCACTTCCGGCGTGAAGAACGGCCCGATCGCGGTGACCAGCACCAGGAACGCCACGATCGCGAACCCGATGAAGCCGGCCGGACTGCGCCGGAGCGAACGAAGGATTCCGCTGAAGCGGGAGACGCTCGTCGTACCGATTGCGGTGACGTCTCCGGCGGTCACGACGTCGGCCATGGCGTCACCCCTTCGCCTTCGAGCCGACCCGGACCCGCGGATCCAGCCGGCTGTAGAGCACGTCGGCGAGCAGGTTGGCGACCACGACCGAGATCGTGACGACCAGGAAGATCCCTTGCAGGACGGGGTAGTCGCGGGCCGAGACCGCGTTGTAGAGGCTGTACCCGATGCCCTGGTAGCCGAAGATCCGCTCCACGAAGATCGAGCCGCCGACGACGAAGCCGAGGGACACCGCGAGCGCGCTGAACAACGGCAGTACGGCGTTGCGCCCGACGTACCCGGTCCGGATCCGGGAGTCGGTCAGGCCACGCGCCCGGGCGACGGTCACGTAGTCCTCGCCGAGCGTCTCCACGGTCGACGACTTCATCACCAGCGCCCAGGACCCGACCGTGGTCAGTGTGTAGGCGAGGATCGGCAGCATCGCGTGGTAGAAGATGTCGTTCAGGAAGCTCAGGCTGAACGACGGCTCCACGCCGGGTGTGTAGGAGCCGCGCGCCTGGGTCAGGTTGAACACCTGCAGCTTCACCCCGAGGAACACCACGATCAGGATCGCGAGGATGTAGTTCGGGATCGCGTGCAGCAGGGACCCGAGTGAGCTGAGCGTGTGGTCGATCCAGCTCTCCCGGCGGTAGGCCATGATCATCCCGGCCACGATGCCGATGACGAAGCTGACGATCGTGGCGACGCCGACCGAGAACAGCGTCCAGGGCAGGTAGCTCTTGATGATCTCGGCAACGGTCGTGCCCGGCGACAGCAGCGAGTTCCCGAAGTCGCCGTGCAGCAGGTTGACCATGTACGTGAAGTACTGCTGGATCAGCGGTTCGTCGGGGTCGAGCGAGAACAGGTTGCGCGCCTGCGCGGCGGCGTCCTGGTACGACATGCCGGTCTGCGCGATCGTGGTCTGGATGTAGGTGTCGACCGGGTTGCCCGGGAGCAGCCGGACCAGGAAGAACGTGCCGGTCGTGACGATGAAGACGGTCAGCACCGCCTTCGCGATCCGCCGGACCAGCCAGGACTGGACGAATCGCTTCGGGGCCGAGGGTCTGGCCTCCTGGGCCGCCCGTTCGACGGGCTTCTCCGCAGGTGTGTCTACCGCACCGCCCACAGCTCACCTCCAGCGACTACCGACGAAAAGGCCCCCGGTTTCACGCTTTACTAAGGTTCCATGCCTTACACGGTGCTGCGCGCAGTGACGATAGTCTGCGCATTCACAGACACCGAGTCAACGGATCATGACAACGTTGCCCACAGTGAGCAATCCGGCGGTCACCGCACGCCAAAGTCGCCCGTCACCCATTGCGCTGGGTGACGGGCGACTTCGAGACGGGCAGCGGGGTGCCCGGTGCTCAGCGGGTGGCGCGGTTGATGGCGGAGACGACCGCCTTCAGGGAGGCGGTGAGGATGTTGGCGTCGCGGCCGACGCCCCAGTAGACCTCGTCGCCGACCTCGCACTCGACGTACGCCGCGGCCAGCGCGTCACCGCCGGCCGAGAGCGCGTGCTCGTGGTAGTCCAGCACCCGGACGTCGTACTTCAGCGGCTTGATCGCGTCCACGAACGCCGACACCGGGCCGTTGCCCTCGCCGACCAGCTCGTGCGGCACGCCGTTCGAGTACACCTGCACGCGGAGCTGGTCGCCCTGGCCCTCAGCGGACGACGAGTTGACCGTCAGCAGCGACAGCTTGCCCGGCGTCAGGTACTCGGCCGCGAAGATGTCCCACATGTGCTGCGGGTTGACCTCGCCACCCTCGGAGTCGGTGTGCTGCTGGATCACCCGGCTGAACTCGATCTGCAGCCGGCGCGGCAGGTCGAGCCGGTGCTCCGACTTCATGATGTAGGCGACGCCGCCCTTGCCGGACTGCGAGTTGACCCGGATGACCGCCTCGTACGACCGGCCGACGTCCTTCGGGTCGATCGGCAGGTACGGCGCCTCCCAGGCGATCTCGGAGACCGGCTTGCCCTCGGCCGCGGCCTGCTTGTCGAGCGCCTCCAGGCCCTTCTTGATCGCGTCCTGGTGGGAGCCGGAGAAGGCGGTGTAGACCAGGTCGCCGGCGTACGGCTGCCGCTCCGGCACCCGCATCTGGGTGCAGTACTCGACCGTACGGCGGATCTCGTCGATGTCGGCGAAGTCGATCTGCGGGTCGATGCCCTGGCTGAACAGGTTCATCCCCAGCGTGACCAGGTCGACGTTGCCGGTCCGCTCGCCGTGGCCGAACAGGCAGCCCTCGACCCGGTCCGCGCCGGCCATCAGCGCCAGCTCGGTGGCGGCCACCGCGGTGCCGCGGTCGTTGTGCGGGTGCAGGCTGATCGTGCTGTGCTCGCGCCGGGTCAGGTTGCGGGCGAACCACTCGATCTGGTCGGCGTACACGTTCGGCGTCGACATCTCGACGGTGGCCGGCAGGTTCAGGATGATCTCCCGGCCCTCGCCCGGCTGCCACTGGTCGCTGACCGCCTCGCACACCTCGAGCGCGAACTCCAGCTCGGTCCCGGTGAAGATCTCCGGGCTGTACTGGTAGCCGAACTCGCAGTCGCTCAGCATGTCGTCGGCGTACTTCATCACTGTCTCGGTGCCGCGGACCGCGATGTTCAGGCACTCGGCCTTGTCCACGTTGAACACGACCCGGCGGAACAGCGGCGCGGTCGCGTTGTAGAGGTGGATGGTCGCCTTCGGCGAGCCCTGCAGCGACTGCACGGTGCGCTCGATCAGCTCGTCGCGAGCCTGGGTCAGCACCGAGATCGTGACGTCGTCGGGGATGACGTCCTCTTCGATCAGGCTGCGGACGAAGTCGAAGTCGTACTGGCTGGCGCTCGGGAAACCGACCTCGATCTCCTTGTAGCCCATCTTCACCAGCAGGTCGAACATCCGCCGCTTGCGGGCCGGCGACATCGGCTCGACCAGGGCCTGGTTGCCGTCCCGCAGGTCGGTGGACAGCCAGCGCGGGGTCTTGTCGACGGACTTCGCCGGCCAGGTGCGGTCCGGCAGGTCGATCGGGGGAAACGCGCGGTAGCGCTGGATCGGCATCCCGGACGGCTGCTGGACGGGCTTGGGCTGGTTCTTCGGTGCCACGGGGTTCTCCTCGGGAGGTGCTGCGTTCTATCGATACGAGCTGGGGTCGTGAGGACGACCGGCGTACGTCAAGACTCCGCGGCGAGGGAACCGGCCTTGTCAGGCCTCGCCGCGGCAGCGAAGGAGGAGAAGCTGGTGCCGCATGATGCCAGTGAGTCTAAGCACAAACCCCCTGGCCCGTCGAACCAGGGGTCCGCCGGCCGAGACACGCAGAGTGACGGGGCCGGCCTGAAGATGTCCTGAAGAACCCGGCGGAGCGGCTGCGGAACCGGCGCCTGGCAGTGCAAGGATGGCCGGATGGCGGCCCGGGTGCTGGTGGTCGAGGACGCGGAACCGATCCGGACCGGCGTCGGGATCGCGCTGGCCGAGGCCGGTCACTCGGTCCGGACCCGGGCGGACGGCGACGGGTTCGAGCGGGAACTGGCGGAGTACCGGCCGGATCTCGTGCTGCTCGATGTGATGCTGCCCGGGCGGGACGGGTTCGAGTTGCTGACCGTCACTCGGGAGACGTCGAACGCCGGGGTGATCCTGCTGACCGCGCGTGACGGTGTCGAGGACCGGCTGCATGGTTTGCGGACCGGTGCTGACGACTACGTGGTGAAGCCGTTCGTGCTGGCCGAGTTGATCGCGCGTGTGGAGGCGCTGCTTCGGCGGATGGGCCGGCTCCGGACCGTGCTGGAGGTGGGTGACCTGGCGGTCGACGTCGAGGCGGGGTTGGTACGGCGCGGCGGGGAGGCGATCGAGCTGACGGCGACGGAGTACAAGCTGCTCGCGTTTCTTGCTGGCCGCAGCGGCAAGGTCGTTGGCAAGACGCAACTGCTGACTGCCGTCTGGGGCTACGACGACTACGCGGCCAACCTCGTCGAGGTCCACGTGAGCGCGCTCCGCCGGAAGCTCGAGGCGCACGGGCCGCGGTTGCTGCACACCGTCCGCGGCTCCGGCTACGTCCTGCGGCCTCCGTCGTGAGGCCGTTGCGTACGGCGTCGCTCCGTGTTCGGGTGACGTTGACGGCGATCGCCGTACTGCTGGTGGTGCTGCCGGTGACCGGGTTGACGGTCAAGGCGGTGTTCGACGCGCAGGCCGAGCGCAGTCTGGATTCGTTGCTGACCGGGCGGGCTCAGCTGGCGCAGCAGCTTGCGCGGCAGAACGTTGCCCCAGGCAACCTAGTACGGCGGATCGACGCCGACGGGGTCCGGGTCACGCTGATCCTGCGGTCGGGGCAGCAGCTCGGTGCGCCGCCGGTGGATCCGGGCGGGACGGTGCGCCAGGTGCGGGCGACGTTGCAGGCCGGGCAGCGGACTCGTGGTGCGACGTTGCTGCTGTCGGCGGACACCGCGTTGCTGGCGGATGCGAGCGCGCGGCTGCGCAATGTGTTGTTGGTGTCTGGTGCGGCTGCGATTCTGATCACAGCGCTCGCGCTGGTGATCGGCATGCGGTTCGCGCTCGCCCCGCTGGATGCGATGACCGGTCTCGCTCGGTCGATCGCGGCGGGCCGGCGCGGTGGCCGGTTGCAGCCGGAGCGCGCCGACACCGAGCTCGGGCGTACGGCGGCCGCCTTCGACGAGATGCTGGACGCGCTGGAGGGCGCGGAGCGGACTGCCCGCCGGTCGGAGGACCGGATGCGCGAGTTCGTCGCCGACGCCGCGCACGAGCTGCGAACCCCGGTCGCCGGTCTACAGACCGCGGCCGAAACCCTCATCCAGCTTGGCCCCGACGCGTCGGCTTCACGCCGCGAGGAGCTCGAACTCCTCCTCGTCCGCGAATCCCGCCGAGCCGGCACCCTGGTCGCCGACCTGCTCGAGCTCAGCCGAATCGACGCCGGCCTCCAACTGCACCTCGCCCAGGTCGACCTTCGTCACCTGGCCGACGCCCAAGCCTCCCGCCTCCGCCTGGTCGCCCCCGACCGCACCATCGATGTCGCCGGTTCCGCCACGGTGACCGCGGATCCCGAGCGGCTGGCACAAGTCCTGGCCAACCTCCTCAACAACGCTCGCCAGGCGGGCGCCCACTCAATCCAGATCGCAGTCGGTCCGACGCGCCTGTTGGTGGAAGACGACGGCCCGGGAGTCCCGGTGGAGGTGCGGGAGCGGATCTTCCACCGGTTGGTCCACGGTCCGCAGAGCAGCGGCGCAGGCTTGGGCCTGGCAATCGCCCGAGGCATCGTTCGCGCCCACGGCGGCGACCTGACCGTCACGGACCGAGCAGACGGCCACCGAGGCGCCGCGTTCCACCTGACCCTCCCGCACCACTCAAACCCGCAGTAGGCCGTCGATGGTGGTTTGGTGGTCGGCGAGGATTTGGCCGGGGTCGGCGCCCAGGACGTCTCGGAGCACGGTGGCGTAGACGTCGCGGAAGTCGGTCGAGGCTTTCAGGTCGCCGTTGGAGAGATCGGTGAGGCTTGGTTGGGCGCCGTAGAAGCCGCCGGTGACCTTGTCTCCGAGAACGAACACTGGGCCGGCCGTGCCGTGGTCGGTGCCGTCGCTGCCGTTGGCCTGGACTCGGCGGCCGAATTCGGAGTAGACGAGGACGACGGCGTTGCGGCCTCGGTCTGTCTTGTGCAGGCGGTGGGTGAAGGGGGTCAGGGCCTTGTCCAGCTCGGTGAGGAGGCGTTGCTGGGTGCCTCGTTCGTCGGCGTGGGTGTCGAAGCCGCCCAAGGAAGCCGAGTAGGCGCGGGTCGGTACGCCGGCCTCGATCAGGCCGGCGATCAGGTCGAGTTGGGCGCCTAGTTGGGACGTGCCGCCGGCGGACGCGCCTTGCGTCCGTTGCTCGTCTTCCTCGTCCTCCTGCTCGTGTCCGGTGCGGAGTGCCTGGCCCAGGACGCGCGTTGCGTTCTGCAGGTCCTGGACCGACTTCGCAGCCCGCGCTTGCCAGCGCCCCTCCCCCGGACTCGGCTCGCCCAGCGCGGCGTACGCCGTACCAAGCGCACCTTTGGGCAGAGCAAGCCCGCGCAACGGCAGCGACGCAGCAGCAGTCGTCTCACCCGCCAGCAGAGGCGGCAGCGTCGGCTCGACGGAGACGGCTCGGAGTGGGTCTGCGCCGGTCGCGTCCAGCCACCGCCCGAGCCAGCCGGACGGAACCGGCGACTTCGGCGCCGCGGTCTGCCAGATCGCCATCGACCGGAAGTGGCTGCGATCGGGTTCCGGGTACCCGACGCCGCGCACGATCGCGAGTCTCTTGTCGTCCCACAACCCCTTCAGCCCGGTCATTCCCGGGTTGAGCCCAAGACCATCGCCCAGCTCGAGCACCTCGTCCGGCTGGTACGCGAGGTCCGGCCGTGCCTTCTGGTACGCCGGATCGCCTGCAGGCACCACCGTGTTGAGTCCGTCGTTGCCGCCGTACAACGTGATGACCACCAACACGGACTGGTTGCTCGGCAACGGATCGTCGACCGCTGCGGCCATCAGGTCGGACCAGTTCACCTGGGTCGCCCCTGCGGCCAGCGCACCGGCAGCAGTGACACCGCTCAGGGTCAGAAACCGTCGTCTGGTCAGGTTGTCCATCAGTCCTCCTTAGCCGCTGACCACGTACTCGGGTGCGCAGGCGGCAACGGCCGTCAACTGCGCGGGATCCTTCACACCGGCCAGCGCCGCCTTCGTCCGGGCGGACCAACCGTCGACGCCGAGCAGCGTGGCCACCTTGTCGAGCGACAAGGCGGGCAGCTCAGCCTGCTTCACCAGATGCTGTGCGAGTTGCAGCCGCGTCAGGCCGGCCGACGTCGTCAACCAACTGGCACCGGACGGCCAGCCGCCAACACTCGGCGGCCGGAGGGGCAGTTGCCCCATCCCGCGAAGCCCGGCCAGCAGCTTCGTCTGGTCCTTCTCAGGCAGCTTCCCCGGCTGGACGCCCAGCGCCCGCATCAGGCCGACCGCCCACTCGACCGGCTGCTTCACCAACGCAGACTCCGAATCCCGGAACGCCGCCTCTGCGACCATTGCCGTCAGCAACGACCGCACGTCACGCGACGGACCGTACGCCTTCGCCAGCCGCGCGACCGTCGCCGCGTCCGGCGGAGTCGCCGACACCAGCCGGAACCACAGCCGCCCGATCACGAACCCCGCTGACGCGGGCTGACTCAAGGCGAGTACGGCGAACCCCTTGGCGTCGAAGTTGCCCGTCGTACCGAACAGAGTCTTGGAGCCGGCGTCGAAGCGCCGCCGCTGCAGTGTCGCCTTCGGCCTGAGCACCCAGCCGGTCAGGCAGCGCGCGCCCTCGGCGACGTCTTTCTCGGTGTAGTGGCCGATGCCGAGGGTGAACAGCTCGAGAAACTCGCGGGCCAGGTTCTCGTTCGGCGTGCCGCGGCGGTTCCGCTGCCCGTCGAGCCAGCGGATCATCGCGGTGTCGACGACCATCGCCTGGGCCAGGTCACCGAACCGGCCGAGGGCGTGCGTCCGCTGGGTCTGGTTCTGGGCCAGCATCCAGGCCGCGTTGCGGACCTTCTGGTTGCTGGTCGCGAAGTGCCCGTGCCAGAACCAGGTCAGTCGCTCACTCGCGGTCCGGCTCGCCACCATCCGGTCCAGCCACCAGACGGCCAGCTTCCGCTCCTGCCCGGCCCGCTGCCGCGCCGCCGCCTTCTTCTCGTCCTTGGACGCGTTCTTCGAGGCGGCCTTGGCCGGTGGCTCGAGCCCGGTCGGTGGCGCGAACGCGTTGGCGGCCGCATCGGGTCCCGGCCCCAGCAGCCGCCGCACGGTCTCGTCGTACCCGGCGCTCAGCTCACCGGGCGCCGGCCCGAACCCGAGCCGATCGTTCAGCCGCCGCACCGCGGCCCGCTCGCTGATCTCGCTCATCCCCCGATGGTTTCCGGCGGACCCCGCCCGGACCACCTTCCGCAGGCTTTCTTCAGCCAACCCACAGGTCGAGTTGCCTTCAAGCGTGCTTGAATTCTTAAGCTTCTCGTATGACGCGAAATCTCGCCGACCGGATCGGCACCCACGGCCTCGGTGTCCTGGTCACGCTGAAGCGCGACGGCCGGCCGCAGCTGTCGAACGTCACCTACGTGTTCGACGGCGAGCGGCTCCGGGTGTCGCTCACCGACGACCGCGCGAAGACGAAGAACCTGCGCCGCGACCCGCGCGCCAGCCTGTACGTCGACGGGCCCGGCGGCCGCTCGTACCTCGTCCTCGAAGGAAAGGCCGAGCTCAGCCCGGTCGCCGCAGACCCGTACGACGACGTGGTCGAGGAACTCGTCGACTACTACCGGACCGCGTCCGGCGAGCACCCGGACTGGGACGAGTACCGCCGGGCGATGGTCACCGACAAACGCTTGGTCTTGTCGATGACCATCGACCACGCCTACGGGATGCCTACCCCTTCCTGAGGTCGAAGCGGTCGAGGTCCATCACCTTGACCCAGGCGGCGACGAAGTCGGCCAGGAACTTGTCCTCCGCGTCCGCGCTCGCGTAGACCTCCGACAGCGACCGGAGCTGCGAGTTCGCGCCGAAGACCAGGTCGACCGGAGTCGCCGTCCACTTGGTTTCGCCGGTCGCGACATCGCGGACCTCGAAGACGTTCTCCTCCGACTCCGACGTCTTCCACTCCGCCCCGGGAGCGAGCAGGTTCCGGAAGAAGTCGTTGGTCAGCGCCCCCGGCCGGTCCGTGAAGAACCCGTGTTGCCCACGGCCGACCCCCATCGCCCGCAGCCCGCCCACCAGGACGGTCAGCTCCGGAGCGGTCAAGGTCAGCATGTACGCGCGGTCGAGCAGCAGCGTCTCCGGTGAGAGCTTCTCCCCGTCCCTGAGGTAGTTGCGGAAACCGTCCGCCCGCGGCTCGAGTACGGCGAACGAGTCGACGTCGGTCTGCTCCTGCGAAGCATCGGTCCGGCCCGGGTGGAACGGGACGGTGATGTCGTGGCCCGCGTTCCGCGCAGCCTGCTCCACCGCGGCGCCACCGGCGAGCACGATCAGGTCGGCCAGCGACACCGGCTTCCCGAACTCCTGCTGGATCTTCTCGAGCGCCTGCAGCACCTTCGCCAGCTCGGCCGGCTCGTTGACCTCCCAGCTGCGTTGCGGCTCGAGCCGGATCCGGGCGCCGTTCGCACCACCGCGCTTGTCGGTGCCACGGAAGCTGGCCGCGGCCGCCCAGGCGGTGGACACCAACTGCGTGACGGACAGACCGGAGGCCAGGATCTGCTCCTTGAGCGCGGCCACGTCCGCGTCGCCGATCAGCTCGTGGTCGACTGCCGGGACCGGGTCCTGCCAGAGCTGCGGCTCCGGGACCCACGGGCCGAGGAATCGCGAGACCGGGCCCATGTCGCGGTGCAGCAGCTTGTACCAGGCCTTGGCGAAGGCCAGCGCGAACTCGTCCGGGTTCTCGAAGAAGCGCCGGGAGATCGGTCCGTAGATCGGGTCGACGCGCAACGCCAGGTCGGTGGTCAGCATCGTCGGGCGGTGCTTGAGGTCCGGCACGTGCGCGTCGGGCACGTTCTCCTCGGCGTCCTTCGCGACCCACTGGTGGGCGCCGGCCGGGCTCTTCGTCAGCTCGTACTCGTAGCCGAAGAGGTTCTCGAAGAAGCCGTTCCCGAACTGGGTCGGCGTGCTCGTCCAGGTCACCTCGAGCCCGCTGGTGATGGTGTCCCTGCCCTTGCCGGTGCCGTAGCCGCTGTGCCAGCCGAGGCCCTGTGCCTCCAGCGGCGCGGCCTCGGGCTCGGGCCCGACCTGGTCGGCCGGACCGGCGCCGTGGGTCTTGCCGAACGAGTGTCCACCGGCGATCAGCGCGACGGTCTCCTCGTCGTTCATCGCCATCCGGCGGAACGTCTCGCGGATGTCGCGCGCCGCGGCGATCGGGTCCGGGTTGCCGTTGGGTCCTTCGGGGTTGACGTAGATCAGGCCCATCTGGACCGCACCGAGGGCGCCGTGCAGCTCACGGTCACCGCTGTAGCGCTCGTCGCCGAGCCACGTGTCCTCCGGACCCCAGTAGATCTCCTCGGGCTCCCAGATGTCCTCGCGGCCGAAGCCGAAACCGAACGTGCGGAAGCCCATGTCGTCCAGGGCCACGTTGCCGGCCAGCACGAGCAGGTCGGCCCAGGAGACCTTCCGGCCGTACTTCTGCTTCACCGGCCACAGCAGCCGGCGGGCCTTGTCGAGGTTCGCGTTGTCGGGCCAGCTGTTCAGCGGCGCGAACCGCTGGGAGCCGTCACCGCCCCCGCCGCGGCCGTCCTCGATCCGGTAGGTGCCGGCCGCGTGCCAGCTCATCCGGATGAACAGCGGACCGTAGTGGCCGAAGTCGGCCGGCCACCAGTCCTGCGACGTCCGCATCACCTGGACGATGTCGGCCTTCAGCGCGTCGACGTCGAGTTTCGCGAACTCCGCGGGGTAGTCGAAACCGTCCTCCATCGGGTTCGACTTGGTCGCGTGCGGATGCAGGATGGACAGATCCAGCTGGTTCGGCCACCAGTCCTGGTTCGTCCGCGGCCGGGTCGCCCGCGGAGTCGGGGCGTCGATGACCGGGTTCTCGCTCTCGCTGCCGTGGTGGGTTACACCGGACGTGTCGGACATGCTCAACCTTTCGGTGCTGAGGTCAGGAATCGATGGCGGCACAGGCGGGGCACAGGCCCCAGTAGACGACCTCGGCCTCGTCGATCAGGTAGTCGTGGTCGTCGGACGCGGTCAGGCACGGCGCATGGCCGACGGCGCAGTCGACGTCGACGACCGCAGCGCACGACCGGCAGACCAGGTGGTGGTGGTTGTCGCCCACCCGGGCCTCGTAGCGTGCCACCGATCCGGCCGGCTGGATCCGCCGTACCAGGCCGACGTCGGTGAGGGCGCGCAGTACGTCGTACACCGCTTGGTGGGACACGTCCGGGAGGTCCTCCCGGGCGGCCCGGATGATCGCGTCGGTGTCGGCGTGCGGGTTCGCGTACACAGCGGCGAGTACGGCCACCCGCGGCCGGGTGACCCGGAGCGCGACGCTGCGCAACGACTGGTGGAGATCGCCGTCGACGTCCACATCTCGCAGTCTTCCGCCCGATCTGGAACCGGTCAAGATCTCCGTACGAATGTCGGAAATCAATCCAAAGACCTTCCCGTCATTGGCAGGATCTTGCCCGCTGACTGGATCCGGTCATGACGGGTGTTGGTCATCCCGCACCATGGAACGGGCCGGAGGCAACTGTCAGGGTTCTGCACCGAGGGTCCTGCGCCCGTCAGGTCCCCGGAAGGTTTCTCATCGTGCCCCGATCACGTCTCAGCGCCGCGCTGGTGGCGGCGGCGACCGCTGCCGTGCTGGCGATGTCCGCGGTCACCACCACCGCGGCGGCGCCCCCACCCCCTCCTGGCCAACCCGGGAGCCCACTCAGCGCCCAGACCTACCGCATCACCCTGGTGACCGGCGACGTCGCCGAGTACACCACCCAGCCCGGCGGACGGCACTCCGCGAGGCTGCTCGGCAACGCCGGGTACTTCACCAGCGAGAACGGCGGCGAGCTGACCGTCGTACCGGCGGCGGCCTACCGGCACGTCCAGTCCGGGACGGTCGACCCGCGGCTGTTCAACCTGACCCAACTCGTTGCCCAGGGCTACGACGACGCGCATACCAAGCGCCTGCCGGTCATCGACGCCGAGGCGGAGAAGTCCCAGGCGCGCGGGTTCTGGAAGTCGTTCGCCGCCAAGCGGTCGCCGGGCAAGCTGTGGCTCGACGCCCGGACCCGTGCGGCAACCACGAGCCCGACAGGTGCCCAGGCGAAGGCAGCGCAGGCCAGGGGCAGCCAGTACGACGGCAGCGGCGTGAAGGTCGCCGTACTGAGCACGGGGTACGACGCCCGCCACCCCGACCTCGCGAACCAGGTCGTCGCCGAGGCCAGCTTCTTCCCCGGTGAGTCGGTCCAGGACGGCCACGGCGCCGGTACGGCGACCGCCTCGGTGATCGCCGGCATCGGGAGCGTCGACCGCAGCCGGAAGGGCGTGGCACCCGGCGCCGACCTGATCGTCGGCAAGGTCCTCGACAACACCGGCAGCGGCACGGAGTCGGAAGCCATCGCCGGCATCGAGTGGGCCGTCGAGCAGGGCGCCCGCGTCATCAATCTCGGCCTGAGCAGCTCGATTCCCTCCGACGGCACCGACCCGCTGAGCCAGACCATCGACAGGCTGTCGAAGTCGAAGGGCGTGCTGTTCGTGGTCCCGGCCGGGGACAGCGGCCGGGAGGAGTTCATCGGCTTCCCCGCAGCCGCCGGAACCGCTCTGACCGTCAGCAGCGTCGATGCCGACGGCAACGTCTCGTCGACCGCCTCCCGCGGCCTGCGCGTCGACGGCGCGCTCAAGCCCGAGGTCACCGCACTCGGCGTCAACGTCGAGGCGGCCCGGGCCACCGGCACCAACGCCGGCCACAACCTGAGCGAGCACCACACGTCGATGAACGGTACGGCGATGGCCGCCGCCGAAGCGGCCGGCGTCGCTGCCCAGCTCGCCCAGCGCCACCCGGACTGGACCGGCGCCCAGCTGAAAGCAGCCTTGGCCGGTACGGCGCGTCCGGCGCGGGACGAACCGATCGTCGCGCAGGGCCTCGGCCGGATCGATGCCGACGAGGCGCTGGACAGCGACCTCACCAGCGACCTGGCCAGCCTCTCCTTCGGCGACCTGTCCTGGTCGGGTGAGGCTCCGCCGCCGGTCGAGCGTCAGGTGACCTACACGAACACCGGCCGGAAGACAGTCACGCTGGACCTCGCCCTCGACCTGGTGACGCCGAACGGGATCCGTCCGGCGCTGACGGTGAGCCCCAGCAGACTTCGCCTCGCGCCAGGACAGTCAGGTACGGCGACCGTCCGGCTCGACCTGGCCAAGACCAAGACGGGGACGTACTCCGGCACACTGCGAGCGCGCTCCGGCAACACGTCGTACCGGACCGGGATCGGCTTCAAGGCCGGCGGTCCGCTGCAGACGCTGACTGTGCACGGGATCGACCGGGATGGACAGCCGGTGCAGTCGAGCGGTCTGCCGGCCAGCAGCGTCGCCCTGTGGAACCTCGACAGCGGCAAGGTGCAGGAGGCCGGTTTCGTCAACGGGACGGCGACGCTGGCGGCGCCCGCCGGCCGGTACAGCCTCTTCGCCTTCGTCTTCAGCTACGACGAGGCCGAGTTCGTCGACACGATGACGCTGGTCGGCGAACCCGAGCTGCGCCTGGACGGCGACCGCGCCGTGACTCTCGACGCTCGCAAGGCGCACGAGGTGCAGATGAAGACGCCGCAGCCGGCCGACGTCGCCATGGCCGGGCTGGCCTGGAGCCGAAAGCTCGGCGACCGGTCCGCTTTCGGCGGCTGGGCGCACTACAACTACCTCGATCACGTGTACGTGCAGGACTTCGATCGCGTCCGTACCGGCAGCTTCGAGGTCATCCAGCGATGGAACCTGCGGCAGCCGCTGCTGACCGCCGACGTGACCGGTCCCGACGGGTACCGGCTGCCGTCACCGGTTCCGGTGACGTACCGCAAGGCCTTTCAAGGCAACGCGGATTTGGCGTTGGTCGACGGCGGTGAGGCCCGGCCGGGTGAGCTGGACCAGGTGGCCGGCAAGGTCGTGATGATCCGGCAATCGGCGACGACGCCAGTCGACGAGCAACTCAACGCGGCGGCCGCCGCCGGAGCGAAGTTTGCCCTGCTGTACCGCAAGCAGGGTGGCTACTACGACCCTGGCACCAGCGCTGAGCTTCCCGGGTATGCGCTCGAGTCGGCGGATGCCTTCCGCCTGCTGGACCGGATGCAGACCGGTCCGGTGACGCTCCGGGTCAGCGGTATAGCCACTCCGACCTACCGGTACGACCTGTCGGCCACGCCGTCGGAGGTGCGCGGTCCGCTGCGCTACGACTTCGCCAAGCTCCGGCCGACCGTGGTGACCAACACGTTCAAAGTCAGCAACGTGACCGAGCACGCCCACGTCAACGCGCAGACCGCCTATCCGAGCACGCTCTCGGTCGGTTACGAGGTGATCGAGCAGATCGAGAACAAGACCACGCGGACGGACTACCTCGCCAGCGACGAGCCGGAGACGCAGTGGACCAGCAGTCTGATCGGTGGGTTCGAGAACGCGACCGGGCAGGAGTACAGCCTCCCGCGGACCTACCGGAAGGGTGAGCACGTTACGCAGCAATGGTGGCGTGCCATCAGCCGGCCGGCCGTTCCCGCAGTGGACGGGATGGGCGTGGCGCGGTACGAGGACGCGATCCGGATGGCCATCCCGCAGTACGTGAGCGGTGACCTGAGCACGTACGGCTGGAGTGACGACTGGCGCGAGCAGACCATGCTGGTGCTGCGTCGCAACGGAATCGAGGTCGGCCGGAAGAACTGGTCGGTCGCCGACTTCCCGGTGGCTCCGGGCACGGCGTCGTACGAGCTCAGCCTGGATGTGACGCGCACGCCGAACACCTGGGCGGACACGTCGACGAGCACGAGCACGCAGTGGTCCTTCAGGTCGGGTACGGCGAAGTCGAAGGCTGTGCTGCCGTTGGTGCAGGTGGAGTACGCGCTGCAGGCGGACAGCGACAACGCCGTACCGGCTGCTGGTGGTTCGTGGCTCGAGCTGACGCCCGGGTACCAGCCGGGCGCCAACGGGCCGGGCCGCTTCCGGACGACCGCAGAGGTGTCGTACGACGGCAAGACCTGGCAACCGCTGTCGTTGGTCTACCGGGGCCACGGCACGGTCGGCGCCAAGCTGCCCGCGGCGACTGCCGGGACCGACGCCACGCTCCGAGTCACGTCGACCGACCGGGCGGGCAACCGGATCGTGCAGCGGATCGACAAGGCCTGGCACGTGCGGTGACTTGCCCACCGCGATAAATCACTCGCGGTAAACGGCGCCGGTGTGGAAGCTGTGGTCGTGGAGATCACGAGACTGCTTCCCGACGACGAGGCCGGGTGCGCCGATGCGGTGGCGGTGCTGAGCGCCGGCGCGAAGGTGGACTGTCCGGAAGTACTGCTGCCGACACCGCGCAGCTACGCGAACGGACTGCGGTACGGCTGGGACCTCAACCCGGGCCAGACCTATCTGGCCCGGGTTGACGGTACGGCGGTGGGGCTCCTCGAGGCCCAGATGCCGACGTACGACAACACCAACCTGGTGTGGACCGACGTCCAGGTCCATCCCGACCATCGCGGTCGCGGGATCGGGTCGGAGCTGGTCGTGTACGCCGAGCGGCTGGCCGCCGAGCTGGGCCGGGACTCGATCGGGATGAGCACGTTCGACCTGCCGAAGGCGGACGCGTTCGCCCGGCGGCACGGTTTCGAGCGCAAGTCGATGGAGGTGAACCGGCGGCAGGACATCGCCGGGCTCGACTGGGCGGTCGTGCAGAAGCTGTACGACGACTCCGTCGCCGCCTCCTCGGCGTACGAGCTGCTGAAGATCACCGGTGAGCTGCCGGACGAGCTGCTCGAGGGCATGGTGGCGGTCACCGAGTCGATCAACGACGCGCCGAAGGACGACCTCGACATCGAGGACGACGTCTACAGCCCGGAGCGGTTGCGGGCCTACGAGCAGGCGCAGCTGAAGAGCGACCGGACCCTCTACCGGGTGATCGCCCGGGAGAAGGCGACCGGCGAGCTGGCCGGCCACACCACGATCACGGTCGAGCGGGAGCGCCCGCACATCGCCGAGCAGAACGACACGGCCGTCGCCCGCGCCCACCGCGGCCACCGCCTCGGCGCGCTGGTCAAGTCCGCGATGCTGCTGTGGATGCGCGAGCAGGAGCCCGCCCTGACCCAGCTCGACACCTGGAACGCCGAGTCCAACGACCACATGATCGCCATCAACGAGGCGCTCAACTACCGCATCATCACCCGCATCCCGGACTACCAGAAGGCGCTCCAGGGCCCTACACCGGCTCGACGAGGGTGACTTTCATCCGGTTGGACAGGGTGAAGCCGAGGGACTCGTAGAGGCGGATGGCGCCGGTGTTGGTGCCGCCGGTGTGCAGGAAGGGGTGGCTGCCCGTCGACTCGATGTGGGCAGCCACCGCGCGGATCAGCCGCGTGGCCAGGCCTTCCCCGCGGTACGACGGATGCGTGCAGACCGCGCTGATCTCCGTGTAGGCGGGCAGCGCGAACCGGGTGCCCGCCATCGCGATCAGCTCGCCGCCCCGGCGGATCCCCAGGTAGGTGCCCAACTCGATCGTCCGGGACCGGAACGGCCCCGGATCGGTGAGCGCCACCAGCGCGAGCATCTCGGGTACGTCGTCCAGCGTCAGCACGACCGCCTCGTCGTCGACCGCGGCCGGCGTCGGCGGGGCGACGAACTGGACCAGATCGAACTGGCGGTCCAGCTTGAAGCTCTCCGGGATCGGGAGGTCCGGGCGCATCAAGGCGGCGGTCGTGCCGGTGCCGAGGAGGGCGGCGGCGTCCGACCAGTCCTGGAGTGTCGGGTTGTCCGGGAGACCGAGGAACGGCGCGACGGCCTTCGGGTAGCAGCGGGCGTTGCCCCGGACCTCGGCGAAGGTTGTGTGCGGGCCGGTCAAGGCGGCGTACACCGGGTTCTGCAGGGTCACTCAGAAGCCCAGCTTGCGAAGGTGCTTGGCGTCGGTCTGCCAGTTCTTGGCGATCTTGACGTGCAGGTCGAGATAGACCGGCGTCCCCAGCAGCGCCTCGATCTGGCGCCGCGCCGCCGCGCCGACCTCACGCAGCCGGGCGCCCTTGTGGCCGATCACGATGCCCTTCTGGCTGTCCCGCTCGAGGAAGATGTTCGCGTACACGTCGAGCAGCGGCTTGTCCTCCGGACGCCCCTCCCGCAGGCCCATCTCGTCGATGGTGACCGCGATCGAGTGCGGCAGCTCGTCGCGCACACCCTCCAGCGCGGCCTCGCGAATCAGCTCGGCGACCAGCGTCTCCTCGGGCTCGTCGGTGATGTCGCCGTCCGGGTAGAGCGCGAACCCCTCCGGCAGCAGCTTCACCAGCTCGTCGGCGACCACGTCGACCTGGAAGCCGGACGTGGCCGAGACCGGCACGATCGCGGCCCACTCGATCCCGACCGACTCCCCCAGCGTTTGGATCTCGGCCAGGTGCTCGACCATCCGGTCCGGCTCGACCAGGTCGGCCTTGGTGGCCAGCGCGACCTTCGGGGTCTTCGCGACCTTGGCCGCCTCACCGGCCAGGAACCGGTCGCCCGGGCCGATCTTGTCGCTGGCCGGCAGGCAGACCGCGATCACGTCGACCTCGGCCCAGGTGGTCTTGACCAGGTCGTTCAGCCGCTCGCCGAGCAGCGTCCGCGGCTTGTGCAGACCGGGGGTGTCGACCAGCACGAGCTGGGCGTCCGGCCGGTGCACGATCCCGCGGACCGCGTGCCGGGTGGTCTGCGGCTTCGACGACGTGATGACGATCTTCTTGCCCACCAGGGCGTTGGTGAGCGTGGACTTGCCCGCGTTCGGACGGCCGACGAAACAGGCGAACCCGGACTTGAAGGGCTCAGGTGTGGACGACATCGCGGACCTCTCCGGTGCCAGTGGCAACGACTACGGGGATGGCGGCGCCGGCGAAGTGCCGGACGACGTTCACGTCGACCGGCTCCGACTCGGTCACCACCGCGGCGGCCTCCAGGCCCAACACCCCGGACGACAGCGCCATCGCGACCGCCAGCTGCAGCGCGGTCAGGTCGACGGTGTCGAGCGCGACCGTGCAGGCCGAGTACGTCCGGCCGTCGGTGTCCCGTACGGCGGCGCCCTCGGCAGCCCGGGTCCGGGCGCGGGCCGCGCGGGCGAGCGTGACGAGTTTGGCGTCCTCGGCCGACAGGTCTGACAACGAAGTGCTCCTAGGGCATCCGGGGTGCTGCGAGGCGGTGCTGCGACGTGGTGCTGCGAGGTGGTGCTGGTGCGGTCAGGCGTGCTGGTGGTTCTGGTCGGGTGACGGGTGGGCGGGCTGCTCCCGTCGTACCAGCACAGTACCGACCTGGTTGCGGCGGCCGGACGGCCGCTCCGCAGTCAGCGACAGGCCGGCGATCTCCACCTCGGCGCCGGGGATCGGCACCTTGCCGAGCAGCTTCGCCATCAGGCCGCCGACGGTGTCGACGTCGTCGTCGTCCAGCGGGACGCCGAACAGCTCACCCAGCTCGTCGATCGGCAGCCGGCTCGACACCCGGTAGGCGCCGTCGGACAGCTCCTGGACCGAGTCGGGCACCTCGTCGTACTCGTCGGTGATCTCGCCGACGATCTCCTCCAGGATGTCCTCGATGGTGACCAGGCCGGCGGTGCCGCCGTACTCGTCGACGACGATCGCGACGTGCATCCGGGCCGCCTGCATCTCGCGCAGCAGCTCGTCGATCGGCTTGGAGTCCGGGATGTACATGCACGGCCGCATCACCGACTCGACCCGCTCGGTCGACTCGGCCTGGGCGTTGTCGTACACCCGGCGCATCACGTCCTTGAGGTAGACGACGCCGAGGATGTCGTCCAGCGACTCCCCGATCACCGGGATCCGCGAGTAGCCCGAACGCAGCGCCAGCGAGGTGAGCTGGCGCAGCTTCTTGTGCTTCTCGATGTAGACCATGTCGGTCCGCGGCACCATCACCTCGCGGACGATGGTGTCGCCGAGCTCGAACACCGAGTGGATCATCTGCCGTTCGCCGGACTCGATCACCGCCGACTTCTCGGCGTAGTCGACCAGCGCCCGCAGCTCTGCCTCGGTGGCGAACGGGCCCTCGGCGAACCCCTTGCCCGGGGTGAGCGCGTTGCCGATCATGATCAGGAACTTCGGCAGCGGCCCGAGCACCCGGGTCAGCGCCATCACCGGGCCGGCCGAGATGATCGCGAACCGGTCCGAGTGCTGCCGGCCGAGGGTGCGCGGCGCGACCCCGATGATCACGTACGAGACCAGCACCATCACCACGGCGGTGATCAGGATGTGCTCCCAGGTGACCGGGAACACCTCCGACAGCGCCTGGGTGACCAGCACGATCGCGGTGATCTCGCAGATCAGCCGGACCAGCAGCAGCGAGTTCAGGTAGCGCGGCGCGTCCGAGAGCAGGTCGCGCAGCCGGACCGCGCGCAGGTTGCCCTGCTCGACCTGCTCGTTCGCCCGCACCTTCGAGTACGACGACAGCGCCGCCTCCGCACCGGCGAACAGGCCGGCCAGCAGGACGAGCCCCGCAGCCACAACCAGCAGAACCAGGTCGTGGGAGGTCACCGCAACGTCACTCCTGTCCTAGGGATGTCCGACGGGACACCATCAGACACTCTCCAGCCGGTTACCGGGAGCCCGCCATGCTTCCAGAAGGCGGCCCTGGACGTCCCACATCTCCGCCTTCTCGGCGGGTTCGGCGTGGTCGTACCCCAGCAGGTGCAGGATGCCGTGCACCGTCAGCAGCTCCAGCTCGGCCCAGGTGCCGTGCCCGGCCTTGGCGCCTTGGGCGGCCGCCACGGTCGGGCAGAGCGCGATGTCGCCGAGGTGCCCGAGCGGCGGGTCGGCGTCGTCCTCGGCGCCCGGCCGCAGCTCGTCCATCGGCCACGACATCACGTCGGTCGGACCCGGCAGGTCCAGGAACTCGACGTGGTAGCGCGCCATGGTGTCCTCGTCGACCAGCTTGATCGACAGCTCACACTCCGGGTGCAGCCGCAGCGACGACATCACGAACCGGCTGAGCCGCATCAGCCCGTTCGCGTCGATCTCCACCCCGGACTCGTTGTTGACCTCGACGTTCATCTCTTGATGTCAGAGCTGCCTTCGTAGTTCTCGTACGCCGAGACGATCCGGCCGACCAGCTTGTGCCGGACGACGTCGTGCGAGGTGAGCCGGCAGAACGCCAGGTCCTGGACGCCGTCCAGGATCCCCTGGACCACCCGCAGACCTGAGTTGGTCCCGGTCGGCAGGTCGACCTGGGTGACGTCGCCGGTGACCACCATCTTGGAGCCGAAGCCGAGCCGGGTGAGGAACATCTTCATCTGCTCCGGCGAGGTGTTCTGCGCCTCGTCCAGGATGATGTAGGCGTCGTTCAGGGTCCGGCCGCGCATGTAGGCCAGCGGCGCGATCTCGATCGTGCCGGCCGTCATCAGGCGCGGGATCGACTCCGGGTCGATCATGTCGTGCAGGGCGTCGTACAGCGGGCGCAGGTACGGGTCGATCTTCTCCGACAGGGTGCCGGGCAGGAACCCGAGCCGCTCGCCGGCCTCGACGGCCGGCCGGGTCAGGATGATTCGGTTGACCTCCTTGGCCTGCAGCGCCTGGACCGCCTTGGCCACCGCCAGGTAGGTCTTGCCGGTGCCGGCCGGGCCGATCCCGAACACGATGGTGTTCTTGTCGATGGCGTCGACGTACCGCTTCTGGTTCAGCGTCTTCGGCCGGATGGTGCGGCCGCGGCTGGACAGGATGTTCTGGGTGAGCACGTCGCGCGGGCTCTCGGCGGTGGCCGCCTTGATCATCGCGATGCTGCGCTCGACCGAGTCCGCGGTCAGCCCGTGGCCGGTCCGCACCACCGCGATCAGCTCGTCGATCAGCCGCTCGGCCAGCGCCAGCTCGGCGGGCTCACCGGTGAGCGTGATCTCGTTGCCGCGGACCAGGATGTCGGCGGCGAACTCCTTCTCGACGATGCGGAGGAACTCGTCCCGGGCTCCGAGCAGGGCCACCATGTCGATGCTGTTCGGCACGACGATCTTGTGTGACGCCTGCGTGGCGGTGGCCGCGCCGTTCGCGCGCGCCTCCGGTTCGATACTGCGTGGCCTGGACAGGCTCTTCCTCCTGATGCCGGTGATTTGACCTCACCATGCTAGCCCGCTCCGCCGACAGCCTCACTGGTAATTCGATGCAACACCCCGGGGCCGTGATCGTTTGCACTCCGTTGTCAACCTGGGACGGGGTCTTTGCGTCGTCTTTTCGTGGCGCAACCGGCGGTGGTGTACGAAGAGGTCGTGACACATGAGTCCTCGTGGGATGCCGACGAGGCGCTGACGGCTGTCTACACGGCGCACTACACGTCGCTGGTCCGCCTCGGCGCCTTGTTGCTGCGTGACACCGGTACGGCGGAGGAGATCGTGCAGGACGCGTTCGTCGCGATGCACGGCCGCTGGAACCGGCTGCGCGACCCGCACAAGGCTCTCGCCTACCTGCGCACCACGGTGGTGAACCGCTGCCGCTCCCGCCAGCGCCACCTGGTGGTGGTGGACAAGCACACGCCCCGGTCGCTGCCGGACGAGCCGAGCGCCGAGCACGCCGTACTGCGAACCATCGAGACGGATCGGGTGATCGAGGCGATGCGCACCCTGCCGGAGAAACAACGCACCGTGATGGTGCTGAGGTACTACGGAGACCTGTCCGAGGCGGAGATCGCCGACGCGATGGGGATCAGCCGGGGCTCGGTGAAGAGCCATGCCGCGCGGGCGAGCAAGTCGCTCCGCCAGCTCCTGGAGCAGACGCTATGAACGAGCGACCTGACGACCCGTTCGACGACCTGATGCGGCGGGCGCTGGCCGAGGAGGCCGACCGGATCGAGCCGTCCGACGCCCTGCCGGAGGTCCAGGCCCGGGTCCGCGGCCAGCGCCGGCCGGCCACCCGCCGGCCCTGGGTGCTGACCGCCGGCGCGGCCGCGATCGGCACCGCCGCGGCGATCGGCGCCTTCACCGTCTTCAACGACGACGCCACGACCGCGGGCGACGACCAAGTCGCCGGCCCGGGGACGACGACCAACGCGACCGGCCCGATGACGCCGGGCCCGACGACCGTCCCCGACAGCCCGGCGCCAACTCCGAGCACGCTGCCGAGCGCGCCACCCAGCACCGCACCGGAGGAGAAGACCCCACCGACCGTGCGGGGTAGCGAGCCGACCAAGTCGGGCGCCGTACCGGTCTACTGGCTCGGCGAGAAGGTCGGCTCGACCTCGGCCGACCCGACGGTCCGGCTGTACCGCACCTGGATGAAGGTCGTCGACCGCCAGCCCACGCTCGAGGCGGTCCGGATCATGACGTCGAAGGACGCCGGCGACCCGGACTACTACTCTCCCTGGCGTGGCGCCCAGGTGAGCTCGGTGACCCGGGCCGGCGGGGTCGTCACGGTCGACTTCAAGCAGCTCCCGCAGACGAAGCTGGACAGGGCGGCAGCGGACGTCGCGACCCAGCAGCTCGTCTACACGGTCCAGGGCGTGCTGAGCGACACGACCGAGCCGATCCGGATCACCCAGCAGGGCCGGGCCGGCGGCGCCCTGTTCGGCCAGGTCGACACCAGCCGGCCGATCGCCCGCGCCCAGGCGAGCAAGGTCCAGGCGCTGGTGTGGATCGACAACCTCGTGGACGGCCAGGTCACCAAGAGCCCGCTCACGGTCACCGGGATCGCGGCCGCGTACGAGGCCACCGTCAACTGGCGCGCCACGAACCTGAAGACCCGCGTGACCCACGCCAGCTACGCCAACACCAAGGGAGGCCAGACCTTCTCGCCGTTCGCCGTCCCGCTCAAGCTGTCCCCCGGCGAGTGGCGGATCGAGGCCTACCTGATCTCCGCCGAGAACGGCGCGATGACCGACACCGACTCGAAGACGATCTACGTCAAGTAGCCGAACCCCTGCCCGGAACGCTCGACCCGCGGCGAGGACCTCGACTGCTTTCCGGAAAGAAGGTGCCACCTCGCGACAGTTTTCTTCCGGAAAGCTCGGGTCAGCTCCAGCGGGAGCGGGCGAGTAGGGCGGCTGCGGCGGCGACGCCGGCGGTCGAGGTGCGCAGGACCGTGTCGCCGAGGCGGACCGGCTCGACGTCGAAGGTCTCGAGCTCGCCCGGGGAGATACCGCCTTCGGGGCCGATCACGATCACGATGTCGCCGTCGGCGGGGACGTCGAGACCGGCCAGAGGGGTCTTGGCTTCTTCGTGCAGTACGACGGGGAGCGCGGCGGCTGCGATCAGTCGGGCGACCTCGACCGTGGTCGCGATCGGAGCCACCTCGGCGAACCACGCCCGGCGGGACTGCTTGCTCGCCTCGAACGCCCACGCCTGCCACTTGGCCAGCGTCTTCGCGGACCGCTCCGGGTTGCTGCGGAACTGGCTGCGCTCCGCGTTCCACGGCACGATCACGTCCGCGCCGACCTCGGTCAGCATCTCCACCGCGAGCTCGGCCCGCTCCCCCTTCGGCAGCGCCTGGACCACGACCAGCCGCGGCCGGCTCGCCGGAACCGTCCCACGGTTGTCGACGGCAACCGTCACCCCCACCTTCGAGGCACCCGTCACCGCACCTTCGGCCCAAGCCCCTCGCCCATCGGTCAGCCGGATCCGCTCCCCCGGCGCGATCCGCCGTACCACTGCAGCGTGCCGACCTTCTGCACCATCCAGGGTGAGCTCGGCGCCGGACAGGTCCGCGCAGAAGAAGACCGCGACGCCCATCTCCTAGTGCGCGCCGAAGGCGTCGCGGAGGCGGCCGAAGACGCTCTTGTGGGTGGCTTGGACCTGGCCCTGGGGACGCTCCTCGCCGCGGATCCCGGCCAGCTGGCGAAGCAGGTCGGCCTGCGCGTCGTCGAGCTTGCTCGGGGTCTCGACCACGATCTGCACGATCAGGTCGCCACGGCCGGCGTGCCGCAGCCGCGGGACACCGCGGGCCGTCAGCGTCATCGCCGTACCGGACTGGGTGCCCGGGCGGATCTCCAGCGGGGTGGTCTCGCCCTCCAGCGTCGGCAGGTCGATCGTGGTGCCGAGCGCGGCAGCCGTCATCGGCAGCGTGACCGTGCAGTGCAGGTCGTCGCCGTTGCGGGTGAAGATGTCGTGCGGCTCGACCTCGATCTCGACGTACAGGTCGCCGGCCGGGCCGCCGCCGGGGCCGACCTCGCCCTGGCCGGACAGCTGCACCCGGGTGCCGGTGTCGACGCCACCGGGGATCTTCACGGTGACGGTACGGCGGGACCGGACCCGGCCGTCGCCGGAGCACTCGACGCACGGGTTCGGGATGATCGTGCCGAAGCCGCGGCAGTTCGGGCACGGCCGCATGGTCCGGACCTCGCCGAGGAACGACCGCTGGGTGTGAGTGACCTCGCCGCGGCCGTGGCAGATGTCGCAGGTGACCGGCTCGGAGCCGGCTGCCGCGCCGGAGCCCGAGCAGGTCGGACACAGCACCGCGGTGTCGACCTTGAGCTCCCGGGTGGTGCCGAACGCGGCCTCGCCCAGGTCGATCCGCAGCGGGATCAGCGCGTCCTGGCCGCGCCGGGTCCGCGGCCGCGGTCCGCGGGTCGCCCCGCCGGTCTGGCCGAAGAAGGCGTCCATGATGTCGGTGAACGTGAAGGCCTGGCCGAACCCGCCCGGCCCGGCGCCCGCGCCGGCGGCCGCGAACGGGTCACCGCCGAGATCGTGCATCTGCCGCTTCTGCGGGTCGCTCAGCACCTGGAACGCGCGGCCGATCTCCTGGAACTTGTGGTGCGCGTCCTCGGAGTCGTTCACGTCCGGGTGGTACTGGCGGGCCAGCTTGCGGTACGCCTTCTTGATCTCGTCCGGTGTCGCGTCGCGGCTGACACCCAGGACGGCGTAGTAATCGGTGCTCATACTCCAAGCCAGGGGTTGTGGTTCGTTAGGAGTCGGCCAGGATCTGGCTGACGTAGCGCGCGACGGCCCGGACTGCGCCCATCGTGCTCGGATAGTCCATATGGGTCGGGCCGACGATGCCGAGCGTGGCCAGCGCCTCCGACTTGGACCCGTACGCGGTCGCGACCACCGAGGTGGTGGCCAGTTCCTCGAACGGGTTCTCGTGCCCGATGCGGACCGTCAGGGTCTGCGGGTTGGTCGCCTCACCGAGCAGCTTGAGCAGGATGACGTGCTCCTCCAGCGCCTCCAGCACCGGCTTCACGTTGCGCTCGAAGTCGTCGCCGTACCGGGTCAGGTTGGCGGCGCCGCCGACCGCGATCCGCTGCTCGACGACCTCGTCGGTGAACGCCTCCAGCAGCGTGGTGACGATCGACGCGACCAGCGGCCGGTCGGACGGGGCGAACAACTCGGGTACGGCGGCCAGCGACGTGGTCGCCTCCGTCAGCCGCTGACCGGCGAGGACCGTGTTGAGCCGGGACCGCAGATCCGCGATCAGCTGCTCGTCGACGTCGTTCGGGTGCTCGACGATCCGTTGCTCGACCCGGCCGGTGCTGGTGATCAGCACCAGCAGCAGCCGGCGCGGGGTCATCGTGACGACCTCGATGTGCCGGACGCTCGACCGGTTGAGTGACGGGTACTGCACGATCGCGACCTGGCGGGTGATCTGGGCGAGCAGCCGGACGGTCCGGCGGACGACGTCGTCCAGGTCGATCGCACCGGCCAGGAAGGAGGTGATCGCCTTCTTCTCCGCCACGGACAGCGTCTTGACCGTGCTCAGCTTGTCCACGAACAGCCGGTACCCCGCGTCGGTCGGGATCCGGCCGGCGCTGGTGTGCGGCTGGGTGATGTACCCCTCCTCCTCCAGCGCAGCCATGTCGTTACGCACGGTGGCCGGCGACACTCCGAGGTTGTGCCGGTCCACCAACGTCTTCGAGCCGACCGGCTCGTGGGTCGCCACGTAGTCCTCGACGATGGCGCGGAGGACATCCAGCTTGCGTTCGTCCAGCACGCGCACCACCCTCTCTCAGCGTCGACCCCTGGCACTCAGAACATTCGAGTGCCAGTCTACCGAGCCGTAGTGGCCGCCAGTGCCGGCCAGCGGCGTGGGGCGGGTCTCAGGCGACTTCGGGAGATGCCCCCAACGGTACGGCGGTCGGACGCTCGACCGTACTCGCGACATCCACAGGCTGGTCCTGGGCGGCCGCCTCGAGCACCGACTCGAGGACGTCGAGCACGTGGTAGGCCAGTGCGCCGTCGGCGCGGTGCGGCTCGCCGGTGCGGATCGCCCGGGCCATGTCCGCGACCCCGACCCCACGGCCGGCGCCGGCGTACCCACCGGCGACGGGGAGCTCGCTCCAGTCACGGTTCGTGACGGTGGCGATCTCGACCGTGCCGTCGAAGCCGTTCGGGTCCGGCACCGACAGGCTGCCCTCGGTCCCGTGCACCTCGATCCGCGGCGACCGCGCGGCCCACACGTCGAACGACATCAGCAGCGTGGTCAGTGCGCCCGACTCGTGCTCCAGTACGCCGGTCACGTGCGTCGGCACCTGGACTGGGAAGGTCGTGCCGGCTCGCGGACCGGTGTGGATCTTCCGCTCCTGCTGCGACTGGCCGGCGCGTGCGACCACTCGCCGTACCGGACCGAGCAGGGTGACCAGGCTGGTCACGTAGTACGGGCCCATGTCGAGCACCGGACCGCCGCCGGGCTGGTAGTAGAACTCCGGCGCCGGGTGCCACAGCTCGTGGCCGGGCGTGACGAAGGACGCAGTCGCAGCAGTCGGTACGCCGATGTCGCCCCGGTCGATCGCGGCACGGGCGGTCTGGGTGCCGGTGCCGAGCACGGTGTCGGGGGCGCAGCCGACGCGCAGGTTGTTGGCGGCGGCGTACTTCAGCAGCGGCTCGGCCTCGGCGCGGTCCACGGCCAGCGGCTTCTCGCCGTACACGTGCTTGCCGGCTTCCATCGCGGCCTGGTGCACCGCCGCGTGCGCGGCCGGGATGGTGAGGTTGAGCACGATGTCGATGTCGTCCGCGGCGTACAGGTCGCCGGACGAGAGGGCGCGGATGCCCTGGTTCTTGTCGGCGATCGCCTGGGCGCGGCTGACGTCGAGGTCGGCCACTGCCACCACCTCGACGCCGGGCAGCTTGCCCAGGTGGTCCAGGTACGTGCCGGAGATGACTCCGGTGCCGACGATGCCGACTCGTGTCACTTGCTCGCCCACAGCAGCCCCCGCTCGATGATCGTCCGGACCTCGGGTACCTCGAGGTCGTCCAACTTGTGGCCGACGGTGCAGACGAAGATCTTGCCCGCACCCCAGGTCCTGGTCCAGACGGCCGGCATCACGGCGCCCTCGATCCACGGGAAGTCCGGGTGCGAGCTGAACGTGGTGGTGGCCAGCACGGTGTTCGTCGGGTCGTAGTGCACGTAGTACTGCTCGGTGTTCACGTCGAAGTGCGTGATGCCCTCGACGATCGGGTGCTCGGCGACGATCTCGACCCGGTAGTCGGTGAACCCGTGCGGGTGCGAGATGAACTGGCCGCCGGTGATGAAGCTGTAGTCGGCGTTGTTCCGGAACGAGTCGCAGATCCCGCCGTGCCAGCCGGCGAACCCGGTGCCCTTGCGGATCGCCGCGTCCAGGCCCTTGAAGTGCTCGGGCTCGATCTGGCTCATCGTGACGCACTGCAGGACCAGGTCGGTGCCGTCCAGGTCGAGGTAGCTCTCGGTCGTGTCGGAGACGGTCACCTCGTACCCGTTCTCGCGCAGATGGGGAATGAACAGGTCGGTCGCCTCGACCGGGGAGTGTCCTTCCCACCCGCCCCGGACCACCAGTGCACGTCGTGTCGTCACGCCGTCCGCCCTTCGAAAGTTTCGGTTCCAGGTTCGGAAAAATTGCGGAATCGCCACCGTGACACTAAGCGCCGCCCGACCGGCCTTCAAGTGCGATTCCGTCCCCTGGATGGGGCTTCCCGATCGCTAGGGTCGGTGTATGGGCTGGAAGTTCTGGAAGCGTGAGCCGCCAGTGAAGACCGTCGCGGGGGCGCGGCCGCAGGACAGGGTGCCGCCGGGCGCGTTCGAGCTGACGGTCGAGGACGTGTTCTCGATCACCGGCCGCGGGACGATCGTCACCGGCCGGGTGATCGCCGGCACGGTCGCGGTCGGCGACCAGGTGTTGCTCAGCCGGGCCGGTTCACCGCTGCTGCAGACCGAGGTGACCGGTCTCGAGATGTTCCGCAAGACGGTGCAGGTCGCGAACGCCGGCGACAACGTCGGCCTGCTGCTCCGCGGCGTCGAGCGGGAGCAGGTGGTCAGGGGCGATGTGCTGAGCAAGTAACCTCGGCGTCATGAGTACGTGGACCGAGGTGGCGGATCGTTGCTGGGTCCGCCGGTACGACGAGTGGGACCTCAACGTCGGCCTGGTCGTCGGCTCGGACGGGGCGCTGGTCATCGACACACGGGCCACGACCGACCAGGCCGAGCAGCTCGCGACACACATCCGCGAGCTCACCGACGCGCCGGTCCGCTGGGTGGTGAACACCCACGCGCACTTCGACCACGTGGTCGGCAACAGCGTCTTCGCCGACGCCACCGTCTACCTGCACGAGAACGCGGCCGCCGAGGAGAACCTCGCCGGCACGACGTTCTCCGTCGCGAAGGTGATCGACCTCGGCGACCGCCGGGTCGAGCTGCTGCACCTCGGCAACGCGCACACGTCCGGCGACACGGTGGTCGTCGTACCGGATGCCGAGGTGTTCTTCGTCGGCGACCTGGTCGAGGAGTCGGCGCCACCGTCGTACGGCGCGGACTCGTTCCCGCTCGAGTGGCCGGACACGATCGACCGGGTGATCGGCATGCTGTCCGAGACCGCGAAGGTCGTGCCCGGTCATGGGGCCGTGGTCGACGCCGAGTTCGTCCGCGACCAGGCCGGTGGCCTCGGCACGGTCGCCAACACGATCTCCGGCCTCCACCACGCCGGTACGTCGCTGGACGACGCACTCAAGCACACCGACGACTGGCCGTGGCCGCTCGAGCACCTGCAAGAAGCCATCAAACGCGGCTACGAAGCCCTCGGCACACCCCGCCGCCCCACCCTCCCACTCCTCGGCCCAGGCTGAACCACCTCCTGCATGCTTACCCATCCTTTGTAATTGTCCGTTGACAGCACGTCACCCCAGAGCGCAACTTGTTGCGAAGCACACTTCCGCGAGCGGATCGGGTGGTGGGGTTCATGGCGACAGTTGAGCAGACGGTGCACCCGGACGGACGGGTCGAGCTGACCGATCCGGAGGCGGTGGCCAACAGCCCGTACGGGAACGCGGAGCTCGCGCCGACCCGGTTGCCCGAGCGGCACTGGACGACGTACAACTACGCGGCGCTGTGGATGGGGATGGCGCACAACATCCCCAGCTACCTGCTCGCGGCCGGCCTGGTCGCACTCGGGATGAACTGGCTGCAGGCGTTCATCACCATCACCCTCGGGAACCTCATCGTGCTCGTCCCGCTGCTGCTCAACAGCCACGCGGGCACCAAGTACGGCATCCCGTTCCCGGTCTTCGCACGCGCCTTCTACGGTGTCCGCGGGGCCAACTTCCCAGCGTTGCTGCGGGCCTTCATCGCCTGCGGCTGGTTCGGCATCCAGACCTGGATCGGCGGCCAGGCGATCTACGTGATCATCGGCGAGCTGGCCGGCGACAGCTGGACCAACGCGCCCGCGGTCGGCGGACATCCGTGGACGCAGTGGCTGAGCTTCGCGTTCTTCTGGGCGATCCAGATGGTGCTGATCTGGCGCGGGATCGAAGGCCTGCGACGGTTCGAGAACTGGGCCGCGCCGCTGGTCACGGTCGCGTTCCTGGCGCTGATGATCGCGATCCTGGTCAAGGCCGGCGGCCTCGGCCCGATCCTGGACCAGCCGTCGAAACTCGGCTGGGACGCCGACTTCTGGAAGATCTTCGCGCCGTCGCTGATGGGCATGATCGCGTTCTGGGCCACGCTGAGCCTGAACATGCCGGACTTCACCCGGTTCGGGAAGGGCCAGCGCCAGCAGGTCTGGGGCCAGATCATCGGCCTGCCGACCACGATGTCGTTCATCGCGCTGGTCTCGATCATCACCACGTCCGGCACCGTGCTGCTGTACGGCGAGGCGATCTGGGACCCGGTCGAGCTGACCCGGCGGTTCGAGAACCCGGTGGTGGTGACGATCGGCCTGGTGATGGCGATCCTGGCGACGATGTCCTGCAACGTGGCGGCCAACGTGGTCAGCCCGTCGTACGACTTCGCGAACGCCGTGCCGCGGTGGCTGAACTTCCGGACCGCGGGCCTGGTCACCGGCGTGATCGGGATCGTGATCCAGCCGTGGCGGCTGATCTCCGACCCGTCGATCTACATCTTCGTCTGGCTGTCCTTCTACGGCGGCCTGCTCGCGTCGGTGGCCGGCGTGCTGATCGCGGGCTACTGGGTGATCGACCGGACCAACCTGCACCTGGCCGACCTCTACCAGCCCGGCGGGAGGTACTGGTACAACGCCGGCTGGAACTGGCGTGCCGTGGTCGCCACCCTGTTGGGCTCGCTGCTCGCGGTCGGCGGCGCCTACTCCAACCCCGGCGCCGGCCCGTTCCCGGAGGGCGGCCTGATCCCCTTCCTCCAACCGCTCTACGACTACTCGTGGGCGGTCGGCCTGGTGGTGGGCTTCGTCACCTACCTCGTGCTGGCCAAACTCTCCCCCTCCCGCACCCAAACCCCCACCGCCCCCATGTTCTAACCACCCGACGCGATCACACCCCGCACGGCCAGCCGCGCCTGACGGGCGGCTGCCGACCGGCGGCTGCGTCCGAGCGGCGGCGGTTGCCGGCCGGCGGCTGCGCGGCGGCGGTTGCCGGCCGGCGGCTGCGGCTGAGCGGCGGCTGCATCCGAAGGGAGGCGATTGCGGAGCAGAGGCGGTCGCCGAGCAGAGGCGGTGGCCGAGCGGCTGCTGATGGTGTGGGGCGGCTGGTGGGTTGCAACCCGTCAGCGGTGACACAAACCGCCAGCGACCTGTCGCCGGTGGATTGCCCAGCATGTGGCCGGCTTTGTCCGCATCTCGGGATACAAGCGGCATCCGCGGAGGGCTTGGACAGGAACCGGGGACCGCGGACAGGCTATCTACTGTCCGAGGTCCCCGAAGGGTGGTCAAGGTCCCGGCTCCTGAACCGGATTGGCCAGCATGCGGACCAATCCGACCACCCATCGAACACCCCCGCTCGACCACTGATCCGATCGCACCAGAGCAGGCGCTCCGCGAGCCTCCAACCCCCCACGCCGCCCCACCCATCACGCCAGCCCTCCGGATCCCCCGCTCACCAGGCCACACCGACTCCCCGGATCCCACCGACTCACCGGATTCCACCGACTCCCCGGATTCCCCTCACCGATTCCCCGGATCCCCACCGACTCCCCGGATTCCCCTCACCGATTCCCCGGATCCCCACCGACTCCCCGGATTCCCCTCACCGATTCCCCGGATCCCCACCGACTCACCGGATCCGCCCGCGCGTGCGACCACTCGGGTGAGCTGCTCCGGGACAGCTGCGTCCTTCCCTGGTCGTGGTGGTGTGGGTCAAGGGTCGAAGATCCGCGCAGCGGACGCCGAAGGCGCCCTTGACGCACACCACCACGACTAGCACGATCAAGCAGCCCGGAGCCGCGCCCCCACACTGGCGGCCGATCGGCAGCCGGTGCCGCTCGGCTCTGCCCCCGCCGCACACGCCCGCACACCGGAGCCCCGCCACCACACAACCCCGCACACCCGCACACCGGAGCCGCGCCACTGGCTAACCCCGCACACCCGCAGCCCGGAGCCGCGCCACCACACTGGCCCTACCCCGCCGCACACCCGCACCCGGAGCTGCGCCACGACACCGGCTGACCCGCAAACCCGCACCCCGGAGCCGCCCCACCAAACGAACTCTCACCCCCCGAAAGCCCGCGCGTGGTGTGTGGCTGAGCTGTCAGGCGGGGCGTACGACATACGGTTGTCCGGTGGCTGATCGGTATGGGAACGACGTGCTGGCTGGGGACTGGCGGAAGCCCAAGAACGGGCGGACCGTCGAGGTGGAGCTCGAGAAGGGGATGGTCGTCGAGGAGCCGAGCTCGGGGTTCGTCGGGGCGGTCGTGCGCTGGGAGCACGGCGTGGTCGACCTCGAGGACCGGTTCGGCAAGATCAGGACCTACCCGCTCGGGCCCGGCTTCTGGCTGGACGGCAAGCCGGTCAGCCTGAAGGCGCCGAAGAAGGCCGGACCGGCGAAGAAGACCCGGACGGCGTCCGGTTCGGTGGCCGTCGACAACGTCCGGGCGAAGGTGGCGCGGGCCAGCCGGATCTACGTCGAGGGCCGGCACGACGCCGAACTGGTCGAGCGGGTGTGGGGTGACGACCTGCGGATCGAGGGCGTCGTGGTCGAGTACCTCGAAGGCGTCGACGACCTGCCCGGGATCGTCAACCGTTTCCAGCCCGGTCCCGGCCGCCGGCTCGGCGTCCTCGTCGACCACCTGGTCGAAGGCTCCAAGGAGTCGAAGATCGCCGCGCAGGTGACGAACAGGCACGTCCTCGTCGTCGGGCACCCGTTCATCGACATCTGGGAGGCGGTCAAGCCGTCCTCGGTCGGGATCAAGGCCTGGCCGAAGATCCCGCACGGGCAGGACTGGAAGAAGGGTGTACTGCGGGCGTTCGGCTGGCCCGCGACCGACCAGGCCGACGTGGCCGCGGCCTGGAAGCACATCCTGTCCAAGGTGAACAGCTACGCCGATCTCGACCCGGCCCTCCTCGGCCGGGTCGAGGAGCTCATCGACTTCGTGACTCTGGACTGATCTTCGGGATCTTCGCCGCGATCCACGCCTGGATCCGGTTGCGGACCCGTCCGACGTACCAGGTCACGACGCCGAGCGCCGTACCCGCTGCCAGGACGAGCCCGGCGAGCAGAGCCGCGATGATGCGTACGGCGGCCACGTCGACGAGGCCTGCGACGACCAAGAGGGCGATGCTCAGCCCGATGGCTGCCAGCGGCAACCACCGTTGGAAGAGCAGCGGCTGCTTGGCCGGCGTCAGCTTGGGATTGCGGATCAGCCGCTCCCACAACGTGGTCCGCGCCGGCTCGGTGAACCATCGCGCGACCCCCAGCAGCCAGGACTTCGGCTGGTGCTTGCGGTCAGCCATGGCCTTGACCCAGCTGCTCGGCTGGTCGCCGAGCGCGACAGAGACCTGGACCATCCGGTCCGCCAGACCCTTCGTGGTAGCCCGTCCCTCGGCGGACTGGTTCAGCTCGTCGCGCATCGTGGTGAGCGCTGACAGCACGGTCGCGTCGCGGAAGTCGTCGGCCAGCCGCTGCACCCGCTCGGCGACCTTCTCGACCTTCCAGTCCTCGGCCAGCAGCACCTGCTGCTGGGTCTCGCGGATCCAGTCCGGATCGGCGCCGAGCAGGGCGCCGAGGTGCGCGACGCAGTGCAGCCGGCCCATCAGCCAGTCCCAGCGCCGCCAGTCCGCAGCACCGAAGGCACCGAAGTGCCCGACCTGGGTGCCGTAGAGAATCCGGTCCTTGAGCAGGTTCGCCACCGATCCTTCCTGCAGATCGTCCAGCAGGGTCAGCGGGATGTCAGGTCCGAGCCGGACGAACTGGAACGGCGCACTGCGCTGCTGCGGCGTCCGGGCCGACGTACACCGCGACACGATCTCCACCTCGAGCGCGGTCTCGACCAGTTCCCAGCCGACTGCGACGACCAGATCGGCGAACGCCTCCCCGAGCGCCCGCTGCACCTGCAGGTCCTCGAACATGTCGCTCAGCGCGACCGCGACCGTCTCGGCGCCACCGGGCAGCTTCAGCTCCAGCTCGGCGTTCGCCAGCTGTCCCGACAGCGCGTCCCGCACCGCCTGCGTCTTCAGCAGGCAATCACTCGTCGCCTGCAGCCGATGCTCCAACTCCTCCTGCTGCGGCACGCCGGCGCTGTCCAACTTCGTCCGCAACGAGCGCAGCACCAGCCGTACGACGCGCTCGGCCGCCCCAGTCCCCCACAGCCAGCTCGGCCTACCCTCGGCATCGGTGTGCAGCGGCTTCGTCGAGCCGTCCGGATCCGGGACCCAGGGGTGCTCGGTCGCCAGGATCTCGTCGATGTCCTGCTCCGACAGCGCGGTCGCGGCGTCCAGCACCGTGCTCTGGTCCTGACTCGCGATCGTCACCGCCTCCCACACCTCGCCGGCCGCCCGGCCCCGCGAGTACGTCGGCTGCAGGGCCTTGGCCGCCTCCCGCAGCCGGTCCCGCTCGGCTGGTTGCTCCATGCAACGGTCGAACAGCCGCTGGGTGTCCGACCAGGACGCGTCCGCCTCCAGGAGCAGCCGCTCGAGCTGCTCGACGTCGGACCGGAAGTCCACCTCGCGCGGAAACTGTACGGCCGACAACGCCGCCTTCCGCCAGCTTGGCGCGTCAGTGCCGACCAGCTCGGTCGCCGCATGGCCGACGCCTGCGGACGGTACGACGTACAGCACGTAGCGACTCGCACGGCCACCGACCGGCCGCCGGGCGACGACGTCCAGGACCGGCCCGAACGGCGCGTTGTCCAGCACGCCGCCGTCCACCAGCCAGGCGCCGGACTCGGCCATCTTGGGCTGCAACCGCGGCGGCGAGCCGGCCAGCTTGGGCGTCTCCTGGACCGGCGCGAACGCGGCCGGGAACGACGCGGAGGCCCGGGCGGCGAGGGCAAGCAACTTGGTGTTGGTCAGCTCGTTCTTGTCCGCGACCGAGAACGTCCGGGTCTGGCCGTCGTACGTCGCGGTCTGCTCACTGGTGAACCGGAAGAGATAGCGGTGATCCGGTACGACGAAGCACTGCCCGGCCGCGTCGGTCGCCTCGAACTGCTGAACGCCGAGGCCGGACGCGGTGACGAAGAGCGTGACCGCTTCCTCGGCAGTCGACTCGCCGGCCTCCGCGACGCCCTTGATCAGCTCGTCGAGCTCGTCCAAGAAGTACTCGCCGTCGAGCACCGAGCTCGGCTTGTCGACCGACGGGACCAGCTTCCCGACCTCGAGCGACCCGAGCCCGACCCACTTCTGGCGCAGCCAGGGCCCGTGCTCGCCGTCGGGGTCGAGTGTCGACCCGTTCGAGATCGCTGTCGCCAGCAACGACCCGTTCAGCCCGCCGGCACTCGTCCCGGCGATCACGTCCACGACGACCCGCCGCCGTTCCTCACCCCGGTGGCACAGCTCCCGCCACCGCTCCGCAAGCACCTCGTCGTACGGCTGCGACGCCGGTGACCCCGCCGGGCCGGACGCACGCCGGATCAGGTCCAGCTCGTGCGTCACCCCGCCCATCCACACCGCCAGGCTGACCCCGCCGTTCAGCACCAACGCGATCCGGACCTCGTGATCGGTCATGCAACCCCCTCGTTTGTGACAGGGATACCAAATGGTGACGAGCATGGACAGTCGTCGCAGCAGAGAGTGAACAAAAGGGTGCAATCAACCGTTGTCCGAGGCACCAAGCGGCGTCATTCTGTAGCTGGGGGTGGTCGTCATGGGCAGAGCTGCTTTGGCGGTCGCAGTTGTCGCCCTGCTGGCCGGCGGCTGTGACGACACGCCCAGCGGCGAGGTTTCGCCATCACCGGCGCCGACCACCTCGACCGGCGAGCCGTCGTTCGATCCGACCACACCGGAGACCACCCAGCCCACCCGCCGCCAACCGGCGATCTCGATCGCCACAGCTCCGATCGGCGGCGGGAGCCCCAGGGAGGACGGCGTCAAGCACTGCGCTGACGTCAACTGGCTGGGCCGGAACCCACTGCCCGCGGGCACGACGCTCAAGCTCGGCACGCCCACGCTCGATCCCACCGGGGTCTTCGAGCTCGACCAGTCCGCCTGCGACGGCGACGAGCAGCCCCCCTGCGCGAACGTCGAGTGGAAGACCGACAGGCTCAGCACCTGCTACGTCGGCGCCCGGCAGGTTGCCAACAGCACTCGCAACGTCCGGCTGATCATCCCGATCGAGGCGACCTGCGAGACCCAGGACTACTGCAACAGCCTGGTCGACGACGACCAGGACAGGGTCGAGTTCGAGCCCCGCGTCCTCGAGACCCCGACGACCGACCCGACCACCGAGCCGCCCACCGATCCGCCCACGGAGACACCCGAGACGCCCGTCGAGACACCGTCGGGCGGCTGACCGGATGGCGGAGCAGGATTCCCAGCTCGAGCGCTGGCTGAGTCTGGCGGGGAAGGTACTCCCGCTGGTCACGCTGATCACCGCGCTGCTGTTCTACTTCGGCTACGTGTCGGCGCGATCGCAGTACGAGTACTTCGGGATCGACGTCGACACGGTCGGCCTGAGCACGCAGGAGTACGTGATGCGCAGCCCGCAGCCGCTGCTCGTTCCGCTGCTGGTGATGACTCTGCTCGCGGTCGCGGGCCTGCTCGTGCACAATGCGATCCACCCGACCGAGGTCGGCGTACGGCGGGCCTCGCGGGCGACCGTCGTACTCCTGCTGATCGGCGTCATCGGTCTGCTGGCCTTCCCGTTGATCGGACAGCTTCCGTACTACGCCCTCGTCGTGCCGACCGTGATCGGTCTGGCGGCGGCCACGCTGGCGTACCTCACCTATGTCCGGCGCAAGCTGAACCCGCAGCACGGCGGCCAGACGGCGCTGATCGCGCTGCTCGTGGTCGTCACCGTCACCTGCGCGTTCTGGGCGACGGCGACGACGGCGCAGTACTCCGGGCGTGGCCTGGCCAAGGCGGACGCGGAGAACCTGGACAAGTTCCCGGTCGTCATCCTCGACACCAAGGAGAAGCTCGCGCTGCGCTCCCCCGGGCTCGAGGAGACCGCGTTGCGGCCGGGTGCGGGCCAGACCTTCAACTACCGCTACCGCGGGCTACGCCTGCTCGTGGTCGGCGACGACCGGCTGTTCCTGGTGCCGCAGCAGTGGAACGCGTCCAACACGACTGTCGTCGTACCGCTGGACAGCTCGGTGCGCGTGCAGTTCCAGTTCCAGAACGATCCGCCGTAGTGCTCAGGCCGAGTCGCGGATGATCAGTTCGGTGTCGTAGATCTCGGGGCTGGTCAGGTCCGCACCGCCGATCTTGGCGAGCAGGATCTCGGCCAGCCGGGCGCCGAGCTTCTCCACCGGCTGCCGGACCGTGGTCAGCTTCGGCGTCGTGGTGGTCGCCATCACCGAGTCGTCGAACCCGACCACCGCGACGTCGTCCGGCACCCGCCGGCCGCGCTGCGACAGGACCCGCAGCGCCGTGGTCGCCATCAGGTCGTTGGCGACGAACAGCCCGTCCAGGTCGGGGAACTCGCCGAGCAGCCGGAGCGCGGCCTGCTCGCCGCCGTCCGCGGTGAAGTCGCCGAAGGCAACGGCCTCGGTCAGCCCGGCCTCCTTCACCACTTCCTGGTAGCCGGTCAACCGGTCCAGTCCGGCGGTCATGTCCAGCGGCCCGGCGATCGTCCCGATCTTGCGGCGCCCGATCGACAGCAGGTACTCCACCGCGGTCCGCGCGCCGGCGACGTTGTCCACGTCCACACTCGCCACCGGTACGTCGACACCCAGCGGCCGGGCGCTGAACACGATCGGGAGCGGCAACTGCGCCAGCTCCTGCAGCACGTTGTCGCGGCCGTGGTGGCTGACGATGATCGCGCCGTCGACGTGGCCGCCGCGCAGGTAGCGCAGCAGGCGCTGGTCGTCCCCCTCGGCGGGCTCGATCAGCAGCACGAGCTGCGACGAGGTCGGCGCGAGGGTCAGGCTGACGCCGCGCAGGATGCCGGCGAAGAACGGGTCGGAGAAGACCCGGCTGTCCGGTTCCGGTACGACGATCGCCACCGAGTCGGTGCGGCGCGTGACCAGTGCCCGCGCGGCCCGGTTGGGCACGTAGCCGAGCTGCCCGATCGCCCGCTCGACCGCAGCCACGGTGTCCGGAAGCACCTTGGGCGACCCGTTCACGACCCGCGACACCGTGGCGCGCGAGACTCCCGCAAGCGCCGCGACCTGCTCCAATGTCGGAGAACCAGAGTCCTTCATCGGTCCTCCTCTGGACGACTGACTGACCTTCACACCGTATTACTTTCCCGGTCTGATCGCTCAGCCCTTCGTTCTCGTGTTGGCGGCTTTGTCAGCGAGGTCGAGAGCCTGTTTCCAGGCGGCCTGCGGGGCCTGTTTGCCCTCGTCGACCCGGGCCAGCGCGGCGCTGAAGATCTGGTTGATCTCGCCCTCACGCGGACCCTTGTGCTGCTTGAGGAAGACGTTCTTCGCCCGGTTGATGAAGATCTGGCCGACCGGTGCATTGCCGAAGTACGCGTTGACCTGACTCTTCACCTGCTGGTCGTCGTACGCGTCGAGTGTGGACGGGAACGAGCCGACCTTCTTGAACACCTTGACCTGCTGCTCCGGCGCGGTCAGCCAGGCGGCCAGCCGGGCCGCCTCCTCGGGTTGCGGCGACTGCTTCGGCACGGTCAGGTACGAGCCGCCCCAGTTGCCGCCTCCGCCGGGGAACACGTCCGCGACGTCCCACTTCCCCTGGCCGTACGTGCCCGCGTTGTCCTGGATCACGCCGAGCATCCAGCCCGGGCAGGCCATGGTCGCGAACGCGTCGGTGCGGAACGCCTTGTTCCAGGCGTCGCTCCAGGCCGGCAGCTTGGCCGACAGGCCGTCCGCGCTGCCCTGCACGATCTGGTCCCAGGTCCGCTTCAGCAGCGGATTCTCCGCGCCGAGGTAGCGGTCCTGGTTCGAGTAGTAGGCCTGGATCAGCTGGTTGCGCATCGCCTCCCAGGTCAGCACCGCGGAGTCGTACCAGGCCGAGCCCGGCACCCGCTGCTTGAACTTCCGCCCGGTGGCGAAGTACGACGACCAGTCCGGGAACAGCTTGGCCACCTGGGCCCGGTCGGTCGGCAGCCCGGCCTTGGCGAACAGGTCCTTGCGGTAGCAGATCGCCTCCGGCCCGATGTCGGTGCCGTAGCCGATGATCTTGCCCTCGGGTGTGGTCGCGCCGGACACCTTCCAGTCCAGCCAGCGATCCTTCAGTTCGTCGGCGCCGTACTCGCGCAGGTCGACGAACTTGTCCGCCTTGGCCAGGTAGTTGTAGATCCAGCTGATCTCCATCGCCTCGATGTCGGCGAGCCCCGACCCGGCGGCCAGGTTGGTGTCCAGGTTCTTGACGTGGGCGTCGATGGTGGGCGCCTTGCGCTGGACGATCTTGATGTTCGGGTGCAGGGCCTCGTACTCGCGGTACAGGTCGTCGTACCCGAACTCGTTGAAGGTGGCGATGGTCAGCTCGATCCGCGGACCGTCTGTTTCGTTGCTCGAGGCATCGGTCGTGCCGGTTGCACCGCAGGCGGAGGCGAGCAGCAGGACGCCACAGGCGAGGAGTGCCGCGACGGGGCGGCAGCCGGCACTGGGCCGCATGGAAAGCTCCCTGGAACTGGACGGAGTTGAGAGCGCTCTCGGATCGCGAAAGTGTGCTGAGTTTCGAGCGTCCCAACCGGTTGTGTCAAGCACCTCGCGGTCACACTGAGACACCGGTCACGGAGCGAACCCCGCCGATCACTCACAGAGAGTGAGAGTCAGGAGCGTGGTGGGGCGACGGAGTCGCGGACCACGACGACGGTGCCCAGGGTCACCACCGGCTGCTGGTGGGCGAACGGGTCCGCGTTCTTGTCCTGCCCGGACAGCCCGGCCCGGACCGCCGCCCGGCCGAGCTCCTCCAGCGGCACCCGGACGGTCGTGAGCGCCGGCTGCAGCTCGGTCGCCACCGGCACGTCGTCGTACCCGACCACCGAGACGTCGTCCGGGACCGACAGCCCGCGGTCGCGGAGGGCCGCGTAGACGCCGGCCGCGACGATATCGTTGGCCGCGAAGACCGCGGTGAAGTCGAGGCCGTCGTCGAGCGCGCGCAGCGTCTGCTCGTACGACCACTGCCGGCCGAACGCGCCGGTGCGGACCAGCGCCGGGTCGAACGGGATCTTGCGCGCCTGGAGCGCCTGCTCGAAACCACGCAGCCGAGCGGTCGTCGTGGACAGCGCGGTCGGGCCGCCGAGGTAGAGGATCCGGGTGTGGCCCGCGTTCAGCAGGTGGTCGGTGATCGCCGCCGCTCCACCGGCGTTGTCGTACTCCACCGCGTACGCCGACTGGTCCGAGGACAGTCCCGGTCGCCCGCAGAGCACCAGGCTCGAGCCGGCCGCCTTGAGCTGCCGGGCCCGCTGGCTGACCGCGGCGAAGTACTCCTTGTCCTCGACCGCGCCGCCGACCAGGATCACCGCGTCCGCGCGCTGCTCCAGCAGCAGGTCGACGAACCGGAGCTCGGCCGACTGGTCGCCCTGGGTCGAGCAGACCAGGCAGAGCCGTCCGGAGGCGACCGCCTCGGACTGGACGCCGCGGGCGATGTAGGCGAAGAACGGGTCGACGATCTCGTTCACCACGATGCCGACCACGCGGGTGGTCGATCCAGCCAGGGCCCGGGCGTGCGCGTTGACCACGTAGCCGAGCTCGCGCATCGCGCGCTCGACCGCGGCCCGGGTCGCCGCCGCGACCGGATAGTTGCCGTTGACAACCCTGGAGACGGTGGCCGTGGAGACGCCGGCGCGCTTGGCCACGTCCCGGATGGTCCGGGCCGCGTCGGGGTCACGACGTTTCGCCCGCGGCCGCGGGGGTTCCGCCGCCATCCATCACCACCTCCTCCTCAGGTCCTCCCGCCATCCGGATGACGCAGCGCAGCCCGTCCACCTCGACCTCGATCGCCTCGGCCAGAGCCTCGGGCCACACCGTGTCGCCGGACAGTACCACCGCCGACACCAGCAGCACCGGGCCGCCGGGATGCTCTCGGCGGACCAGGTACGGCGTCGCCGAGTGCGGCCCGAACGCGTTCGTGTCGAGGCCCCGCCGTACGCCGGCTTCGTCGTACCCATTGAGTCCGACGACCACCGAGGTGAGGCGATCGGTCCGGACCGTCTGTGCCCAGGTGCCGGCAGTGGTCGCCTGCTGCTGGTGTTGGTCGGCGATGGCGTAGCCGCCGTGGCGAATCGTCACTCCGCCAGGCCCGTCGACCAGGACGCAGCGCACTTCCACCCGGCCGAGGACTACTGATGCCACCTCGATCCGCCATGCGCCCGCCTTCCACCAGGAGGCTGCGCGTCGGCCGTCCACCGCGATCCGCCGGATCCTGCCACGCTGGCTGGTCCCGTCTGGACCGACGAGGGCAACGTGGTTGTCGATCCGGTCGGCCGACAGTTCCGGCCCGGTGCGACTCGAGTACGCGAGCCGGTCGTAGTGGTGGTCGGCAGGCGGCTCGCCCTCACCGGGCGCAGCATGGTCGCTGCCGTGGTTGAGCAGCCGGACGATGCCGTCGTGCCGCGTGCCCTGTAGCAGGAAGCCGGGCGCCGGCATCGCCCGGACCTGGTCGTCCTGGTCGAGTGGCAGCGCCTCCTCGCGGTCGGTCCACACCGGATGCTCGGCCGGGAGCAACAGCCCTAGGAAGCCCTTTGACGCCCAGTACGGCGACCCCGGTCCGGAGTAGGACTGCGTCACCGGCAGGAAGTGGTGATGCCACCCGAGCGACAACAGCCCACGCTCATCCGGCACACCGTGGTCCACGAAGTGCCGCAACATGCCAGAGCAGACCCGCCGCGTCTGGCCTGGCGCCAGTGGCGAGGCGTCCAGGAGCATGCCCATCCAGTACGGCGCTGCCGCGGCCATGCGGTAGCACAGTGACCTGCCCTGGTGGACGGGCGCGCCGTCGGCGCCGACGAGGTGGACTGCGTCCTCCAGGAACCGCCGGAGCCGGTCGCGATAGACAGTCAGCCGCTCGTCGGCCGCCGTACCGGCCATCCGGGTCCAGAGTCCTGGGTAGAGGTGCATCGCCCAGCCGATGTAGTGGTCGAAGTTCTGACCGTCGCCGTCGGTGTACCAGCCGTCGCCGACGTACCAGTCCTCGATCCGGTCGAGGCCGCTGTCGATGTCGTCCTGCGAGTACGGCGCTCCGACGGACGCGAGGAACTGCTCTCCGACGACCTGGAACAGGCGCCAGTTGTTGTCCCACGTCTTGGAGCCGACGAACCCGGACAGCCAGTCGACCACCTTCTGCTGGTCCGGCCCGTCCAGCCGGTCCCACAGCCAGGCCCGCGACTCGTGCAACCCGACCGCGATCGCGGCGGCCTCCACCATCTGCTGCGAACACGGCGTCAGCCGCGGCCACTCGCCGGCCGCCCCGGCGATCAGGCCTCTTGTGTACCGCTCGACCAGCCGGTCGTCGCCCTCGGTGGCCGCGATCCGGAACGCTGCCAGCAGGAAGCTTCGCGCGTAGCCCTCCAAACCATCGCAGTCCGCACCCGACCAACTCCCCCGCCCAGGCAACCGAACCTGCGCCCCACTAGGCGTGAACCACGGGCCCAACGAGTCGAGCAGGTGATCAGCCACCGCCAGCCAGGTCCCCCGCGTATACCCCGTCCGCGAAGACAACGCCCGATCCGGCGCCGGCAACCGCAGCCCCTCCGACGGCCGCCGCCCGACAGGCAACCGATCCGCCCCCGGCAACCGCTCCTCCACCGCCCCGCCCGACAACCACCGTCCGTCCGGCGACGGCGACTGGCCTTGGGACGGTCGCTGGTTTTGGGGAGTGGCTGTCATGCGATGCGTCCGAGGTCTGCCCAGTCGATGCCGTGGGCCAGGTCCAGTCCGGCGGCCAGCCGCTCGATCTCCGCCACCGCGGCCTCCCCCAATCTGACCGCTTCGTTGCCCATGGCACCGGCCAGGTGCGGCGTGACGAAGACGTTGGGAAGCTGGAGGAGTTGAGAGCTGGCCGGCAGCGGCTCGGGATCGGAGACGTCGAGCACCGCATCGATCCGCCCCGAAGCACACTCCCGCTCGAGTGCCCCGTGGTCGATCAACCCACCCCGTGCCGTGTTGATCAGAACGGCCCCATCCGGCATCGCGGCCAGCAACTCGGCCGACACCATCCCCCGAGTCTCCGGCAGCAACGGAGCATGCAGACTCACGATGTCGCTGCCACTGAACAACGTCTTCAGATCACACCACCGCGCCCCGAACGCAGCCGCCTCGGCCTCACTCAGATACGGGTCGTTCACCAGTACGTCGACATCGAGCCCACGCAGCCGCTCGAGGACGAGCCGGCCGGTCCGCGACGCGCCCAGCACGCCGATCGTCGTACCGAGGTTGCCGACGATCGGTGCTCCCGGCAACGGGCGGCTGTCGTCGACGGTCCGGTACCAGTCGCGGAGGCGGAACGCGCGCTTGCCCGCCAGCACGATCGCGGCGAGCGCGAACTCCGCGACCGGGATCGCGTTGGCCGCTGCCGCCGAGCTCACCGCGATCCCGCGCTCGAACACGACCGGGTCGACGAAGGTCTTGATCGTGCCGGCCGCGTGCACGATCGCCCGGAGCTTCGGCGCGGCGTCGAGGAGGTCCGCGGTGATCGGCGGGCAACCCCAACCGGTCAGCAGCACCTCCGCCTCGGCCAGCTCGGCACGCACGGGCTCGAACGACTCGCGCAGTACCGGTACGCCGTCCTGCAGGCCGAGCGGCTCCGCGACGCGTTCGAGGCGGTCCCGCACCGGCGGGGTGACAACTTGCGCCCAGGTCGCTTCCGGCATCGCCACCAGGGTGGGAATCCGGGTGGCGGCGTGATGGTTCGGCACGAATCACTCCTAGTAAACGGTTACAGAAAACCGTAGACGTGCGTCGCCAGCCCGGTCAAGGCTGATTCCCGAACGCCCTTGACACCAACCAAACCCGTCCCTAAGTTGAGCTCTCATCCCCACAGCAAACGGTTACTATCGAGGAGGACCATGCCCCGCCGCCCACCCCCGGCCCACCCCGCACCCCCCTCGGCTCCCCCACCAACCACCCCAGCCGACCCCAATTCGGCGCACCCCGGCGCCACTCCAACTCCCCACGACTCCGCGCACGCCGACGTCAGCCCAGCGGGCCGCGACTCGGCGGGTGGCGCGAGTGGGTTGTCTCGGGGAGGTGCGGCTCGGCGCGGACCGGCCTCCGTTGGCGGCGCGTCCGTCGGGTCGGGTGGGGATGTGGGTGCGTCAGCTAGGCGTCGTTCGGCGCGGCCCTCGGCTGGGGGTGGGGGCGCGTCGGGTGGGCGGGGGTCGGGGGGCTCGGGGGTGCGGTTTTCGTTGGGGGTTCGGTTGCGGCGGGATCGGACGATGTTGTTGCTGGTGCTGCCTGGGTTCTTGTTCTTCGTGGTGTTCCACTACGTGCCGCTGCTCGGGAACGTGATCGTCTTCCAGGACTACCAGCCGTACCTCGGCTTCCGCGGCAGCCCGTGGGTCGGGCTCGGCAACTTCGCCGTGTTCGCCGAGCCGGACTTCTACCGCGCCCTGCTCAACACCCTGAAGTTCGCGCTGCTCCAACTCGTGCTGTTCTTCCCGGCGCCGATCGGCCTCGCGCTGCTGCTCAACAGCATCCTGAGCTCGAAGGTCCGCCGGTTCGTGCAGAGCGTCGTGTATCTGCCGCACTTCATCGGCTGGGTCATCCTGATCTCGATCAGCCAGCAACTGATCGGCGGCACCGGCCTGCTCCCGCAGGTGCTCGGCGAGCTCGGCCTGCCCCGGGTCGACCTGATGACGAGCCCGGAGTTCTTCCCGTGGCTGGTCACCCTGCAGCTGATCTGGAAGGACGCCGGCTGGGGCACGATCATCTACCTCGCCGCCCTCCTCAACATCGACACCGACCACTACGAGGCGGCCGCGATCGACGGCGCGAGCCGCTGGCGCCGCCTCTGGCACGTCACGCTGCCCGGCATCGTCCCAGTCACCTTGCTGCTGCTGATCCTCAACCTCGGCAGCATCCTGTCGGTCGGCTTCGAGCAGATCCTGCTGCAGCGCGACGCGGTCGGCGCGGATGCCGCCGAGGTGCTCGACACCTACGTCTACTTCCACGGCGTCCTCGACGGCCAGTGGGGACCAGCCGCCGCCGTCGGCCTGGTCAAGGGCCTGATCGGCCTCGTCCTCATCCTCGGCGCCAACAAACTCGCCCACCGCTTCGGCCACGAAGGGATCTACCGCCGATGACGTCGTCTCAGCGGCCACCGTGGATGGAGCCGCCGTCGCGAGCCGGGCTGGCGTTCAAGGCGCTGGCGATCGTCGTCGTCTGCCTGCTGGTGCTGTACCCGTTCGTGAACATCATCGCGACCAGTTTCGCCAGTGAACCGGAGATCGTCCGCCGGGGCGGGATCATCCCACTGTTCCCGACCGAGCCGACGCTGGCGGCGTACCGGACCATCTTCGCCGGCGGCGTGGTCAGCCACGCGCTGCTGGTCAGCGCCGGCATCACAGTGATCGGTACGGCGCTCAACCTCGTCGTCACCATCGGACTCGCGTACGGGCTGAGCCGGTTGATCGTCGGCGGGCGGTTCGTGCTGACCGCCGTACTGTTCACGATGCTGTTCGGCGCCGGCATCATCCCGAACTTCCTGCTGGTCAAGCAGCTCGGCCTCTACGACACGTACGCCGCCCTGATCGTGCCCGGGCTGGTCAGCGCCTTCAACTTCCTGGTGCTGCGCAACTTCTTCCAGAACATCCCGGCCGAGCTGATCGACAGCGCCCGGATCGACGGCGCGGGCGACCTGGCGATCCTGCTGCGGATCGTGCTGCCGCTGTCGAAGGCGGTGCTGGCCGTGGTCGCGTTGTTCTACGCGGTCGGCCACTGGAACGCGTTCTTCAACGCACTGCTCTACCTCAGCGACACCGACAAATGGCCGCTGCCACTCGTCCTGCGGCTCTATGTGCTGCAGGGGCAGCCGGTCGGCGCGGGCGCCGAGTCCCCCGGCGAAGCGGTGGCGTCGATCCAGGCCGTGCAGATGGCGGTCGTCGTCGTGGCGCTCGTCCCGATCCTCTGCGTCTACCCGTTCCTTCAGCGCTACTTCACCAAGGGCGTCCTCACCGGTGCCATCAAGGGTTAGGAGAAAACCGTGACCACCTCATCGGCCGGCCTCAGCCGCCGGAGCTTCCTGCGCAGCGCGGTCGGCGTCGCCGTGATGAGCGCCGCCGGCGTACCCACGCTGGTTGCCTGCAGCAACGGCAGTACGGCGTCCGGAACCGCCCGGGCCTCGTCCCTGACGCTGCCGACGTACGTCGCCTTCGCCGGGCCGAAGCCGGATCTGCCGGGGACCGCGGACGGTGTGCCGCCGGCGTTCCGCAGCTACCCGAAGGACCTGGTCAAGACCGTCGCGCAGCCGCCGTTGAAGGGCGGCAAGGTGACGGTGATGACCAACATCTTCGACCCGCTGCCGCCGTCCAAGGACAAGAACACCGCCTGGCAGGAGGTCGAGCGCGCGCTCGGCGGCAGCCTGGACCTGACCATCGTCCCGGCCAGCGACTGGGAGACGAAGTTCCAGACCGTGCTGGCGGCGAACGAACTGCCGGACCTTGTCCTATTGTCCGATCCGTCAGTTGTCAACAATCTACCGGCGTTCCTGGCGGCCAAGTGCACGGACCTGACGCCGTACCTGTCCGGTGACAAGGTGAAGGACTACCCGAACCTAGCCAACGTTCCGGCCGTCATCTGGCAGGCGTGCGTGGTCGACGACAAGCTGTACGGGTTGCCGATCCCGCGCAGCATCACCGGCGGCGCCGGCTTCTACAACCAGCGCCACCTCGACCAGGCCGGGGTCGCGTACCCCACGTCCGCCGAGGAGTTCCTGGCCGCGTGCAAGGCGCTGACCAAGCCGCAGGAAGGCCGCTGGGCGATCGTCAACTCGAAGGGCAACACGTTCTTCACGATGATCCAGCAGATGTTCGGCGTCCCGAACGGCTGGCGGCTGGAGAGCGGCAAGCTGGTCCGCAGCTTCGAGACGCCGGAGTACAAGGCCGCGCTCGAGTTCGCGGTCGGGCTGGTCAAGGCCGGTGTCGTCGTACCGGGCTCGGACGGGATCGACAGCCAGGCCCGGAAGAACGCGTTCAAGGCCGGCAAGGGAGCGTTCGTGTACGACGGCTTCCCGGCGTACCCGGACTACCTGAAGGACCTGAAGCGGCTGGACCCGGCCAACGACCCGCGAGCGTTCGTGCCGATGGCCCCGGCCGGCGGCAAGGCGAACACCTGGTCGGACAACATCCTGTTCGCCTACACGCTGATGAAGAAGGCCGACGAGGCCCGGGCGCGCGAGCTGCTCGGCGTGGCCAACTTCTTCGCCGCGCCGTTCGGCAGCACGGAGAACCTGCTGCTCACGTACGGCGTCGAGGGCGTCGACTTCACTCGGGACGCGACCGGCAACCCGAAGCAGACAGCCAAGGGTGAGGCCGAGCTGACCGTGCCGTGGAAGTACATCGCCGGTCCCCCGCAGGCACTGTTCAACGCGTCCGACCCGACGTACGTCGACAAGGCGCACGCCGATCTGACCAAGCTGATCGGCATGGTCGTCAAGGACCCGACCGCCTCGCTGATCTCGCCGGCCAACGACAAGTCCGGCGGCGACCTCGGTCAGGCGCTGACCGACGTACGCAACGACGTCATCGCCGGCCGGAAGCCGATCAGCGCGTTCGACGCGGCGGTGAAGAAGTGGGCGAAGGACGGCGGGGACAAGATCCGTGCCGAGTTCGAGTCGGCGCTGGGCGGTGCGAGCCCGCGATGAGTTGGCTGACGGAGGCACGCCTCGGGCTGTTCGTCCATTGGGGCATCTACGCGGCCGCCGCCCGGCACGAGTGGGTGAAGTCGTACGAACGGCTGACCGACGAGGACTACCAGCCGTACTTCGACCACTTCTCGCCCGATCTGTACGACCCGGTGCAGTGGGCCGAGGACGCCTGGAACGCGGGCATGCGGTATCTCGTCATCACGACGAAGCATCACGACGGGTTCTGCCTGTGGGACTCGAAGCTGACGTCGTACTCGGCGCCGCACACGCCGTGGGGCAAGGATCTGCTCGCCCCGATGGTCGACGCGTTCCGGGCGCGCGGGTTCCGGATCGGGCTCTACCACTCGCTGCTCGACTGGCACCATCCGTCGTTCCCGGTGGATCTCTACCACCCGCAGCGCGGGGACGTGGACTTCATCGACCGGACGGCGGATCGGGACGTTGCCGAGTACGCCGACTACCTGCATGGTCAGGTGCGTGAGCTGCTGACCAACTACGGGCAGATCGACGTGATGTGGTTCGACTTCTCGTACGCCGGTCGCGGGTTCAACGCGAAGGGGCCGGACGAGTGGCGCTCCGAGGAGCTGCTCGCGATGGCGCGGGTGCTGCAGCCCGGGATTCTTGTCAACAATCGACTGGGGCTCGGGAGCGGTGACTTCACCACTCCCGAGCAGGTCCAGCCGCCGGGGAACGAGGTTGCTGCTGGCAACGGTACGCAGGTGCCGTGGGAGGCGTGCCAGACGCTGAACGGCAGCTGGGGATACCACCGCGACAACCACGACTGGAAATCGCCGGCGCTGCTGATCCGGATGCTGGTCGACTCGGTCTCGAAGGGCGGCAACATGCTGCTCAACGTCGGACCGAACGGGCGCGGGGCGTGGGAACCCCGGGCGCTGTCCGTACTGTCCGGAGTCGGCGACTGGATGCGGCTGCACGAGCGGTCGGTGCGGGCGTGCGGTCCTAGCGCGTACGTCCCGCCGGCCGACTGCCGGTACACGCAGAACGGCAACCGGCTCTACCTGCATCTGTTCGCGTGGCCGATGGGCCATCTGCACCTGCCCGGGCTCGGCGACAAGGTGGCCTACGCCCAGTTCCTGCACGACGCCTCGGAGGTTCAGCGGGTGACCGTCGACCCCTCGGCGCCCGGGCACACGTACCTGGCCGGCCTTCCCGACAACACGCTCACCCTCAAACTCCCCAACCACGCGCCTGCCCCGGACATCCCGGTCATCGAGCTCTTCCTCCGGGACTGAGCTCACCGGAGCGCTGCTCCCCCGAGCGTGCCTCCTGCAGCGCTGCTCCCCGGGCGGTGCTCCCCTGGAACGGCGAAGGCACCCACCTCGACCCGGTGGGTGCCTTCGTCTTTGTCTTACTGCCGGATCGTCGTCGGGTCAACAGGCGGCGGGTTCAGGCCGAGTGCATCGAGCTGGGCGACGGCCTCGGCGTCGACCGGGACGCCCCAGGCGCGGAAGAAGTCGCGCAGGTCGTACCCGGCGGTCCTGCTCGACAACACCACCAGGTTCCGGAGCCGCAACGCCTCGTCCGTGTAGCTCCCGGCGTACGGGCGCTCGACCCGGACCAGCTTGTGCAAGTTCGGCCAGAAGCTGTCACCGAACGCCAGCCGAAGCTGCTCGAACATCACCAGCTTCTCGTACGGATCGAAGGTCTTGCCGTAGTCCACCCCCGGCTGCCGCAGCTTGCCCGGCGCGCTCTGCCACGGGGTCAGCCCGGTCTTCGCGTCCGGCGCATGCAACCGCGGTTGCTGGCCGTACTTCGTGGCAAACACCGCGTTGACGGCCAACGAGTAGATGTTGACCGTCACCTCGGTGAGCGAGCTCGGCTTGTACGTGATCTGCTGATGCTGGTGCCCGAGCTCGTGGTAGATGCCCCATCCACGCGTCCGCAGTCCTTCCACCGTGAGCATCCGGTCCTGGATCGGCGGCGGGAACGACATGTGCCCGTGCGTCGCGTACGCGCCGACGCCGGTGATCGCCGACGGGTAGCCGACGATGTGGTACGGATGCGGCTGCCTGACGTGCAGCGGCGACGAGCCGTCGAAACCGCTGACCTGGTCCTCGATCCGGACGATCTCCTCGTACGTCGACAGCAGCGTGGCGTGGTTCTCGGTGCGGTAGGTGAGCGCCGAGTTCCGCTCGATGGTGATCAGTGTGTGCGGTGCGACGAGCTCGACGTACGGCGTGGTGCGTTCGTCGAGCTGGCGCTGGAACTCGGACTCCGACGTCCGGCCGAGAACGAAGTACGGCATCGGCTGTACGGTGTCGCCGAGGCTGACCTTCGCCTGGCCGGTGGCGCCGATCAGCTTCAGGTAGACGACCCCGCCGCCGGCGTCGGTGACGGTGTTGCGGCCGAGCTGGAGCGGGTACTGGCGCGGTGCCTTGAACTCCTTGCGGGCGTCCGCGTCCGGTGCACCGACGACCAGGGTCGGGGCGAGGCTGCCCTGGTGGACGAGGACGTTGAGCGGGGTGTCCGCCGGTAGGTAGAAGCCGGTGGTGCGGAGCTCGGTGTTGCTCAAGCTGTTCTGGGTTCGCTCGAGCTCTGTGGTCCGCGCTGACGGGAGAGCTTGGATCACGAACGTGTGGCACAGCTCTTCCGTCACGTTGGAACGGGCAGCCATGGCTGTGGTCACGGGTACTGCGGTCATGGCTGCACCGACCGCGGCGGCGGACAGGATCTGTCGCCTGGAGTAAAGGGGTGGTCGGACGTGCGGCATCAGAACCTCCTGGGTTGTTGCCCGACCGGGGCGGTGGGGCGGGGATGGGATCGATGCAGCACCCGGCGACCCGGCCGGCCCTTTCTGCCGGCCCCGGTTGCTTGCGAATCTGTGAGTTCAGCCCGAGCTACAGCCCGGGGCTTCAGCTCCGGCTGAAGCTGGCGGTGTGCGTCGCGCCGCGACTGCCGCCGACGGCGATGTCGAGCACGATCTGCTTGCCTGCAGCAACGACTGTCACGCTGTGGTCCTTTGTCAGCACGCGAGCAATCCGATTGTCGACAATCAAACGAAGCGTCTGGACGGTCCGGCTGGGATCGGACACCGCCACGTGAATCGTGCTGCCTTCCATTCCGACGACGACGGACGCCGGGCCGTCCACGGTGACCTCACCGGCCTCCCCCGCCGTCCAGAAGTTGGCAAGCGTGAGCTGATCGCGACCCGAGCGGATCGCCTGCACCTCTGCGGTGTTCGACAGCACGGTCACGCCGGGATCCGCCGCCCGCTGCGCCGTCCGCCAGGCACTTGCCCCGGGCAACAGGATGTAGGCGTACTGCCCGGTTGCCGTGCCGTGGTCGAGCACGAGCGACTGATAACGACGGGTGTACGGCGTCGTCGAGCCGGCCGTGTCGTTGCCGGTGTTGATCTCCCGCCAGGCGCCGGTGCGATCCTCCCGCTGAGCGCGGAGTTGACCGCCCAGCGGGAAGACATACCCGCCGACACCTTCGAGGTGCGCCCAGCGCGGATCGTCGTACGACGCATCGGCGTCCTGCATGCGGCCGTCGACCAGGAGGGCCGCAGTGCCGCCCTCGTGCAGGTTGCGGTTCTCGACCACGGTCTCCACCGGGAAGCCGTCGGTTCCGGCGATGCCGGCGCCCAGGGCGACGATCGAGTCGTACAGGCAGAACCAGGACTTCCTGGCCTGCAACGTCTTGTCGTGGTTGATCAGGTGCATGCCGACCGCACCGGCCCTGTTCCGGTACGACGCTCCGCCGGCCCACTCGGCGTACGCGGCGATCGTCCCGGTGCCACCGCCGGTACCGTGCGGAAGTCGCGGCTTCGTGCTGACCGTCGTACCGGGCATGCGCTGGGCGTCGACGGTCGGCCAGAAGGCGTCGAAGAACTGGGCGTGGTCGTCGTTGTAGAGGTAGGTCATGCCGTCGCCGACGTACCAGCCGCGGAGGTTCTCGCCGTTGCCCCACTCGTAGCGGGCCATTCGCTTCGACGACATCGCGATCGCGAACGTCCAGCCCGGGCGCCGGTGGACGACGCGGTCCTGGTTGTGGAACTGGAAGTGCGCGGGGGTCGCCGGCGCCGGGGCGATGCGCGCGTCGTCGAGGACGGCCTTGGCGCGGGAGATCTCGGGGATCGACGCGCCACTCAGGTAGTCGTCGAGGCGGTCGCGGATGATCCAGCCCTTGGCGAGTGCCTTGTATCGGCTCGCATACGGCTCGACGACACCACCGGCGAGCAGCAGCACGGTCGACGTGGTGCCGTGCCCGTGGCGGTGGTCGCCGGCGCGTTCGCGCGAGATCGCCCGGCCGGACACGCAGTCCATCATCAGATTGTCGACAATGAACGGCGCGAAACTCGCCTCGACCGCGTCCAGGATCACCGCGCGGTTCGGGTCGCTGATCTGCCAGCTCGACCCGCCGAGCAACGAGAACAGGTTGGCCACTCCGCCGAGGGCGACGTTGCCGTAGGTACCGACGTAGGCGAGGTTGCCGTGCTGGACGAACGAGCCGTCGCGGTAGAAGCCGTCGCCGCTGGTGACGTAGGTGAAGACGCTGTTCTTGCCGGACTCCGCCACGTCGCTCAGCGCGTCGCGGGCGGCGGCGACCTTGTCGGCCGACTTGCCGACGATGCCGCGCAGCGCCACGATCAGCGCCTTGTCGACCCGGTTGGCGCCGGTCTCCCGCAGGTTCGGCGAGTTCGTCCGCCGGTTCGGGTTGGGCACGAACCGGTCCACGGCCTTCAGGTACGACGCCAGTTGCTCGGCGGACAGGGCGTCGTACGCGAGGATGCAGGTGTCGAGCAGGGCGCGCGGCGCGCCGATCTCCCAGAACCACCAGTTGCCGGTCTCCGGCAGCGTCTCGTTGTAGGCCCGCGCGTAGAGGAAGTCGAGAGCGCTCGTGAGCTGGTCGGCCGGGTCGGCCATGAGCGTGGTGCCGGACGTCGCGCGCGCCAGCGCGATGGTCTTCAGCCTGGTGTAGCTGATGGAGAAGTTCCCGGAGGTCGAGCTCAGCGGGAGGTCGGGCCAGAGCGCGGTCCGGTCGGCGTCGACGATCAGATTGTCGACAAACTCCTGCGCCTGCGCGCTCAGCTTGGCCAGGGCGTCGGCGTACGCGGGATCGCTGGGGTCGATCGCCCCACCGGTGTTCAGCGCGGCCCACCGATCGCGCAGTACGTCGAACTCGTCGGCGGCGGCTGCGGTCCCAGCGCCGTGCAGACCAGCAGCGGTCAGGGCGCCGGCGGCGAGACCCGCCTGGATCAACAAGCGGCGGCTGACGGAAGGCGGCATCGCGAACTCCTCTGGGCGGCGGGCAGTAAACGCTTACCGCACAGCCTCCACGATGCTCACAACGGTCGTCAACAACTTGTTGTGATCACTTCTGATCACTTCTTGCCCTGACTTACGGCAGCAGGTCGCGGACCACGGCGTCGGCGAGCAGGCGGCCGCGGTCGGTCAGGACCAGGCGGTCGCCGGTCCGGGTGACGAGGTCGGGCATCGCGTCGGCCGCGGCCCGGCCTTCGTCGTCGAGGACGTCGAGCGGAAGTCCGGCGGAGAGCCGGATCTCGAGGAGCACGCGTTCGACCCGGCGGGTTTCGTCGTCGAGGATCTCGCGGGCATGGGCGGGACTGTCGCCGGCGTCGAGGCGTCCGGCGTACGCGCTGGGATGCTTCACGTTCCACCAGCGGACGCCGCCGACATGGCTGTGCGCGCCCGGACCGATCCCCCACCACGTGTCGCCGCGCCAGTACAGCTCGTTGTGCCGGCAGCGCGCGTCCTCGGCGCGGGCCCAGTTGGAGACCTCGTACCAGTTCAGGCCGTGGGCGGACAGCATCTCGTCGGCCAGCACGTACTTGTCCGCGAGATCGTCGTCGTCCGGCATCGGCAGCTCGCCGCGACGGATCCGGCGGGCCAACTGGGTGCCGTCCTCGACGATCAACGCGTACGCGCTGACGTGGTCGGGGTCGGCCGACAGCGCCGACTCCAGCGACGCCCGCCAGTCGTCGAGCGACTCGCCCGGCGTCCCGTAGATCAGGTCCAGGTTCACGTGCTCGAACCCGGCCGCGGTCGCCTCCTTGACCGCCTGCAGCGCCCGCCCCGGCGTGTGCTGCCGGTCGAGAATCTTCAGCACGTGCGACGACGCGCTTTGCATTCCGAAGCTGACCCGCGTGAACCCGGCCTCGAGCAGCGCCTCGAGGTAGGCCGGATCCACCGACTCGGGATTGGCCTCGGTCGTCACCTCGGTGCCCGGCGCCAGCCCGAACTCGTCGCGGACCGCGGCCAGCATCCGGCCGAGATCAGTTGCCGGCAGCAACGTCGGCGTACCGCCGCCGAAGAACACCGTCTCGACCGGCCGGTCCAGGCCGTCGAGCACCCGGCGCGCCAGCCGGACCTCACCGACCGCCGTGTCGGCGTACGACGCCTGCGACGCACCGCCGCCGAGCTCGGTCGCCGTGTAGGTGTTGAAATCGCAGTACCCGCACCGCGACGCGCAGAACGGCACGTGCAGGTAGAACCCGAACGGCCGGGACGCAGCTTCGCGTACGGCGGACTCAGGCAGCGACCCGTCCCGGGGCGCAACCTCCCCCTCGGGCAGCGTCGACGGCACCCCTCAAGAGTACGAGGCGGCTCGAGACGCGATCGCCCGGGTTTCGTGGTGCCGGAGCGTGCCGGACTGACTACATTCGGCTCATGGCCACCGAGGCTCAGCCGGTCGGGCGCGGCGCCCGGAACGCGGTGGTCATCGCGCACATGCTCGGCATGCTCCTCGCGACCCTCGACCAAACCATCGTGGCGACCGCGCTGCCGACGATCGTCAGCGACCTGGCCGGCGCCAACCACCTGTCCTGGGTGGTCAAGTCGTACCTGCTGGCCGAGACGATCATGACCGCCCTGGTCGGGAAGTCCGGCGACCTGTACGGGCGCAAACCGATGTTCGCGACCCGATCTCCAGGCAGGGCGAGTCGCCGGCGCCTTCACATCTGGTGCCCGTGTCACCTTTGCGCACTCCACCTGGACACCCCCACCGTCGCGATCGGCTCGGGTGATCGCGTGCTGCCGATGCACGATCGGTAGTCGATTGCGGGCGGTAGCACGCAAGGCCGGCGGGAGCCGGTTCAAGCGGGCGGGAGCACGCGCACCCCGGTGGGTGGGAGCGGTGGCGAGCGCGCGACGGAGCGGGCGTAGTGGTGCGTGGGAAGGACTCGCGCGGAAGGTCAATCGCGGGAGTCGTAGGTTTGGCGGGCGGTTTGGACTTCTTCTGTGTGTTGTTCTGCCCAGTGGCTGAGGGCTTGGAGGGGGGTGTGGAGGGTGCGGCCGAGGGGGGTTAGTTCGTATTCGACTCTGGGTGGCATTTCGGCGTAGGCGTGGCGTTCGACCAGGCCGTCGCGTTCCAGGTCGCGTAGGGTCTCGGTGAGGACCTTGCTGCTGATGCCTTCGACCGCCGTGCGCAGGTCGCCGAACCGCTTCCGGCCGTCGCTCAGCACGATCACCACCATCGCCGTCCACTTGTTGGCGATGCGGGCGAGCGACGTACGCGACGGGCAGGTCGCGAGCAGCACGTTGAACGCCGGGTGGTCAGCCATGCTCATCATCTGACCAGACCGCACCGACAATTCTCAGCCGGCGCCCCAGAACGCGTCCTCGTTGTCCTGGTCAGTCGAGAACAGCCGGACCTCCACGATCCGGTCGCCGTCGATGCGCAGTACGTCGACGCCGTCCCCACCGAGCTCGGCCCCGGCGCGCTTCCCGGCGAAATGCACAGGGATGGCGGCGTGGTCGCCGTTCACCATCGGTACGCCGACCACCGACAGGTCGAACGTCCCCTCGCTGATCGTCATCATTGCTCCCAGCAACTGGTCGACGGCGGCGCGGCCGCGATGCGTGCCGGAGAGCTGGTTCGCGCCCGGCTGGTGCCAGGCGATGTCGTCGGCGAGCAGGCCGGCGACGGTTCCGAAATCCTTGGCGGCCACGGCATCGACGTACTTCCGGGCTACCGCGAGTGTGGAGTCCACTGTCATCTCCTTCAAGATGTAGATACGACTCCATGGTCACCATCGGTAACCAGGCACCTCAACGTAACTAATGGGCGTGAGTGACCCACATCACAGCAGGCACGGGCCGGGTGGGCGACGGCGATACTGGTCGGCGTGACGAGAGAGCCGCGGGTGGAAGTCGAGTACTGCACGCAGTGCCGGTGGTTGCTGCGGGCAGCCTGGACGGCGCAGGAGTTGCTGACCACATTCACCACCGAGCTCGGCGAGGTCGCGCTGATCCCCGGCACCGGCGGCGTCTTCGAGGTCCGCCTCGACGGCGAGACGCTCTGGTCCCGCAAGGCCGAGAACGGCTTCCCCGAGATCGCCCACCTCAAGCAACTCGTCCGCGACCGAGTCGCCCCCGACCGCTCCCTCGGCCACTCCGACCGCCGCTGAACCCCGGCCAACTGCAACCGACCGCCGTCGACCCGGCTGAAGCGCGGGTCGGCGGCGGCCGACGCGATTACGGGATCTGAAGCACCGGTGCGATGGTCTTCGTGCGCGCCCCCTCGTACGCAGCCAAGAGAATCCCGAGTACGGCGATGCCCTCCTCCTCGGTGTGGATCGGCCGGGTCTTGCCAAGGAGCGAGTCGGCAAAATGCCCGATCTCCGCGGCAAAGGTGTCGACCGGCTCGAGCGCGATCGTCTCGGTCTCACCGGACTGCAGCCGGTACGTGACCGAGTTCCCGTCGCTGTGCAGCGCTCCGAGCTCACCAACCGCGGAGAACCGCTCAGTGGAGTCAGCCGGCTGGTACGCCCAGCTCGTCACCATCTGCCCGACGACGCCGTTGTCGAAGCGGATCAGGACCTGCGCCGAGTCCTCGCCGTCCATGAACTTCAGCCGGTGCGTCGACAGCATCGCGGTCGCCTCGACCGGCATGCCGCCGGCGAGGTGCAGCATCAGGTACGTCGGGTGGTACCCGGTGTCGATCAGCTCGCCACCGCCACTCGTCTTGCTGCTCGCCCGCCACCCCATCGAGCTCGGATCGAAGTTGTTGTAGAAGCTGTCCGTCGTACGCACCTCGTAGACGGCCCCGATCGTCCCGGCCTCGAGCAGCTCCTTCGCCTTCGCCACGGCCGGCATGAACAGCTGGTTGTGCGCGCACATCAGCGTCACGCCGTTGTCCGTGACCGCCTTCCGGACGTCCGCGGCCTCGTCGGCGGTGAGGCACAGCGGCTTCTCGCACAGGATGTGCTTGCCCGCCTCGGCCGCCGCGACGATCGCGTCCCGGTGCAGGTGGTGGGGGAGGCAGATGTCGACCGCGTCGACGTTCTCGGTCTCGAGCAGCTTGCGATAGTCGACGTACGGCGTCGCGCCCAGCTCCTTGCCACGCGCAACAGCCGTCTCCTCCACCGCGTCGGCCACGGCGGTGATGCCGATCCGGTCGGCGTGCTCGAGGTACCCGCGGATGTGGGCGCCCGCGATCCCGCCGCCGCCGATCAGCCCGACCTTGATCTCTGGCATGGACATCAGCCTCCGTAGGAGATGGTTCGGCCCGTGTCGGCCGCTTCGTTGGCGGCGGCGACCAGGCGGGTCAGCTCGACCGCGCGGTGCAGGTTCTCGTCGGCGCGGGTGCCGTTGGTGATGTGGTCGACCCACTGGGCGAACGGGTCCGGGCTGTGCTCGGGCACGGGCACCTGCCGGTCCCCGACCCGGAGCTCGTTGCCGGACTCGGTGTACGTCAGGCTGCTCGCCGTACCGAAGATCTCGATCGTGAACGGGTTCCGGCTGGTGAAGCCGGCTTCGATCACGCCGATCTTCTGGTCCCGGTAACCAATCGTGACGACGGCGTTGTCCTCGAGCCCGCGGCCGTTCACCGAGCGGTACGTCGCATCGACGGTGTCGGGATCGGTGCCGAGGAACAACTGCACAAGGTAGACCGGATGGCAGCCGAGGTCGGTGAGCGCGCCCCCGATCGCGGCCTTCTGGTCGAAGAACCGCTGCGGCAGCCAGCCGTCGCCGCCATCACTCGGTACGGCGCCGTCGTGCGACAGCCGCACCCGGGCGTAGGTGAGCTGCCCGAGCTCGCCGCTCGCGAGCACCACGCTGATCGCCTGCGTGTACCCGTGCGACAGCCGCGGCAGCGAGACCACCACCTTGACCCCGTTCGCGTCGGCCGCCGCGAGGATCTCCTCCGCCTCGGCCACGGTTGGCGCGAGCAACTTCTCGGTGAAGATGTGCTTGCCGGCGTTCGCCGCCTTGACCATGATGTCGCGGTGCTCGTTGGTCGCCGTCGTGATCACCACCGCGTCGACGTCCGCCAGCACCGCGTCGAGGTCCGTGCTGAACGGCACCCCGAACCGATCGGCCCCCGCCTGCCCGAGCTCCACGTCCTCGTCCCACACCGCGACGAGCTCGGTCCCAGGATGCGCCTGAGCCTGCCGCGCGTAGTCCCCCGCATGAACATGCCAAAACCCCAGAACCGCAACCTTCAGCGGCGTCGACATCCGTGCCTCCTCGCTGAACACCAGTAGGTGGAAACGTTCCCGACATACCTTGCCAACCCCGGTCCCGCCGTACACCCCCACCGGCGATTCGTCCCACCACCTGGACCACTCCCGGCGCTCGACCTGGATTCGATGCCAGTTCGGAATTCGAAGCATGTACGCCGGAAGTCGTGGGTACTGGCTCGCCACGCGAGAAGGGGTCACGCAGAGTCGCGCGCGGGTCCGCCCGTGCGTGACGGCCGTCTCAGCGGCATCGGTGGCGTGGGGAGTGCGGCGTGGACCGCGGGCCGGGTCTCCCCACCCGCCTGCCTTTCAGGGGGTGTCGGTGTCCTTGACCAGGGCCTCGACGTTGTTGCCGTCCGGGTCACTGACGAAGGCGGCGTACGCTCGGTACTCGGGCCAGTGCCGCGGTTCGTGCCGGGAGGTCCCACCTGCCGCGACTGCCGCCCGGTGGAAGGCGTCCACGGCGGTCCGATCTGCAGCCTCGAACGCGAGATGGAGGCCTCGGGTGACCTCCGTGCTCGTCGGCGCCGTTTCCAGCGAGAGGCTCGGGGTGTCGTGTCCGGGAATCCAGTACTCGGCGACCGTGTCGGTGCGGTACCCGGCGTCAATCCCGAGCGCGGCGAGGGCAGCGGTGTAGAAGGACTCACTTGCGGCGAAGTCGCCGGCGAAGACCCCGAGATGGTGGATGAAGCGAGGGGCGGTCATGGCCGCGGACCTCGGGTGAGTGGTCGGGCTTCCCAAGACGGCCGCTGGGGGTCGTCGTTGTGCACGATGACGTCGGCGTGCTCGGTCGGGCGGACTGTGTCGAAGTAGAACTGCTGGGACGGGATGTACCGACTGCGGTACCGCTGCTCGACCTCGCCGGCGGACTTCGTCGTGGTCCGGTCGCGGGTGCGGGCCCGGTCCAGCGTTTTCTCGAACGCGGCGGACACGAAGATCCGCAGATCCCACCGTTCGACCAGCTCCGGTCGCATGAGGAACACCCCGTCGAACAGCAGCACGGCATCGGCCGGCGCTGTCACCATCGGCTCGACCCGCGCGGTGTCCGTGAGCTTGTCGTAGACCGCCGTCCGAACCTTCCGATCTCCACCCGGGCCCAACGGATCGAGCAGCACGCGATGCATCGCCTCGAAATCGAAGCTGTCGTGATAGCAGCCCTCCGCGGAGTCTTCCCCGCGCCGGTAACGCACTGAGCGCGGGGTCAGAAAGTCCTCGATCGTGGCACGGACCACTTCCCGCCCGTCCGCACGCAGTACGACGGCCAACTCGTCCGCCAACGTGGTCTTCCCCGCGGCAGGCACCCCGTCCAAGGCGACGCGCGTCGGGTGCCCGTTCGCTACACCCCCAACCGCCGCTGCCAACCACCCGAGCAACTCACCGCGCGTCCCGCTGTCCATCTCGCCCCCAGGTCCTGTCCCGTGACCTCACCTTATGGCCGCCACCTCCAGTACGACGCCGCGCCACGTGGCCTCGCCTCACGAAGCCACACCGCAACCGATTGTTCGCGTTGAGCGCCGCGCTGCCCGGCCCGACCGCGACCGCGACGTGGGCGCCACGGCGCGCAGGAATCGCTCACCACGCAACAGCCGGTGGGTTCCTGACCTGGCTGAACGACGCGACGAGGGCAACCGAACCGCGGTCCGCGCGGAGTACCGCGGAGGGCGGCTGAATCAGCTTCGCCGACATGGGCACACTCAGTCGGCCGGGTGGTGGCGAGCGCGAGCCGGGGAGCGTTTCGCACCTCAAGCCGCAGGAGATCCTTCCCCAAATGCCGCGGCACCCCCAGAGGACAGATCCCGGGTTATCCCCTCGTGTTGTGCCATCTCCGCTGGTGTGCTGCAGGAGAAGGCACATCACGTGGGGTTATCCCTCCGTCCGTCGCAGAGCAACGAGCCGCCGTGACGTAGCACGGGAGGCGACACGGTCCACGAGCCGGCTCACGACGCACAGGCAGGCGACGCCACGGGGCGGTCGAACAAAGCGGGCGGCAGCACGCGCCCGACGGGCGGGCGGGAGCGACGGCGAGCACGGCGACGGAGGAGCCGTGCGGGCCGGGCGCGTGGGGAGGACTACTTTTCGGTGCCGTCTTCGTTCAGGCCTAGGTCGGACATGCCGAGGACTTTGTCGGCGAAGTGTTGGTGCATCCAGGCCAGGTGGTCCCAGCGGCTGTCGATGATGCGGTGGGTGTCCCAGGCGGGGATGTCCTGCTGGAGGAAGATCGACATCTTGGCGGGGTCGACCTCGTAGACGTGGTCGTAGCGCATCACGACGTCGTCGGTGATGCGGCGGGCGTCGGGGGGTTTCTGGGCGGAGAGCCGGAAGCCGAACATCAGAGGTCCTCGTAGGCCTGGTCGAGCAGGTACTTGCCGGGGTTCATCACGTTCTGGGGGTCGAGCGCGCGCTTGATCTTCTTCATCACCTCGAAGGAGCCGCCGAGTTCCTGCGGCACGTACTCCACGTCGCCGGCCCGGCTGGCGCCGTGGCAGGCGCTGATCGAGCCGCCGTACTTCAGGGTCACCTCGGTGATCTCGCGCTTGCAGTTCAGCCAGGCTTCCCACATCTCGTCGTCGAGTTTCTGTTCCCAGATCCCGATGTCGATCTCGACGAGGTAGTCGCCCCACGGTTTGTACGCGCCGTTGGTGTAGGCGAAGATCCCCCAGTCGTCGAAGACGCCGTACCGCCGGATGTAGTGGTCGGCGATCGCGTGCCACTCCTCGCGTACCCGCGGCAGGACGCTGTAGTTCAGCGCCGCGTCCTCACAGTGCCACGACATCGGCACCACCTCGCCGGTACGCAGCCGGCCGTGCAGCGGGATGGCGTACCGGTCGTGCCGAGCGGCCCAGTCGCCCTGACTGACCTCGTCGCCGAGGTACGTGCCGCCCGACGACCGGCCGATCCGCATGATCTCCCGCGCGGCCGGGACGACCTCGACTTCGTTCCCGTACATCGCGACCGCGACGACACTCTTCAACCAGTCGGGCTGCTCGATGTACGCCTCGTCGTCGCGCCGCAGGTACGCGAGCTTCCACTCGTCGAACAGCACCACCCCGGCCAGCGTCGCGAAGCCGGACTTCGCCAGCGCGCCAGTGCTCTCCCAAGCGGCCTGATAGTCGCGGTACCCGAAGAACGCCGCAAACTCGACCTGCGGGCGCGGCACGAGTTCGAGGGTCGCCTCGGTCACCACCCCGAGCGTGCCCTCGTGACCGATGAACAGCGGCTTCAACGTGAACCCGGTAGATGCCTTGCGCAACTTCCGTCCGCCGCCCTCGCCAACCCGTACGACGTCGCCGGTCGGCAGCACCACTTCCATCGAGCAGACGAGATCGCGAGTGTGTCCGTAACGAGCACCGATCAACGACCACCCGCTGGTCCCGATCCGCCCGCCGACCATCGAGCACGGGTAGCTGGCCGGGTTGTCCGGGTACATCACGCCGTACGGCTGCAGCACCTCGTTCAGCTTCAGCATGTTGATGCCGGGTTGCACGGTGACCGTGCGGTCCTCGAGGTCGATCTCGAGGACCGCGTTCATCCGCTTGACGTCGAGCAGGATGCCGCCCTTCAGCGGCGTGGCCCCGTCGGTCAGCCCGGTCCCGGCCGCACGAGGCACGACCGGGATGCCGGTGCGGTTCGCGAGCCGAACGATCTCCGCGACCTCCGCGGTGGTGCGAGGCAGTACGACGACATCCGGCACGTACTCGGCCCACCGGTGCACCGGGAACGGCGCCGGCGTCCGCGTCCGGTTCCACCGGGCCGGCTTGTCCGTCAGTACTCCGTCGGGGCCGAGGATCCCGACCAGTTCGTCGTACAGCGCGTCGGAGATCGCCGTCGTCGTCATGGCTTCACCCCGGCTGACTCCGCAACCAACTCCATCAGGTCGCGGACCTCGATCTGCGGCTCAAGCGCCGAGCCGGCCGCGGCCAGTGGACGCTCCGACCAGACGCACGCGCTGACGAGAAGGTCGACGTCCAGCGCAGCGGCGCGGTCGAGACGGGAAGCGCTGATCGCAGCGGTGATCTCGGGTCGTTCGATCGCCAGCCCGCCGCCCGCGCCCGAGCAGTACGACCACTGCGTGACGTGGTCGACGTCGCGGAAGTCCAGGCCCGGGATCGCCCGCAGGATCTCGCGCGGCGACTTGTGGATCCCCTTGCGCTTGTTCAGCCGGCAGGGGTCGTGGTACGTCGCCACCCGCTCGATCGGCACGGTCAACGTCAGCTTCCCGTCCCGGATCAACGACGCCACGAGCTCGGTGATGTGCACGATCTCGAACTCGTAGTCCGCGCCCAAGTACCGCGGATAGTCCTCGGTGAACGTGATGTAGTCGTGCGGATCGAGCGTGACGATCCGGCTCGCGCCGATACTGCGCCAGTCGGCCACGTTGTGCTCGGCGAACTCGCGCGACCGCGCCACATACCCCATCTCGGCCGCCGGGCCGCCGCAGCACCACTGTTCCTTCATCAGCCCGAACTCGACCCCGCCCTGCTGCAGGATCTGGGCGACCGCGCGAGGCAGCGACGTCCGGTAGAACGCCGCCTCGCAGTCCACGAACAGCACGGTCTCGCCGCCGACCTCGAGGCCGAGCCCGTCCGCCCAGCGCGCGACGTTCTCCTGCGCGACCGGGACGTCGAGCACGGGCTCGTTCTTGCGGTCCACCGTCGCCTCGACCCAGCGCTTCCAGTTCGGCTGCTCGACTCCGGAGTCGACCGCGAGCGCCCGCATCGCCTTGACGACATCCACCGTCCGGGTCCGGGCACGGTAGAACTCGCCGGCCATCAAGGTGTTCGGGCAGCGCAGCTCGCAGGCGCCGCACTGGGTGCAGTGCACGTAGTCCTCGGCGACGTCGGCGACGGTCAGCGCGCCCTGTTCCATCGCGACGATGTTCGCGTGGAACGCGGTCGGCGAGTAGTTCTCGTTCTGCGTGACCTGCATGACCGGGCAGACGTTGCGGCAGAACTTGTGACCCGAGCTGAAACAGCCGTACGCCGGGTCACGCCACTGCTTCACGAAATCCTGCCGAAGGTCATCGGCTTCGGTGGTCATGCGGCGTCCTATCCGAGTTCGGGCATCACCTTGTCGTGGATGAGTCTGAGCTGTCCTTGGACGTCGGGAACGCCCTCGATCTCCTTGCCGCTAAAGGCTTTCACCATCATCGGGTCGGTGATGGCGGCGATGATGTGGTTGACGCCGGTCGGCAGGATGTCGTTCTTCAGCTTCGCGACGCACTCCTCCGGGGTCCCGGACACCGACAGGGTCGCGGCCAGCTCCGGCGAGGTCAGCTCGATGGCCCGGTCGATCTCACCGGCGCCGAGCGCGTCGATGATCGGCTGCAGGTCGTCGCGGTTCAGGCCGTGCCGGGCGAGTTGGTTGGCGGGCATCGACGAGATGTAGAAGCCGACCATGATCCGCGCCGCCCGCTTGGCCGCCTCGGAGTCCTCGGCGACCGCGAACACCACCCAGGCGCCCAGGTCGAAGTCGTCCAGCGTCCGGCCGGACTTGTCCAGGCCGAGTTTCACGTGCTCGGCGATGTACTCGTAGTTCTCCCGGGAGTAGCCGCACGCGTGGTGCATCCCGTCGGCGATCTCCCCCGCGAGCTCGAAGGATCGCGGGCCGCCCATCGCGCCCATCTTCAGCGGGATCTTCTCCTGTACCGGGCGGGCGAAGGTGAACAGCCCGCTGTACTTGAAGAACTCGCCGTCGAAGGTGATCGCGCCGTCGGCGAGGAAGCGGCGCATCACTTCCATCCCTTCGCGGACGCGCGACAACGGTTTCAGCGGCTTCAGGTCGATCTTGTACTGCTCGAGCAGGCCGAGGTTGCCGAAGCTGACCACCGCCTCGGCGCGGCCGCCGGACAGCTCGTCGAGCGTGGCGAGCATCTGGCAGATGTGCGTCGGCTCCCGCAGGATCACGTGGGTGACGTTGGGGCCGAGACGAATGTTCTTCGTCTTGTCGGCGGCTGCCGCGAACAGCAGCCACATGTCCTTGTGCCAGGTCTCGTCCACGCTGTAGGCGGCGTAGAAGCCCAACTCGTCCGCGGTCTTGATCATGTCGATACAGTCCACGAGCGGATAGTCGGGGAGCTGGACGTAACTGAAGCGCACCACAGCGCTGCTCCTCCCTCTGACCACCGAGCACACGGGGGCGGCAGCGACTGACGGGCGCAGACTGCATGGGCTCGGACCCCATCTCCGAATCTTTTTACTGTACGCAGCCGATCGCGAGTTTGTCTCTGCCTCGAAACCGGCAGGCCCGCAGGGACTTCCTGTTCACGCAACGTCAATCTGTAGGCACGTGACGTATGTGCGCCGGTGCGGCTGACCTGTCATCGTCGAGTCGTTGTCTCCGCCCCCGGGATCCCGCCGCACGCCGGCGGGATCCGAACGTTCCTGAAGGAGCGAAGCATGTCCGAGTCCGCCCCATCTCCTCGACGCCGGCGGTTCCGCCGTACGCTCGGCGTCGTACTCGGCACCGCTGCACTGCTGGTCACCTCGGCCACAGTCGCGTACGCCGTTCCGCCGCCCGGCCTCCCGCAGAACGCCGACGGGTACGAGCAGTCGTTCTCGCCGGCCTACGACTACGACACCGACGGCTGCTACGCCACGCCCGCGATCGGCGCCGACGGCACGCTCAACCCCGGCCTCAACCCGACCGGCGCGGTCAACGGCAACTGCCGGGACCAGTCCGACCTCGACAACTCCCAGACCTACGCGCGCTCGAAGTGCAACAACGGCTGGTGCGCGGTGGTGTACGCCAGCTACTTCGAGAAGGACCAGGCGCTGCCGGGCAGCAGTCTCGGCGGTCACCGGCACGACTTCGAGCACGTCATCTCGTGGATCAACCAGGCCGCCAGCCAGGTTGAGTTCGTCACCACGACGCAGCACGCGAGCCAGGTGACCTACCCGCGGTCCCAGGTCCGCTTCGACGGCACCCACCCGAAGGTCGTCTACCACAAGGACGGCGCCAGCACGCACTTCTTCCGGCTCGCCAACAGCAACGACGAGCCGCCGGAGAACCACTACCACAACTGGCGCTACCCGCCGCTGGTCGGCTGGAACGGCTGGCCCAGCAGCTCGCTGCGTGAGCAGTTGATGAACGCCAACTTCGGCGCGGCAACCATCAAGATCACCGACAAGGACGACCGGTTCCGGTCGCTCTTGAACGCCTCGAAGCCCGCCGGGATCCCGTTCGATCCCTGGGCCTGACCAGATCGGTGCGAGGCTCGGTCAGACCGGGCCTCGCGCCGTCGGCACCTCCGGCTTGGTGAGCGACGCCGCGACCAGTTCGATCATCGCCGCGTGCCGCTTCGCCGCGGTGTCGGGCTGACCGAGCGCCACGATGTCGAGGAACACCCGGCTGACGACGAGCTCGGCCGCCGTCCGCACCCGGGCCGGATCGGCGACGATGTCGTCGGCTCCGCTCAGTACGTCGGCCACGGTCGCGGTCGCCTCGGCGAACAACTCGGCCCCCCGGGCCGCGATCTCGGGCCGCGCCTGCGCCTCCCGGAACACGATGATCCGGGCCGCGCGGTTGTGCTCCAGCTCGTCGGCCATCATCGTCACGACGGTCCGCAGCCGCCCGCGAACCGACCGTCCCTTCGATGCGGAACGCAGTACGGCGCTGGGCGTCGGCCGCTCGTTGACGATCGCCAGCAGCAGGTCGAGCTTGGTCGCGAAGTGGTAGAACACCAGGCCCGTCGGTACGCCGGCCTCGTTGGCGATCCGCGCTGTCGACGTGGCGTCGTACCCGTGCTCGGCGAAGAGGCGCTCGGCCGTCTCGATGATGACCTGGCGCTTACTCGCGCGGGCGGCGGCCGGCGCGGTCATGGTCGGCTCCGTCCAACGGCGGGCCGGCGATCCCCCTTCAGGTCCGCGGCAGCCCCGGCGGCGCGCCGGAGGGCCTTGAATACGTAGTCCGGCACCTTCAGCCCTTGCCGGTGCGCCCACAGCAACTCGTGCTCGACCCGTCCGATCTGGGTCGCGTAGTGCCGCAGCTCGGTCTCGTCGCCGGGCCTGACGATGTCCAGCCCCTGCATCACGTGGCCGAACTCCACCCGCTGCTGGGGGGTGTCGACCCCGACCGGGCCGAACGTCTTCTTCCGCAACGTGCGGACCAGCCACTTCTGCCAGGACCCCAGCTGTGACCAGAGCTGGCGGGCGGCGATCTGGTAATAGGCGAAGTGTCCCGGCTCCTGCCGCTTGATCGGCGCGACGACGGTGGCGGCGATGGCCCGTTCGCCGAGCTCCGTCAGGCCGGAGTGAAGCTTGTTGTAGGCAAGTACTGCGGACCGCTCGGTGGCCAGCCCGGTCAGGTAGTAGAGCATCCGGCTCACGTCCTGCACGGCGCTCACCCGCCCGAGCGCACCGAGCACCTTGAGCTTGAACGACACGTCGGTCAGGTTGGGTTCGGACGCGTCCAGACCGGCCAGCACCTGGACCCGGTCGAGGATCAGCCCGTGGTGGGTCTCCTGCGGGAGCCACACGTCGGCGTAGAAGTGCCGGTCGACCTCCGGCGGGTCCGGTAGCAGGATGTTCAGCTCGAGCACGTTCCGCTCGACCTCGAGCTCGACCCGCGACATGTACGACAGCACCGAGCCGAACCGCTCGACGAGCAGGTCCGGATCCTTCATCGTGTAGTCGACGCTGTCCAGGGGGATCGGCGGATGCTCCTCCCCCAGCCGGTCGACATGGTCGGCCAGCCTCGAGTCCTCCCGTCGGCGTCGTCCCCGACGAGTGCCTTTCACATCAGCCAGCGCCATCGCGGCACCTCGCTCCCCCATCGAAAGGGATGTCCTGTTGATCCCACGACGATCGTAACAAAGTGACTGACTGATCAGTCAGTTTCAGTGCTGTGACATCGATGACAAAACCCGCCCAGCCTCGATGATGCGGCACCCGACCGGCGCGGGGATAGGGCTAATTCGAAGCGATCAGGCCAACGGATGGGTGCGGATACGAGGCGGTACACACAGTGAGGGCCGTGAACAGGCGTTCACCTGTTCACGGCCCTCGGCCGGAAGCGTGCTGTCGGCAACGGCAGGGTCAGCCGGCCGGTCTGCTGAGGCAGGCGCCGGGTTCGGCGGTGGGTTCGGAGACGATCAGCGGGTTCGCGCGGTGGCGGCCGAGGTTCCACTCGAGCCAGTCGTCGTCGCTGGGCCGGCGATCGCCGATCGCGCACCCGGCTACGTCGTCCGGAAGCGTGGCCAGCACCGGTACGGCGTCATCGGACAGCCCTTCGAGGTGAACCCAGTCCACCTTGCCGGTGTCGGCGTACCGGTCGATGTTGCGCTGGGCGATCCAGGCATCCGGGTTGAGCAGCGCGAGCCCGAGCAGGAGGCTGGCGCCACTGAGCAGCGCGGCCCGCGGTAGCCAGCTCGCCTTCATGGTCACGCCGGCCACCATCACACCGAGCACGAGCAGACCGAGCCAGCCCTCGAAGACGTCCACGAGCAGGCGAAGCTCAGTGAAGCCGTACGCCTCCTGGTAGACGTGCATCCGGTAGAGCGCGGACGCGACCACTACCAGCGTCAGCAGGCACAGCAGGCCGAGTGACACGCGCAACCACACCACGTCGGCGGCTGTGGCACGCGGTGCCTTCCGTGCGGCTGCCCACACTACGAGCAGCGTCAGTGCGGTGGCGACGGTGAGTTGGCCGAAGCCTTGGTGGACGTACTCCGCGTAGGTGAGGCCGGTGATGCGCTCGAGGTACTTGTGTCCGCCGAAGTTCGCAGTGGCCTGTGCAGCCAGGAAGACCAGGAACACCGCGTCCACGAGCAGCACGGGTACTAGCCACTCGTAGCGACGTGCAACTGGCCGCACCGGTCCGCCACCGGTCTCGACGTTGGGCGGATTCAGTCCGAGGTACGTCGCTGCCAGTACGACGCCACCGACAGCGACAGTCACGAAGGCACGCAGTACGAACGAGTCGAGCTCCAGGTCCGGGACGACTGCACCCGCCCACTCCGCAAAGACTGCGTCGGCCGAGGCGAACAGGAGTCCGAAGACCACGACCGCTAGCAGCGACCACAGGATCGTCCGCAGCGCCGCGGCACTCGTCCGCAGGCCCTTGACGGCCTGTGCTGAGCGACCCAGCCACGGCAGACCGCGCAGCCCAGCGAGCGGCCAGGAGATGCCGGCCAGGACGAAGGCCGGCACGGTGCGACCGTTCACCAGCCCGGCCATGCACACGGCTCCGCCTGCCAGCAGGCAGAGGACAACGATCCACTCGGCGTCCCGCAGTACGGCTGTTCCGGCCAGCAGCACGCAGAGCGCGGCACAGGCCTGGGTGAACCGGGACTTGCGGTTGACGCTGAAGCCCAGGATCACGCCGCCGGCAGCCAGCAGTACGACGAATGTGCCGAGGCCGAGATCGCGGAACGGCAGGATGACAGCGGCCAGGACGCCGACTCCCAGGCAGTACAGCACCGCACGTACGTTGCCTGGGACGCCTGCCTCCGGCCAGAACCTGCCGAACAGCATGTCCATCCCGGACTCCGGTGCTCGCGCCGCGGGCCCGGGTGTGGGCGGTGGCGCGGGTGCCGGCTTGGGAGTGTCGACTGGCTTCGTCATGACTGGCTCCTGTGGTTTCTTCGTGACAGCAGGGATGTGTTGCCTTGGTTCGCGCGGTGGGTCGGCAGTGTGTCGCCGTGGTTCACGGGGGAGGTCGACGCGGACGCGGGCGCCGTTGCTACCTGGCGCCGGGTCGACGAAGTGGATGCCGCCGCCGTGCAGGTCGGTCACCCAGCGGGCAATCGCGAGACCGAGCCCGGTCCCGCCGCCGCCCTCGGCTTCGGTCAGCGTGCCGAACCGTTCGAAGACGCGATCCCGATCGGCGACCGGGATACCCGGCCCGTCGTCCGCGACCTCCAAACGCCAACCCGTGGTCGTTGCGTTGGCGGTGATCCGGACGACGCCGCCGGTCGGACTGTGCCGGGACGCGTTGTCGAGCAGGTTGGCGATCAACTGGTGCAGTCGCGCGGCGTCTGCCTTGACCGTCAGTTCGGCCGGCCTGACGGACACGTCGTACCGCACCTCACGGCTCGCCACTCGGGCTTCGGCGACGGCCTGGTCGAGCAGTTCCGAGACGGAGACCTGCGTGCTATGGAGTGTGGCGTGGCCGGCGTCGACGCGGGCAAGGTCGAGCAGGTCGGACGCGAGGGCGGACAGACGTTCCGCCTGGTCGAGCGCCGTACGCAACGCCACCGGATCCGGCTCGGCGACGCCGTCCACGAGATTCTCGAGTACGGCGCACAGTGCGGCCAGCGGCGTCCGCAGTTCGTGGCTCACGTTCGCCACGAGCTCGCGGCGCTGACGGTCGACGGCGGCCAGGTCCTCGGCCATCCGGTTGAAGGCCCGGGCCAGCTGACCGACCTCGTCGCTGGAGGTCGCTGTGACGCGGGCGGAGTAGTCGCCGCGCGCCATCCGTCGCGCTGCCGCGGTCATCTCGCGCAGCGGCGACGTCATGCCGACCGCGAGCAGTTGAGTTACGCCGAGGGCGAGGGCGACCGTGACCGGGATGCTGAGCCAGGCGGGCACGTTGGCGACGGCGCCGACGGCCGCGACGATCGACGCCAGGGTCACGCTGACGGCGACGAGCAGGCCGAGCTTGACCTTGACCGACGTGACTTGGTCCATCAGCGGGCCGCTCACGCCGTACCTCCTGGCTCCAGGGCGTAGCCGACACCGTGCACGGTCCGCACGCGATCGGCGCCGATCTTGGCGCGCAAGGCCTTCACATGGCTGTCGACAGTGCGGGTCCCGGACGCACCGGGCCAGCCCCACACTTCGGCGTACAGGTTCTCTCTTGGCAGGACGATGCCGGGCTTGGCGGCGAGGCAGAGCAGCAGGTCGAACTCGGTTGGGGTCAGGTGGATCTCGGTGCCGGCGACTGTGACTCGTCGAGCGGCTGCATCGATGTGGAGGTCGCCGACCTCGGTGGCCGGGCGGGCGGCCAGCTCGGCGGCGCGGTCGACGCGTCGCAGCAGGGCTGCCACGCGGGCCACCAACTCGCGCATCCGGAACGGCTTCGTGAGGTAGTCGTCGGCGCCGACGCCGAGCCCCACCAGGATGTCCGCCTCGTCGTCGCGGGCGGTCAGCATCAGGACGGGCACCGGGCGTTCGGCCTGGATGCGCCGGCAGACCTCGTGGCCGTCGTACCCGGGCAGCATCACGTCGAGCAGCACGAGATCCGGCGCGGTCGCGGCGAACTGCTCGACCGCCCCCGGCCCGTCCCACGCCTGCACGACGTCGTACCCCGACCCGCGCAGGCGGTCGGTCACCGCCTGGTTGATCACGGGCTCGTCCTCGACCACGAGGATCCTGCGGCCTGCTCCATCGACTACCACGTTCCGAGCGTAGGAGCCCACCTGGCCACCAGAGGCCCCCGACTCGTGAAGGTTCTGTGCAGGTCCTGCTGTTGGATGGTCTCCGTGCACCCACTCGCCGAGGGAATCCTCCACTCCCACCTCGGGTACGGCGACCTCCCCGGCCAAGCCGTGATCGCCGTCGTCCCCAGTCCACCGCTGTCGACCGACCCCGCTCGGACTCCCGTCGGGTTTGTCGTTGCCGAGTTGCTCGGGCCCGGAGGGAAAGTGGCGCTGCAGCCTGGGCCGGTTGAGCGCGTGCCTGGCTGGACGAGTGGGCCGTACTGCCGCATCCCGTTGCCCGAAGGTCTCGCACCTGGCTCCTACACGGTTCGCGTAGCTGTCGACGGGCGGGAGCCTCGGTCGGAGGCCTTCGAGGTCGGGCCGGAACGACTACAGCGGCAGACGATGTCCGACGTACTGGCCTACTTCAAGGCAATGCGCTCCAGCGGCGAGATCGACCGCAAGGACCGCACTGCCCGCCTGTGGGACGACCCCACCGGCACGACCGTCGACGCCCGCGGCGGCTGGCTCGACGCGAGCGGCGACACAAGCAAGTTCCTCTCGCACGTCACGTACACCTCGACTATGAGCCCGCAGCAGATCCCCTTGTGCGCTTGGGCAATGCTCGCCGCCCGCGACCAACTCATCGCGCACCATCCGTCGCTGGTACGCCCGCTTGGGGCACGTCTGTGCGACGAGGCGCTGTGGGGCGCCGACTTCCTCACCCGCTTCCGCTCCCCCGACGGGTACTTCTACACGGGCATCTTCGACGCCCTCACCAAACGCCTCGAGGAACGTTTCATCACCGCGCCCCTCCAGAACAGCGTCCGCACCAACCGCTACCAAGCCGCCTACCGCCAAGGCGGCGGCATGGCAATAGCCGCCCTCGCACGTGCGTCCACCGTCGACGACGACGGCGACCACACCCGCTTCGAGTGCCTGGCCACCGCCCGCACCGCCTTCACCCACTTAGAGCAGCACAACCTCTCGTACCTCTTCGACAACAAAGAATCCATAATCGACGACTACACAGCCTTGCTAGCCGCGACAGAACTCTCCGCCGCGGAACTGTCTGCCGCCCCGAGCCTGTCTGCCGCCGCGCAAGTGTTTGGCGCTGACGGATCCACTGCCCGGGAAGCCGCCCGTCGGCGAGGCGGATCCCTTGTCGGGCGGTACATCCGGCCGGACGAGGGACCGGGGTGGTTCCGGGCTGACGAGCTCGGGCGGCCGTTCTTTCATGCTGCCGAACCCGGTCTGCCGATCCTCGCCCTCCTGCGGTTCGCCGAGGTCCTCCCAGATGCGCCCGAGGCCGAGGCCGCGCGAACCACGGCCGTGCGGGCGATGCTCGACGTACTGGACCGCACAGGCTCGGTCCCCAACCCGTTCGGCTACCCGCGCTCCCGCGTCCAACCGCTCGACGACTCCCCACGCGACGCCTTCTTCTTCCCGCACTCCAACGAAACCGGCTACTGGTGGCAAGGCGAGAACGCCGGCATCGCCTCCCTCTCCGCCGCCGCCAGCACCTGCGCACAACTGCCCGGACTCTCAGCGGCCGACCGCACCCGCCTGCAAACCTTCGCCACCGACCAACTCGCCTGGATCACCGGCCGCAACCCCTTCGACACCTGCATGCTCCAGGGCCGCGGCCGTAACAACGCCGACTACTCCCCCGACTTCCCCAACCTCCCCGGCGGCATCCTCAACGGCATCACCTCCGGCTGGACCGACGAGTCCGACCTGGCCTTCCTCCCACCCGAAGCCCCAGAATCCGACAGCTGGCGCTGGTCCGAACAATGGATCCCCCACACCGCCTGGTACCTCCTAGCCATCGCCACCGCCCCCTGACTCACGACTCCCACGGCTGCTCTCCCGAACGAACCACCATCCGCCCCCGATGGACTTCCCGCGCCCCGGAAAGCACCGCCGACAGAAAGTCGTGAAGCTCCACGGCCGGCACATACTCGAAGACGAACTCATCGACGATCACCCGAGCACCCTCAAACCCGTCACGCACCGACACGATGACGGTGAGGGGCTGGTCGACCGTCACCACAAAGTCCGAAACCTCCGGCGCCAACGCGACAACCCTCTCCTCCCAGAGCAGACTCGGATGCACGTTCCCCAGCCGACCGAGCTCCTCGACGAACGCCTTCCGCGACATCACCACGCCTTTCCCTCCAGCGACTTCCGCCATGTCGTGCCAACTCCCGTTGCCGAGCCGAGGCAGGGGGGACCGTGAACAGGCAATAACGTGTTCACGGCCCCTGCCGGGTGTCCGAGCTCCCGGCTGCGAGCGCGATCGGCCGCCCTGTTCACCTCAAGGGGTCGGGTAGGTAAACAACCAATCCGCCGCCAGCCGGGACTTCTCAACGTACGTCGGTCGGTCGGCCCCAAGGCCGTACTGCAGATCCTCAAGCAGTGAGCACCGCGCGTAAAACCAAGCGCGGTCCAAGAGGCCTTCGTCGACAGGAAGCCGACTCACGGCTGCGTAGCCAGCGAGCCGATTCGCGGTTGCGTCGGCGGGAAGCCGGCTCACGGCTGCATCGGCGGAGGACCGGCTCGCGGCTGCATCGGCGGAGGACCGGGGCGCGGCTGCGTCGGTGGAGGGCCGATCTGCGGTTGGGTCGGCGGGGAGTTGGCTCGCGGTGGCGTAGGCGGCTGAGAGTCGGTTCGTTGCCTCGTTGTATGCGGCTGGGCCTAGGTCGCGGAGGATTAGGCCGAGGTCGCGGGCTGGGTCGCAGATTGCGGCGTCGGTCCAGTCGATTACGCCGGAGACGTCGTACGTGCTGGCATTTACGAGGACGTGTTCGATGCCGAGGTCGTTGTGTGAGTAGACGAGGCGGGGCGGCGGCGCTGGGAGCGGGCTTTGCAGGAAGGCCTCGACTGCGCGCTGGGTGTCGGGCGTCAGTTCCGATGCCACGGCGGTGTAGCTCTCGGCAGCTTCGTCGCGCCAGGCGTCGAGCGGCTCGTCGTCGATGTCCACGAGGTCGGCGAGCTGTTCGACGTCCTGAGCATGCAGTACGGCGAGAAGTCCGCCGAGCTCAGCGGCGACACGCACCGCGCACTGCGATCGGATGTCAGGGGGGAGATCGATCAGTGGAGTCCCGTCGAGCTTCCGGTACGCCAGGCACCCATCCTCAGGCAGGACGAAGACCGGCTGAGGCACAGGCAACGTGCTCACCTTGCCGACCCACTCCAGCAGCTCAGCCTCACGCCGCACCACACCCGGCTCACGAGCAACCCGGACGACGAGCTCACGGTTCACCTCGTAGGCCGCGTTGTCCAGCCCCGACCCAAGAGTCGTGACGGTCTCAACGACATACCCAGGCAACCCCAACCCCACCAGCCGTCGAACATCGCTGTGCATTTGCCAAGGCTACGTCGTGTCTTGAGTGCGGGTGGGCAGGAGCTGACCGTTCAGACGCACGGTTTACCTGTGGGTGGAGTCGTCTCACGACCGACAGGAGGACCCTACTGGCGACAGCACTCGTGTCCGGCCGGCGAGGCCGCCGCGAACACGGCGAAGATCTCCCGCGTAGCCGGCACATGGAACAACACCCATCACGATCGTCTGACGGAGAACGAGCACACGACACCACAGGGCTTTCAATCAAGCGAGCGGCAGCGCCCATGGGCGGGTGGGAGCGCCCGCGGCCCGGCGACGGAGGAGCCGGGCGTAGCGGGCGCGTGGGGTTAGTCGTACATCTTGTCGAGGAGGGTGGCGTACTGGGTTTCCACGTACTTGCGCTTGAGCTTCAGGCTCGGGGTCATCTCGCCGGACTCCACGGTGAGGTCGCGGTCGAGGATGGTGAACTTCTTGATGGTTTCCCAGCGGTTCAGGCCGGCGTTGAGTTCGTCGACGTATCCCTGGACCATCGTGCGGGCCGCGTCCGAGGTGACGATCTCCTCGTACGACTTGCCACCCAGGTCGTTGGAGTTGGCCCAGCCCTGGATCGCGTCCGGGTCGAGGGTGACCAGCGCGCTGACGAAGTTGCGCTTGTTGCCATGGACAACGAACTGGCCGACGTACGGGCAGATCATCTTGAACCGGCCCTCGATCACCTGCGGGGCGACGTACTTGCCGCCGGAGGTCTTGAAGAGGTCCTTCTTGCGGTCGGTGATGAAGAGGTACTCGTCCTCGAAGTGGCCGATGTCGCCGGTGTGGAACCAGCCGTCGGCGTCGATCACCTCGGCGGTCTGCTCGGGCTGGTTGTGGTAGCCGCTCATCACACCGGGGCCCTTGATCAGGATCTCGCCGTCCTCGGCGATCTTGGCCTCGGTGGCGGGGAAGATCGGGCCGACGCTGCCGAGGCGGTACTGGCCGGGGCGGTTCAGCGACGAGCCGGCCGCGGTCTCGGACAGGCCGTAGCCCTCCAGGATCAGGAGGCCGGCGGAGTGGAACCACTCGGCGAGCTGCTTGTCGAGGGCTGCGGAGCCGGAGACGAAGAAGCGGATCCGGCCGCCGAACCGGGCGCGGATCTTCGACAGGACCAGCTTGTCGGCGAGCGCGTACTGCGCACCGAGAGCGCCACCGGGCTCCTTGCCGGCCTGGCGCAGCGCGGACACGCGAGCGCCGACCCCGAAGGCCCAGTGGAAGAGCTTGGCCTTGATCCCGCCCTCTTCCTCGATCATGGTGACGATCCGGGCGTGCGCCTTCTCGAAGATCCGCGGCGCCGCGGCCATGAAGGTGGGCTGGACGACGGCCGCGTTCTCGACGATCTTGTCGATCCGGCCGTCGATCGCGGTGGCGAACCCGATCTGGAACTGTACGGCGAGCAGCACCTGGCCGAACACGTGCGACAGCGGGAGCCACAGGAACTGCAGGTCGTCCGGGCTGAGCACCTGGATCCCCTCGACCGCGGCGCCCTCGTACGTCCACACGGAGTGCGGCAGCCGCACCCCCTTCGGTCGCCCGGTCGTGCCGGACGTGTAGATCAGCGTGCACAGGTGGTCGGGCTTGATCTGCGCCAGCCGGTCGTCGATCGACGACGGGTTCTCGGCGAGGTACGACGTACCGAGCTCGTCCAGCGTTGACAACGAGATCACCCAGTCGCCGTCCGCGGCCGGGGCCTCGCCGTCGATCAGCACGACCTTCTGCAGCGACGGCGTCTCGGAGCGGTGCTCCCGCAGCTTGTCGAGCTGGGTCGTGTCCTCGGCGAACACGACCTGGACGTCGGCGTCGGCCACGATGAAGGCGACGTCGCCGGCGATCGTGGTCGGGTAGATCGTGGTGGTCGCGGCGGCCGCGAGGACGGCGGCCAGGTAGCACTCGACCCATTCCATCCGGGTGCTGGAGGCGATCGCGACCCGTTGCTCGGGCTCGACGCCGAGCGCCATCAGGCCGGCGGCCCGGCGGCGCGCCAGTTCGTCGAGCTCTCGCCAGCTGGCGGACTTCCACTGGTCCCCGGACGGGTAGCGGAAGGCCTCGCGGGACGGGGTCGCGGCGACCCGGTCGAGAAACATCGTGGCCATCGTGTCTTTGCGGTTGCTGAGCAGCGCGAGCTGGCCCTCATCGGCGACTGGCTTCATTGTCTGGCCTCCATCGGGGGTCAAGTAACCGGAGGGTAATGGCTAGCGGGCACAGCTGACTATGCCCCTCGCTCGCCTGCCCCCACCTTCTCCATCACGTTTCCGCAACGCGCACCTACGGCCCGTGGCCTGCGTCTCACTGACAGTTCTACTCCCCCGTGACGGGGCCCCGTCAACCGCCGCGCCGCAGCTCCGCCAGCGTCTGCCGGACAACGTCGGCATCGGGGTGCTCCATGGCTTCGAGGATCTCGAGCGCCTCGGTCCAGCTCGCAGCAGCCTCCTCGGGCCGGCCGGCTTGCTGCTGCACCTCGGCCATCGACATCAGGCACTCGGCGGTCTCGTGCCGCCTGCCCTGCGTGCGCAGGATGTCGACCGCGGTCGCGTAGCTGGCGATGGCCTCGTCGAGGCGGCCGGATCCGGCCAGCGCGTACGCCATAGTGTCGCTCACGACGGCACGCCCGTACTCCGAGTCCTGCTCCTCGTAGAGCTTCACCGCCTGCTGCGCGTAGTCCACCGCGGTGTCGAACTCGCCGAGCTGCCCGTAGTACCAGCCGAGGTTGTTGAGCGCGTTCGCCCGCGCGTCGACGTGGCCGGTCCGCTCGTAGATCCGGAGCGCGCGCACCGTCCGCTCGATCGCCTGCCGGTGCTCCCCCATTCGGCTCAGGACGCGGGCCTGGCTCAACGAGCCGTGCGCGACGCCGGCGTCGTCACCGAGCTCCTCGGCGATCCCGAGCGCGAGTTCGTGCTGCCGGATCGCGTCGTCCCACTGCCGCAGTGCCATGTGGCCGCGGGCGAGGTCGCGGCGGGTCTGGGCCTGCTTGCGCAGATCACCGAGCCGGACCGCCGCATCGAGCGCCAGCAACTCCGACTCCATGTACCCGGGCTGCCCGCGGAAGTCGAGATAGTCCGCAATCGCCCACACATACAGCCACAGCAACCCGTCAGCACGGCCGGCAGCAGCCCGCAGTACGGCGAGATTGTTCGGCTGCTCGGAGTCGAACCACTGGAACGCATCCTCCCGCGTCGACGGCAGCACGACGTCGACGCCGGGATCCAGCCCCGGCAACTCGACCCGATCCCGCCTGGGCGCAAGCAACAGCGCCGCCGCACTCCCGGTGTGCACGAGATAGCCGAGCAAGCGCTCGAACGCCTCGTCCGCCTCCTGCTCCTCGCACAGCTCCCGGGCATAGGTGCGCAGCAGGTCGTGCAACGCGTACCGATCCGGCCCGAGCTCGACCAGTTGATGGTTGGCAACCAGTACGGCGAGCATGCCGCGAGCCTCACGTACCGGTACCCCGGCCAGTGCCGCACCGGCTCCCACCGTGATCTCCGCGCCCGGATGCTGCGCCAGCAACCGGAACATCCGCGCCAACTCGGGCCGCAGCTGCCGGTAGGACGAGGAGAAGATCGTGCGTACGTCGATCCCGTCGGTGGTCGCGAGTGCGTCGAGCGGAGCCTGGCTCAGTGCCTCGACGAACGAGTCCAGCTGCCGTCGCGGCCGCAACGCGATCTGTGCCCCGAGCAACGAAAGCGCCAGCGGAAGCCCGCCACAGTGGGCGATCAGCGCTTCGGTGCTCTCGGCATCTTCTCGCAGCCGAGGCTCGCCAACCCTTGCTGCCAGCAACTGCCTCGACTGCGCGGGGTCGAGCACGTCCAGCTGGATCGGCTCGGCCTGGTCCGTCGCGACGAGGCCGGCGAGCTCGTTCCGGCTGGTGACCAGAGTCAGGCAGTTCGGCCCGGTCGCGGCCAGCGGCCGCACTTGGTCGGCGTTGCGCGCGTTGTCCAGGACGACGAGGACCGAGCGCTCGGCGAGCAGGCTGCGGTACAGGGCGATCTGTGCGTCCGCCGCGATCGGCAGCCGGTCGGCCGGAATCCCCAGTCCGGCGAGGAACCGCGGTACCACCGACAGCGGGTCCGCGGGCCCGGTGGCGGGCGAGAAGCCGAGCAGGTCGGCGTACAGGATCCCGTCGGGGAACATGTCCGCGACCTGGCGCGCCCAGTGGATCGCGAGCGTGGTCTTTCCGACGCCGGCCGGGCCGATGATGAGTCCGGGGCGCGGACCGGGGAGCAGTCCGTTGAGCTGCTCGAGGTGCTCGGTCCGGCCGGCGAAGCCCGGTACGGCGCTGGGCAGCTGGCGCGGCACGACCATGCCTTCGGCGTCGGTCGCCTGCAGCAGTTCGGCGTGCACTTGCTGGAGCTCGGGACCGGGGCCGACGCCGAGGGTCTCGCGGAGGCGGCGGGAGACTTCGGCGTACGTCGACAACGCGAGCGCCTGTCGTCCGGAGGCGTGATGGGCACGCATCAGCTGGGCCCAGAAGCGCTCTCTGGTCGGGTAGCGCTCGACGAGCTCGGTGAGTTGCGGGATCACGGCGGCCGCGTCGCCCAGTGCCAGGCGTGCGTCGAAGGAGAGCTCCTGGGCTTGCAAGTGTTCCTCGACGAGACGCGGGATCATCTCGCGGGTCAGTGCGCCGGTGTCGAGGCCTGCCAGTGGTTCGCCGCGCCAGAGGGCGAGGCTCTCGGCGAGCAGGGCGACTCGGTCTTCCGGGGCGGTTGTCTTGGTTGCTCGCCGTACCAGGTCCCGGAAGGTCTCGAGGTCGAGTTGGGTCGGGTCGGCGTGCAGCGCGTAGCCGCCGTCGCCCGTGGTGATCATCGTCCGGGTGGTGTCGCCCAGGGCTGCGCGGAGGCGGGAGACGTAGATCTGCAGGGCGGAGCGCGGGCTGTCCGGCAGCTCGTCGTCGTCCCATAGGACCTCGACCAGGTCCTCGGTGCGGACTGTGCGGTTGAGGCGGAGCAGGAGGGCGGCAAGCAGTACGGCGGGCCGGTGCGACGGCAGCGGGACCGGAGACCCGTCAGCCCTGTGCACTTCCACGGTCCCGAGCAGGCGGAACCGCAGCTCGGACCCGCTCACCCCACGCCGCTCCAGCTCGGTCACCTCCACTGCAGACGGCTGCAGCCCGCGCCGCAACCAGCAGGAAGGCTTACCTTATCCCCGCCCCACCCCGGACGTCTCAGGTGGAACTACTCGGCTTACCGCTCGGCGAGCAGCTCCGCGATCTGGACGGCATTCAGAGCGGCGCCCTTGCGGAGGTTGTCGTTGGAGATGAACAGGGCGAGGCCGCGGTTGTCAGGGACGGACTGGTCCTGGCGGATGCGGCCGACGTACGACGGGTCCTGGCCGGCGGCGAGCAACGGCGTCGGGATGTCGGCCAGGGCGACACCGGGAGCGGCGCCGAGCAGCTCGGTCGCGCGCTCCGGCGTGATCGACGAGGCGAACTCGGCGTGGATGCTCAGCGAGTGCCCGGTGAAGACCGGCACCCGGACACAGGTCCCGGCGACCAGCAGGTCCGGGATGTGCAGGATCTTGCGGCTCTCGTTCCGGAGCTTCTGCTCCTCATCCGTCTCACCGGTGCCGTCGGCAACGATCGAGCCGGCCAGCGGGAGCACGTTGAACGCGATCGGCCCGGCGTACACCTTGGGCTCGGGCAGCGTGATGCCCTGCGCTCCGCGGGCGAGGCGGCCGCCCGGCTCCGCGAGGGCGCGCGCCTGGTCCTCCAGCTCGCTGACGCCGGCGCCGCCGGAGCCGGAGACGGCCTGGTAGGTGGCGGTGATCAGCCGGGTCAGGGTCGCCTCGCGGTGCAGCGGGGCGAGCACCGGCATCGCGGCCATGGTGGTGCAGTTCGGGTTGGCGACGATGCCCTTCGGCAGGTTCTCGAGGTCACCCGGGTTCACCTCGGACACGACCAGCGGTACGTCGGGATCCATCCGCCATGCGGACGAGTTGTCCACCACCACGGCCCCGGCGGCGGCGACCTTCGGCGCGAACTCCTTCGACGCGGTCTTCCCGTTCGAGAACAGCGCCAGGTCCAGGCCCGTGAAGTCCGCCGCGGCGGAGTCCTCGACCGTGATGTCGGTGTCGCCGAACGGCAGCTTCGTCCCCGCCGACCGCGCCGACGCGAAGTACCGCACCTCGTCCACCGGGAACTTCCGCTCGACGAGCAGCTCCCGCATCACACTGCCAACCTGACCCGTAGCACCGAACACACCAACTCGCATGCCAGCACCCTAATAGCCCCGCCCCCACCAATCACCCAAGTTCCACCATGCGGCAGCCCGGCCTCCCTGGGGCGGAAGGGAGGCCGGGCCGGTGCAGGTGCGCTCAGGCGTCGGCGACGAGGACTCCGCCGTTGGCTACGTCGGTGGTTTCTATTTCGGTGAAGACGATGCGGACGGACTCGCGCTTGGCGTTCAGGATGGAGATGGCGGACTCGGTGACGGCGGCGACGAACTCGCGGCGCTGTTCGAGGGTGCGGCCGGACAGGAGCTCGACGGTGATGTTCGGCATTCAGATCTCTCCAAGTCGGTAGTTCTGTGTCACGGGACAGTGTTCCAGGAATCAGCCGGCCAGCGCGGCCCGTCTCGCGGCGACCTCGTCGGTCTCCGCCGGGTCGCTGTTAGCGAGTCGACGAGCTCGTCGACGTCCGGGCGGCGCTCCGGCAGCAGCAGGCCGAGGCCGACGTACACCAACAGGGAAGTTGCCAGCGGCAACGCGACGACCAGGGTGGTGTCAATGGACTCGATGCCCCACTTGACGATCGCCCAGACCACCAGGCCGATCGCCCAGGACGCGAGAGCGGCCCGCGCCCCGCTGCGCTTGAACCACGGCAGCAGGCTACTCCAGCGGTGAGACGACGCCGTGCTTGGCGCGCAGCCGGTTCCAGCGGGCCGCGAACACGAACGCGCCGATGCCGACACCGACGCCGATCGACACCGCCCACCAGACGTAGACGGTGATGCCGTAGGTGTAGGCGACCGCGGCGAAGGCAACGAACATGACGGCGGAGTAGCCGGACATGTGGTGCGAGATGCCGGACAACCACCTCCCAGGGGCGATGGGATGGATGCTGAGTGGACGGTTCCATTCATCAGAACTCAGTGTCAAGTGGCGGAACCCAGAACAATCTCGGCGGATGTTCCACGCCCAAGGTTTGACACGATGTTCCGTGACGTAGAACCTAGTTCTGTGAATGCCCCCTTGCAGATCAGGCACGCCACCCATCCCGACCAGGTCCCCGGGTTCGACACGGCTGCGCTGCGCCGGCACTACCTGGTCGACGACCTGTTCGTCCCCGGCTCGGTGACCGCGGTGCTCACCCACCACGACCGGATCGTGCTCGCCGGCGCGCGCCCCACGAGCGGGCCGCTCAGCCTCCCCACCTGGCCGGAGCTGCGCAGCGAGTACTTCCTCGAACGGCGCGAGGCCGGCGTCGTCAACGTCGGCGGACCCGGCACGGTCACTGCGGACGGGACGAAGTACGAGCTGAGCACCGGAGCCTGCCTGTACGTCGGCCGCGGTGTTCGCGAGGTGGTCTTCGACGGACCCGACGCGGCGTTCTACGTCTTCTCTGCCGCGGCCCACACCGCCTTCCCCACCACGCTCGTCAACCCGGGTGAGGGCAACCGGCTCGAGCTCGGCGACCAGCAGACCGCGAACCGCCGCACGATCGACCAGTACATCCACGCGGACGGCGTACGCAGCTGTCAGATCGTGCTCGGCGTGACCACGCTGCACGCAGGCAGCACCTGGAACACCATGCCCGCGCACACACACGACCGCCGGACCGAGTGCTACCTGTACTTCGGCCTGCCCGAGACCGAGCGGATCGTCCACCTGCTCGGCGAGCCCGACGAGACCAGGCACCTGCTGGTCGCCGACCGCCAGGCCGTCATCTCCCCCAGCTGGTCGATCCACAGCGGCGCCGGCACCTCGTCGTACAGCTTCGTCTGGGCGATGGCCGGCGAGAACCAGGCGTTCGGGGACATGGACGGCGTCGACGTACGGGAGCTGCGGTGACAGCTGACCCGTTCAGCCTGCAAGGGCGTACGGCGCTCGTCACGGGAGCCCGCCGGGGTATCGGCGCGGCCATTGCCGTCGGGTACGCCGCCGCCGGGGCCGAGCTGATCCTGATGGCGCGCGACGCCGCCCTCGAGGACACGCTGGAAGCCATCAAGGCGAACGGCGGCGGCGAGGCGACCGTCGTGACCGCCGACTTCGCCGACCCGGCCGCGGTCGAGGCGGCCGCGACCGAACTGGCCCGGACCCGGCGGATCGACATCCTGGTCAACAACGCCGGCACGATCCGGCGGGTCCCGGCGGCCAGTACGGCGACCGCCGACTGGCGGCACGTGATCGACGTGAACCTCAACTCCACCTGGGCGGTCACCCGGCCGATCGGCGCGGGGATGGCCGAGCGCGGTTCCGGAACCGTTGTCACGATCGCCTCGCTGCTGAGCTTCCAGGGCGGGATCACCGTTCCCGCCTACACTGCGAGCAAGCACGCGGTCGCGGGACTGACCAAGGCGCTGGCCAACGAGTGGGGTCCGGCCGGGGTCCGGGTGAACGCGATCGCCCCCGGATACATCAGCACCGACAACACCACCGACCTGCGCGCGGACCCCGGTCGCGAAGCGGCCATCCGGGAACGCATCCCGGCCGGTCGCTGGGGCCGGCCGGAGGACGTGGTCGGCGCCGCGGTCTTCCTGGCCTCGGCGGCGGCCGGGTACGTGAACGGTCACGTGCTCGCGGTCGACGGCGGCTGGCTGGCCAGATAGGAGTGGCAAGATGACCGACATGAGCGCGCCCTCGGCCATCGACAAGACGCTGATGGTGCTGGACGCCGTCCTGGAACACTCGCGCTTCACCGACGTCGTCAACGCGACCGGCCTGGCGAAGTCGACGGTGCACCGGATCATGGCGTCGCTGGTCGAGCACGAGTTCGTCGCGCAGGCCGAGGACGGGTCGTACCACCCGGGCCCGAAGGCGCTGCGGCTGGCCGGTCACGCCCTCACCAACGTCGACCTCGCTACGGTCGCCCGCCCGGTGCTCGCCGACCTGGTCGCGCAGACCCGGTGCACTGTGCACGTCGGCCTGCTCAACGGCGACGAGGCGATCTACGTCGCGCGGCTCGACGGACCGAAGCCGTACCGGATGCCGTCCCGCGTAGGCAAGGCGTTCTGGCTGCACTGCACCGGCATCGGCAAGGCCCTGCTCGCGGAGAAGGACGACGAGTCGCTCGACGCCCACATCACCCGGACCGGCCTGCCGGCCCGCACGCCGCTGACGCACACGACCGCGGCCGCGTTGAAGGCGGACCTCGCCCAGGTGCGCGCTCGCGGCTACGCGCTGGACGACGAGGAGAACGAGCCGGGCATCCGCTGCGTCGCCGCTGTCATCCACGACCACACCGGCGCCGCGATCGCCGCGGTCAGCATCTCCACGCTGTCGCTCGAGCAGTCGATCGCCCAGGTCGCGCTGATGGCGCCCGCGGCGATCGAGGCCGCCCGCAAGATCTCCGCCGCCCTCGGCTACCGCGAACCGACCTGAGCCCGAAACCAGTCGATGGTGCGCTGAAGTCCTTCCTCGGCGTCGATCTTGGGCTCCCAGGCCAGCACGTCCCGGGCCCGGCCGATGTCCGGTTGCCGCACCCGCGGATCGTCCGTCGGCAACGGCCCGAACGCGATCTCCGACGGAGAACCCACCAGGTCCTTGATCCACCGGGCCAACTCCAGCACCGTCAGCTCATGCGGGTTACCGAGGTTCATCGGCCCCGGATGATCCGCGTGCACCATCCGGATGATGCCCTCGACGGTGTCGTCCACGTAGCAGATCGACCGGGTCTGGCTGCCGTCACCGGCGACCACGATCGGCACCTCCTCGAGCGCCTGCCGGATGAACGTCGGCACCGCCCGTCCGTCGTTCGCCCGCAGCCGCGGCCCGTAGGTGTTGAAGATCCGCACGATCGCCGTGTCCACGCCGTACGCGGTGCGGTAGGCCGTGGTGATCGCCTCGGCGAACCGTTTCGCCTCGTCGTACACGGCACGTGGGCCGATCGGGTTGACGTTGCCCCAGTAGTTCTCCTGCTGCGGGTGGACGAGCGGGTCGCCGTACACCTCCGAGGTCGAGGCCAGCACGAACCGGGCGCCCTTCGCGCGGGCGAGACCGAGCGCGTGCTGGGTGCCGGCCGAGCCGACCTCGAGGGTCTGGATCGGCAACCGGAGATAGTCGATCGGCGAGGCCGGCGATGCGAAGTGCAGTACGGCGTCGACCCGCCCGGCCACGTGCACGTAGTCGGTGACGTCGCAGCGGACGAGCCGGAAGCCGGGATGGTCGATCAGGTGGGCGACGTTGTCCGGGCGCCCGGTCAGGAAGTTGTCCAGGCAGAGCACTTCGTAGTCTTCGGCAAGTAGTCGTTCGCACAGATGACTACCGATGAACCCAGCTCCCCCGGTCACGACAGCGCGACGCATGTAGTTCCCCCTTGCTCAATGCCCCCCAAGCAATGAGTCCCCGATTATGCACCGCCCACCGTGACTTGGCTACCCTGCATCCGCCGCCCTGCAGCCCACCGGACGACGGGCACGAACAGCACCCCGATCACCGCGAACCAGACGCCGAGAATGATCCAGCCGGGCACGCCGAGCCCGAGTGGGAGCAGGGCCAGGACGGTCGGGGCGACCATAGTGCTGATCGACATGCTGGTGTTCCAGAGGCCCTGGTACTGGCCCTGGGCGTGGTCCGCAGCCAGGTCGAAGCCGAGCAGGAACGAGCCGGACGACTGCAGCAACTCGCCCAGCACCTGCACCAACGCACCGACCGCCAGTAACGCGACCGCGACGGCGGCACCACCCCAGGATGCGCCGGCGAACAGCACCATCGATGCCATCAGCAACAGTCCGGCGGTCCTGGTCGCCCGGGCGGCGGTCGGTGGATCGGCGATGCCGCGGGATGAGCGCACCTGGAACAGCGCGACGACCACGGTGTTGATGATCAGCAGCAACGCGACCGTCCAGCGGGGTGCGTCGGTGTGGTCGACCACCCAGAGCGGGATCGCGACCTCCAGGACGGCGTACTGGATCGACATGGCCGCGTTGAGCGCGGCGACCGCGAGGTACCCGCGATCGCGCAGCGCGACCCACACCGGCCCGTCGTCACTCTTCGGCTGCGGCGCGACCCGTGGGATCGCCAGTACGACGAACGCCGCGACGACACTCAGTACGGCGTCCAGGACGAACATCGCGCGGTACGCCGTACCCGTGTCGAAATGCAGTGCGAAAGCGCCGATGCCGGCGCCTGCCATGATGCCGATGTTGGTGACCGCCCGCAGGTAGGCACGAGCCGCGACCCGGTCCGCCCCCTGCGTGATCGCGGCGATCAACGCGGCCCGGACGGCCCCGGCACCGCGGTCTACCACGGTGAGCACGACAGCGACGATGAGGAACTGCCAGAACGTGTGCACGAGTAGGTACAGCAGGCTCAGCCCACAGAGCACCAGGCTCAGTACGACGAACAGCGTGCGCGGACCGCGACGGTCGGCCAGATGTCCCATCGGCACCGCCGAGAGCAGGCCGAACAGCCCGGCGACGGTCAGCCCGAGGCCGACTTGAGCGATCGACAGGCCGACGATTCGGGTGAAGTACAGCACGCTGACCGTCATCAGCAGCCCGCTGCCGACCCGGCTGAGCAGGGTGGCGAGAGCGAGCGGCCGAAGTGGTCCGGGTGCCGGTAGCAGGCCCTTCACGCCCGCGCCACGACGCGTTGGGCGAGCTCGCGGAGCTCATCCATCAGGTCTACGCCGGAGTCGAGCATTCGCTGCATCTTTGCGGGATCCTGGGCGCCGAACATGTGCCCGACGGTGACCTCGTGCGCCGGTCGACTCACCACCTCGATCGGGTCGCCCGCGCCGACGGCACCCGTACGCAGGACCTTCAGGTAGGCGCCTGGACGGCCCGCTTGGTGGAACCGCTTCACCCAGTGCGGTTCCTGCATCCGGTGCTGGAACGTGATGCACGGGGTCCGCGGCGCCCGCACCATCACCTCGACCTCCGCGCCGATCCGCCACACCTCACCGAGCAGCGCACCGGTGATGTCGAGGCCTTCCGTGCGGAGGTTCTCGCCGAACAACCCGGTCGGGATCTCCCGCCCCAACTCGGCCGCCCACCAGGCCGCGTCCTCCTCGGCGTACGCGTAGAGCGCCTGGTCCGGACCGCCGTGGTGCTTGGTGTCGCACACCGAGTCGCCCGCGAGGCCGAGCTCGGAGACCTGTACTCGTCCGGCCTGCGGTCGCTTGTCGATCGCCGTGAGCCCGGTGTCCTTCGGACCCGGGATCAGCTTCTCCACCACGTTGACCGTCAGCAGCCGCATGCCGACCATCATCCGCCGCGACAGGCTGCGGCTCTACTGAGTTTTCAGTCCTGGATCGCCTTCACGATGGCGATGTTGCGGGTGAGCCAGTCCTGCGGCAGCGACTCGTCCGAGCCGGAGTCCTCGAGTGTCCACAGCACATTGAGCATCTGCCGGACGATCACCCAGTCGCGGGCCCGGTCCTCGTCGAGGCCGGCGGCGTCGATCGCGGCGTAGAAGCGCTGCCGGACCGCGAACCGCAGGTCACGGGCCGCAACGACCTCATCCCAGCGGTTCCAGATCAGCGGCGCGACCTCGTAGTGCGGGTCGCCGGACAACGGCTTCGGGTCGATCACCAGCCAGGGTTCGCGAGCGCCGGCGAGCATGTTGAAGTAGTGCAGATCGGTGTGGATCAGCTTGCCGTCACAGGCCGGGTCGGTGCTGAAGTCCTCCGCGAGCGAGATGGCCTGCTCGACGTACCGGTGCGGGACGGGTGCCGAGGCGGGCAGCTGCCGGAAGCGCTCGACCCATCGCTTCAGCTCGCCGGACAGCGTCCGGTACTGCGGACCGGCGGGAATGTGCAGCCGCTTGTAGGTCGCGCCAACGATCTCGCAGGCATCCAGCGCGTCGACAGTGGTCAGGTCGCGGGGATCCAACCGCTCCAGCAGCAAGGCGAAGCGGCGCGGGTCCGCGCGCAGCAGCTGGACGGCGCCGTTTCCCGCCCAGTCGCGCAGCGCCAGGTGCTCGGTCTCCGCCTCCCAGTGCGGGAACTGCACCTTCAGCACCGCCGGCTGCTCGTCGGCCGTCAGTACCGGTACGACGAGCGCGCAGTTGCCGTACGACGTCGTACCGTCGACGCGCAGGTCCCACTCGCCGAGCAGCTCCCGGGTCAGTCGCGGCAACCGGTCCAGCCAGTCCGCCCAGTCCTGCCCCCGCGACGCCACCACCAGGAAATCCGCGGGGATCTCCACTACTTCTTGGCCTTCTCCGGGGTGTCCGACGTCCGAAGCGCGGCGATGAAGGCCTCCTGCGGGACCTCGACCCGGCCGACCATCTTCATCCGCTTCTTGCCTTCCTTCTGCTTCTCCAGCAGCTTGCGCTTCCGGGTGATGTCACCGCCGTAGCACTTGGCCAGCACGTCCTTGCGGATCGCCCGGATCGTCTCCCGGGCGATCACCCGGGACCCGATCGCGGCCTGGATCGGCACCTCGAACTGCTGCCTCGGGATCAGCTCCTTCAGCTTGCCGGCCAGCGCGACGCCGTACCCGTAGGCGCTGTCGCGGTGCACGATCGCGGAGAACGCGTCCACGGTCTCGCCGTGCAGCAGGATGTCCACCTTCACCAGCTGGGCGGACTGCTCGCCGGTCGGCTCGTAGTCGAGCGAGGCGTAGCCCTTGGTCTTCGACTTCAGCTGATCGAAGAAGTCGAACACGATCTCGGCCAGCGGCAGCGTGTAGCGCAGCTCGACCCGGTCCTCGGACAGGTAGTCCATGCCCTGCAGCTGGCCGCGCTTGGTCTGGCAGAGCTCCATGATCGCGCCGATGTAGTCGCTCGGGCTGAGCACGGTCGCCTTCACCACCGGCTCGAAGACCTCGTCGACCTTGCCCTCGGGGAACTCGCTCGGGTTGGTGACGACGTGCTCGGTCTCGTCCTCCATCACCACCCGGTAGACCACGTTCGGCGCGGTCGAGATCAGGTCCAGGTTGAACTCGCGCTCGAGCCGCTCCCGGACGATCTCCATGTGCAGCAGGCCGAGGAACCCGCAGCGGAAGCCGAACCCGAGCGCGCCCGAGGTCTCCGGCTCGTACTGCAGGGCGGCGTCGTTCAGCTGGAGCTTGTCCAGCGCGTCGCGCAGCGTCGGGTAGTCGTCGCCGTCGATCGGGTAGAGACCGGCGTACACCATCGGCTTCGGGTGCTTGTAGCCACCGAGCGCCTCGGTCGCGCCATGCTGGTTCGAGGTGACGGTGTCACCGACCCGGGACTGGCGGACGTCCTTCACGCCGGTGATCAGGTAGCCGACCTCGCCGACGCCGATGCTCTGCGTCTTCACCGGCTCGGGCGAGATCACGCCGACCTCGAGCATCTCGTGCACCGCACCGGTCGACATCATCTTGATCCGGTCCCGGTGGTTCAACTCGCCGTCGACCACCCGGACGTAGGTGACCACGCCGCGGTAGGTGTCGTAGACCGAGTCGAAGATCAGCGCCCGCGGCGGCGCGTCCTTGACGCCCTTCGGCGGCTCGACCTGAGCGACGATCTCGCTCAGCAGGTCCTCCACGCCGGCGCCGGTCTTGGCCGACACCTTGAGGACGTCGGACGGGTCGCAGCCGATGATGTGGGCGAGCTCGGCGGCGTACTTCTCCGGCTGGGCGCTGGGCAGGTCGATCTTGTTCAGCACCGGGATGATGTGCAGGTCCGCGTTCAGCGCCAGGTAGAGGTTGGCCAGTGTCTGCGCCTCGATGCCCTGCGCCGCGTCGACCAGCAGCACCGCGCCCTCGCACGCCTCCAACGACCGCGACACCTCGTAGGTGAAGTCGACGTGGCCCGGGGTGTCGATCATGTTCAGGATGTACGTCGTGCCGTCGGGCGCCAGCAGGCCGCCGGGAGTGTCCGGGCCCGGCGTGAACGGCAGCCGGACCGCCTGCGACTTGATCGTGATGCCGCGTTCCCGCTCGATGTCCATCCGGTCCAGGTACTGCGCCCGCATCGAGCGCTCGTCGACCACTCCGGTGATCTGCAGCATCCGGTCGGCCAGCGTCGACTTGCCGTGGTCGATGTGGGCGATGATGCAGAAGTTCCGGATCAGCGACGGGTCGGTACGACCCGGCTGCGGCACATTCGTGGGGCCAACGGGCACGGAGGGGATCCAGTTCGTCTCGGGTACTACTTGGTCAACCAGTGAATCATCCCATGCGAGGCCAGCGGATTTGAAAATCACGGGCGGTAACGGTGCGCGGGACCTACCGTTGTGACGCATGGCGCACGCTGCTGGGGTCCGGTTGCCCTTCGAGGAGGTGCCCGCCACCGTGCGGGCGTGGGTGGAACGCGCGCTGGGGTCGGTGGTGGTCTCTGCCGCGACCCAGCAGGGCGGCTTCTCCCCCGGCGTCGCCGCCCGCCTGGTGACCGCCTCCGGCCGCCGCGCCTTCGTCAAGGCCGTCGGTCCGGCGCTCAACCCCAAGACACCCGAGCTGTTCCGCAACGAGATCGCCGCCATCCAGGGCGTCGGCCCGCTGCCGACCACCCCTCAGCTGTACGACGTGTACGACGACGGCGACTGGGTCGGGATCCTGCTCGAGGACATCCACGGCCGGCTCCCCGCTCACCCGTGGGAGCAGGCCGACGCCGACCGCGTGCTGGGAGCGCTGGACGAGCTCACCGACGCCCTGGACCCGTCGCCGTGGCCGGACGCTCCGGTGGCCGCCGTACGCAGCGTGGACTTCCTCAGCCGGTGGGACAACGTGATCGCTGACGGTCTCGCCGTACCGGAGTGGGCTGCTGGGCGCGAGCAGGAGCTGGCTGAGCTGGCGCGCACCGGTCTGCGGGCGCTGGCCGAGGGCAAGGCGCTGGCGCACTGGGACTTGCGGGCCGACAACGTCATCCTGACCGACGAGCGGGTGGTGTTCATCGACTGGGCGCACGCGGCTCGTTCGCCGCGGTGGGCGGACACCGTGATCCTGCACGCAGAGATGCGGGAGTCGGTGACGCTGCCGGAGCTGCCCGACGACGAGGCGATCACCGGCTTCCTCGCCGCCCTGACCGGCGGTTTCTGGTGGGGCGCGGCGCAGCCCGCCCCGCCCGGCCTGCCAACCATCCGCGAGTGGCAGCGCCGGCATGCGCTCGTGCACCTCGACTGGGTGCGGGAAAGACTGGGCTGAGCACGCCTCGAGGGCGGTCCCCGGGCTTGGGAACCGCCCTCGATGCCGTGTCTTGCTAGCTGTCTACCCGGACTAGCTGTCTACCCGGACGAGCGTCGAGCCGGAGCCGTCCGCGCCGTCGGTGTACTGCAGGCGGCCCAGGTACCGGGTGCCGGCGGTCAGGCCGGTCCAGGACGCGGTGACACTCGTCTGCGCCCCCGCCTGCACCTGCTGGGTGGCCGGGGTGACCGTCAGGTTGCCCTCGACGTTCTGCAGCGACCAGTGGTTGAGCTTCACCAGCTGGTTGCTGGCTCCCGCGAACAGGTCGACGTACACGTCGTACGACCCGCCGGCCGGTGCCGGGAGGTTTACCTCCTCCTCGGACGACCCGCCGCCGCTGTTGCCGAGCAGCGTCGTCGTCCCGGTCTTGTAGACGTACAGGTCGACGTCGGTGCCCGCGGGGTAGTCGGCGTCGAATGTCGAGAACCGGGCGTGCTTCGCGCCGACCGGCACGTTCACGGTGATCTTGGCGACGTGGTCGTTGACCGCCGGGTTGGTCGTCGGGAACGACGTGCCGCCCGGGCTCTTGATCGTCGTCTCGGCCACCGTCGCCGCCGTCAGGCCGACCGCGCTGGTGTTGAGCGTGCCGGAGTACCCGGCGGTGATCGGCACCTGGACGGACCCCGCGGTCCCGGTCCCGATGACCTGCACCGGCGCCTTCACGGTCAGCGGCTTGATCGCGACCGTGCTGCTCACCGAGTGCTCACTCGACTTCCACGTGAGCTTGCCGAACGAGTACTGCTCCAGCGGGGCGCCGGCGTTCTCGATGGTGACCTTGTACGTCGCCGCGTGGCCGGGCAGCGTGATCAGGATCCGCGGCGACACCGTCACCTTGAAGCCCTTCAGGCCCTCGACCTTCGGGACGTAGATCTCCGGCAGCTCGCCGACGTTGCGCACGGTCCGGGTGACGGTCTGCTTGCCGGCCAGGTCGCCGATCGCGATGGTCGGGTAGTTCAGGTCACTCGGGTCGATCTTGCCGTTCGCGCACAGCTCGTGGGTGGCGGGCACCTGACCGGAGCCGCAGACGAACTTGGCCCAGTCCTCGTACGTCGAGTCGTAGACCAGGCCGGGGTCCATCGCCTTCTTCGCCTGCATCTGACCCGCGCCGTACCCGAACGGGGTGGCGGGCGAGCCGGAGTCGTTCTGGATCGGCTGGCCGCTGGTGTCCTTGTCGGTGGTCGTGGTGAGCAGCGCGGACTTGATCGCCATCGGCGACCAGGTCGGGTACCTGCTCTTCAGGACCGCCGCCGCGCCGGCGATGTGCGGCGAGGACATCGAGGTGCCGCTCATGAACGCGTACTCGCCGCCGGCCGCGCTGAAGGCGGAGGTCGCGGCCAGGACGTTCGTGCCCGGCGCCATCACGTCGGGCTTGAGCAGGTCGCCGTTCCCGGCCAGGGACGGGCCGCGGCTGGACGAGCTGGCGACCTTCGGCGCGGTGACGCGGACCGGCGTACCGGCGCTGATCGCGGCGGTCGGGTTCGCGGTGCCGCCGACGTACGCCTTGACCTCGGGCGCGGCCTTGTCGTCGAGGTGGACGGTCGGCACCGAGTGCAGGTCGGAGTCGAGCGTGCCCGGGGTGATGTTCAGCAGGATCATGCCGATGCCGCCCGCGTTCTTGACCTGCAGGCTCTTGTCGACACGGGCGTTGCCGCCGCGGTCGCAGACGACGATCTTGCCCTGGACCTTGGCCGGGTCGAGCGTGCCGGCCATACAGAGCAGCAGGTTCGCCGGGTTCGCACCGGCGAGGCCGGCGTCCTTGGCGAGCACGACCGGGCTCGACGGCACCCCGGTGCCGATGCCGGCGCCGGTGTAGGACTTGCCGTCGCCCAGCGTCACCGTGGTCTGGACGTCGCGGTCATGGGTGCCGTTGGCAACCGTCGTCACCCACGGGTAGGTCTTGCCGACCGTGCTGACCCCGGGGCCGGTGTTGCCGGCGCTGGTCGCGACGAACACGCCCGCCCGGGCCGCCCGCAGGAAGGCCAGTCCGACGGAGTTCACGTACGTCGACCCGCTGCCGGAGATCGAGTAGTTGATGACGTCCACGCCGTCGGCGACCGCGGCGTCGATACCGGCCACGATGTCCGCGTCGGTGCCACTACCGCCACCGGTCTGGTCGACCGCCCACAGCACCTTGTAGATCGCCAGCCGGGCGTGCGGGGCGATGCCGGAGCCCTTGCCGTAGTCGCGGCCCAGGACGCTCATGTCGACGCCGAAGTTGCCGCCCGCCGTACTGGCCGTGTGGGTGCCGTGGCCGCCGTAGTCACGCGGCGACTTGAACTCCTCCGGGATCGGGCGGGTGCCGATGCCCTTGTCGAAGTACCGGGCGCCGATCACCTTGTTGTTGCAGGTGACGGGCGCCTCCTCACCGGCCTGGCAGGTGCCCTTCCACTTCGCCGCGACGATCGCGTCGGACTGCTTGGTGGTCTTGATCGGCGCGAAGCTGGCCCGCTCCGGGACGAAGCCGGTGTCGATGACGCCGATGATGACGCCGTCACCGGCCTTGTCGACACCACCCGCCTGCTGCCAGGCGCCGCCCTTGCCGGACAGGCCGAGGAACCGCGGGGTGTCCACGGTGTCCTGGCGCTGCAGCTCACTCGGCTCGACGCTCTTCACGCCGGACGACTTGGCCAGCTTGACGGCTTCGTCGTACGACATCTGGGCGGCGAAACCGGCGTACGTGTAGCTGTAGTCGTACAGCTTCTGCGCACCGGGGACCTTGGCGAGCACCTCCTGCCGCTCGCGGGTGAGGTGCTGCACGTACTCGAGCACCGGTGCTGCGGTCTTCAGCAGCTTCCCCCCGGGCGCGACGCGGGTGGACGGCAGGCCGGCGATGCCGCCGCCGTACTCAGCCACCGGGGCGTCGTCGAGTTGAACGATGTAGGCGCCGGTCGAGGACTCCTTGACCAGCGGTGTGCGCTGCGGCTCGTCGGCCACCATCGCGTCCGCGGCGCGAGCCGCGAGCGGGAGGCCGGCCAACGACGCGACGAGCGCGGTGGCGACGATGATCGGGGTACGGCGGGGCACTGAGTTCCTCCAGGCTTGGACGGCGCGATGGTGGAGCTTGGTCTCGCAACTGGACCCGTGACGCGCATCCCCCCTTGCGGTGATCAGCGTCACGCGCGCCCGAGTATGCCCGTGGCAGCCACCGATGTCACGCTCAGCACACCACGCGTCAGCCGAGAGGCCCCGATGCCCGACCTGAGCGAGTCCATCACCGTCGGGGCGCGGTTCATCGGCCACAACCGCGTCGGCGCGATCCACTGGTTCACCTTCGGCCGGGTCGTGGACGCCGCACCCGGCGAACCTCTCCCTCCGCGCCCCTCCTCGGCAACCGCACCCACCGGAACGTGAACGGCATCCACACCACGCTGATCCGCCTCAAGTCGGCCGCCGATGCCTAGGTTCTGTCCCGAGCGGCCAGCCGCTCAGCAAGCACGGCTGCTTCTGTGCGCGTCGCCGTACCTGTCTTCCGAAGAATGTTGGACACGTGCACACTCACGGTCTTCCCACTGATGAACAATGCCTTGGCGATCTCCCCGTTGGACCGTCCCGCCACCAAATGCGCAAGGACTTCCCGCTCCCGAGCCGTGAGCTCTGCCAGCGCACCCGGCGGCGCAGGCGCGCGCGCAACCTCGACGACGGGCTGCCGCAGATCAACGCGCGCCGCTCGCGCCAGAGCCTCGATCTCGCTCGTCAAGGGCACGGCCCCAAGGTCACCCGCAATCCGATGCGCCGCGTGGAGCTGATCCCCTACGGCGGAGCGCGGTGACGCGTCCCGGATCATCGCCTCCGCCGCACGCACACGGGATCTGGCTTCATACCAGGGCATGCCGCTTTCCTGACACCTGTCCGCGGCGACCCGCCACAACGCTCCCTGGCCTTCGTCGTTGTGCGCCTGCGCAACATACGCTTCGAACACCGCCTGGTGCCTTGCCTTGCTGAGGGGGTCGATGCGGGTATTGCCGAACGGGTCGCCCGCCAACTGCTTCACGAGATCGTCCAGTACGGCGACGACCCGATCAGCACCGGCGACATCACCGGCATCCCGCGCTGCACACGCAGCCGCCGCGGCGGCATGAGATATGCCCAGGATCTCGCTCTGGGCATCGGCGACCACCCTCTCCGCTTCACGGCTGACCAGCCACTCGAACGCCCGCTCGGCCTCGCCGTCGGCCACCAGAAGCTCCGACTTCACGAAGCTGAACTCGGATCGCAGGCCCGGGTAGTCCTCCGAGACCATCTCCAGCGCACGGTCGAGATGGAGCCTCGCCTCCGTCAGCCGCCCGCAGTGCAGGGCCAGCTGCGCCGAGCACAGCCTCACCGCGGCGCCGATAATGCCGTCGCACCTGGCTGCCAGTCCCCGCCGGAGCACCTCGCGACATTCGCGCCAGCGCCCGACGACGAACAACCAGTCGGCCGCCTGCTGAGCCACGAAGTGTTCCCAGGACGCCCCCAGCGCGTGGAGTTCCTCCGCGGCCCGCAGTGCCACCTCTGCCGCCTCGGTGAAGCGCCCCTCCTTCCCCAAGGCATTCACCCGCCAGGTCACCGCGACCCCCAACCGGTGCGGGTCCCCGGATCTTCGTCCGGCTCGCTCCGCCTCCTCCGCCGCCGGGAGCGGCTCGCCCGCCCCGGTGTGCAGGTAAAGCAAGGCCCGGGTCGCGAGGGCCGCGGCGAGGGCGACTTCGTTCCCGGATCGACGCGCTGCGCGAATCGCTTCCTCGACGTGCGCCAGCCCGCTCAGGCCGGCCGCTGGGTCGATCAGCGCGTCCCAGCCCTCGGCGAAGGCTAGAGCCTCCAACGCAAACGCCCGCTCAGCCGAGTCCGGGTACCCGTCGGTCAACTGCAAGGCCTCGAGTAGCTGATCGTTGACCGCGCTCTTGCCGGCGGACTGTGGATGCGCGTAGTCGTGTGATGCGAGCAGCAAGTGGCTCGCCAGCAGCGGCTCGGAGTGCCGATCGACGAGTTCCATCGCCTGCCGTGCGTGCTCCAGGCCGACCGTGTAGCGACCGGCCGTCTCGCAGATGTCCCAGGTGCGTTGGAGCAGGTTGATGTGGTCGTGGCGTGTGCCGCGGAGGTTTGGCGATAGCTGGTCCCAGAGGGAGCAGGCTCGTTCCAGGTGTAGTGATTCGACTGTGGAGGCGTGGAGCTCGGCTGCGTGGTCTGCTGCGATCAGCGACCAGCGGTATGCCTCGTTCGCTCTCCCCGCTCGGTGGTTGTGGACCGCGAGGTCTGCCGCGGCCTCCTCGTTCCGGGGCTCGAGGACCCGGACGAACGCCGCGTGGATGCCGACCGCGTCACCATGCGGCAGGGCGTCGTACAGGACCTCCGCGAGGAGCGGATGCCGAAACCACACGCGGCCTTCCCCGTCGTTTCGTGCGACTCCCTCGTCCGCGGCCTCGACCAAGTAGGCGGGTACCCGCTCCGGGTCGATACCGCGGTCGCTCGCGACAGCCGCGAGTACGTCGAGCTCGATCGGCCGGCCGCCGACGGCGAGGACGCGGGTGATCTGCCGGGCGCCTGGCGACAGTCCGTGCCACGTTGCGAGCAAGGCGTCACGGAGAGCAGTCGGTGCCGTGTCGTGACTGCGGACCAGCAGCTCGGTCAGATACGGATTGCCGCCCGAGCGGCCATAGACCTCGGCCGCGAACCCAGCGTCCACCGTGCGGCCAAGGATCGTCTCCAGTTGTGCCTCGGTGCCGGCGACCGTCAGCCGGTCCAGGTGGACCTCCTCGAACGACGGCATCCGGCGCATGTCCGCGAACCAGCCGTGGAGCGGATGGCCTTCACCGCGGTGCTCGTCCCGGCAGGTCATCAGCAACGCCAGGCGCTGGTTGCGGAAGCCTGCGATCAGGTACGCCAGGACGTCGAGCGACGTACGGTCGGCCCACTGGAGGTCGTCGATCACCAGGACCGTCGGCGCCCGCTGCGCGAGCCGGTTGAAGGCGTCGTCGATGCGGGGAAGCAACTGGCCTGGCTCCGTCGGGTGTGCGCCCCCAAGGGACTGGGCCAGCTGGGCGATGTCGTCGTCGGCGTAGGTCCGGAGCGCGCCGATGACCGGCGCGAACGGGACGGAGGACGCCCCGAAGTTCACGCAGGTGCCCCAGAGCACCTGGAGGTCGTGAGGATGCCGGTCACCGCTATGCCGCAGTCCTCGCCCGCCCAGGCCGCAGGCGTCGCGGACGAGGCTCGTCTTGCCGACGCCTGCCTCGCCTTCGACCACGAGCGCGCACGGGGTACCGCTCGCCGCCCCCTGCAATGCCCTCGCGAGAAGCTCTTGCTCCTCCGCCCGGCCGGCGAGCCCAGGATCGTGCTGTACCGCCGCCCCCACGGCGTCAGTATCGTCCTGGCAGGCCCCGAGGTCGCGGAAACCGTCCGTTAACCGGATGCTGCGGGCGGTGGTCACGCTGGTGGCGCCGGTTTGGTGATGGGTGTGGGTTGTTGGTAATCTGGCTCTTCGCGCCCGTACGGGTGGTGATCACTTGTGCGCGCGACACTTTCCTGTACTGACCGCACACACCTGATCGAGGCTCTGCTCAGTGGCGAACATCAAGTCCCAGATCAAGCGCAACCGCCAGAACGAGGCTGCGCGACTTCGCAACAAGTCGGTGAAGTCGACCCTCAAGACGGCTGTTCGCCGCTTCCGTGAGGCCGCCGACGCCGGTGACGCCGCGAAGGCGCAGGAGCACGCCAAGGTGGCGGGCCGCCTGCTCGACAAGGCCGCCAGCAAGGGCGTGATCCACGCCAACCAGGCCGCCAACCGGAAGTCGTCCATCTTCAAGAAGGCCGCCTCCCTCTAGGCAACGCCAAACGATCGGCCACCCTCCCGGGCAGGCCGATCGTTTTTGCGTCCCCGAACCCAGCTGCCCGCTCCGGGACCAGCTGGGTTTTCGTCTGCCCAAGTCTGTCTCACCTGCCCCGGCTCGAGGCGGTCCTGCTAGCGGCGGCCGTGGGAGCGGCTGACGGTGATGACCATCCGCTCGAGGGCGTACCCGGCGTCGCCCGAGGCGCCCTTCACGTCCGCATCGGCCTGCGCCACGGCCTTGATCGCAGTCGCCAGCCCACCGGGCGTCCACCCCCGCGACTGCTGCTTCAGCTGCTTGAGCTTCCACGGCGGTACGCCGACCTCGCGAGCCAGATCCGCCTCGCGCATCCCGCTCGGCGCGCTCGCGTACTTCGCCAGGCCGCGCAACCCGCCCGCCATCGCGCTCGTGACGAGCACCGGCGCGACCCCGCAGTCCAGCGCCCACCGCAGCTGCTCCAGCGCCGGCTCCGTCCGCCCCGCGATCGCCGCGTCCGCGACCGCGAAACTCGTCACCTCAGCGCGACCCCCGAAGTACTGACCGATCAGCTCCGTCGTGACCGCCTGGCCGCCCGAGTCCGACACCAGTTGCGAGCATGCCCCGGCCAGCGCCCGCAGATCGTGCCCGACCGCGTCGACCAGCGCCGACGCCGCCCGCTCGTCCACGGTCCCGCCGTGCAACCGGATCTCACCGGCCACGAACTGCGGCAGCTCCCACGTCTTCGGCGCCGTCGCGACCACCTCGTTGACCGATGCCTTGCGCAACTTGTCGAGGACGGCCTTGCCCTTCTGCCCGCCGGAGTGCACCAGCACGACCAGTACGTCGTCCGCCGGGGCGCCGGCGTACTCGATCAGGTGCGGCGCCATCTCGGACGGCAGGTTCTCCAGCGCCCGCAGCACGAGCACCCGCTCGGTCGCGAACAGCGACGGCCCGGTCAGCTCCGCGAACACCCCGACGTCCAGCGTCGAGGCATCCACCTCGGTCACCTCGACCTCGGCGCTGCCCTTCGACACCGCCCCGATCGCCGACCGCACCGCCCGATCCGCCAAGAACGCCTCGGCGCCGGTCACCAGCAGAACATCGCCCAGCTTCGGCGCAGAACCCCTACGAGCAGCCACGCCCCCACCCTCCCACACGCCACCGACATCCGAGGCCACGCGGCTGCTGCCGGAAACTCGCACCCTGTTCCCGGCATCGCCGGAAGCATGGCGGTCCCCTGCATCGCCGGAGGCATGGCGGTCCCCTGCGTCGCCGGAGGCAGGCGGATCCGTTGATGCCAGGTTCGTGACCGGCCTCCGGTCAGCGTTCCGCGGCGGCGGATGTCGGCAGGGTGTGGCTCACCGCGGCGGCGGACGCGGCAGCGTCGTGCACTGTGCCTCTGGCGTGACGGTGCCGGCCCATCACCACGGCCATCAGCACCCCGGCGAAGCTGAACACCGCCATCACCCACGACGCGGTCGCCAGACCGGCAGCGAGCGCATCCGGCTCCGAGTGGCCCGACTCGGTGCGGTTCTGAATCACGGTGCTGTAGATCGTCGCGGCCAGTGCGGTCGCCACGGCGGCTCCGACGTACCGTGCCATGTTCGAGACGCCTGACGCCGCGCCCACTTCGTCGGCTGGCACCGACGCGGTCGCCGCGGACGATGCCGGGCCGTTCGACAGTCCCATCCCCACCGCGATCGCGACCAGCGGCAGCAGGAAGGCCAGGTACTGCCACGACGACTGGGTGAAACCGATCACGGCAAATCCCGCGGCGGTGATCAGGAAGCCCAGGGCGACGACCTGCCGGCCGCCCAGTCGCGCGGCGAACCGCGGTACGAGCGGTGCGATCGCGACCAGGCCGACGGTGGCCGGGAGCGTGGCGAGGCCGGCTTCGAGCGGGCTGAACCCGAGGGACTGCGGGTCCTGGAAGTACAGACTGAGCAGGTACATCAGGCCGTTGATGGTGCCCGCACCGATCAGGATCGCGATCGTGGAGCCGACCAGGATCCGGTTACGCAACAAGGCCAGGTCGAGCAGCGGTACGGCGACCCGGCGCTCGACCGCGACGAATCCGAAACCCGAGCCCACCGCAACCACCAGGCAGGCGAACGTGCCGAACGACACCCAGCCCCAGTCGCCACCCTTGCTCAAGGCAAGAACCAGAGGGCTGAGGGTCAACGCCACCAGCACAGCACCACCGAAGTCGATCGACCGCGGCCGGTCCGGGTCCCGAGACTCGGCCACCGTGAAGTAGGTCAGCACCATGCACACCACGGCGACACCGGCGTCGATCCAGAACAGCCCCTGCCAGCCGGTGACGTCGACGAGCACACCACCGACCAGCGGCCCAGCCGCAGCGCCGACAGCGGCCGCCGCGCCCCACAACGACACCGCGCGCAGTTGCTCCGCGCCGCTGCTCGCGACCGACAGCAGACTGAGCCCACAGGCCAGGATCGTCGAGCCGGCGGCGCCTTGCACCGCCCGGCCGGCAATCACCATGCCGCCGGTGGTCGACAACGCGATCAGGACACAGGACGCGACGAACAGCAGCAGACCGAGTTGGAAGACCCGCTTGCGTCCGAACACGTCGCCGAGCGACCCCGCAGTGATGATCACCGCCGCGCCGACCAGCGAGTAGCCCGTGACAGCCCACTGCAAGGTCGTCACCGACATGCCGGTGTCCTCGCTGATCGCAGGCAGCAGGATGCTGACCGCGGAGGTGTTCGCATTCACGACGAGCGTGGACAAGCACGTGGCGGCAAGCACTCCACCCGTCGAAACAGTAGCCCCGTCCCGAGCCCTCATCAGGTTCCTCCCGCAGAGTCGCCGACTCGATCCAGATGGTAGGGGCGGTCGCCGGTCGGCGACCTCACCTGCTCTGGATGAGCCCACCGCGCACCCGGTCCAGCACCAGGCCGGCTGCCGGGGCAGCCGGAAACTAGTTGGAAGCCGAGGGGGTCGAGTGGTGAGGATGGGCGGGTGACTGACTTGGTGGCGCCTGTGGATGCGCTTGTCGTGGTGGATGTGCAGACCGCGTTTGTTTCGGGTTCGGACGCCATACCCGGTGCGGAGCGGTTGCTCAAACGGGTGAGTGAGCTGCTGGAGCGGGCTCGGGAGGCGGGCGCGGTCGTCGTACATCTGCAGAACGACGGGGCGCCCGGGGCGGACGATGAGCCGGACACGCCTGGGTGGGAGCTGTATCTGCCGGTGAAGGAGGGCCCGCGCGAGCGCGTGATTCGTAAGCCCCGCGACGACGGCTTCGACGGCACACCGCTTGGCGAGGTGCTCGTCGGTGCCGGCGTACGGTCGGTCGCGATCTGCGGTCTGATGTCGGAGATGTGCGTACAGGCGACCTCCCGCACTGCCCTCGCGCGCAGCTACCGCGTTGTCCTCCCGTACGACGCCCACGCCACCCACGACGTCCCCGCAGTACCCGGCGTCAGCGACCCCGTCCCAGCCCACGTCGTCTCCCGAGTCGCCGCCTGGGCTCTAGGCGACCGGGCCCACAACACCGTCCCCACCAGCTCCGTCACTTTCACTGCCTCGTCAGCGTGATCGGGGTTGGTGGCCGGGGGTGATAGTCAGGTTGTCGGGGTTGGTGATCGTCAGGGCGCCTTGGGTGAGGGTGGTGGCGGTCTTGGTGGATTGGTGGGACAGGAGGGTGAGGGTTCTGGGGGCGGGGTGGCCGTAGTCGTTGTCTTGGCCGGCCGAGATGAGGGCCAGGCGGGCGTTGGTGGCGGCTATGAAGGCAGGGTCCTGCTGGGCGGAGCCGTGGTGGGGGACTTTGAGGACGTCGGCGCGGAGGTCGGCTCCGGTGGCGAGGATGGCGCGCTGGGACTCGGGTTCGAGGTCGCCGGTGAGCAGGATCCGGAGGCCGGACAGTTCGACCATCATGGTGATGCTGGCGTTGTTCTCGGGTGATCCTTCGTCGGTATCGGTCGCTGACGACGTGCCGGGTGGTGGTAGGGCGGGGACACGGGCGGGCCACAGCGTGGTCCAACTCAGTGCGCCGACAACGCGCCTTTCTTGGTAGGTCACGGTGCGCAGGCTGACGCCGTGGTGCGACGCAAGGTCGACGACTCGCCTGTACTCGGCGGGTGGTGAGAAGTACGGCGTCACCTCGATCTCGTCGACCCGTCGATCCTTCAGTACGCCGGCCAACCCGCCGGCGTGATCCGCATGGAAATGGCTCAGCACCAGGACCGGCACGTACTCGACACCAAGGTCGCGCAGACACCGATCCATCGCGGCCGGGTCGGGACCGGTGTCGACGACAACGGCTGCAGTGTCGCCGGCTCGCAGTACCAGGCCGTCTCCTTGCCCCACGTCGCACATCACGAAGAGCCAGTCGTCGGGTGGCCAGCCGATTGAACCGACGGGACGCAGTACGACGACCGCCAGCAGGACGACCGCGATCACCATCGCGATCGGGCGGACCAGGATGCGGTGCAGGCCGAACACGAGGGCGATGCAAACCAGTGTCAGTACGGCGACGCCGACAGCGGTCGCCGGCCAGGCGTTGGCGGCCCCGGGGAGGTCGGCGCCCTCGCGAGCGATGAGGATGATCCAGCGGGCCGGCCAGCCCGCTGCCCAACCAACCAACTGCGCTGCCTCTGTGCTCACCAGCGCGACGCCGGCCGCGGTGAACCCGAGGATCGTCGCCGGGCCTACCGCTGGACCGGCCAGCAGATTGGCGCCTACGGCAACCAGCGAGACCTCGCCGGACAACCAGGCGACGACCGGCGTACAGGCGAGCTGCGCGGCCAGTGGGCACGAGATCGCGTCCGCAAGCCAGGTCGGCATCCACTGGGCGAGGGCGTCCCGCCAGCCCGGGCCGAGCAGCACGATCCCCGCCGTGGCGAGCACGGACAGCGCGAACCCGGCCGACCTGGCGAGTGACGTGTCCAGGAGCAGTAAGGCGATCACCGCGACCGACAGGCTGCGGACGGCCCGGCGCCTCGACCCACCGCTCGTCATCGCCGCGAGCGCGATCAGCCCCATCGCGGCCGCACGGAGGACGCTGGGTTGTGGCCGGGCGAGGATCACGAACACGACGACCGTCATCAGACCGACCGCCGTCAAGCCGCGAGCGCGTACTCCTACCAGCCGGGCCATCGGAAGCACGAACGCCAGCAGCAGAGTCAGGTTGGTCCCGGACACGGCGGAGAGATGGGTCAGTCCGGTGGTTTGGAAGTCCTCGGTCAGCTCGGCGGGCAGGCCGGACTCGTCGCCCATGACGAGTGCGGGCACGAGACCGCGCACGTCGTCCGGCTGGTGGGCGACGGACTCGCGGAGGCCGGCGCGGACTTCCTCGGCCGCACGCAGCCACCACGGCGGTTGGTTCACGAAGCGTGGAGCCGAGCGGACCGAGAGCATCGCGGCTACGTCGGATCCCTGCTCAACCGCCTCGAGCCGGCCAGTTGTGGCGACTCGTTGGCCGTACCGGACCTGGCGCCATTGCTCCGAGCCGATCACGAGCACTGGGGTGCTCACCCGGGTCACAGTTCCTCTTGCACGTACCTCCTCGATTGTTGCCTTCACTATTACGTACGGCGGACGTCGGCTGCCGGGACTTCGTCGTACTGACGGATCGCTGTCGATCTTCAGCTTGACGCCGACGGTTGCGCTGTCGGCCGCCAACCCCGTGACCGGGCCGGCGCGCATGCTCTCGACTTGTAGGGCTGCGGCCGCGCCCATCCCTGCGATCACGACCAGGACACCGACCGCTGCCCAACCGAGGGGTGCTCGGGTGGTGCGGCGCACGACGATTGCCAGCGCGGCGGCGAGGGCGAAGGCGACGGCTGCCGTCAGGAGGCCGACGAACGGCCGACAAGGGATCAGCAGAACCGCCGCCAGCCATCCCGCCGCAGCCGGCGCCAACAGACGTACGTCCAGTCGCTCGCGCTGTCCGCCGGCCTGCTCGCCGTCCTTGTCGGTGGAGTGCCCGTCGCCCGGCACACCGGACAGCCCGTCGGCCCCGTGGACGGACTGCACGTCGCCTTCGTCGGCGGACTGCTCGTCGGTTTGGTTGGTGGGGTGGTTAGAGGTGGACATGGGGTTTTAGGGAGTCGAACTTCTTGGGGCCTACGCCGGGGACCTCCTGGAGTTGGTCGATGGTGGTGAAGGGGCCGTTCTGGGTTCGGTAGTCGAGGATGCGTTGGGCCAGGACCGGACCGACGCCGGGGAGGGTGTCGAGTTGGTCGAGGGTGGCGGTGTTGAGGTTGACGGGTGAGCCGGATGGGGCGGTCGGGGCGGGGGTGGTACCGGGGGTCTGGGACGAGGGAGCGGCTCCGCCGGGCTGGCCGACGACGATCTGTTCGCCGTCGGTGACCGGGCGGGCGAGGTTGAGGGTGGTGAGGTCGACGCCGGGGAGTGGGCCGCCGGCGAGGGTGAGTACGTCGGCGACGCGGGAGCCGGTGGGCGCGCGGACCAGGCCGGGGCGGCGGACCTTGCCGGCAACGTGGACGACGACCGCGCCTGCTCCCTGCACCGGGACGCCTGACGATGCCTGGGCACCTTGCGAGGGCTGGACGCCGGGTGACGACTGGACGCCGGATGACAACTGGGTGCCGGGCATGGGTTGGCCGGTGGAGGCTGAGGGTTGAGCACCAGCTGGGCAGGACTGACCGCTGGGGCAGGGTTGGGTGACCTGCGCGCCAGAGGTAAGGGCGGTTGGTGGGCGGGCGTCAGGGAGGGTCTCGGGGCGAGCTCGGAACACTGACCACGCGGCCCAAGCCAGCCCGATGGACAGTACGGTGGCCAGGACCACGACGTGTCGTGGGGACAGGGTCCAGCGGGCATCACGTAGTCGCTCCGGCCGGACGGTTTCGGGGATCCATCCACCTCGCACCTCCTCATCACGCTCCTCCAGTTCTCTGTCGGTCGCGCCGTGCCGAGGTGCGCTGGCAAGACGAGCCAGCGCACGCTCGCGCGCACCCGGGTCGGGGGCGGCGGCACGGCGGAAGACGTTCACGCCAGAGAAAGTACGAGTCTGCGAACGCCCTGGAACGCCGAATCCAAACCTGTGGATAAGGGATGGAAGCTGGGCCGGGCGTGAGCTCAGTGGGGGGCGATGACGACCGCGAGGAGGCCGGGGCCGACGTGGGCTCCGATGACGGCGCCTACTTCGCGCAGGACGATTTCGTCGGCGTTGGGGAGCCGGTCGGCGAGGCCGTCGGCGAGGGTGTGGGCCTTCTCGAGGTTGGCCAGGTGGTGGACGGCGACTTGGACCGGGCCGTCGCCGGCTCGTTGGACGGCGATGTCGGCCAGGCGGGCGATGGCTCGGCTCGAGGTGCGGACCTTTTCGAGGGGAACAATCCGGCCGGAGCTGATCGTCAGCAGTGGCTTGACGGCGAGCGCCGTACCGAGGAGGGCTTGGGCGGCGCCGATGCGGCCGCCGCGGCGGAGGTACTCGAGGGTGTCGACGTAGAAGTACGCCGAGATCGAGGACATCCGGACCCGGGCGGCACCCTCGACGGCGGCCTGGTCGGCCCCGGTGGCGGCGGCTGCGGCGGCCGCCAGGACCGGGAACCCGAGGCCCATCGCGATGGATCGGGAGTCGATCACCCGGACCGGGATCGGCGACTCCTTCGCGCCGATCATGGCGGCCTCGACGGTGCCCGACATGTCACCGGACAGGTGAATCGACACGACCGACTCGGCGCCGGCCGCGGCACAGGCGGCGTACGTGTCGGCGAACGTCTGCGGCGCCGGGCGGCTGGTCGACACCGGCGTGAACGTCTTGAGCGCCTCCGCGACCGCGTCGGCGGACGTGGCGCCGTCGTCGTACGACGTACCGCCGATGACGACCTGCACCGGTACGACGGTCAGCGGCAGGCGGAGCACCTCATGCGTGGACAGACCGGCCGTGGAGTCGGTGACGACGTGCACGCGGGCTGACATGAAGCGAGGTTACCGGACAGTTTAAGGCGTGTCTCCCGCTCCCACGCCGCCGCGCAGTAGGCGTGGGAGCGGGAGACACGCCTTTTGTCTGCGCGCGGTGTCAGACTGCGGAAGATGAAGGAGACAGCAGCGGAGATCAGTGAACTGCAGGAGCTCCTCGACGCCGCGTACCAGCGCTCGACGGAGCATCTGCGCAGCATCATCACGGGCTCCCGCCAGCTGGACGCCGAGGCGCTGGTGCGGGTTCTGACCGGGATGTGCACGCTCAACGTCGCCACCGTCACAGCGCGGGGCGAGCCGCGGATCAGTGCGGTCGACGGGCACTTCCTGCACGCTCGGTGGGTGTTCAGCACGGCCGGTGCGGCGGCGAAGGCGCGGCACCTGCGGGCGAGGCCGGCGGCGAGCATCTCGTACGTCGACGGCGAGCGGATCGGCGTGTTCAGTCACGGGGACGTGGAGTTCCTGACCCCGGAGCACCCGGACTTCGCCGAGATCGAGGCGCACCTGACCAAGTTCTACGGCAGCTCGCCGTCGAGTTGGGGGCCGGACATCGTCTACTGCCGGCTCCAGCCGTCCTGGATGGTCGGGTACGGCGACAGCGCGGCGCTGCTCGCGGAGGCCGAGGAGAAGACCGCGAAGAAAAAGAAGAAGTAGCCGGCAACGGGCTAGCGAGGTGAAGGCCACCCCTCCGGGGCCTTCACCTCGCTGTGCTGACTTCCTCCTGTGCGTCAGCTCGTCGCCTCACTCCGCCGGCTCCCCCGAAGCCGACGTCTCACCGGCTCCCCTGTCGCCGGCACATATCTCCCCGCCGCCGCGCTCGCGGCGCTGCGGGTGCCGTCGGCGCTCACCCCGCGCGCCGCCCCGTTGGCCCTGCTGTCTCGCACCGGCCAGCCGGCGCCCACCTCACTCGCGCCGCCTCGCCGGCGTCCGACCAGCGCCGCCTCGTCGGTGGCCTCCCACTCACCGCCTCGACGCCGCTTCACTCACACCGGCGAGCCGGCGCTGGATCCCAGCGCCGGCTTGCCGATGCTCATCGACGTCGGCTCCCCTGTGCCCGACGCCGTACACCGGCCCCCCGATGGCCGGCGCTCACCTCTGCACGCCGGCTCCCCCGAGACCCGGCGCCTACCGCTTCCGCCGGCTCCCCTGTGGCCGGCGCTTGGTGCTGTGCTGACTCCCCCTCGGTGTCAGCCGAGTTCAGTCCTCGTCGAGCTACTCCCCGCGCCGGTTCCCCGATGGACCGGCCTGACCGCGAGCTCGTCGAGATCCCGGGAGGCCCCAGCGGCTGACCCCGCCGGCGGGTGACCGAACCCGCCGGCTTCCCGGTGTCAGCCGGACCGACACTCGTCCCCTGTGTCGTGTGCACGGTCCAGTGCTGGGACCCCGCCCCGGGTGTGGTGCCCTGACGGTGCACGGCACCCGGTTCGGGCAGGACAGATCCGCACTCCGCAGCACTCCGGAGCTCTCGACAGCCGATCGGCGCCCCCACCGTCCGGCCGCCGGATGCCCTCCGCGTCGCCTCCCCCAAGCTGTTCGGCAGTCCAGCGCAGCACCATGGCCTCGTCACGGTTCACCGCCCATTCCCTGCCTGCCCGGCTTCGGTCTCTGCTTCGTGGAACCTGTCCTACGGCTGTAATTCTTCGGCCGGCGGGCATGTCAGGACGAGGCAGAAGAACCGGCAGTTACCCGGCAGCTTCAGCGGATGCGCGTCACGAAAGCGAGGCGAGTACGTCGTTCGCCAGCCGCTGCAGCGCGGCCGCGGGGTCAGGCTCAGGCCAGCCGTCGGCGACCGATGCGCTGTCGCACGACTCCTGCAGCACCGCCCACGCGGTCGGCGCCATCGGCGGGTCCATCGTGCGCTGCCAAGCCAGCAACTGACCGCACAGCACGTCGCCGGCAGCTGTCTGCCCCAGCGCGTGCAGCACGGCCACAGCCTCGGGGAGTACGTCGAGCAGGTAGACGACCCGCCCTTCGGCCACCAGCCGGTTGACCGCGTCCCGGATGCAGACCCTCGCCTGCTCCACGTCACCGGCCTCGCGAGCCAGCCGGGACCGGTAGAGCATCACCAGGTAGTCGAAGTACCCCCGGTGGCCGCGGATGTCGGCGGCCGCCTCGTCGAGCAGCGCCCGTGCCTCGTCGTACCGGCCTTCGTGGTACTCGACCATGGCCAGGCAGCCGGCCACCTTAGTGCGCTCGGGATCGTCGGACGCCTGGACCTCACGGGCGAGCAAGGCCCGACGCCGAGCCTCGGTCAGGTTGCCCAGCTCAACCTCCAGCCGGCTGAGCGCCATGTAGGCGATCTCGTCCGGGTAGACACCCGGGTTGACCAGCTCGGCCTCCCAGGAGAGCAGCAGCTCCTTGGCCTCGGTCAGGCGACCCCAGCGCATGAGGGCGATGGCGCAGGTGCCTTGGACGGTCGCGGACCGCTGCACGTCGCCGTGCTTGCGGGCGTCCTCGACCAGACCGGGGATCTCGGCCAGGCTCTGTGTGTCGAGCAAGTACGAGCCGGACGACACCCAGCCGCTACGGGCGAGCAGACCCATCTCTGTCTCGCCGGGCATGAGCTGCCGCGCCTGTCCGTAGTACCGACGGGCGCCGCGCACGTCACCAGTCAGGCTGGACAGCCGGCCGGCAATCGTCAGCAGCCTGCCGCTGACCTCGTTGTCCGTGACGTTCTCCGCGCACAGCGTCGCCCAGCGGATGCCGCTCTCAGCCACACTCGCCTGGTACTGCCACGCGATCCGGAACCCGAGCACGATCCGCGCGGCGACGTCCCACTGCCCCAGCTCGGCCGCACGCTCCAGCGCGACCTCGAACACCGCGCTGTTCGCATGGGCCGCCCGGTAGCGCCGGTCCCGGTCCGGCGACGACCAGGCGCCCTCGAGCCCTTGGACGTACGTCGAGCACCACGCGACCGCTCGGTCCCGAAACTCGGTCAGGTCGTCCGCCTGCGACGACAGACCGGCGTACGCGTGCTCCCGGATCGTCTCCAGCAGCTTGTAGCGAGCGCCGTACAGCTGCTCGAACTCGTGCACCGGCTGCAGCAGCGACTTCTCCACCAGCTCGGCCAGCAGCATCGGTACGTCGAACGCGTCGATCGGAGCGCCCGTGCACACGCCCGCCACTGCGTCCAGCGTGAACGGGGACCCGAGCACGGAGGCCCGGTAGAGCAGCTGCCGAGCGGCGTCGGACAGCGCATCCACGCTCCACGCGATCGTGTCGGCCAGCGTGCGCTGGTGCGGCGCACCGAACCGCCTCGGCCCCGACAGCAGCCGGAACCGGTCGTCCAGCGCAGCCAGGATCGTCTCCACCGACAGCGAGCCCGCCCGAGCGGCCGCCAGCTCCAGAGCGAGCGGCAGACCGTCCAGCCGGCGGCACAGCCGGGCCACGGTGGGCGCGTTCTCCTCGGTCAGGCTGAAGTCCGGCCGTACTCGCGCCACCCGCCGGCAGAACATCTCCACGGCCGGGCTGGCCTTGATCTCCGCGTAGTCCTTGTCGTTGGCCGGCACGTCGAGTACGGCGACCCGCCGGACCACCTCGTCCGGCAGCCCGAGCGGGATCCGCGACGTCACCAGTACGCCGACCCCCGGGAAGCTGCGCACCATCCGGTTCGCGACCGTCGCCACCCCGTCGAGCACGTGCTCAGCGTTGTCCTCGACGATCACCAGGTCACCCGGTTTGCGTCCGGACAGTACGTCGTCCAGGTCCGACGTACCCGGTGCTGTGCCGAAGGCGTCCAGGATGGCCGACGGTACGGCGGCATCGCGATGGACGGTCGTGAGGTCGACGACCACGACGGTCGTGTCGGCGCCGGAGAACCGGTCGGCCGCGGCAAGCGCGAGCTCCGTCTTCCCGACGCCGCCGGGACCGACGAGCGTGACGAGCCGGTTCTGCCGCAGCAGGCCCTCGAGCTCAGCGAGCTCCTGCTCGCGGCCGACGAGGCCGTCGGGGATCGGTCGGGTGCCCCGCCAGCGCAGTCCGGTCGCGGCCGGAGCGGCCACCGAGATGGGCGGCCGGGGCGCCCCGTGCCCGGCTGCTGCCACGAAGTTGCCGGCGTGATCGCCCTCCAGCCCGAGGGCGGTCGCGAGCAGCCGGACGGATTCCTTCCGCGGTCGCGCGACCCGGCCGGCCTCCATCTCGCGGATGGAGCGCACACTCAGCCCCGCCCGCTCGGCCAGCTCCTCCTGGGACAGCCCGGCATGGACCCTCAAGTCGAGCAGCAGACCGGCGAAACTCCGCCCGCCGTCAGCCCGGCCTTCCGCGTCCGCCACAGCCCGTCACCCCTCTTGAGGCCTCACGTTCCTGACACAACATAGCGTGACGGGAGTGAACTTGGCGGACCTGCCCGGCGTGCGGAACGCGGCCTGGATCACACGAATCCGTTGTCAAAAGCAACGAGATGATTCAGGGTGAAATCACTGCGGGCGCAGAAAATAAGTGTTTCAAGCGGTCGCGCGAACCGAGGCCGATTCATTTTCACTGCTGTAGAGAGAATGCACTGCGGCCCAGTCCGCGAGCCGCGCGCTGGTGTCGGCGCGGCCGGTGTCGGCATTCAACAGGCTGCCGGCACAGATGCCGCGCGTGGCGCGGATCAGGAGTTCGGTGCCTAGCCCCGCCCACTGGGCCCGAAGAGTGTCAAGCGCTGCCATGACCGCAATTCAACCGGAATCGTGTTTCGCATGCGTAACGCAACCCGCAACATCACGATAAGTCACAAGAATTCCGGAACCGCTTGTTACCGGGTGGTCCATTAACCGGGCAGCCAGGAAAGCCGGACCTGCCGGCGCGGATTGTCCACGTTGGTGTCGACCAGGCAGATCGACTGCCAGGTGCCGAGCATCATCCGGCCGTCGAGCACCGGGATCGTCGCGTACGGCGGGATCAGCGCCGGCAGCACGTGGTCGCGACCGTGCCCCGGCGTACCGTGCCGGTGCCGCCAGCCGAAGTCCCGCGGCAGCAGCTCCTCGAGGACCGCCAGCAGGTCGGTGTCGCTGCCGGCGCCGGTCTCCAGGATCGCGATCCCGGCGGTCGCGTGCGGCACGAACACGTGCAGCAGTCCGTCGCCCTGGGCCTGGTGGGCCTCACGGTCGACGAACTGCTCGCACCTGCTCGTCAGGTCGAAGACAACCTCGCTACCACCGGTCGCGACATCGATCAGCTCGGAACGCATCCCGTCAGCTTAGGCCGGGACGATGTTCACCAGCTTCGGCGCGCGGACGATGACCTTGCGGACTCCGCGGCCGTCCAGCGCCTTCTGGACCGCCTCGGACGCCAGCACCAGCTGCTCCAGGTCGGCCTCGGCGATGTCCGGGGACACCTCCAGCCGGTCCCTCACCTTGCCGGCGATCTGGACCACGCAGGTGACCGTGTCCTGGACCAGCAGCGCCGGGTCGACCTTCGGCCAGCCCGCCTTGGCGACGGTCGGCTCGTGGCCCAGCGTCTCCCACATGTCCTCAGCCGTGTACGGCGCGACCAGGCTCAGCAGCACCGCCACCGTCTCGACCGCCTCGCGGACGGCCGGGTCGGCCGCACCCGGTCCGGCGTCGATCGCCTTCCGGGTCGCGTTCACCAGCTCCATGATCCGGGCCACCATCACGTTGAACCGGTGCGAGTCGACCAGCTCGGCCGCGTCCGCCACCGTCCGGTGGGTGATCTTGCGCAGCTCGACGTCACCGGCCGCGGGGTCCGAGCCCAGCGGCGCCTCGACAGACCCGGCCAGCCGCCAAGCGCGCTGCAGGAACTTCAGCGCGCCACCCGGCGACATGTCGGCCCAGTCGATGTCGTCCGACGGCGGGCCGGCGAACACCATGGTCAGCCGGACCGCGTCGACGCCGTACAGGTCGATCTGGTCGCCCAGGTTGACGCCGTTGCCCAGCGACTTGCTCATCGACTTGCCCTGGTTGATCACCTGGCCCTGGTTCAGCAGCCGGGTGAACGGCTCGACCGCGGACAGCAGGCCCATGTCGTGCAGCGCCTTGACGAAGAACCGCGCGTACAGGAGATGCAGTACGGCGTGCTCCTTGCCGCCGACGTACTGGAACACCGGCATCCAGCGCTCGGCCGCAGCCGGGTCGAACGGGCCCTCGGTGTAGTCCGGCGACAGGTAGCGCAGGAAGTACCAGGACGAGTCCACGAAGGTGTCCATGGTGTCGGTGTCCCGCTCGGCCTTGCCGCCGCACTTGGGGCAGTCGACCTCGACCCACTCGCGTGCGGCCGCCAGCGGCGACACACCCTTCGGCGCCAGGTCGGCGCCGCGCAGGTCGGGCAGCTCCATCGGCAGCTGGTCGTCCGGGACCGGCACCTCGCCGCAGGACGGGCAGTGGATGATCGGGATCGGGCAGCCCCAGTACCGCTGCCGGCTCAGCAGCCAGTCGCGCAGCCGGTAGTTGATGGTGCTCTCGCCCAGGCCCTTGCTCTGCAGCCACTCGCTGATCCGCGCCTTGGCCTCGACGACGCCCAGCCCGTTCAGGCTGATTTCGTCGTTCGCGCTGTTGATCGCCGGGCCCTCGCCCGTGTAGGCCTTGCCCTCGAAGCCGTCCTCCGGCTGCACGGTCCGCACGATCGGCAGGCCGAACTTCTCCGCGAACTCCCAGTCCCGGGTGTCCTGGCCGGGCACCGCCATGATCGCGCCGGTGCCGTAGTCGGCCAGCACGTAGTCGGCGGCCCAGATCGGGATCCGCTCACCGGTCACCGGGTTGATCGCGTACGAGCCCAGGAAGACACCGGTCTTCTCCCGCTCGGTGCTCAGCCGCTCGATCTCGGTCTCACCCTTGACCTTGGCCAGATAGGTGTCGAAGGCCTCCCGCTGCTCCGGCGTGACCAGCTCGGCGGCCAGCTTGGCGTCCGGCGCGACCACCATGAAGGTGGCGCCGAACAGCGTGTCCGGACGGGTGGTGAACACCCGGATCGGCTCGTCGCGGCCCTCGACCTGGAAGTCCGCGAAGGCGCCCTCGGACCGGCCGATCCAGTTGCGCTGCATCAGCAGGATCTCTTCCGGCCACTGCAGCAGCTCCATGTCGTCCAGCAGCCGCTGCGCATAGTCGGTGATCTTGAAGTACCACTGGGTCAGCTCGCGCTTGGTGACCTCGTGCCCGCACCGCTCGCACCGGCCCTGCACGACCTGCTCGTTGGCCAGCACGGTCTGGTCGTTCGGGCACCAGTTCACGTACGACGCCTTGCGGTAGGCCAGACCGCGCTCGTAGAACCGCAGGAACAGCCACTGCGTCCACCGGTAGTACTCCGGGTCGGACGTGTGCAGCCGGCGCGACCAGTCGAAGCTCAGGCCGTAGCGCCGGATCGACTCCGCCTGGGTCTCGATGTTGCCGTAGGTGTACGTCGCCGGGTGCTCGTTGCGCTTGATCGCCGCGTTCTCGGCCGGCAGCCCGAACGAGTCCCAGCCGATCGGGTTCAGGACGTCGTACCCCTGTTGGAACCAGTAGCGCGCCAGCACGTCGTGCAGCGCGAACACCTCGGCGTGGCCCATGTGCAGGTCGCCGGAGGGGTAGGAGAACATCGTGAGCGCATACCGACGCTCCGCGGAGCCGTCGTCGCGCGTCTTGAACGGGTCCAGCTTCTCCCATACCGGCCGCCACTTGGCCTGCAGGACGTTGAAGTCGTACCCACCCCGGTCGATCGGGGCGTCCTCCACCTGCTCGCTCACGGTCCTACTCCATGTATTTCGTGTGTTGGTTGAGCCTAAATCTGCCAGAAGGCACACCGCGAAATGACAGTGCCCTAAAAAAGAAGAGCCCCTCGCGCAGGAGGGGTTGCCGCACTGACCGGCGCTCAGGCGCCTGGTTGCCAGTACGGCTAACTAAGGAGCAGGCTCACTCGCATGTGATCAGTCTAGCGCCTTCGGCTCGAGTCCGGACAGCAAGGCGTCGAGAGCGAACTCGAAGCGGGCTTCAGTGCCTCTGGGAGCCGTCTTGCTCACCGCCTCCGCCAGCAGCGGGTACTCGGCCGGGTCCAGTGCGTCCAGCTGGTCCACGGGGTCGCCGTCCGGGGACGTGACGACGTGTCCCAGGACGAAGCCGGTCACTGCGTACAGCACGTCCAGAGCGTCGGCAGGCTGCAGTCCGGCGGCTCGCATGCTCTCAAGGGCGGCCTCCATCACCTGCAGGTTCTGCGCGGTGACGGCCGGCCGGGACGCGACCAGGGGGATGACGTTCGGGTGGGCGAGCAGGGTGGTGCGGAGCTCGCTCGCGTAGGCACGCAGCGCCTCCTGCCATGAGCCCGCCTCGAACGCCGGTGGGGCGATCGGTGCGACCAGCAGCTCGACCAGACCGTCCAGCAGCGCGTCCTTGCTCGGCACGTGGTGGTAGAGCGTCATCGCCTCGACATCCAGCTCTGCTCCGAGCCTGCGCATCGAGAGCGCCTTCAGTCCTTCGCGATCGGCGAGTGCCAGCGCGGCCTGCAGCACCACCTCACGGGTAAGGCCGACGCGCTGACCAGGGGTACGGCGACTCACTCGAGGCTCCTCGCTTGAAGATTCTTACGGCGTAAGTATAGAGTCAATCTTACGTTGTAAGAATGACGTGGGGAGGAAGTTTCGGATGAGCACCATCACCGCGCCGGCACGGACGGCGTCGTACGTCCGGCGGGCGCTGTACGGCGGGCTGCTGCTGACCGTGGTCGCAACGCTGGCCCCGGTCGTCGACCTCATGACGGTCGACACCATCGGGGATCACGTGCGGGCCGCGTACCCGGACTGGTCAGCCAATCTGGTGACCAAGGACCGGAACGCCATCACGATCTACCTGGTCGCCGTCGGCGTACTCGGGCTTGTCGGCTGGGTGTGGTCGATCGTGGCGGTGGCTCGGGCCTCGCGCCGGGTCCGGGCGATCTGCACCACGCTGTTCGCCGTCGGGGCGACGATTCAGCTGATTGGGCTGTCCGTCGGCGGGGAGGCGTACACGACGATCGTCCCGCCACTGCACGGCGTGATCGGCTTCCTGCCGTCGTTGGCAGGGCTGGTGGTCGTTGTCGGTGTCTGGAGACGTCGGCAGCAGCCCGGGCAGCACTGGTGCCGCGACCCCACTGACACGGGTCGCGGCACCAGTAACGACGAGCGTCAGCCGATCGGTACGCCGAACGTCTTCAGCCAGTCCTGGACAACCTTGATGTCGATCCGCTGCAGACCGTCGAGGTAGCGGCAGTTCTGCGTGTAGCCGTAGCTGGTCACGGTCACGACGTAGCCACCGTGGTACGTCGGGCCGCCGGAGTCACCGAAGCAGGTGCCGCCGGTGCCGCGGTTGTCGTTCTCGTTGCCGTTCACCTGCAGGATCTGCGGGGTGAGCTTCTGGCCGGGCTCCTCGGCCCGGCGGCGCAGCAGCGGGTACGACATCGGCGTCGGCTTCTGCGGGCCGGAGTCGGCCTTGCGGACCTCGGTGCCGTAGCCGACCGACAGGAAGATGGTGCTGTTCAGCTTCGGCTGCTGGTAGGCGTTGAGGTAGTTGGCCGGAGCGATCTTGGCCGGAGCGATGTTCGTCACCGGCCGGTCGAGCACGATCACACCGACGTCGTTCCAGTTGTCCAGATCGGTGAAATCGGAGTACTGCGGGTGCGTGGCCGCCGTACCGGACTTGTAACCGGCCTTCTCGAGCTCGGCCTGGGTGTAGCCCTTCGACGGGTCCGCCGCGACCGGGAACGGCGACGGCGGCTGCTCGGCGATCACCGAGTCGAACGTGATCAGTGTCTTGCCCAGCGTGCCCTTCGTGCAGTGCGCTGCGGTCACCAGCACCGTCGGCGACACCAGGGTCGCCGTACAGCGGAAGCGCCCGTCAGGCATGTAGAACAGGATCAGGCCGACGTTCGGATGGCCGTTTCCGTCCGGCTCGCCTCCGGTGATGGCGGACGCGGGAACCAGGGATGTGGCTGCGAGGCCGAGCGCCAGCGCGATGACGCCGGCGATACGGCTGAGGCGACCCCTCATATGTCTCCTCCAGGAGTACGGCGGAAATACCTGGATGCATTTGAGCAGTCACGGTCTGCCCTGTCCATGATTTTGATTGACTACTCTGAGTGACAGATCCTTCGGGCCGAGCGGGCAGAGCTCGGCGGGAGCCGCTTTTTGCCGTGATTGCGCGGTTAACGTTCCAGCCACACCACGACTTCTTGGGGGACCAACCGCATGATGCACCTGGGCAAGACGACCGCGACGGCCGCAGAAATCCGCGACACCTACGAGAAGAAGTTCCACCAGCAATCAGTCCTACGAACCGACACCACCGAACAGGTGTCGTCTAGAACCAGTCGCGCTGGGCAGGACTACATGAATTCGGTGCCGCCGGTTTGGCGGTGGTTGCCTGGGGTTCGGCCGTAGTGGCGGCGGAAGGCGGTGGAGAAGGGGCGTACGTCGGAGTAGCCGCAGGCTCGGGCTACTTCGGTGACGGTCAACGACGGGTCGAGCAGGAGTTGGGCGGCTAGCTCGAGACGTAGGCGGCGCAGAGTGGACATGATCGACGCGCCGGTTTGCTGGTGGAAGAGGCGTTCGGCGTGGCGTTCGGACAGGTGGGCAACGGCGGCGACGTCCCGGACGGTGATCGGGCGGGAGAGGTTGTCGCGGAGGTGGCGTTGCATCGCCTCGACCACGAGCGGTCCGCGGTCACGCCGTACCGGTTCTACTGCGAGATCGTCGTCCAGGGCGAACGCTCTGGACGTCTCCATCACCAGCGTGGCCCCCAGCGCCGCAAGCGCGGCGCTGTAACCGGACACCGGCGCCGCAGCCTCAGCCGCCAACGCAGTGATGAGAGCCGGCAACGAGCCGACCCGGTCGGACATCACCGGCCCGTCCTGTCGAGTCAGCCCTGACCACCACCCCGGTTGGTCCGAGCCCGGCCGGAACGTGAAGCCCCAGAAGGCGATGCCCAAAGGCTCCGAGTGACTGGACTCGATTTCGTGGACGTCGCCTGGACGGGCGAGGAAGACAGCACCCGGGTACACCTCGTACTGCGAGGAGCCGGAATTGAAGCGGCCGGCGCCGGAGTAGGCGAGGCAGACCTCATGGAAGGAGTGGGTGTGCCAGTAGTTGCGCCAGTACTCCGGGCGGTAGTGGCCCCAGCTCAGGAAGTCCGCGCGGAAGCCGTCGACCTCGCAGGACTCCAGGAGCCCCGCGAGGTCGACGAAACGGTCCGCGGAAGCGACGGACTCCAGGGTCAAGAAGCGCTCCTGCCGGTCGGGTCGACTCCTCGCAGCATCATGCCCTGACCGAGCGAGTGATCGTGGGTCTTGACCGTCGGCGGGTCTCCCGGGTCGCGGTACTGGACCAGCCAGGTGGTCCGCGCCTCGTCGCTCACGTTCACCCCGGACCCGTGCACGGTCAGGTAGGTGAAGAACAGTACGTCGCCCGCCTCGGCCGGCTGCGGTGTCGCCGACTCGAACGGTACGTCGGGCAGGTGGAACGAGCCCTCCGGGTCGTGCTCGCGCGGCCCGTCCTTGTGGCTGCCGGGGATCACCCGCACGCAGCCCTTCTCCTCCGGCGCGTCGTCGAAGTGGAAGATCGCCGCACCGACGCGGTGGTACTTGTGCGGGAAGAACGGGTAGTCCTGGTGCAGCGGGAACGGCGACCCGTTCTCCGGCGGCTTCACGAACAGCTTGGTGTGATGCAGTTGCACGCCGTCGACACCCATCACCGCAGCGGCCACGTCGGTGAACCGCGGGTCCACCAGCAGCCGCGAGAAGGCAGCGTCGTAGAACTGTGCGTCGTGCAGGTGCTGCAATCGGGTCGCACCGTCGGACAGGCCCATCGCCGACTTCCAGGTCGGGTCGTCCTTGCGGTTCAGCTGGGCCAGCAGGTCGTGGCTGCGCTGCCGGTAGTAGGCCGCTTCTTCCTTGCTGAGCAGGCCTTTCACGAGCACGAACCCGTCCTCGGCATACTGCTGAGCGAGCGTGGACAGATCCGCGCCGCTGGATGTGATCGTCATCTCGAAGTCCTCCTGATCGGGTACTTCGAGCCTAGGAAAGTCGGCGCCGGGACGGCAGGACCGCCCCGGACGCCGATGTTCGTCAAACGGACACGAACCCCCAGGCCATCACAATTCCCTGCCGGCGCGCCGACTGAGCGGGCGCTGGCGCCCGTAGGCGTAGTTGTGATGGCCTGGCGGTCCGCAGTCAGAGCCCGAGTTGCCCCAGCCGGACGCTGATCCGCGGATCCGTGGACACCACAGGGGAGCTCGAGTGCACCCACGGGTCACCGTCGAAGTAGGTCTGGAAGATCTTCTCCGCCGTCCGCGTCGCCAGCGCCTGCGCCGTCAGCGTCGGGTTCGGCCCGCCGAGCCCGTTCGACAGGGCGGAGTTGTCGGCCACGAACAGCCGCTTCACCGCGCGGGTCTCACCGCGCGGGTCGAGGACCGAGGTCCGCGCCGACGATCCCATCCGCATCGACGACTGGACGTGCAGGATCAGCGGCGCCCCGTCGATCCGGTAGACCTTGCGAGCGCCCGCGCCACGCAGCAGCTCAGCCGCCTTCCGGGCCATGAACTCCCGGTTCCGCAGCGTCCGCGCGGTCCGTTGCCGCTGCTTGAAGGTGACCTTCGGGATCGGCCCGTTCTCGTCCGCGGGCAGCGCCGAGAGGATGACCCGGTTCTGCGCCTCGACGTCGTCGTCGGTGATCACCAGCACGCTGAGCAGCCGGTCCAGCCCGTGCGACAGGACCTCCTTGAGCTCCGGCCCCATCACCCGCCCGGCGGGCCCGTCCCACGGTCCGCCGCGTCCGCGCCCGTTCTTGTACTGACCGCGGATCCCGCTGTCCGACAGCGTTGCGGAGAAGGCCATCAGCGCGGGTGGCAGGCCGACGTTCTCCAGGCCGCCGTACGGCGGATAGTCGAGCCGGGCACTCGAGCCGACGCCCTTCGGGTTGCCGGTGTAGTCGTCGAAGACCCCGAACACCCAGTCGAAGAAGTGGTCGGTGTAACCGCGGCCGACCCAGCCGTTCGGGTTCGGCAGGCCGCTGTTGAACCAGAGCCGCGGGTTCTCGGTGCAGCCGCCGGACATCACCACGACGCGGGCGTCCTCGCGATGCTCCGCTCCCCCGGACCGCCACGTGACCCCGGTCGCGGTCAGTACGCCGTGCCGCTTCTCGGCGTGGACCCGGGTGACGAAGGCGTCCGCGATCAGCTCGACCGGACGACCGCCACGCCACCACACCTCGGCGGTGAGCGCCATCGGCACGTAGCTGTTGTCCGTCGACCGCTTGGCGAACTGGTTGCGTGGGGCACCGTTCGGCCGCATGCAGCCCTGGAAGCAGTAGCCGCAGAACGTGCACCCGGTCGCCTTCGGATAGACCAGCAGGTCCGAATTCGACGTCTTCCCCGCCGTTCCGCCCGGCTGCAGGATCGCGTTCTCCTGCGGCCGGTACGACGGCCGGTGCGTAGTCTTCGTGGTCTGCACCGGCAGCCCGAGCGTCTCGGCGCCGCGGAAGAACGTCTGTTCCTTGTGCCCCATCGCGGCCGTCATCACCGGCATGGTGGCTTCGACCCACTCGAAGTACGGCACCAGCTCGCCGTAGGTGAACGGGAAGCGGTGGTTGACGTCGTACCCGGACTTGTCGGCTCCGTCGTACCCCTCGAAGACGCCCGGGTACGCGCGCGGGTGGTTGCCGTAGAAGTGCTGCGTGGTGCCGCCGACCCCGGACAGCTGCCAGACGAAGGAGTTCTGCGGCCACGTTGCGGTCGCTGTGCTGTCGACCTCCCGGCCGGCCGAACCGTGGGCCTGGCTCGTCCTCGGCGGCGGCTTTGCCGTCTTCGTGGCCGGCACCCTCCTGATGACGGTGCGTCCGGGCCTCGCCTTCGGCCTCCTCACGTCCGTTGCCGTCAGCAACGCCTTGATCGCCGGGATGGAAGGCTCGAACGCCCTCGTCCTGGTCCCCGTCGCGGTGGCGGACATCGCGGTGATGGACTTCCGCCGGAGGGACGACTCAGCCGGCTGCCGGAACAGCAACCGGCCGATCGTCGGGGTCGGTACCGGCGTCGTCATTGCCTTCGCCCTGTCGGCCGTGTGGTTCGACCAGCCGGACAGCTGGTACTTCAGCCAACTGCTGTGGACCGCGGTGCTGGCCGCGTTCGGCCTGAACCGGCGGCAGTACGAGATCCAGGTCCGGCAGACCGAGCAACTGCTGGAGCAGACGCGCCGCGCGCAGAGCCAGCAGTCCCGTGCGGCAGCACTGGAGGAGCGCGGACGGATCGCTCGCGATCTCCATGACGTGCTCGCCCACTCGCTCGGCGCGCTCAGTGTGCAACTCGAGTTGGCCGAGGCACTGCTGGACGAACGGGACGACAGAACGGCTGCCCTCGACCACATCCGGCGCTCGCGACGACTCGCCGTACAAGGGTTGAGTGAGGCGCGGAACGCGGTGGCTGCGTTGCGGGCGGACGACGTACCGGAGGTGCCGCAGGCGCTTGCGGCGCTGGCGGAGCAGCACGAGGCGGATCACGGGGTCGCCGTCCGGGCGACTGTGGAAGGTACGGCGCAGACCGAGTCGGGTGTCACGGTCGCGCTGTTGAACGCGGCCCGGGAGGCGCTGACGAATGCGGCGAAGCACTCGCCTGGACAGCGCGTCGACGTGGAGCTCAGGTACCAGGACGGCGTACGGCTGACGGTGCGGAACAAGGGTGTGACGGCCGGGGAAGGGTTCGGGCTGGCGGGGATGCGGGAGCGGCTGGCCCTGGTCGGTGGGACGCTGACGGCGGGTCCGGACGGGGACGACTGGCTGGTGGTCGCGGAGGTGCCTGATGAGTGATGTGATCCGGGTGGTCGTGGCCGACGACCAGCAGGTGGTCCGGGAGGGGCTGGTCGCGCTGCTCGGCCTGCTGGACGGGATCGAGGTCACCGGCGCGGCCGCGGACGGGGTCGAGGCCGTCGATCTCGTTGCTCAGGGCAACGTGGATGTGGTGCTGATGGACCTCAGGATGCCGGTCCTCGACGGGGTCCAGGCGACGGCCCGGATCACGGCCGGATTCCCGGACGCCGTCCTGGTGCTGACGACGTACGCCGACGACGACTCGATCGCGACTGCGCTGCGCGCCGGCGCCCGCGGGTATCTCACCAAGGACGCGGGCCGAGCCGAGATCGGGGCTGCGCTCCGGTCGACCGCGGCCGGCCAGTCCACGTTCGACCCCGAGGTGTCCCGGCGGCTGGTCGCCGGGCTGAACCCCGGCCGGGCCAAGGAGACCGACGGCCTCACCGCCCGGGAGACCGAAGTACTGCGCTTGATCGCGCAGGGACTGAGCAACCCGGAGATCGCCGGGCGGCTCTACATCAGCGAGGCAACAGTGAAGACGCACATCAACAACACCTTCGCCAAGATCGGCGCCCGGCACCGCGCGGAAGCCGTCCGCTACGCGACCGCAAAGGCATCGCCGAGAACTAGACGCGAAGCTCGGCGACGACCGGGCGGTGGTCGCTGCCGGTGTTGCTCATCACCCAGGCCTTCGTCGGGGTGACGCCGCGCACCATGATGTGGTCGATCCGCGCCATCGGGAACTTGGCCGGCCAGGTGAATCCGAACCCGTAGCCCGCCGCGCCCTGGGCCGACCGTAGTCCGGCGGTCAACGGGGCCAGGCTGCGGTCGGTCGCCGTACCGTTGAAGTCGCCCATCACGACCACGCCGGCCAGTTTCTCGTCGGCGATCTGCCGGCCGAGCGCCTTGATCGTGTCGTTGCGCTGGTCCGAGGTGAATCCGCTCGCTCCGACCCGGACCGAGGCGAGGTGGGCGACGTACACCGCGACCTTGCCCTCCGGCGTGCTGACCTCCGCGCGCAGCGCCCGGGTCCACTTGAAGCCGACGTCGACCGACGTGCTCTCCTCGACCGGGAACTTCGACCACAGCGCGACCGTGTCCCGGGAGACCTCGTACGGATAGTCCTTGGCGAACGCGGCCTTGTAGATCTTCATGTCCGCCGCGGTGATCTCCTCCAGCGCCATCACGTCGGCGTCGGCCTTCAGCAGGTCCTGCGCGGTCCGCTGCGGATCCGGGTTGGCCGCGTCGACGTTGTGCGACAGCACCCGCAGGTCGTGCGCGCCACCACCCTTGCCCGGGATCAGCAGGTTGCCGAACATCAGGCCCCACACGACGATGGGCAGCAGCAACGCGACTCCGGCCGTGGCGGACCGGCGTACCAGCGCGGCGACGGCCAGGATCGGTACGGCGAGGCCGACCCAGGGCAGGAACGTGTCGAGCAGACTGCCGAGGTTGCCGACCGAGTTCGGCACCCAGCGGTGGAACAGCAGCGGCAGCACGGACAGCACCGCAAGGAACGCGATCAGCCAGCCGCGGCGCCACATGCTGCTCTTCTGGCGCCGACGGGCTGTGCTGCGCGTCGGCGGCTTCCGGGAGGCGACGGCGGTCTGGCGGTCCGGCATGCAGCGATTCTTGCGGACGGCCGCGCCGTACCAAAGTCCGCGTCCGGTCCTGGAGCCCTTTTCATCCCTATGGACGAGTGGTACGGACCGAAATGATTAGGGTTGCGTGAGGGTGCTGGTGCGTACGGCGGATGCGCCCGACAATGCCGGTATGCCGCCCGAGCAGACCACGCAGCCGTTCGTCGTCAAGCGCCGCGGCCTCGGCACTACCAAGACCGCGTTGTACCTCGGCACGCTGCTGTTCGGGCTGATGGTGCTGCTCACTGCGCTCGTGGTGGTGGCTCAACTGGTCAAGGGTGAATCGGTCCGCGAGCCGCTGGAATCCATCTGGCTGTCCTGGGGCGGGATGCCGTTGATCTTCGCAGTCGGGTTGCCGGTGCTGCTGCTGGTCGGCGCCGTGACCGCGTTCGAGGAGTCCCGCGAGGCCGACGACGAGGACGTGCTGCTGACGATCGACGAGAGCGGGATCTACCTCGGCGGCGAGCAGCCGCGGACGATTCCGTGGGCGGACGTCCGCGGCGTCTGCCGGATCGAACGGCACGAGGTGAACCCCGACGGCGGCGAGTGGTGGGCGCCGTACCTCGTCGTCCTCCTGCACGACGCCGACCCCCTCCCCCACAACCCGAAGTCCTGGGGCCCCTCCTGCCCCTGGCCCGGCACCTTCGAAATCCTAGGCCGCGAACTCCCGTACGACGACCTAGCCACAGCGGTAGCCCGCTACGCCCCCCACATCCAGGTAACCAACCGAGGCCGAGTGCCGAACTAACCCCGGCGGAGAACGCCGCCGCGGGGAGTCGATCGCACGCGACACAGAAGCCTCCAGACCGCACCAGGCTGGCTGTTGTGGTCGCCTACCGCGGCGGACGACACCGCGCGGAGAGCCGGGGACAAACGGACAGGTAGTGCACCGGCGGGACGCCGTACACACTGACCCGAACGCGCTCAACCGCACTACCGGCGGCTCCGCACTACCTGTTGAAATGCACGCCCTCCCGTCTCGCCGCCACCGCAGACTCACCCACGGCCCGGCCTTGAGACCCCGACGCGGGGGTCGAACGCACGCGACGCAGGAGTGTGCAGCCGCGGGCGGTAGCCCGCAGGAGGTTCGGGTGGGTGGGAGCGCGCGTAGCAGGTGCGACGGAGGAGTGCCTGCGTAGCACGCGTGGGCTACTTACCCCTTGGGGCCGAGCAGCTTCTCGAGGTCGGTGAGGACGTCCATGGCGCCGAGCGGGCCGAGGCCGAGGAACCAGACCTCGTCGTCGACGCGGGCGACCTGGCCGGACTTCACGGCGGGCAGCGCCTTCCAGAGGTTGCCGTTGACAACGACGTTCTCGGCGGTGGTCTCCGGCTTGCCGTAGCTGGAGTAGAAGATCCAGTCCCCGGTCGCCTGCCCGATGTTCTCCTGCGACACCTCGACCGCGAGGTCCTGGACGTCCTGGATCTTCGGCCGCGGCAGCCCGATGTCCTTCAGGATCACGCCGATGAACGACAGGTTGCCGTAGAGCCGGATCTCGGCCGGCCGGAACCGGACCAGCGAGATCGTCGGCGTCCCCTGCACCTTCGACTTCACCTCGTCGGCGCGCTTCTGGTAGTCGTTCAGGATCCCGGTGGCCTTGTCCTCCTCGCCGACCGAGTCCGCGACCAGCAGGAAGTTCTCCTTCCACGGGAACCCGGGCCGGATGCTGAACACCGTCGGCGCGATCGCGCTGAGCTTGTCGTACAGGTCGTTGGCCCGCAGCTTGCTGCCCAGGATCAGGTCCGGCTTCAGCGCCGCGATCGCCTCCAGGTTCAGCTCGCTGATCCCGCCGACGGTCTTGATCCCCTGCGCCTTGTCCGCCAGGTACGACGGAACGCCCGCCTGGCCCGCGGTCGTTGCCATCCCGACCGGCGTGATGCCGAGCGCGAGCACGTCGTCGAGCTCACCGCTGTCCAGCACCACGACCCGCTCGGGCCTCTTCTCCAGCTTGGTCTCGCCGAGCGCGTGCTTCACGGTCCGCGGGAAGGCGCCCGGTTGCGCGTCCGACCCCAGCTTGGCGGTCTCCTCGTCGGCGGTCTTGAACAACCGCCCGCCGGTCGCCACCTCGGTGTCGCCGACGCCGGTGTCGGCGGATCCGCTGTCATTACTTCCACCACACCCGGCCAGCACCAGCAGGGCGGCCGTAACGGCTATTACGATGCGCATTTTCACGGACGCGAGGATACAACAACTTTGGTTAGGCAGTCCTAACCAGGTCCATCTTCTGACCAACCTCCAGCGAGACTGTCCGTTCCCCGGACGGCAGGGCGATCCGGTACGTACCGGACTGAGCCGCCACCACCGACGCAGCGACCAGAACCCCGCCCCGCCAGCTGACGTCGAACACCAGCCCGCCACGAGCCCGGAGACCGCGGAACGAGCCGTCCGGCCAGTCGGCCGGAAGCGCGGGCAGCAGCCGGATGGTGTCCGTGTGGCTCTGAATGAGGAGCTCGGGGATGCAGCCGGTCATGCCGAAGTTGGCGTCGATCTGGAAGATGTCGCCGTCCCGGTGCAACAGGTTGTCCGAGACCAGACGGCTCAGGTAGTCCTGGATCACCGCGGACGCCTTCTCCGGCTTGAGCAACCGCGCCCAGAGCGCCACGAGCCACGCGGCCGTCCAGCCCCCGTTCGTCGCGCCCTTGGTCCGCAGCTCAAGCGAAGCACCTGCAGCTGCGGCCCACTCCGGCGTACGCGTCGGGTCGATCTCGACGCCCGGGTACAGGCCGTACAGATGCGACTGGTGACGGTGGTCGGTCTCCGACGGTTGCCAGTCCGTCGGCCATTCGAGCAGCCGGCCGTCGGGCGTCGTACCGATCTCCGGAAGGCGTTCGCGGGCTTGGCGCGCACGTGCTGCGAGATCGCTGCCCAGGTCCAGCGCGGCCTCGGCTTCCAGCAGGTTGGCGAACAGTTCGCGGATGAGCCAGATGTCGTACGTCGAGGTGAGATCGACCGATGCCTTGTCGCCGGAAGGCAGGACGAAGTGGTGTTCCGGCGCGGTCGACGGGATGAACTGCAGTCGCCCGTCCTGATCCTCGACGAGCATCGCCAGCACGAACTCGGCCGCACCGGCGATCAGCGGATAGGCGCGATTGCGCAGGAACTCCAGGTCCAACTGGAACCGGTAGTGCTCCATCAAGTGTGCGGTCAGCCAGACACCACAGGTCGCGCACATCGCCCACACCGGGTCGTCGCCGCCTTCGCCGACCGGCCAGGTCGCACGCCAGATGTCGGCGTTGTGGTGCGACACCCAGCCCGGGGCGTCGTACAGGATCCGGGCGGTTTCCGCACCCGACTCGGCGAGGCCCTCGATCAGGTCGGTGAGTGGGTCGAAGCACTCCCCCAGGCCGGTGAGGTCGGCGGGCCAGTAGTTCATCTGGGTGTTGATGTTGTTGGTCCAGTCGCTGGCCCACATCGGCCGGCGGTCCTGGTTCCAGATGCCTTGCAGGTTGGCCGCCTGCGTCCCGGGGCGAGAGGACGCCATCAGCAGGTACCGGCCGAAGTTGAACGTGAGCGCGACCAGATCCGGATCGGTCCCGCCGGCCGCGACCGCCCTGATCCGCTCGTCTGTCGGTAGATCGCGCGATTCACCGAACTGAAGCTCAGCTCGCTCGTACAGCGCGGTGTGATCGTCGACGTGCCGCTCCCGCACCTTCTCCAGGCTGACGTTGCCGAACACGTCGGTGGCCTCGCGCAACGCCACCAGCGGATCCCGTCCCGGCGGCACCTTCCACCCGGCGAACGTGCTTGCCGCCGACAACAACACCGTCAAGCTGTCGGCCCCGCGGACGCTCACGCCCGCCTCGCTCACCACCGCAGTTCCACCAGCGTTGTGGACCTGCAGCGCGACACCGAAGCCGATCCCGCGCCCCTCCTCGTAGCGGATCGGGTCCGGACTCTGCCGGTACTCGATCGTGAGATCCGACGGCGCGTGCCCGACGACTCCATAGGTGCCGTCGGCAGCCTCCGCCCGGATCGGGTGCTGACTGGTCAGCTCCAGGTCGAGGTCGATCGACCCCGGCCGGTCGGCGGTGATCGTCCACACCATCACCTGGTCCGGTGTGGACACGTACGTCTCCCGGCGGAACCGCACGCCGTCGACCGTGTATTCGACGGCGGCGGTCCCCGTACGGAGGTCCAGGCTCCGCCGGTAGTCCTCCAGTTCCTGCGGTTCACCAGCTGTCCGGATCAGCAGGTCGGCGAGCGGTTGGTACGACTCGACCAGCGGCCCCTGCAGGGCCCGGGTCCGTTCCGTCGCCGCCAGCTGATCACGCTCGTCCAGCAACAGCCGCCGTACGTCGGCCAGCGCCTGCGGACCGTCCGTCACGGTCAGCGTGCGCGGGCCGTCGCCCGACCAGACGTCGTCGAGGTTGAGCGCGATCCGCTCCTCGCCGACCCGGCCGAACACCTTGGCGCCGAGGTGCCCATTGCCGAGCGGCAACGCCTCGAACCAGTCCGGCGCGGCAGTGGTGAACCACAGTTCGTGGGACATAGGAGTTACTTGCTCCCGGACTTGTACTTGTCGTAGGCCTCTTGCTGGATCTGCAGGTACCTGGTCATCCCGGTGCTGTCCAGACCCTTCACGTAGGCGTCCCACTCGGCGTCGATGTTCTTCGACCCGGTGATGAAGGCCAGCTGGTTCTGGTTCACGTAGCTGTTCAGGTTGGTCTGCAGGGTGGCGAGCTCACCGCTGAGGCTCGGGTCCGGCCAGACCGAGGTCTGCGGGAACCACTGCGCCTTGTCCTCCTTGCCCTCGTACAGCTTGGTCGCCTGGAACAGCCGCCGCTCGAGGCCGGCGCCGGTGTAGATGTCGGCCGGCACGACCTGGGCGTTGCGGTAGGCCAGCGTGTTGTTGTACTGCCCGAGCGCACCCCAGTTGATGTTCTTCGGCGCGTCCTGCTTCGGCTTGTACAGCGGCTTGACCTTGTCGTCGAGCGCGATGTCACCCGGTCCGGGCTTGGTCCAGCCGACGTTCTCCGGGCCCATGTTGGTGATCATCTGGCCCTCGTCGGTGTAGATCCAGTCCAGCATCTTGATCGCCGCGACCTGTGCCTCCTTGCTGGCCTTGTTGGTCAGCATGAAGGTGTAGCCGGTCGACGTCGGGTAGTTCAGGCCGGTGTAGCTCTTGCCCTCCGGCCCGGTCAGCGGCGGCACCGCGTCGTACTGCTTGTCCCGGCCGTCCTTCGAGTCGAGCTGGACGAAGATGCCCGGCCAGAGCACCGGCACCGAGCCGAGCACGACCGCCTTCGGGTTGTTGCCCTGGGCCTGCAGCGCCTGCGCGTTCTGGGTGAACGCAGCCTGGTCGATCAGGCCTTCCTTGTAGAGGGAGTTGATGTACTTCAGTCCCTCCTTCCACGCCGCCGACGTCACCGGCGTGACGACCTTGTCGCCGTCGAGCGTGACCAGCGACCGGACACCGTTGTTCGCACCGACCGGGTCGTAGGCGAACGCGTTCATCAGGTACGCGATCAGGCTGCTGTCCTGGACGTCGGTGGTCATCGGGATCTCGTCGGCCTTGCCGTTGCCGTTCGGGTCCTGGGTCTTGAACGCCTGCAGCACCTTGCGCAGGTCCTCGGTCGTCTTCGGCATCTGCAGGCCGAGCTTCTTCAGCCAGGCGCTGTTGATCCACAGTTTGTCCGGGTACGTGCAGTGGTAGCAGTCGGCCCACTGCGGCAGCGCGTAGATGTGCCCGTCGGGTGCGGTCGACATCTCCTTGTAGGTCTTGTTGGAGTCCAGCGCCTTCTGGATGTTCGGCGCGTTCTCCTTGATCAGGTCCTCCAGCGGTACGGCGACGCCCTGCTGGCCGAGCTTGAGCACCTCGGCCTGGGTGAACGCGTCGACCCACGGGATCAGGAAGAACAGGTCCGGGTAGTCGCCGGACGCGAGCGCGATCTGCCGCTTCTCCTTGGCCGGACCGGCGTCGTACGTGGTGTTCTGCCAGCGGAACTGGATCTTGAACTTGTCGCTCATGATCTTGGTGACCTGGTTGGTGTCCAGGTTGGTGTTCTGGTCGGCCGGGGTGAAGGTGTCGATGACGACCTTGCCGTCGGCCGTCGTCTCGTTCGCCGCCCCCTGCGCCGACTTGTCCGAGCTGCACGCCGCGAGGGCGAGCGTGCCGGCCACTGCCAGAGCGGCCATTTTGCTCACGGTTGAGCGCATTTCCAGTGTTCCCTTCTTGGTTTAACCCTTGACCGCGCCGACCATCACGCCCTTGGTGAAGTGGCGGGCGACGAACGGGTAGATGATCAGTACGGGCAGGCTCGAGATGACGATGAGCGCGTACTTGAGGACATTGGCCAGCTGTTGCTGTTCGAGCTGCTGGGCCAGGTTCTGGGTGGTCGAGCCACCGGTGACGGTGTTCAGGATCAGGACGTTCCGCAGCACGATCTGCAGCGGGTACAGGCTCGGGTCCTTCAGGTAGACCAGGGCGTCGAAGTAGCTGTTCCACTGGAAGATCGCGTACATCAGCGCGATCACCGCGATCACCGGCTTCGACAGCGGCAGCACGATCGACCACAGGAACCGCAGGTCGCTCGCCCCGTCGATGGTGGCCGCCTCGTACAGCTCGTCCGGGATGGTCGAGCGGAAGAAGGTGCGCGCGATGATCACCTGCCAGACGCCGATCGCGCTCGGGATCACCATCGCCCACCGGGTGTTCAGCATGCCCAGGTCCTGCACCACCAGGTATGTGGGGATCAGGCCGCCGGAGAACAGCATGGTGAAGATCAGCAGGCTCATGATCACGTTGCGGCCGAAGAAGGTACGGCGCGACAACGGGTACGCGATCGCGATCGTCAAGGTGACGCTGATCAGCGTGCCGCCGGCGGCATAGATGAACGAGTTCAGGTAGCCCTGCATGATCTGCGGGTCGCCGAACGCCACCTTGTACGCCTGCAGACTCGGCTCGACCGGCCAGAGCAGCACCCGGCCGGCGCTCACCGCGGACGCGCTGCTGAACGAGTTCGCGACGATGTAGACGATCGGCACCAGCACCAGGACCAGCGCGATCCACAGCATCACCTTGATGCCGACGAGGAAGATCTTGTCGGTCCGGGTCTCCGCGATCACGGCCGACTCGGGGCGTTCCGTCGTACGGCGGAATCCCTGCAGTGAAATGGTCATGACCAGAGTCCGTTTCCGGTGATGCGCTTGGCGGCGAAGTTCACGCCGAGCAGCAGGAACAGGTTGATCACCGAGTTGAACAGCCCGATCGCCGTCGCCATGCTGAAGTCGGCGTTCAGCAGGCCGGTCTTGTAGACATAGGTGGCGATGATCTCGGACTGGGCCAGGTTCAGCGGGTTCTGCAGCAGGAACGCCTTCTCGAACCCGATCGACATGATGTTGCCGACGCCGAGCACCAGGATGATGACCGCGGTCGGCATGATGCCGGGCAGGTCCACGTGCCAGATCCGCTGCAGCCGGCTGGCGCCGTCGATCTTGGCCGACTCGTGCAGCGCCGGGTCGATCCCGGCCAGCGCGGCCAGGTAGATGACGGCCGAGTACCCGGTCGTCTGCCAGACGTCGGACCACACGTAGATGTGCCGGAAGTAGTCCGGGTTGCCGAGGAAGTCGACCGCCGGCACCCCGAACAGCCCGATCGCGTCGTTGACGAAGCCGAGCCGCGGCGACAGCACCAGGATCGTCATCGAGACGACCACCACGGTCGAGATGAAGTACGGCGCGTAGGTGACCAGCTGGACGGTCTTCTTGAACCGGCCGTTGCGGATCTCGTTCAGCGCGATGGCCAGGATGATCGGGATCGGGAAGCTGGCCAGCACCGTGTACGCGGCCAGGATGAAGGTGTTCTTGACCAGCGTCCAGAACACCGGGTTGGCGAAGAACAGCTCGAAGTTGCGGAACCCGACCCACTCGCTGCCCCACGGGCCCTTGACCGGGCTGTAGTTCTTGAACGCGATCACCGCGTTCGCGATCGGGATGTACTTGAAGATGACGAAGTACGCGAGCGGGACGAGCACCAGCAGGTACAGCTGCCAGTGCCGGCGCAGGCTGCGCCGGGCCTGGGTGCGGCGGCTCGCGCGTGGTAAGCGGGCGGGTTTCACCGCCTCGGGGCGGACCGGCCTGGGCGGCGCCGCCGGCTTCAGTGTTGTGCTCACTCCCCATCCTTTCCAACCCGATATCCGATAGGATCCCGGGCTCTACTTCCGGGAGGATGACACAGAACCCGCAGTAGTGGAAGAGCCGCGCCGGGCCCGAGACCAGATGTTGACCGAACGCCCGGAACACCTTGTTTACAAGGGATTCCTTAAGTTGCCCCCAGCAACCGATACCCAGAGAACGCCAGCTGATCCGATGGCCACGCCACCGGATCCGGGCACACCACAGTCCAGCCCGAAGTCGCTCTGAGCCACCGACCCCGGACCGGGTTCTATTTTATTTCCTCTGTGAACTATGTCGCAGTCAACCCGTCCCCGGCATGTCCTGTCAAGACCCGACGCGGCCCGGCACGAAAGCCTCGGCTGCCGCTTCAGTGGGCGGCAGCCGAGGTGTCGCAAAGCGTTCTAGTCCACGACCGCGCCGCACGACAGGTTGAGTACGGCGCCGGTGATCGGGCCGGCGTGGTCGGAGGCGGCGAAGGCGGCGGTGGCTCCGACTTCGGCCATCCGGGGCAGGCGGCGCAGTGCGGTGCCCTTGATGAGGTGGTCGAGGCCGTCGTCGGGGATGTTCCACTCGGGGTGCGTGTCCGGGGTGAAGTTCGGGCGCAGGGCGACGACGCGGACGCCGTACCGGCCGACCTCGCCGGCGAGTGCGCGGGTCAGGCACTCGATGGACGCGCAGGCCAGGCTGAACCCGCCCATCTCGAAGTCGGCGCCGGACTCACGCGCGGCCGATGACGACAGCATCATGATCACGCCACCGCGCTGCGCGATCATCCGGCGGGCGACGGCGGTCGAGGTGATGAAGTTGGTCCGCGCCGCGTCCTCGACCGGCCGGACGAAGTCGTCCACCGACAGGTCGACGAGCGGTACGTCCTGCTTCACCCGCACGCTGACCGCGTTGAACACGATGTCGATCCGGCCCTCGATCGACGCGACGTGCTCGTTGACCGCGTCGGCGTCGTACGCGTCGACGACGGCGACCGAGGCGGCGTCGATCTCGGCGGCGACCTTCTCCAGCTTGGCCAGGGTCCGGCCGGCCAGGTGCACCCGCGCGCCCTCCGCAGCGAACGCCCGGGCGATCGCGCCGCCCATCGCGCCGCCGCCGCCGTACACGATTGCGGTCTTGTCCTGGAGCAACATGGTGGTTTCCTCTCCTCGGGGTCTGCAGGAGCGACGGAACCACCATCCGATTCTCGACATCGGACGCGAAAAACCTGACCCGACCATCACGGGGGAACGGCCGGGCCAGGCACTTCGATGGTACCTCCGATCACCAGCAGTGGCCGGAAATTCGCGGGCGGACTCGCCGGATCTTCCCTACCCTGACGCCATGCAACGTCGCTCCTGAAAGCGCACCTCCCGCCGCTCGCCCACACCGGGCGGGCCGCCGTCGTGCGTCACGTCACGCGTTGACCTCGCGAGGTCACGCTTGGTCATGCCCGCACACGTTTTCGGGAGCCATCCACGATGTTTCTTCCTGCCTACCGCTCCGCCGACCCGGTCCGGACGTACTACGCCTACACCGGCACCTGGGCGTTCTTCGGCGCGCTGACGTTCACGCTCACCCTGGTGTACTACGTCCGCGACGCCGGCCTGGACCCGCTCCAGATGGTTCTGGTCGGGACCACTCTCGAGCTCGCCTGCTTCCTGTTCGAGGTGCCGACCGGCATCGTCGCCGACCTGTACAGCCGCCGGCTGTCGATCATCATCGGCGTCGTCCTGATCGGGGCCGGCTTCCTGCTGCAGGGACTGGTGCCGACGTTCCTGGCGATCCTGGCCGCCCAGGTGCTCTGGGGCGTCGGCTACACGTTCACCTCCGGCGCCGACCAGGCCTGGATCACCGACGAGATCGGCGCCGACCGGACCGCCCACGTGTACGTCCGCGGCCAGCAGGTCGGCCTGGCCGCGACGATCGCCGGCACGATCAGCGCCGGCGCGCTCGGTCTGATCAGCCTGCCGCTGCCGATGACGCTGTCCGGCGCCGGGATGATCCTGCTCGGGCTGGCCCTGGCGGTGTTCATGGGCGAGGACAACTTCCACCGGACGCCGAAGGCTGAGCGGGAGACGTTCCGGCAACTGGCCGAGACCCTCAAGCACGGACTCGGGGTCGCGCGACGGCGCCCCGTCGTACGCACGCTGGTGCTGATCAGCCTGATCTCCGGGCTGTCCAGCGAGGCGTTCGACCGGTTGTGGTCGGTGAAGATCCTGGACTTCAGCTTCCCGACGGTCTTCGGCACGTCGGACCCGGCGTTCTGGTTCACTGTGCACGCCCTGGTCGGCACGTTGCTGTCGTTGATCACGTCGGTGGTGCTGAACAGGTTGTCGCCGGTGCGGTTGAGTTCGGACCATCCGAACGGCGTACTTGCGATCCTCAGCATGGCGCAGGTCGCCGGCGTGATCGCGTTCGCCCTGCTCGACCACCTCTGGCTGGCGCTGGCCGCGATGTGGTTGCGCACGATCACCGGCACGCTCGCCACACCGATCGAGGCCGCCTGGCTGAACCGGCACGTCGACTCCCGGTCGCGCGCGACCGTGATCTCGATGGTGTCGCAGGCCAACGCGATCGGCCAGGTCGTCGGCGGTCCGCCACTCGGCGCCGTCGGCCGTACGTCGTTGCGCACGGCCCTGCTCGCCTCCGGCCTGATCCTCACCCCGATCCCTGCGCTCTACCTTCGGCAGCGCGCGGACCGCCGTACCGAGGTCGAGGTCAGTCGTCGATCCTGACCTTGACCTCGACCCGGCGCCGGTCGTACGACGACTTGACCAGGCTGGCGACCGTGGTCACGAACAAGGTGCCGGCGATGAAGCCGAGCGAGGTCAGGATGCCGATGTGCGGCAGGTGGATCGCGCCGATGTCGTCGATGTGCGAACCGTGCAGCGCCTCGACGATCAGCTTCACGCCGATGAACGCGAGAATCACCGACAGCCCGACGTTCAGGTAGATGATCCGCTCCAGCAGCCCGCCGATCAGGAAGTACAGCTGGCGCAGGCCCATCAGCGCGAACGCGTTGGCGGTCAGCACGATGTAGGCGTCCTGGGTGAGCCCGAAGATCGCCGGGATCGAGTCGAGCGCAAAGATCACGTTCGCCATCCCGATCGCGGAGATCACGATCACCAGCGGCGTCACCATCCGCCGGCCGTCGACACGGGTCGTCAGCTTGGCCCCGTCGTAGTCGTGCGACAGCGGCAGGATCCGGCGCATCCCCCGCAGTACGGCGTTCTCCTGGAAGTCCGACTCGTCGTTGTCGCCCTCGAGCGCCAGCCGCACGGCGGTGTACACGAGGAACGCGCCGAAGATGTAGAACACCCAGCTCGCCGCCGCGATCGCCGCCGCCCCCGCCAGGATGAACACCGCCCGCAGCACCATCGACACCACGATGCCGACGTACAGCACCTTGTCCTGCGCCAGACCCGGTACGGCGAACCGCGCCATGATGATCACGAACACGAACAGGTTGTCGACACTCAGGCTGTACTCGGTGATGTACCCGGCAACGAACTCACCGCCCGTCGTCCCCGCCCCCGGGCTGAACAGAAACAATCCGACCGCGAACAACGCCGCCAGCCCGCCGTAGAACAGCACCCACCGGGTCGCGTCCTTGATCGTCACGGCGTGATCGCGCCTGGCGATCACGATCAGGTCGAACGCGACGATTGCCAACAATCCGACAATCGTGAGGATCCAGACGACAGGGGGCATGACAGAGACCATGACGAACCTCCGGACGACGGCGTGCAGCTTGGTCCGGAGGTCTCTTCCGCCCGGACGACGCCCAGGCCGGCAGCACCGGTTCGGCCGCCCAGGCCTCCCGTGATGACGACACTGCCGATACGAGCGCACCCAAGTCCGCCCGAGAGGAATACTCCCCTCCTCGTGTGTTCAACTATATCCATTACCAATGGATCTCCGGCATCGTATACCGCATACAGCCTCCGTCGCCAGGGGTTCCCCCGCCGCCTGCTACGCCCGCTCCGACGTCGCGTGCTACGCCGCTAACCCCACCCACCCCTTCGTGCACTCGCGACGCTCGCTGGTGCGCTCGCTCCGCTCGCGGTCGACTGCGGCGCCGTCCGGGGTTGGCGTGGGTGGTCGAGCGGGATGTTCCTCGAGGCCTAGTAGCACAACCACTCAGACATTGCTGCCGATGAACCCAGGAGAACCTGCACCTCGTCCGGTAGACACTCGGGGGCCAACGCCATGGCTGTGAGTCTGGCGTGGCCCTCCAGCACCACGATCGGATGGTTGCCATCGGCCCGTACACAGATGATCGGCTGCCAGGTGACTCCCTGACGGAAGGAATCTGCGAGAGCGAGAAAGTGTCCGGTGGGCATGGAACCGAACACCGTGCCGCCGCCGCGGATGAACCGAACGGCATCGGTTGGTCGCCGGCTTCCTTCGGTGAATGCCGTCCAGTAGCTGTAGTCGATGTAGCGCACGTCCAGCAGCTCACCCTGCGAGAGAGCCACACGCTGCCAGCTGACCCCATCCGGGAAACCCGTGAACAGCTCGCGATCCTGCCGATAGCCCCGGAAATCCCCAAGCACGTGCCGCCGAAGCTCGTTCCCCTCGGCGTCGCCCAAATCCGCTTCGGTGAGCAATGTCGCCGGCTGACCCAGTTCTTCCAGAACCTGCACAAGATTCGGCCCGAACCGCTCCGAACCGAGTTTGCCGAGAAGAAAGCTCGCGACCATCTCCTCCTCCGAGCTCACCCCGACGATCCGCATAAACCCATCCTGCCGCCCGATGCCCGCGCGTCACCGCGGCAGAGTTACGACCATGAGCGGGAGCTACTCCCCCGCGGCGCGATCGAGTGCATCCGGTCGGGGGTGTGCGCAGGTTCTCGGGACCTTGCACAGGCTATCTACTGTCCACGGGAACCGGAGGGTGTTCACGGTCCCGACACTTGCCAACCCGACGGCCCACGGACGGCTGCAGACCCGTGCTCGCGACCCGCAAACACACGACACGGCCGACGAGGGTCGACCACATCCGCACCGACCCAACCACCACCCACCCCGCACTCAACTCGCGAGGCAACCGAGCAGCGCGAGCGCAAAGAGGGTGGGTGGGGCCGGCGGCGAACCACGCGACGCAGGAGCGCGCGGAGCAGCTGGCGAGGGCAACCACCTGCACCTGAACCAACCACACCTCCCCGCGACCCCCCCGCGGTCGACCGGCGAGCACCGCGAGCCAACCCGGCGAGCAGCCCGAGCCAGCCGCGAGCAGTGCGAGCGCACCCAACGAGCGTCGCGAGCGCAAGAACGGTGGGGGGCTGGCGGCGGAGCACGCGACGCAGGAGCGCGCGGAGCAGCCGGCGCGGGGCGACCACATCCGACCTTTTCCATGCGGGTGAAAAAGTTTCCGTTTCGGGATTGAAGTCTGTGAGATTCCGCTCGATCGCGGTACAAAGAAATCAGAAGGTCTGTCCGCCCCTAGACCTGGAGGAAATCGTCATGGCCGGAATCAACGGCGAAGTCTCATGGTTCTGTTGCGGAAACGCATGGGGACCCTGTGCGAGCACCGGACGTGGTGCTTGCGGAACTTGTCACTCGGGGAACTACCAGCACGCGTGGCCGAACACCTCGGACGCGTGCTACGCGATCACCCGGCCGGACTCGTGCGGGATCACCGGGATGTCCCGGCGGACCTGTGGGTTCCGGCACTCGACGACCAACCTGTGCAACGGGGCGCGGGTGGTCACGTCGATCGCGGACTGCGGTCCGCAGACCGATCTGTTCTGTGGTGAGCGTGCCTGCTGCGGCGGCACCTGTGCCTCCAACCGGATCATCGACCTCACTCCGGCCGCGTTCTCCGCGATCGCGAGCCTGAGCGCCGGTCTGGTCCCCTGCAGGGTCGACGTGGGCTGAAAAGGGGATGTGTGAGATGACCACGAAGATGGACCGCAGGTCCCTGCTCACCCGCGCCGCGCTCGGCGCCACCGGCCTGGTTGCGGCCAGCGCCATGGGTTCGCTCGCGCCGGAGACCGCGTTCGCCGCGGCCTCGCAGTTCCCGGACGCGGGTCAGCCGGACCCGAACTTCGCGGAGGGCCTGATCATGGGCCGGAACCGGGATCTCCTGCAGGTGCAGGGTTCCGACGGCCGGTTGCACCGGATCCAGCTGACCGGAGTGACGAGTGTCTGGAAGCTGCGGCCGACCACCTTGGACGAAGTCCGGGTCGGCGACGGCATGTACGCGCGCGGTGTCATGATGCCGGACGGGATCCTCGCCGCGGAGTCGGTGTGGGTCAACATCGTGAACCTCACGGTGAGCATCAACTCGATCGGGCGCGGCGCGCTGCACCTCGACCACCACGGCCAGAAGGTCGTCGGGCACGTGCAGCCGGGTCTGACCGCGGCTGTCTACAACGGAACGCCGGCGGTGTCGGATCTGTCGATGCTCAAGGTGGGCCGGCACGCGCAGGTGATCGGCGCCTGGCGGCCGGGGACCAACGAGATCGACATCGCGACCATCTACGCGTCGAACTGACCGGGAGGCCGCGATGTTCGCACAGCAGGTGGCGGCTGCCCAGCCGCTGCTGATCGGGTTGCTCCTGCTCTGGTCGTCGTACAGCAAGTTCGGGAAGGACAGCGCGGAGCAGGCGAAGCGTACGGCGTTGCCGCGACTCGTCGGCGAGGAGCGCACGGCGACGGCCTATCGCGCGGTCGGAGTCGTCGAAGCGGTGATCGCACTGGCCTTGTTGGCGCCACCGGTGGCGACTGTCGAGGCGATCGCGGCCGTGGCGCTGGCGGCCGGCTTCACCGGGTACCTGGTCTACGCCAAGATCGTGGTCCCGGAGGCGTCCTGCGGTTGCCTGGGCGCGTCGGCGAAACCCGTCGGACAAAGGGCGATCGCCCGAGCCTTGTTGCTACTGGCAACCGCCGTGCTAGCCGCGACGGCAAGCACCGGCTGGTGGTCAGCAGGGGTCCTGATCCTGATCCCGGAGGCGGCGCTGTTCGTCGTACTGTCTGCCGAGCTGGATCGGTACTGGCTGCTGCCGTTGCGGCGGCTGCGGTTGCGGATCACGCATCCGCTCAGTGGCACCAAGACGGACGGCGTACCGCTGGCGGCGACTCAGCGCCGACTGATCCTCAGTCCGGCGTACCGCGCGGTCAACGGGTTGCTGCGGTCCGACATCCACGACTACTGGGACGACGAGGACTGGCGGTTCGTCAGCTACACCGCCTGGTACGACGGCAAGCCGGCGACTGCCGTGTTCGCCGTACCGCATCACGACTCCACACCGGAGTCTGTCCGGGTCGCGGTCGTCGACGAGACGTCCGGTCAGACTCTCTACCGGCCGACCGTCTTGGCCACGGCCGGCTGACGAACCACCCCACGAAGCCCTCGCGGTGAAGATCCGCGAGGGCTTCGTGCTGTTGACACCCCTTGCGCGCCAATGGTGTGATGCCGACTATCGTTAGGAAGGTTTCCTAATGAATGCATGGTTCCCCTGCCGCTCCTCCGCCCCGGACAACAGGAGACCGCCCGCCCGATGGACTTCACCGTCAACGGCGTGGCCGGCGCGGTCGGGATCACCTTCCCGGGCACCGGCGCCTGGACCACCTGGCAGACAAAGACCGTCCGGCTCCAACTCGTTGCGGGGACCAACACGATCCGGGTTCGCGCCACCACCGCGGACGGCGGCCCGAACGCGGACAAGCTGACCGTCTCCCCCACGACCGACGACACCGAGCCATCGGCGCCGCAACCCGCAGGGCCTCGCCTGGGACTCGCGCGGTCAACTGTGGGCCGCCGAGTTCGGTGAGAACAGCCAGGACGAGCTCAACCTGATCCAGAAGGGCGGCAACTACGGCTGGCCCGCCTGCGAGGGAACCATCGGCGACTGCGGCGGCTACATCGCGCCGAAACGCACCTGGTCCACCGCCCAGGCCGGACCGAGTGACGTCGAGATCGTCAACGACTGGATCTACATCGCCGGGGTCACCGGCCGGCAGTTGTGGGTGACGCAGATCAACTCGTCCGGCACCGGCGTCGGCACCCCGCAAGCCGTTTTCTCCGGCCGCTGGGGCCGCCTGCGCAGCATCACCCGCACCCCCGACGGAGCCCTCTGGCTCACCTCCACCAACAACGACAAGAACGGCGGCACCCCGACCGTCATCGACAACGTCATCGTCCGCCTCAAGTTCTCCTGACCACGGTCGCCGGCTCCCCGCCGTCAACGGGGAGCCGGCGCGGTTCACCGCAACGCGTGCCGGTCGATCCAGGACGCGATCTCGGTGCCGATCTCCTTCGGGCGGTCCTCCTGCGCGTGGTGACCGGCCTCCCCGCAGTGGGCGGTTTCGAGTGCTGCGATATTCGAAGCACACCATTCGGCCATCGCCGGCCCGATCAGCAACGTCGGCGATCCCTCGAACGTCAGCAACAGCTTCGGTACGTCGGCACTCGTCGCGAGCCAGCCGTCGTACGCCGCGATCCGGGCGACGAGCTCCGCCGGATCACCACCCAGCGGGAGCTGGCGCGCCCAAGCGAGGATCGGGCGCCGGCTCTCCGGAGTCGGGTACGGCGCCAGGTACGACGCGAGGTCGTCGTCGCCGACCGGGTGCAGCACACCGGCGGTGAACGCCTGCCGGACGAACAGGTTCTGCTCGAGGATCAAGTCCTCGCCGATGCCAGGCGTGCGGATCCGCTCGGAGCGCTCACGCGCCTGCGGCGTCAGGTCCTCCCAGGCCATCGGCTTCACGATGCTCTCGAAGAACGCGATCCCGAGGACCCGTTCCGGATGCCGCGCCGCCCAGTCGAACGCGAGCGCGCCACCCCAGTCGTGACCGACCAGGATCACCCGGTCGAGCCCCAACGCGTCGAACCATGCATCGAGGTACCGAGCATGGTCGGCGAACGCGTAGCTGACCTCCGGCTTGCCGGACTGCCCCATGCCGATCAGGTCGGGGGCGAGCAGCCGGCCGGCGCCGACGTACGGAATGACGTTGCGCCAGATGCGCGACGAGGCCGGATTGCCGTGCAGGAAGACGATCGGCGACCCACTGCCGGTGTCTTCGTAGTGGATGGTGGAGTCGAGTACGTCGATCACAGGCATGACAGACCCCTTCAGAGTGGAGTGTCGAGCAGTTCGGTGAGGTCACGAACGAACGCCTTCGTGCGGTCACCGCCGCGACCACCGAACGGCTCCAGCAACCGGTCCAGCAGCCCGGCGACCTCCGCGATCGCCGGCTCGACCGTCGTACGCCCCTTGTCGGTGAGCTGCAGTCGCACCGTCCGGGTGTCGCGAGCGTCGCGGGCGCGCTGGATCAGTCCGTCGGCGTCGAGACTGCGCGCGAGCTTGGAGACGTACAGCGCCTCGAGACCGGTGTGGTCGGCCAGCTCACGCTGACTCGGCGACTGGCCGTCGCGCTCCAGGCCGTAGAGGGACGCGAGCATGACGTACTGCGCGTGCGTGAGGCCGCGCGGCGCCAGCGCCCGGTCGACGGCCACTCGCCACTTCATCGACAGCCGCCAGACGAGGTGACCGGGAGTCGGTTCGTTCACGGCAAATACTGTACATGGCTATTAAGTACATGGCTACTATCGGCCGAAGTCGGTGTACGCCGGGGTGTTGGTGGTGAGGGCCTGGAGGGCGCGGGCCAGGCGGCGGGCCATGGACGGGCGGAGGCGAGGGGCGGCCTGGTCGAGGGTGAGAAAGTGGTGGGCCCGGGCTTCGGTGGGGTCGAGGACCAGGCGGTCGATCGTGGGTTGGTCGAGGACGCCGCCGTCGAAGACGAAGGCGAGCGCGTCGGACCAGACGCCGAGGGCCGGGACCCAGTCGACGACCAGGAGCGGGCCGATCGGCAGCGCGAGGTCGAGCTCCTCCTGGACCTCGCGGACGCAGGCCTCGTACGGCGACTCGTCGTACTCGACGATGCCGCCGGGGATGTCGAGGGTGGGTTTGTAGGTCGGCTCGAGGAACAGGATGCGGCCGGCCTCGTCGCGGACGAGGGCGCCGCCGGCCACGGTCTTGCGGGGCAACCGGGCCGCGATCCCGGGGTTGAACTCCTGCTCCGGCTCGCCCTCGGCGAGCAGGTCGCCGCGGCGGATGTCGTCGTCCACGGTTCAGCACCCTCCCAGCCGGTGCACCGATCCGCAATCCGGGCTTGTTTTCGGTCCACCGAACTTTTAGATTTTCGGTGTGCCGAAAACTCTCGCTGCCCTGCTGTCGGTCCTGGCGCTCGCGGTGCTGCCCGCGTGTTCGACCAGCCAGGCGTCGGGTGACGGCAAGCCGGTGGTGCTGACCACGTTCACGGTGCTCGCCGACGTCGCGCGCAACGTGGCCGGCGACCACCTGTGGGTCGAGTCGATCACCAAGGTGGGCGCCGAGATCCACGGCTACGAGCCGACCCCCGGTGACATCCGCAAGGCCTCCGACGCCGACCTGATCCTCGACAACGGGCTCAACCTGGAGGTGTGGTTCCAGCAGTTCGTCGAGTCGGTCGACGTACCGCACAAGGTCGTGTCCGAGGGGGTCGCGCCGATGGACATCACCGAGGACTCGTACGCCGGCAAGCCGAACCCGCACGCGTGGATGAGCCCGAAGAACGTGCAGATCTACGTGGACAACATGGTCGACGCGTTCTCCGAGCTCGACCCGCCGAACGCGAGCGCCTACGCGGCGAACGGCGCGAAGTACAAGGCTGAGCTGCAGAAGGTGCAGGACGAGTTGGTCACCGAGCTGTCGGCGGTGCCCAAGAAGCAGCGCGCGCTGGTGACGTGCGAGGGCGCGTTCTCCTACCTGGCGCGCGACGCGGGGCTCACCGAGAAGTACATCTGGCCGGTCAACGCCGAGCAGCAGGCGACGCCGCAGCAGATCGCGTCGGCGACGGAGTTCGTGAAGGCCAACGCCGTACCGGCGGTGTTCTGCGAGTCGACCGTCTCGGACAAGGCGATGCGGCAGGTCGCCACCGGCACCGGCGCCGACTTCGGCGGGACGCTGTACGTCGACTCGCTGTCCGAGGCGGACGGCCCGGTCCCGACGTACCTGGACCTGATCAGGTACGACTCCGACACCATCATCCGCGGACTGACAGGACGCACCTCATGACGGTGTTGAATGCTGCGCTGCCGCGCAGCGGGTCATGCGGCTCGAACTCCCGGCCTTCCCTCGTCTCTCCAGTCGCTTCGCTCCCTCCGTTCCTCAGTCCAGGCCGGGAGGCCCCATGACCACGATCCAGGTCGACAACATCGTTGCGCGGTACGGCAACGTGCTCGCGCTGGACCGGGTGTCGCTGACTGTCGACCCGGGCAAGGTGACCGGGCTGATCGGCATGAACGGGTCCGGGAAGACGACGCTGTTCAAGGCGATCATGGGCATGATCCGGCCGGACGAGGGCCGGGTCCGGCTCGACGGGGCGGATCCGGCCGTGGCGCGGAAACGGGGGCGGGTCGGCTACGTCCCGCAGAACGAGGACGTGGACTGGGCGTTCCCGGTGTCGGTGCACGACGTGGTGATGATGGGCCGGTACGGGCACCAGGGATTCACCCGGCGGCCGCGGCCGGCTGATCGCGCGGCCGTTGCCGAGGCGTTGGAGCAGGTCGAGTTGACCGAGTACGCCGACCGTCAGATCGGGCAGCTGTCCGGCGGCCAGAAGAAGCGCGCGTTCGTTGCCCGGGGCATCGCACAGGGCGCGCAGATCCTGCTGCTGGACGAGCCGTTCGCCGGGGTCGACAAGCGCTCTGAGGCAACGATCGTGGGGCTGCTCCGGGAACTGGCGGCGGACGGCCGGACTGTGCTGGTGTCGACGCACGACCTGCATGCATTGCCTGCGCTCGCGGACGAGGCGGTGCTCCTGCTGCGGCGGGTGCTGTTCCACGGGTCGGTCGAGGAGGCGCTGCAGCCGGTCAATCTGGCCCGCGCTTTCGGTCTCGACGTACTCGAGCAAGAAGGTGCGGCGTGACCCCGGTCGACTTCCTGCTGGAGCCGTTGCAGTACGACTTCATGGTGCGGGCGCTGATCACCACGGTGTTCGCGGCGGTCGTGTGCGCGGTGTTGTCCTGCTGGCTGGTCCTGCTCGGGTGGTCGTTGATGGGCGACGCGGTGTCTCACGCCGTACTGCCAGGGGTGGTGATCGCGTACATCCTCGGCGCTCCGTTCGCGCTCGGCGCGGTTGTGTTCGGGTTCCTCGCGGTCGCGTTGATCGGGATCGTCCGGGACACCAGCCGGGTGAAGGAGGACGCGGTGATCGGTATCGTGTTCACCACGTTGTTCGCGTTCGGGCTGGTGCTGGTGTCGGTGACGCCGAGTCAGACCGATCTGAACCACATCATCTTCGGCAACATCCTGGGCGTCTCGACGACGGACCTGCTGCAGATCGCCGTACTGGCGGTTCTCGCGTTGGTGGTCCTGGTGCTGAAGCGGCGCGACCTGACGCTGTATGCGTTCGACCCGATCCATGCGCACGCGATCGGGCTGTCGCCGCGGCGGTTGGGTGCGTTGCTGCTCGGCATGCTGGCGCTGACCGCGGTCGTCGCCCTGCAGGTGGTCGGGGTGATCCTGGTGGTGGCGATGCTGATCATCCCGGGCGCGACGGCGTACCTGCTCACCGATCGGCACGGCCGGATGCTGGTGATCGCGCCGGTGATGTCAGCCGCATGCTCGGTCCTGGGTATCTACCTCAGCTACTGGCTCGACGCCGCATCCGGCGGGCTCGTGGTCGTCGTCCAGGGTGTGGTGTTCGCCCTGGTCTACCTGTTCAGCCCGCGCCACGGAGTGCTCGGCCGGCACCTGGCAGCCACCCGCCGACGGGCGGCAGCGGTGGCATGAACGGCGGCGGTGCGATGAAGCGGAAGGACGCGATGGAGTCCAGAGTCGTCGAGAACTACCTCAAGGCCGTTTTCAACGCCCGGGAGTGGTCGGACGAACCGGTGACCGTCGGCGCACTCGCCACTCGCCTCGGCCTGTCGCCGTCGTCGGTGTCCGAGCTGGTCCGCAAGCTCACCGTTCGCGGCCTGCTCGCGCACGCCCGGTACGGCGCGATCGAACTGACCCCGGAAGGACAGCGGATCGCGCTCGCGATGGTCCGCAAGCACCGGCTGATCGAGACGTTCCTGGTCGACTACCTCGGCTACACCTGGGACGAGGTCCACGAGGAGGCCGAGGACCTCGAGCACGCGGTGTCCGACACGTTCATCGACCGCCTCGCCGTCCGCCTCGGCGAGCCCGACCACGACCCGCACGGCGACCCGATCCCCCGGTCGGACGGCTCGCTTCCGGACGACGACCAGCTGCGGCTGGACGCGGTCGACCCCGGCGTGCGTGCGCGGGTCGCGCGGGTCTCGGACAGCGACCCCGAGCTCCTGCGCCAGCTCGACCAGCTCGGCATCACGATCGGCACCGACCTGAGGGTCAACCACCACCACGACGAGTACGTCGACGTCGACCACAACGGGACGTCAGTCGTGCTGGACCGCGAGACGGCTTTTGCCATCCGCGTCGTACCGAAGGCTAGTCCTTCCTGAGGCCTCGCGGGCATTCATAGGTCATCCAGATCGAGTTTCCTCGGTGTGGGTTCTCGTCGACGCGGCCGCTGTTGTAGAAGCCGAGCTTCTCCAGGACGCGGAACGACGGCGCGTTCCACTCCCTCACCGTTGCCCACAGTCGCTTCCGGCCGGTTGCCACCGCGGCCTCGAGCACAGCTTGCGCGGCCTCGGTTGCGTAGCCGAACCCGTGGGCCCGCTTGGCCAGCTCGTACGCGATCTCGGGCTCCTCGAAGCTCGCTTGCCCGACAGTGAGCCCGCAGTACCCGATGACGTCTCCCTCGCGCCGCCGCACGATCGGCAGCAGCCCCAGCCCCTCCACCGCCGCCCGCGGATTCTCGATCAACCAGCCCCGCATCTCGTCAAGCGTCGGTCGCCCGTCAGCCCCGATCCGCCGCAACGCCCGCGAATCACGCTCCAGCCACAAGCCCCGGTAGACCTCGGCATCCGCCGGCTCCCACCGCCGCAACCACAACCGCTCAGTCTCAAGCCGCTCCGGGAACGCGCTGAACTCCACCACATCCGGATTTTAGAGCATCAGGCGCCGGGCATCAGGCCGAGTTGCATGAGCATGCCGGCGGTGTCGGGGTAGGCGCTGAACTCGACTACCTTGTCGCCTTCGAAGCGGGCGAAGTAGGCGCCGCGGCCGATCACGCCGCGACCGGTCGGCGGAATCTGGTTGCCAGCAGCAACCAGCGGTCCGGTGTTCGTCCCGGTGAACTCGAGCTCGCCGGCGACCGCGTCGTCGGCCAGCACCCGAACCAGTCATCAGCGCCCCCAGGCCCTACACCCCACGCTAAGCCCGCGCCCACCGCTTGATAAGACCACCTCACCCCCGGTTGCGCGCCATCCACTCCCCAGCGAAGTCGACAACCGCCCGCTGCGACATCAGCCGCGCGGTCGCCGCCCCGACCGGGCCGATCCGCGCCCCGCCGGCGGCCTCGAACGCCGTACCGATCGTCCCGAAGTCGCTCTCGTCCTCCTCGACGTCCTCCCACTCCTGCCACGAACTCGTGCCGTCAGGCGAGCGCACCGAGGCGCCGACGACGTGCCGAGGCGCGTTGGTACGGCGCCACTCGGACAAGTGCATCGAGGTGTTGTTGTCGTGTCCACATCCGAGCAGCAGCACCGACCCGTCCAACCGGTACACCGCCCCCAACGGCGACGTATCACCCAGCCCGTCGTCCAGCCGGTGTCCCGCGACGACCTCCTCAGCCCGCGCGCCCAACGCGGCGAACGAGAACTGCGGATGACTGCTACGCCGCGCCCCGGGCCACGTACGCACCAACTCCGCCAGCCTGCCCATCCACCGCGCCGCAGGCGTCAACCCCGGATCGAATCCCGGCGACTGATCCCGGATCACCGGCCACCACTCGGACGGGACCGGCGGGTTGGACCAGGTCGCCGGATCAGTGTTCTCAGGCGTGTGCGTCGGTACGACGAGCGTCCCGGCCGGAGTCAGCACCTCCAGCAACGCCTCCACCACCGCCTGCGGCCCGCCGGCGAGGAACCCGACGCTCCGCAGCGACGAGTGCAGCAGCACCACACCACCAGCCGGTACGCCGAGCGCCCGGAAGTCAGCCGCCAAAGACCCAACTGTCGCGCACCCTTCAACCATCCCCAGACCCTAGTTGCGACCTGGTCCCGGATCGATCAGTTTTCGAGAAGCAGCCTCGGCAGGCCGGTCCTTACGCTGAAGGTGTTCGATTCGATCCGATCAAGCAGGCAGGGAGCACTCAGATGGCGACCAAGCGTTCAACCTCCAAGGCCAAGTCGTACGACGGGTTCACCGAGGACGAGCGGGACGCGATGAAGCAGCGGGCCCGGGAGCTCAAGGCGGCGCGGGGCAAGGCGGACGAGGAGACCGCCGTACTGGAGAAGATCGCGGAGTTGCCGGAGCACGAGCGGGCGATGGCGGAGCGGATCCACGAGATCATCAAGGACGCCGCGCCGGAGTTGTCGCCGAAGCTCTGGTACGGGATGCCGGCGTACTACAAGGACGGCAAGAACGTCTGCTTCTTCCAGAGCGCCGGCAAGTTCAAGTCCCGCTACTCCACCTTCGGCTTCAACGACCCCGCCAACCTCGACGACGGCGACATGTGGCCCACCGCCTACGCCCTCACCAAGCTCACCCCCGCCGTCGAGAAGCAGATCACCACCCTCGTCAAGAAGGCCGTGAGCTGACCCAGCACCGAACCGCCGTGTCAGAGCCGTGACTGTTCGGTGTCAGGCGGGCGGACGAGTGTTGGGGGCATGAAGAGAACCAATAGTCCAAGGGTCCGGCGTGTGGCGGTGGTGGCATTGGCGGCCACCGTGTTGGCCGGGGTGGCAGCGCCGGGCGTGGCGACTGCCGATAGTACGGCGACGAAGACGGCCGCGGCGGTGCAGGAGCGGCCGGAGATGCAGCAGGCGCTGCAGGAGTTCGTCGATGCCGGCTTCGGTGGGATCCAGTTGCGGCTGCACGACAAGCAAGGCGACTGGGTCGGCAGCGCCGGAGTGCGCAAGCTGGGCTCGGCCGCGAAGCCGCCCACGAACGGGAGCTTCTGGGTCGGCAGCGTGACCAAGACGGTCACCGCGACCGTCGTACTGCAACTGGTGGCCGAGGGCAAGATCAAGCTCGACGCCCCGGTGTCCGACTACCTGCCCACACTCGGAATCGACCGCCGGATCACGATGCGAATGCTGCTGCAGCACACGAGCGGGTTGTTCAACTACACCGGCGACACCTACGACGGGAAGTTCACCCCTGGAATCACCGTCGCGGGCCAGGAATGGGTGGACAACCGGTTCCGCAGCTACCAGCCGGAGGAGCTGGTGAAGGTGGCGCTGTCGAAGCCGCCGGTGTTCGCGCCGGGGACGGACCAGCGCTATTCCAACACCAACTACACGCTCGCGTTGCTGGTGATCGAGAAAGTCACCGGGCACTCGTACGCCGACGAGGTGCAGCGACGGATCCTGCGGCCGCTCGGGCTGAAGAACACCGTCGTACCAGGCAACCGGTCGCAGCTGCCCGGACCGCACGCACACGGCTACTACCGCTACCAGGTGGACGGCGAGTGGAAGGTCGTCGACGTGAGCCGGCAGAACCTGTCCCTCGTCGCCGGCGCCGGTGACATGCTGTCGACCACGAAGGACCTGCAGACGTTCATCAGCGCACTGATGCGCGGCAAGCTCGTGCCGGAGCCGCTGCTGACCGAGATGCGCACGCCGTACGGACCGTATGGGTACGGCTTCGGACTGTGGGTGCAGGACCTGGGCCCGGACTGCGGTGGCATCGTCTACCAGCACAACGGCAGCCCGCCCGCCGGGTACGGCGCCCTGATGTACAGCTCAGCCGACGGCAGCCGGATCCTGACCGCCGGTATCACCACCGGAGACGCCCCCATCGACGTGCTGACGGACTTCCCGCCCGCGCTCGCCAAGCTCCTGAAGGCGGCCTTCTGCAAGTGACGCACGCCTCCGGCCACGCCGAGCCCTCGAGCTCGGCGTGGCCGATCCATGTGCCGTGCTGCGCCAACCCTGATGGCACAATCAGCCGAGTGCAGATCGGGATGCTGGGATCGTTCGAGGTTCGCACGGACGACGGCGTTCTCGCCGACGTGCCGGGCGCGCGGCTCCGTGGGCTGCTGGCCGCCCTCGCGCTCGAGCCGGGCCGGGTGGTCCCGAAACCCACCCTGGTCGACTGGATCTGGGGTGAACAGCCGCCCTCCGACGCGGCGAATGCCCTGCAACGCTTGGTGTCCCGGCTGCGGAAGGTGCTCCCGCCGGGTGCGGTCGAGGGCCTGACCGACGGCTACCGCTTGAAGGTGGAGCCCGACGCCGTCGACGCCGTACGGTTCGAGCGCCTGGTCGCCCAGGCCCGCAACGACGAGGACTCCCAAGGGGTACGCCGACTGCGCGAGGCGCTCGCCTTGTGGCGGGGCGCGGCCCTGCAGGACGTCGGACTCGAGGAGAGCGCGGCCTTCGACGCAGCGGTCACCCGCCTCGAGAGGCTCCGCCTGGCCGCCATGGAGGACCGGTACGACGCGGAAGTCAGCCTCGGCCACGGCGCCGAACTGGTCACGGAACTCACCGACCTGGTCGCCGCACACCCGGTCCGGGAACGGCTCGTCGCCGCGTTGATGCGTGCCCTGGTCGCGAGCGGCCGCGACACCGAGGCGCTGATGGTGTTCGAGCGTACGAGGGAAACCCTCGCCGACGAGCTCGGAGTAGACCCGTCACCGGAGCTGTCCGCACTCCACGTCGCGCTGCTGCGCGGCGAGTTGGTACGGCGGGAGGAGAAGCGCCAGACCAACCTCCGCGAGGAGCTGACCTCCTACATCGGCAAGGAAAGCGACATCGCCGCGGTCCGCGACCTCATGTCCGAACACCGCCTCACCACCCTCATCGGGCCGGGCGGTTCGGGCAAGACCAGGATGGCCACCGAGACCGCGCGCCAGCTGCTCGGCGACGTGCCGGACGGGGTCTGGCTGGTCGAGCTCGCGGCGATCAGCGCCGAGGGCGACGTGGCGCAGGCGGCGCTCGACGCGCTCCGACTGCGCGATGCGCTGGTCGGCGAGGCCCCGGACGCGGAGCCGACGGATCGGTTCATCGCCGCGGTCCGCGAGCGGGAGATGTTGCTGGTCCTGGACAACTGCGAGCACGTGGTCGAGTCGGCCGCGGAGTTCGCCCACCGGGCCCTTGGCGAGTGCCGGCGGCTGCGGATCCTCGCGACGAGCCGGGAACCGCTCGGCATCACTGGCGAAGCACTGTGGCCGGTCGCGCCCCTGGTCCTGCCCGCGGAAGGCGCAGATCCCGGCGGTTCCCCGGCGGTCAGGCTGCTGCAGGACCGCGCCGCCGCCGTCCGCAACGACCTCACGACCGACGCCGCGACGATGGCGACCATGGCGCGCATCTGTCGCGCGCTGGACGGCATGCCGCTCGCGATCGAGCTCGCCGCTGCCCGCTTGCGCACCATGACGCTCGATCAACTCGCCAACCGCCTCGATGACCGGTTCCGGCTGCTGACCGGCGGCAGCCGTACGGCGTTGCCGCGCCACCGCACGCTGCGCGCAGTGGTCGACTGGAGCTGGGAGCTGCTCAGCGACGCCGAGCGGATGGTGCTGCGCAGGCTGTCTGTGTTCGCCGGCGGCGCCAGCCTCGAGGCGGCCGAGCAAGTCTGCGCGGGCGGCGCGGTCGAGTCGTGGGAGGTGCTGGAGTTCCTGACCGCGCTGACCGAGAAGTCGCTGGTGGTCACCGTGGGCGAGGGGGCGCCGCGCTACCGGATGCTCGGCACGATCAAGGAGTACGCCGAGCAACGTCTCGAGGAGGCGGGTGAGTCGGAGCTGACCCGCCGTACGCATCTCGCCTACTTCACCGAGTTCGCGCGGACGGCGGAGCCGCACCTGCGCCGCGCCGAGCAGCTGGAATGGCTTGCGGCGCTCGAGGTTGAGCACGACAACATCGCCGCGGCGATGCGCGCTGCACTCGCGGCCGGCGACGCGGCCGGGGCGATGGGGCTTGCCGCGTGGTCGGGCTGGTACTGGTGGTTCGGCGGGCACAAGGTGGAGGGCAACGAGCTGCTGATGGCGGCCACCGCCGTACCCGGTGAGGTGCCCGAGGAGATCCAGGCCTTGGCGTACGCGTTCATCACGGGGTTCCTGACGTCGGGGCGGGGGCGTGACCAGTTCCAGGCCGAGGAGTGGATCCGGAAGGCTCACGCCCTCGGCCAGCGGGTCAACAGCTCACACCCGGCGGTGCGCATGTCCGCCACCCTCGAACAGCTGTTGCAGGGGCCGGACTCCTTCCTGACCGCGTTCGAGCCGTTGCTGGCCGACGATGATCCCTGGGTCCGGGCGCTGGCCCGACTGCAGCTCGGCAAGATGCGGATCCTGCTCGGCTCCGGCGAGCGGCAGGCGGACATCTACCTCGAGGAGGCGCTGGCCGAGTTCCGCGCGATCGGCGAGCGGTGGGGGATGTCGTTCGCGCTCACCGAGCTCGCGGACCGCATCGCCGTACGTGGTGAGTTCGCGGCCGCCTGCGAGTACTACGACCAGGCGATCAAGGTCGTCACCGAGGCCGGCGCTCTCGAGGACGTCGTACGGATGCGGTCGCGGCAGGCCCAGCTGTACTGGCTCCTGGGCGACGAGGAGGCGAGTGCGACCGCGATCGCGGAGGCACAGCGCTACGCCGAGCGGGTCGCCTGGCCGGAGGCGTTGATCGAGCTGGCGTTGTGCAAGGCGGAGCTCGCACGCTGGAGCGGCGACGCCGAACAGGCCCGACGCCAACTCGGCGTCGCGACGGCCTTGCTGGGCAGCGAGGCCGAGCGGCCCAACCTGCGCGCCATGCAGCACGACCTGCTCGGGTACCTTGCCGAAGATCTGGCCGAGTCCCGCGAGCAGCGCGTCGCCGCCTTCCATGCCGCGTCCGAGTCGGGGCAACCGATGGCAATCGCGGCGATGCTCGTCGGGATCGCAGACCTGGCGCTACGCACCGAGCAGTACGAGCAGGCCGCCCGGCTGCTCGCGGCGAGCGCCGGCGTCCGCGGCCTGCCGGACCGGTCCGATCCGGACGTCACCCGGATCGAGGAGGAAACGCGACGTCGCCTCGGTGACGTGGGGTTCACCGAGGCGACGCAGGAAGGGGCACAGACGAGCTGGGCGGAGCTGGCGGAGGTCACGCTCGCTTCGTGAACGTGGAGTTCGCCCACAGGTAGCCGACCAGCGCGATGCCGACGCACCAGGCGAGCGCGGGGATCACGTCACCGGCAGCCGGTGCGCCGTTCAGCAGGCCGCGCAGGGTCTCGATGATCGGCGTGAAGGGCTGGTACTCCGCGAACTGCCGGACGCCCGGGCCCATCTTGTCGGTCGGCGAGATCGCGCTGCTGAAGAACGGCAGCATGACCAGCGGCAGCGAGGCCAGACCCGCCGTCTCCGGCGACTTCGCCGACAGCCCCATGGCGATCGTGAGCCAGCCGGCCGCGAAGCTGAGCAGTACGACGAGACCGACCACGCCCAGCCAGTCGAGGAAGCCCGCCGACGGGCTGAACCCGAGCAGGAAGGCGACTCCGATCAGGGCCGCGACCGCGAGCAGGTTGGTCAGCACGCTGGCGACCACATGGCCGGTCAGCACCGCGCTGCGCGGGACGTCCATCACCTTGAACCGGTTGATGATGCCCTTGGTGGCGTCGGAGTTCACCGACACCGCCACCGACCCCAGCCCGTAGCAGACGGCCAGCAGGAGCAGGCCCGGCGTCGCGTAGTCGACGTAGTCGACCCCGACGCTGAACGCGTCACCGAACACGTACACGAACATCAGCATGACCACGATCGGCATCAGGACCGCGTTGAACACCGTGGTCGGGTTCCGGGCGATGTGCTTGAGGTTGCGGCGCACCATCACCGTCGACTTGGACTTCATTTCGCTACAACCTCCGTGGTGTGGCCCGTCAGGGCGAGGAAGACGTCATCGAGATCGGGAGTGTGGACAGAGAACTCTTCGGCGCTGAGCGCGTACTCGTCGAGCCGGTCGAGCAGACCGCGCACCGACCTCGTCCCGCCGTCGCTGGGGACCCGCAGGGTCAGCGCGTCGTCGTCGCGGGTGGAGTCGGCGAAGATCACCGCGGCCTTGCAGAGCTCCTCGACCGTGCTGAACCGGAACCGGACGTGCGTCCCGGGGATCTGCCGCTTGAGCTCGTCCGGGGTGCCCTGGGCAACGATCTTGCCCTGGTCCAGGACCGCGACCTGGTCGGCCAGCTGGTCGGCCTCGTCGAGGTACTGCGTGGTGAGGAAGATGGTGACGCCGTCGGCCACCAGCTCGCGGATGATCGTCCACATCGTGCGCCGGCTGCGCGGGTCCAGACCCGTCGTCGGCTCGTCCAGGAAGATGATCCGCGGGTTGCCGACCAGGGTCATCGCCAGGTCGAGCTTGCGCCGCATACCGCCGGAGTACGTCGACGCGGGCTTCTGAGCCGACTCGACCAGGTCGAAGCGCTCCAGCAGGTCGGCGACGATCTTCTTGCCGTCCTTGGCCGGCACCGGGCTGAGGTCGACCATCAGCTGCAGGTTTTCCTGCCCGGTCAGCAGCTCGTCGACGGCCGCGAACTGGCCCGTGACGCCGATCGCCGAGCGGACCGCCTTGGCCTCGGTCGCGACGTCGTACCCGGCCACCCGGACCGCCCCGCCGTCGGCCTTCAGCAGCGTGGTCAGCACGTTCACGGTGGTGGTCTTGCCGGCGCCGTTCGGGCCGAGGAGGGAGAAGATCGTCCCCGCGGGGACGTCCAGGTCGATGCCGTCGAGCACGACTTTGTCTTGGTAAGCCTTCCGGAGACCGGAGGCCGTGATCGCTGAACTTGTCATGGCAGTACTGTCATCGGCCGGCCAGACACCCCGCTGACACCGTCCTGACACGGCCTCTGACACGCCGGGGCCCGCGTCAGCACAGTGGCTGGGCGGTGTCAGTACGGCGCGCGACCTTGGTTCCTGTGGTTGACCGAACGACGCCTCAGGAAGGTACTGCGATGACTGCATTCGACACGCCCGCCCCGATCTCCGCGACGGTCGACATCGTCTTCGGGGACATCCGGTTCATCGCCGGCGACCGCACCGACACCGTGGTCCAGGTCCGTCCGGTCGACCCGTCCTGGGAACTGGACGTCAAGGCGGCCGAGCAGGTCGTCGTCGAGTTCGCCGACGGGAAGCTCTCGGTCAGGCACCCGAAGCTGCGGACCGTGCTGTCCAAGAAGTTCGGGCGCGTGGAGGTCGTGGTTGAGCTGCCGGCCGGGTCCGACGTCCACGCCGACACCGCGCAGGGCGACTACGTCGTCGAGGGCGTTGTCGGCTCGTGCCGGCTGAAGACGCCCGCCGGAGACATCCGGGTCGAGCAGGCCGGCAGCGTGGAGCTCAAGACCAGCGGCGGCCGGGTGCTCGTCGACCACGTGCGGGGCCAGGCCGAGGTCCGCGGGAACCGTGAGATCCGGATCCGGCGGGTCGACGGCGGCGCCGTACTCAAGAACATCGGCGGGGACAGCTGGGTCGGCGAGGTGGCCGGCGAACTGCGGGTGAGCGCGGCCAACGGCGACATCACCGTCGACGTGGCGCGGGCCGGGGTCGACGCCCGGACCGCCATCGGCAACGTCCGCGTCGGCGAGGCCGGCGGCGACGTCGACCTGTACACCGCCACCGGCGAGGTGGAAGTCGCCGTCCCCGAGGGCACCGCCGTACACCTCGACGCCCGCACCACAGCCGGCCGAGTCTTCGACCACCTCAAGCCCACCCCTCAGTCCGCCCGCCCCCTAAACCTCCGCGCCCGCAGCCACAGCGGCAACATAACCATCCGCACCACCTGACACCCCGTCTTGACCGATGGCAGGCACGCGCTCCTTCGCCGGGCGCCTGGAGTCCTTCGGTCAGGCGTCTGGGTCGTCGAGGAATTTGCGGACGTCTTGGGGGCAGCGGCAGGCGGCTGCGGTTTTCGCGGCCCAGACCAGCGCTTCCTCGCGCGTGGGTACGTCGACGATCATGACGCCGCCGATGAGCTCCTTGCTCTCCGGGTACGGGCCGTCGGTGACCATCCCGTCGACGGCCACGACCGCGGGGTCCGCGTCGCCGTCGTCGTACCGCAGCCCGCCGGAGAAGACGTACACCCCGGCATCCTTGGCCTCCCGAACCACCGCATGAGCGTTCTTCCCCACCTCGGGGAAGTCCTCCTCCGGGATGTGGTCCATCGCGCCCTTCTCGAACGAGATCAGGTACTTCGGCATCGCATCACTCCTTGTCCGGGCAGCCTTCACCGACCACCCCTAACCCTGCAACGAACCCCACCCACCGAATCCGACAACCGTCAGGGCAAGAATGGCCGTTATCGGCCGGGGCGGGCGGCGAATCGGCCGGCACCTTTGGAGCCTCGTGGCACGCGTGGCTGCCGGCCCGCAGGCGGCCGCGCTCGCTCGTCGGCCGTCGCGCCAGTGGTGATCGACGCGATGTGCTCACGCAGCCCTTCGAAGGCCGGTTCGAAACGATGACGCTCGGCCTCGCCGATCCCATGTGAGGCGGCGACTCTGCGCCAGTCCGCTGTCGCATCGCTGACTTCGCGCAGAATCTGCTGTGCCTCGAGCACACTCAGATCGAACGTCTCGGCGTACGTCATCAGCCCGGTCAGCTCGTCCGTCCGGCCGCGCGCGCCACCGATTCCGGTGACTCGTTCCTCGGAGACGATCGGGTTCGGGTTGACGTCGAAGACCGGCGACAGACCCCACCCGCCTCGTGCACGCAGGAAGCCGTGGTTGCGCAGATGGTCGTCGGTGTTGTGGATCGCGACCGAGAACGCGATCCGCCGCCACAACTCGTGCAGGTCGGCCCTGACCCGCGCACCGTGCTCGGTGAGTGTCTCTGCGACCTCGACGTAGTCCCGGACGTCGCCGTCGCGCCCTTCGATCAGGGTCATGGCGCTGATGTACCCACGACGCCGTACGCCGTCCCGGTCAAACCGCTCGAGCACCAGCACATGCCGGCCATCGATCTGGACCAGCTCACTGCCGGGGACCTCGATCCCCGCCTGCTCGGCCAGGTCGAGCGCCGTCTTCTCCCAGGCCATCACGTCCCACTCGTCGCTGCGATGAGGAAACTTTGCGATCAGCAAACGATCTGCGTCGCGGACCGACGCCTTCGGGCGCGCGCCACCAAGTGAGCCCGAGCCCGCGTCCAGCAGCGCTTTGATGGCGGCCAAGTCGTCTGCACCGTCTCCGGCAACCTGATCGGCGGCGCGGAGCAGTCGCGGCAGCTCGACCAACTTCGGCACCTGCAGGTCTGGGTCGAGAAAGGGACCATCTGCGTCGAGCCTGAACCGAAGCGCGCCCTGTCGAGTCTGATCGCTGACGCCGATGAGGAAGTCGAGATCGCCTAGCGAGGGTGGGGTTCGGCCCTCCCGAAGGGCGAGCGCCTGGAGTCGTTTGGTGATCAGGCTCCTACCCCAGCGATCCGGCGAACAGTCCGCGAACGCGCCCGGGAGCCCATCGATCTGTTGAGGGCCGGCGAACAATCCGAGTGCCGGATCAATGGGGTAGGCACCCTTGCGGCTGAGATAGCTCGGAGCGTAGTGAAACGAGGTCGACGACGTACCTCGACGACGGGTGAAGTACGCCGTACCGACCTCGACCGTCTCACCGTCGATGTCGACGTGAACCGACAGTGACGTCGTCACGGCCGCACTCGCTTCGGGAGGGCCTCGTCAGCGCGGGCCCGGCCCAGCTCGGTCTCGTAGGGATCGAACGACTCGACCACGCGGTCAAGCGCGCCGAGGACACGTGTCACGTTGAGGAGCACATCGAGACCGACACTGGTCTCGCCGTTCTCCAGCCGCCGCAGTGTGCCACGAGAGATCCCAGCCCGTTCGGAAACTTGCTCAGCGGTCAGCGCCTGGAGCTTGCGCCAAGCAGCCAGGTGCGCACCGATGCGTTGCGCACCCAACCGAGTCCGAGTAGGCACCGGCCTGGACATCTCACATCACCTGCCTCATTAATGACCGCTATAGCGTCCACTGTATCACTTAATGGTCTGTATAACGGCCATTATTGTTCGCTCACAGTGCGCAGTCGTAGGCGGTAATTCTGGTGACGTTGGTGGTGGGGCGCCTCGATAATGGCCGGTGTGGATGAGGTCGAGGTCGTTGTAGCGCATCGGGATTGTGCGACGCTGCGGGTCGGTGACGTGTTCCTGAAGGTCGACGGCGATCAGGCGCGTTCCGACGTCGAGGTCGAGGCGATGGCAATGGTGCCGATCCCGACTCCGGAGGTCCTGTGGCGGAAGCCGCCCGTGCTCGCGCTCGCCGCCGTCCCGGGTACGGCGCTCGGTCGCCTCGGCGAGCCGTCGACCGCGTCGGCGGCGGCGTGGGCCGCGGCGGGCGCCGCCGTACGGATGCTGCACGACGCGCCGCTGCCTCCGTGGCCTGGTCGAAGCGTCGACGAGATCGCAGCGCACCTCGACGGCGAGTGCGAGTGGCTCATCGCGAACGGCGTCCTTCCCGCCGACCTGGTCACGCGCAACCGCGAGATTGCCGAGGCTGCGCTGCGGCCATGGACGCCCGTGTTCACGCACGGGGACCTGCAGATCACCCACGTGTTCGTCGACGGTGACAAGGTCACCGGTGTGATCGACTGGACCGAGGCGAGCCAGGGCGACGCGATGAACGATCTCGCCAGCTTGACGCTCGGGCACGAGGAGCACCTCGCCGACGTCGTTGCCGGGTACGGCGCCGACGCCGTCGACCTCGACGTGATCCGGGCGTGGTGGTCGCTGCGCAGCCTGCGCGCGTCCCGCTGGCTGATCGAGCACGGCTTCGACCCGAACACGCCGGGCTGCGAGTTCGACGTACTGAGATCCCAGATGTAAGTCAGCCCAGCGCGGCGGCCTTGCGGAGCAGGACCGAGCGTTCGCGCTCGTTGGCACACAGCCGGGCCGCCAACTCCAGCTCGGCGCGCGCCTCCGGTAGCCGACCGAGGCGGGTCAGCAGCTCACCGCGCACGGTCGGCACCAAGTGCGAACCAGGAAGCCGATCCCTGGCGATCAGCTCGTCCACCATGTCCAGGGCCTGTGCCGGACCCGACGCCATCGCCACGGCCACGGCCCGGTTGAGCTCGACCACCGGCGAAGGCGCGACCCGGCCGAGCGCTTCGTACAGCACCACGATCCGGTCCCAGTCGGTCGCCTCCACCGAAGGCGCCGTCGCATGGGCGGCAGCGATCGCAGCCTGCAGGCCGTACGGGCCGAGCCCGCGAGCCGACGCCTTGGTCAGCGCGGCCAGCCCACGGTGTACTGCGGAGAAGTCCCACCGCCGCCGATCCTGATCCTCCAGCAGGATCGGCGTACCGTCCGGGCCGGTCCGGGCCGGGAAGCGCGCGGCCGTCAGCTCGCACAGCGCGAGCAGACCGTGTACCTCGGGTTCGTCCGGCTGCAGCGCGGCCAGCGTGCGGGCCAGCCGGATCGCCTCGTACGCGACGCTGGGGCTCAGCAGCCGATCGCCCGACGTAGCCGTCGACCCCTCGGTGAAGATCACGTAGATCACGCTGAGCACACCACCCAGCCGTTCCCGGCGCTCACCGGCCGGCGGCAGCTCGAACGGCACCCCGGCCGCCGCGATTGTCTTCTTCGCCCGGGTGATGCGGGCCTGCACGGTCGGCACCGGCACCAGGAACGCGCGGGCGATCTGTTCGGTGGACAGCCCGCCGACCACGCGCAGGGTCAGCGCCACCCGGGCCTCGGGAGAGAGGACCGGGTGGCAGCTGACGAACATCAGCGCCAGGATGTCGTCGTCGATCCCGTCTGGGTCGATGTCCTCGTCGACCACCGGGTCAGCCGCCAGCAGCGCGTACCGATCCCGCAGGACGGTACGGCGGCGGATCGCGTCGATCGCCCGCCGCCGGGCCGTCGCCATCAGCCAGCCGGCCGGACTGGCGGGCGGGCTGAGTGGCCACGACACGAGCGCCTCGGCCACTGCCTCCTGCGCGGCATCCTCGGCCAGCCCGAAGTCGCCGGTGAACCGGGCCAGCGCGGCGACGATCCGCGCTGACTCGATCCGCCAGACGGCCTCGACGTCGGCCGCATCCATCAGGTGCGGCTCTCGCTCCCGGCCCGTTGCTGGGCGGCCCTCTCGATCCCGTCCGGCAGCTCGTCGTCCCCCGCGACCCGCCGTACCTCGATCTTGGACCCGGTCACCGCCGGGACCCGCTTGGCCCACTCGACCGCCTCCGCCTTCGAGGCGACGTCGAGCAGGAAGTAGCCCCCGAACAGTTCCTTGGTCTCGCCGTACGGCCCGTCCGTCACCACCGGCGCCTCGCCGCTGAAGTCGACCACAACGCCCTGGCCCGCATCGTCGAGCCCCTCGGCCGCGACGAACACGCCGGCCTTCACCAGCTCCTCGATGTAGCGGTACGTCGAGGCCGCCAGCTCCTCGAACTTGGCCATCATGGCCGCGTTCGACTCATCGGTGCCCCGCATGATCAGCATGTACTTCGCCATCGTGCTCTCCTCGTCCGGCGGGACCGCCTCTCGGCCCTCGCCCCCACTGGTCGAACGAGCGGCCCACGGATCGACAAGCCCCGCAGAAATCTCTCCCCGAATCCGCTCATCGTCGCACCTCTGGGATCCGGCGGTCCGATGTCAGGCGCTGCCGCCGTCGAGGAAGGCGATCGCTTCCCGGACGCAAACCTCGACCGGCCGTGCGGTGTCCAGGCGCAGGTAGCCGGCCTCCGGGCGCTTCGCCCGATCGAGCCCCTCCCGGAAGGCAAGGGTTTCGTCGCGGCTCTGATCGGGGGCGTCGACCGGCGGCGTACCGACGGATGGCCGCTGGCTGCGCGTGGGCCGCCGCTCCCGGAGCCGGCGATCCAGCAGCGGGAGGTCGTCGGCGAAGCATTCGATGTACCGGTACGCGGCCTGGTGTCGCTCGGCCAGACGCTGGCCGGCGTCGAGCAGTTCGTCGTACTGGCAGGGACTGTCGATGATCACCGAGCAGGTCGTGCCGAGCATGTCCTCGGCAAGAGCCAGAGTGGTCCGGTAGCTCGGCGGGCCGACCTCGCCGTAGCCGATCCCGGAGTCCAGCAACGCGGACTTGACCACGTCGACATCAAGAACCGCGAACTGCCGACTGCGCGCGAGCGCCCGCGCGATCGTCGACTTCCCAGCACCAGGCACCCCGGACATCTGAACCAGCATCAGCATCAGGGCGTGCACCAGAGCGCGTTAGCAATCTTCCAACCCTCACGAGTGCGCACCAGATGAAGGTACTCGTGATACGGCTCAGACCGCACAAGCACCGAAGCGATGTCCCGCTTCACGTCGAGCACAACAACCTCGATCGCCCGATCCCCCAGCCCACTGGCAACCTCCACCCCCTCACCCTCACCCGTCCAGGCAACCATCTGCTCAGCCGTCACAAACGACAGCCTGGCCCCCTGATCCTCGCCCCGCGACCGCTTCACCAAATCCCGATGCAACGCCCGCCCCATCCGCGAGACATCCCCCTCAAACCACCCCTCAAAGTAATCCCGAACCACCCCGACAATAAGCGCCCTGTCGTCATCCATGAGTTCCCCCTGAGCAGCCGACTGCCCCGACTCTATTCGCTGAAACAGCAGGTCCTCGACGTCCGAATGGCTCCCGGCAGGTGAGACGCTGGTGGAAATTCCGGACTACATGATCCCGCTCTTCAACAACCCGCAGCCGTAGGGAAGCCGTGCAGGAGATTGCAGAAGCTGATCTGACCAAGCTGACCGGCAGCTTCAAGCGCAGCATGGTCCACCTCGAAGCTCGGGACGCCTACGGCACCGAGACCGAGTTGCCGTACATGGCGGAGTGGAAGCGCGGAGAACCGGACGACTACCTCTGGCTCGAGGAGTGGTGCCAGAAGATCCGCGAGCACGTGGCCGCCGGCCGAACGGCCAGAAGGGTCAAGATCGTCTCGGAGCCACTGAGCGACTACCAGCGCTGGGCCTACGAGGTGTTCACCCCGATCGCCAGAGCCGGTGAAGACGTTCACCGCCTACACCACGACGACCGACCCTGACGTGGCTGAGATGTGCGCCACCGCCTTCGAGAAGGTCTGGGACCTATCAGTACCGCATAGTGAGTACAGGGAGCAGCGTCCAGGCTGGCCAGCGCCGTTGCCGGCCACACCGAGACCTACGTGCGGTCGCGAGCCATGAGCGGCATCAAGCTCGCGTCGCTGGCCATGACGGTCGGCGATCCACAGGAAGCGGCTGCGATCGGTGCGCAGGCGCTCAAAGACGCGCGGTCCCTGCGCTCACGTAGGGCCGCCGATGACCTTCGTGATCTGGCCAGCCGCGCCACGGTGTTCGAGCGGGTCGCCGAGCTCTGCCACGACATCCGCAACGTACTGGTTGCCTCGTGACCGTGCCTCCGGCAGAGGTTCTGCTCAAGCAGGCCTGCGCCCAGGCTGGCCTGTCATCGTCTGGCGCCGAACCAATCCGGCTTGGTGAGAACGCGATCTACCGTCTCCCCGGCGAGTTGGTGGCGCGCATCGGACGGCGCGGCCAGGTTGGCGCCGCCGAGAAGGAAGTCGCCGTCGCACGCTGGCTCGCCTCGGTGGATGTGCGAGCTGTCGAGGCGCTGCCCGATCTCGACCAGCCAGTTGTTGTCGACGGCTCGCCGGTGACCTTCTGGCGTGAACTCCCGGAGCACCGCCACGGCACACCACCCGAGGTCGCCGCTGCGCTGAAACGACTGCACGCCAGCCCACTGCCGACGGACTTCGAGCTTCCGCCGCTCGCGCCGTTCGTCCGCCTGTCTGAACGCATAGATGGCGCTACGACGCTAAGCGAGGATGACCGAGCCTGGTTGCGTGAGCAGCTAGCTCGCCTCAAGGACGCCTTCGACGATCTCCCAGCCGGCCTGCAGCGGAGCGCGATCCACGGCGATGCCTGGGCGGGCAACGTCGTCGTGACTGCCGACGGGCCAGTTCTCCTCGACCTTGAACGCTTCGCACTCGGCCCACCGGAGTGGGACCTGGTCAGCACGGCTGTTCGGCTGACCACGTTCGGCACCATGAATGCCAAGGAATATGAGGCCTTCGCGACGGCGTACGGACATGACGTGCTCGAGTGGGACGGATTCGAAATCCTGCGCGACACACGTGAGCTGCGCGTCACCTGCTACGCCGCCCAGCAAGCCAGCGAGGAGCCAGCAGCTCGTGCCGAAGCAGCATTGCGAGTTGCCTGCCTCCGCGGCCTGCGTGGCCCACGCCCGTGGCCCGAGTGGAAACCCCTGACCTGACACTGAGCGCTCGACCCACGCAACCTGGTGTTCGTCGCTCATCGCCGGTCCCTCGACCATGTTGCAGAACCCGCCCGCACGACTCCTTAGGCAGGGTCCTACATCCTGTCAGCGTGCCGCGACCACGGCCATGTCGTAGCGTCGTCACATGATCCAAGAGGTACGCACCGGAGTCGTCAACACCTGCCCGAACCGTGGACGGTCGCGCCGTGCTGGTGGACGCGCCTGATCGTAGAGTCGATCTCCGCGATTCAGTCGACGACTCGGCACGGGCATGCCCCGGACCTCGGCGTCGAGCACGTGCCGTTCTCAGCACGGGCAACGCCTTCCTCCTGTCGCGGTGTAGCCGTGTGATGTCCATCCCGCTGCGTAAGCTGTTGGCTCGTGCATCTATCTGTAACGTCAGGACGCGCACTGATGGTTATGCCGTTCGACCCGAGGGACTGAGCCGTGCCCGACCGACCTGAGATTGTGTGCATCTGCGGTTCTACCCGGTTCATGGAAGAGATGCTCGCGGCGAACCGCGACCTGACCTTCGCGGGCGTCATCGTCGTCGCACCAGGCGTCTTCAGCCGCCCCGAGGATCGCGAGACAGACGAGAAGATCACCAACGAGCAGCAGACCGCGCTGGGCGCACTCCACCTGCGAAAGATTGACCTGGCTGACCGAGTTCTGGTTGTCAACCCCGGCGGGTACATCGGCGAGTCCACGAGCCGGGAGATCGCGTACGCTCACGCCACCGGCAAGCCAGTCTCATTTACCGATCCCGTCTAACCGGTCGAGCCCGTAAATGACTCGCCAGACACTCTGCTGCCTTAGCTAGGTTGGCGGTGTGAGCCTCGACATTCCTGACCAGGTCCTCAAGACGGTCATAGCCGACGGAAACGAATCCTGGCTGGACGAACTGCCAGGCATGGTCGATTCGCTGGCCCAGGAGTGGTCTCTGATGATCGGGTCCAGCTTCGCGGGCGGTCACGCCGCCCTGGTCGTCGACGTGACGCTTGTCGACGGAACTCCGGCGGTCCTCAAGATCGGTGTGCCAGGTCGGGACGTCGGGCAGGAGGCCATGGCGTTGCGCCTGGCGAACGGACGGGGATGCGCCAAGCTGTTGGGCGAAGACGTGGGTCGACAAGCCCTTCTGCTGGAGCGCCTCGGGGCTCCGATGTACGACGTCGTGGCCGACCCGGCGAGCCGCCACAACTTGCTATGCGAAGTGGCGGTTCGCCTGTGGCGTCCGATCGGTCCTGACATCGACCTTCCAACCGGCGCGAAGCTGGCTGAGCAGTACGCCGATCGGCTGCCAGAACTCTGGGAGCAGGCCGGTCGACCGTGTTCGCCGGCCACTGTGGCGGACGCGCTGAACTGCATGAATCGTCGTCGCCTTGCCCACGACGATCGGTCCGCGGTTCTGGTCCACGGTGACATCCACGAGATGAATGCCCTGCAGGCGAGTGACGGCAGCTACAAGCTCATTGATCCAGCCGGGCTGCGGGCCGAACCGGCGTGCGATCTCGGCACCATCGTGCGTTGCAATCCGGATCTCGGCGACGACCTCTGGGCGCGGACTGAGCAACTGGCTTCTCGTACGGGCGTGGATGCCACCGCCATCTGGGAATGGGGAACGATCCACCGAGTCTTCAGCGGCGTCTACGCCTGCAGTATCGGCTTCCAGCCCTTCGGCGATCTGCTATTGGCCGAAGCGGACCGCCTCACGGCGTAGTCACCGGATCGTGCACCAGTCCGAACCCCGGACCGGCGCGTGCATGCGTGCTGGACCACAAGGAATACCAGGACGTACGGCGCAAGGCGGCTGGGACGCGGTGGCACGAACACGCCTCGTGTCGCATTCGACGGCGGACACGGTAGTGGTCGCCCACCTGTGATCCGCCAACTGATCCGCGACACATCTCCGCCAACTGATGTGCGACAGGCTAGAAGTCTGCCCTCGTATCGGATCAACGCACGGATCTGCCGATGTGCGGACCTTCGGATCTAGCCGATGAGCGTGTGCTGAGTCCGTCGGGCGTCCGGCGGATCTAGGGTCGCTTCATGTACAACGACGCCGACGTTGATGCTTGCGCCGAGCGGCTCCGTTCGACTGACAGCACAGCGCGCGCCCTGGCCGCCGATGAGGCGACGGACGGGTTGTCCGACTGGGGGCACCACTCCTACACAGAACCCCAGGCTCGCCGGATCACGCAGGCGCTTGTAGATGCTCTGGCAGCCGAAAGCAACGGCACGGCACGCGAGTCGATCGTCAAGGCCCTCGCGGCCCTCGTCGCGTGGGACCTTGCGCCGGGCCATGAGGTCTCTCGCGCAATCTCGATACCTCGTCCTGCGAACGATCCCGTTGGGGAGTACTGGAAGGACATCGAGGAGTGGGCCAGCCGCCACGAACCTCGTGGCTGAAACGACCGCTCATGCCGCTGTCCGCGAGTTCGTTCACGGCCATGAGCGGACCGGCGAGTGTCCTGGGCCATTAGGCTTTCGCCATGCCCGATCAATACCGAGAGCATCCTATGTTGACCTGTCACACCGTGGATGGGGCGCTGGTTCCGATTCCTGCGACTCGGGAGGCCGACGCGACCGTATGGTTCGCGCTGCCGGCTGAGCCGGATGCTCCGCGGATCTGGGAGGGCCTTCTTGCGCGTCGTAGCCCGGGCGGCGAGACTGCACAGATCTGCGCTGTGCCCTTGTTCGCCTACGACCTCAACTTCGGCGACGAGGTGGCAGTCATCGCATCGGGTGAGGGTGCGCTAGTCGCGACTGCCATCGTGGTCGACGGGGGCAACTACACGTTTCGGATCTGGCAGGAGGATGCGGACGAGGCTGCGCTGCGTCAGGTTGCGATCGCATTCGCTGAGATGGGTTGCCTGGTCGAGGGCTACAGCGGGCACCTGCTCGGTCTCTCCTGTGACCGGGAGTCGGCCCAGGCAGTCGCGGACGAGCTTGATGCCGGCGAGCGGGCCGGGCGATTCATCTACGAGACTGGACGACAGCGAACACACTGATCTGCCGCGTTCCGAGCTCGTTACGAACGAGGGGGTCAGGACGCTGGCGATGCACCTATCCTCATTCGGGTGAACGAAGAGGCGGTCGGATGAGCCAGTACTACCAGGCTCGGGACATCGTGCTGTGGAATCCGTCATCGGGGGTCTCCCGAGTGTTTCGCGCCCAGGTCCGCCTCTTCGAAGACGAACTGTCGTTGGCATCCGGCGTGGGGCCAATGGAGGCCGACGAGTGCGAAGTCGATGTCGAGCAATTCGGCACGTTCGCCGCGGCGCTCCTCACCTACCGTGGAACCTCGAACCACCAGATTCTCCGCGCCATGATGGACGGGTTCGTCATCACGGTTCTTGCCCTCGCCGAGAGAGCTGGTGTCGAGGTCCGGCCATCCGGCCTCGTCGGCCGTCAACACGACGTCCAGGTTGGCAGTGGGCAAGTACCCTCAGTCGAAACCGAGAACGACCTGCGTCAGCGAGCGCATGCCATGCTGCGCTTCACGCCGCGCTAGGCAGCAAACGCACTCTCATGCCGCGATCCGCGCTCATGCCGATGCGCGGACGCCGGTAGGCCAGCCGCCAACCAGCAGCAGGCGGCCGTAGAGTCGTGCTGTGGTCGACCAGTTCACACGAGGTATGAGGATGATGCGAAAGCACAATCCTCAGATCCGGGAAGACGGGTTCGGGCTCGTGAAGCAGGTCGCGCCCGAACACGTCGCCGACCTGGTCACGGCCTACTCACGCGAGGAAGACCATGGATTGCGCTGCTGGCTCCTGGAGTTGATCGGCGAGGCACGCTCTCCCGAGACTCTCCCCGTGTTGAGCGAGGCCCTCGCCAGTCAAGACGAATCCATACGTGACTGGGCACGAATCGGGCTGGACAAGCTCGGACAAAGGAGGCGCGCACCCTGCTCTGGCGTCAGCAGCAGTAGAACCACGATGACTTCCGGATCTGCCGCGAAGAGTGAAAGCTCGGAACTGCCGAATTGAGGATGTTGCCAGTAGCGATGCTCGTGCGCCGTCAAACTGGCGATACATGCCTACGCCGAGGGAGATTCGCCGACTAACGCGATGCTGACAGTGTCCTCCGGGGAAAGTGTCGCCAGGTTTGGCGGCTCGCCTCCGCTCCGCGCCACGAGAGCCTCAACCGCTTCCTTGAATCCCTCGACCCCGTCGGTGATCGACAGGAAATCGCCACTGACATGGTCGACCTCCACCGTGATGAGGCGCTTGGCGTCCGGCGGCAGCAGCAACACGGAGATGCCCGCCCCCGTCACCTCCGACCAGGGGTAGCCAAACCTCCTACCGGAATCGGTCAGCCAGACTCCGTCCTCGTCAACGATCACACGATCGGTCACCTGCGTACCCTACCGATGCGCCATGGTGATGGCCTCCGTTGCTCGGCTCTCGCGCCCTCAACGTGGTCAAGTAGTTGGCAGCCTCCGGAAACCTCAGTCGCACTCTCATGCCGCCGAGGGCGAAGGGCGCTCACACTGATCTGCGAGCAGAACTCGGTGGCGCCTTGTACGTTACGAAAGTGACGATGTCTGGCAGTTGTTGCACGGCGGGGAGGTCGTCGCAGAGCTTCACGTGACCTCCGCCGACTTTCCGTGGCTCAAGGCACAAGTCGTGCGCCGTCAGGGTTTCGAGTTGGTCGAGCCGCTCTTTGAAGACGAGCTCAGACACTTCAACTCGTCGCTGGACGAGGAGACTGACGGGTGGACTCGGGCCTATGAGCGAATCCGCAGCGCAACATCTTCGAAGAGCCTGCTGGCAAGCTTGTCCCGGAGTAACTGCTCCACATCGCTGGTGACGAGGCATGGTGGTGTACGGCGGACGAGCCGTTCCGGTCAAGCCCCTGGAAGTGGTGTAGTGCTGCGTGATCCTGGGGTGAGGTTAGGCGGTGAGTGCGGGTAGGTCGTCGGTTTCGATCTCGGTTTGGG
>NZ_JBITHV010000012.1:190426-425852 GCF_044458365.1 Kribbella sp. NPDC050470 | reverse complement strand
GAAAATCGCCCAATGCCTGTGAACGGGGTTAATGCATCTTTCGGCATTGACTTTCGGCACGCTGTTGAGTTCTCAAGAATCGGACGCACACCGCGTCTTGGCCTTTCAGCCAGGACTCCGGGGCAACCTGCGTTACTCTACCGGATCAGATCCACCGAGTCAAGACCCGATTTTTCTGGCCCTCCACCCGCGTCTTAGCCTCCGGCCCGAGTCAGACGACGCGGTTCGGCTCAGCTAGCCTTGGGGGGTTCGGAGCGACCGGCCGCTTTCGCGTCCTGCGCCTCGCTCCAACAAGAAGAACATTACGTGGCTTCGAGGTGGCCGGTCAAATCGGTTCCCGGTGGGCAGGATCACACGGTTGTAATTTGCTCTCGGCATCCAGATTGTGGGAGTGGAGCCGGCCCGTCAGCGGTCCGCCGACGACGCCAGAACCCCTGCAAACGAACGCTTTCCACGCCGCAGCACCAGCACGCCACCCGGCAGCAGGTCGTCGGAGCCCGGCACGTACTCGGCGTCCTTCACCTTCTCGTTGTTGAGGTAGCCACCGCCCTCGGCCACCGTCCGGCGCGCGGCCGACTTGCTGGCGACCAGGCCGGACTTCACGAGCAGGTCGCCGTACGTCGGCATCGGTTCGCCGGCGCCTAGCTCGACGTGGGGTGCTTCGCGGAGTGCGGCGACCAGTGTGGATCCGTCGAGGGAGGCGAGCTCCCCCTGGCCGAAGAGCGCCTTCGACGCCTCCTGCACTCTCCTGGTCTCCTCCGAGCCGTGCACGAGGGTGGTGAGGTCCTCAGCGAGCAGTCGCTGGGCCTCACGCGCATGTGGTCGCTCAGCGGTCGCCTGCTCAAGTACGGCGATCTCCTCCGGCGTCCGGAACGTGTAGAACCGCACCAGCTGCATCACGTCCCGGTCATCCGTGTTGAACCAGAACTGGTAGAACGCGTACGGCGACGTCAGCTCCCGGTCCAGCCACACGGTCCCGGACTCCGTCTTACCGAACTTGGTGCCGTCTGCCTTGGTCACGAGTGGCGTGGCCAGTGCATGCGCCTTGCCACCCTCAGTACGGCGGATGAGCTCAGCGCCGGCGGTGAGGTTGCCCCACTGGTCGCTCCCGCCGGTCTGCAGCGTGCAGTTGTGGCGGCGGTACAGCTCCAGGTAGTCCAGTGACTGCAGCAGTACGTAGCTGAACTCCGTGTAGCTGATCCCCTGCTCCAGCCGGGCCTTCACGACCTCACGCCCGAGCATCCGGTTCACCGGGAAGTGCTTGCCGATGTCACGCAGAAAGTCGAGCGTGTTGAGGTCCTTGGTCCAGTCGTAGTTGTTGACGATCCGCCCCGGGTTCGGCAGCGCCTTGTCGAAGTCGATGAACTTCTCCACCTGGCTGCGGACCTTCTCGACCCACTGCTGGACGACGTCCTTCGGGTTCAGCACCCGCTCGGAGCTCTCCTTCGGGTCGCCGATCAGGCCAGTGGCGCCACCGACGAGCCCGATCGGGTTGTGGCCGGCCAACTGGAGGCGGCGCAGCGTCAGCAGCTGCAGCAGGTTCCCCATGTGCAGGCTGGGCGCGGTGGGGTCGAAGCCGACGTACGAGGTGATCGGTCCGGCCGCCATTGCGGCCCGCAGGGCGTCGGGATCGGTCGAATGCGCGATCAGGCCGCGGCTCTCCAGGTCGTCGAGCACCTGGGTGCGGCGTGCGGTCCCGCTGTCGGTCACTTGTCTCTCCTCGAGTACGTCGGTCGACTACAAGTGTCCTGTATGGCGGCTACGTCGGGTCGGGGCGGGTCAGGACAGCCTGGAGCTGCGGCCGCAGCGCATGTCCGTCCGGCGCGTGCACCGTGGCAGCGTTGGGCCGGTGCGGGTCGTGGGCGCCCGGGTCCGGGTTGGGGACCGGGAGACCGTGCGACAGGACCTGCTCGGCCGGCGTGAGCTGGCGGATGCCGATCGCCCGCACGTGCTCCGGGTGGGTCTGCGCGAAGTCGCCGTACAACTGGGGGTCGTGCTGGCCGTCGTCGCCGATCAGGACCCAGCGGACGTTCGGGAACTCCGCTGCCAGCCGACGGAGGGCGGAGCGCTTGTGCTCCTGCCCGCTGCGGAACCAGCCGGTGTTGGTCGGTCCCCAGTCGGTGAGCAGCAGCGGCCCGGCGGGGTACCCGTGCCGCGCCAGAAAGCGGGTCAGCGTGGGCGCCGTGTTCCAGGCCCCCGTGGACAGGTAGAAGATCGGCGCACCCGGGTGGTCCGCCAGCAGCTCGGCGTACATCTCCGCCATCCCCGGTACGACGCGCCGCGCCTGCTCGTCCCGGACGAACGTGTTCCAGGCGGCGATCAGCGGACGCGGCAGCATCGTCAGCATCACGGTGTCGTCGATGTCGCTGACCAGACCGAGCGTGGCGTCCGGGTCGGGCACGTACACCCGGGCCCGGGCCTCCCGCTCCCCGTGGACCCCCAGGTTGATCTCGTGCCAGCCCGGCGGCAGCACTACCGGCACGGTCAGGTCGACGAAGCCGCCGCGGTCGGTCATCGCCTCGAACGTCTGCCCGCTGACGGTCACCGTCACGGTCACCTTGGTCGCCGGCGCCGTCACGAACACCCGCCAGCCACGCACCACCTGGTCCTCGTCGAACCGGGGCTGGTTGCGCGGGTCCCGGCTGAGTACGACGCGGGCCAGCACGCGGACGAACTGGGTGGTGCCGTAACCGACGTGCGGGATGATCCGCTCTCGCCAGCCGCGACGCCGCAGGATCGCCTGCACCCCGATGTTGAACCAGTCCTCGAGACGGGACGCGTAGTGCGGACGGGCCATAGTCCGAAACCTACCCGGAGGCGGGGCCGCTACGCCCGCCGCCCCACGGGCTGGGAAGACCTTTACCTAACTGCCAGAAGTCCTTTGAGGAGTGCCTGACCGGGGTCGGTGGGGTGGGGACGGAGAAATGTCCGCGGAGCCGTCTACGGTTCTTCGCATGACACAGATCGGGATGTGCTTCCCGCGGACCTACCCCGCCGCCCTGGTGACCGACGTCGCCCGTCGCCTGGACCAGGGTGGCGCGGACGAGTTGTGGATCATCGAGGACTGCTTCTTCACCGCCGGGCCGTCGCTGGTGTCCGCCGCGCTCACCTCGACCGAGCGGCTCACCGTCGGCCTCGGCATCGTGCCGGCCGTGGCCAGGACGGCGGCCGTCACCGCGATGGAGTTCGCCACTCTGGACGCGCTCGGGCCTGGCCGCTTCCTGCCCGGTATCGGCCATGGCGTGCAGGAGTGGATGGGCCAGATGGGCGTCCGGCCGAAGTCGCCGCTGACCGCGCTCGAGGAGGTCACCACGGCCGTCACCCGGCTGCTCGCGGGTGAGAACGTCACGTTCGAGGGCAAGACGGTCCACCTGACGGACGTGAAGCTGGATGCGCCGCCGGCCGAGGTTCCGCCGATCCTGCTCGGTGTCATGGGCCCCAAGTCGATGGCGCTGGCCGGCCGTGTCGGTGGCGGCCTCGTCCTGGCCGAGCCTGCGACTCCGTCGTACGTCCGGCAGTCACTGGAGTACGCCGGATCGCCCGAGGGCTTCGTGGTCGCGGTGTTCAGCGCGTTCTGCGTGCGCGAGGACCGCAAGACGGCGTACGAGTGGACCGCACCGTGGCTCGCCGTACGCATCGACGACAAGCACCCGGGCCTGACTGCGCTGCCGTTCTTCGACGACATGAAGAAGTTGTACGACGAGAGCGGAGCGGACGGCCTGGTCGGGATGCCGGTCGACTGGTGGACCGAGATCGGCGCAGTCGGGACGCTGGACGACGCGGCGGCGCACATCGAGGCGCTGGAGGCAGCCGGCGTGCACCACATCGGCCTGTTCCCGGACCCGGAGGTCGAGCACGGGCTGCCGCAGCTCGACCACGTCCTGGCGCTCGCGAACCGCTAGCCGCGGCGTTTCGGGACGTGCGGGCGGTACGGCGAGACCGTCGGGTCGTCCGGGATCCAGAAGCGCCACGGCCAGTCGGCGGCCTCGCGCAGGCCGACGCGCGGCCCGGTGGACGGTTCTCCGTCGAAGCCCGGGCCGGGCAGCAGCTGGACGTGCGAGGACTTCGACAGCAGGTCGGCGCCGTTGTCGTCCCGGCCGATGCCGAGGGCAACGCACATCCGGGCCGGACCGCGGGCTAGGTCGCGGTCCGGATTCCCGTTCGCCCGCTTCCGCACCGCGCCGGGGAGCACACCGTTCGGAGCACCAGTCAGGCGACGGGCGCGGGCCAGGTCGGCGCCTTCGACGATCTCGCCGGCCCTGAGCAGGATGGCCGAGGGCTGTCCGTCCGGGCCGGCGCTGACGTTCATGCAGAAGTGCATGCCGTAGGTGAAGTACACGTACAGGAACCCGGGTGGGCCGAACATCACCGTGTTGCGGGGTGTCTGGCCGCGGTACGCGTGCGAGCCCGGGTCGTTCGGGCCGTCGTACGCCTCGACCTCGGTCAGGCGTACGGCGACGGTGCCTTCGTCGGTGGTGCTGCGCAGGACCATGCCGAGCAGCCTCGGGGCCACGTCGAGGACGGGATCCGCGAGCAGCGAACGGCGTACGGGCATGCGCAGCACCTTAGATGAAGCCGCGGACAGCCCCGTCAGTCGAGGCGGGAGGCGTGCGCGGCGGCTCGACGCCGGAGCTCGTCCAGCTGCTCGGCGACCTGCTCCTTCGCCGTGCCCCCGCGGGTGTTGCGGGACGCCAGCGAGCCTTCCACCGTCAGCACCGAGCGCACGTCCGGCGTCAGCGACGGCGAGATGGCAGCCAAGTCCGCGTCGGTCAGGTCCCAGAGCTCGATGCCGCGCTTCTCGCACTCCTGCACGCACGCGCCCGCCAGCTCGTGGGCGACCCGGAACGGCACCTTCTGCCGGACCAGCCACTCGGCGATGTCGGTCGCCAGCGAGAAGCCCTGCGGCGCCAGCTCCTCCAACCGGTCGACGTTGAACCGCAGCGTCCGGATCATCCCGGTGAACGCGGGCAGCAGCACCTCGAGGGTGTCGATGGAGTCGAAGACCGGCTCCTTGTCCTCCTGCAGGTCCCGGTTGTACGCCAGCGGCTGCGCCTTCAGCGTCGCCAGCAGGCCGCTCAGGTTGCCGATCAGCCGCCCGGCCTTGCCGCGGGCCAACTCGGCGATGTCCGGGTTCTTCTTCTGCGGCATGATGCTCGACCCGGTCGAGAACGCGTCGTCCAGCTCGACGAAGCCGAACTCCTTGGTCGCCCAGATGATCACCTCCTCGGCCTGCCGGGACAGGTCGACGCCGATCTGCGCGGTGACGAACGCGAACTCCGCGACGAAGTCACGCGACGCGGTGCCGTCGATCGAGTTCGCCGACGAGTTGCTGAAGCCCAGCTCCACGGCGACGTACTGCGGATCCAGTCCGAGCGAGCTGCCCGCCAGTGCACCCGATCCGTACGGCGAGTCCGCGGCGACGCGGGCGTCCCAGTCGGCGAGCCGGTCGAGGTCGCGGATCAGCGGCCAGGCGTGCGCAAGCAGGTGGTGCGACAGCAGGACGGGCTGCGCGTGCTGCAGGTGGGTACGGCCGGGCATCGCGACACCGAGGTGCTTCTCGGCCTGCTCGGCCAGCGTGGTCACCTGGTCCAGCAGGAGCCGTCCGATGATGCGCCCGTGCTCGCGCAGGTAGCCCTTGAACAGCGTCGCGACCTGGTCGTTGCGGGACCGCCCGGCACGCAGCCGTCCGCCGAGCTCAGCACCGAGCCGCTCGAGCAGACCGCGCTCCAGCGCCGTGTGCACGTCCTCGTCGTCCTCGGCGGGCAGGAACTTGCCGGCCAGTACGTCGTCCAGCAGCCCGTCCAGCCCGGCCAGCATCGCCGACAGGTCCTCGTCGGTCAGCAGGCCCGCTCGGTGCAGCACCTTCGCGTGCGCCTTCGACCCGGCGATGTCGTACGGCGCCAGCCGCCAGTCGAACTGGGTCGACTTACTCAGCGCGGCCAGCGCATCCGCCGGCCCACCCGCAAACCGTCCACCCCACAGGGCTGCACTTTCTCCGGTACTCAACTCTCAGTTCCTTACTTGGGTTCGCGGGCGGCGAGGGACAGGAAGCGGGTGGCGAGCGCGGGGCCGCCAGTGGGGTTGCGGGAGACGACCATGACGGTGTCGTCGCCGGCGATTGTGCCGAGCACGTCGTCCAGCCCCACGTGGTCGATCGCCGACGCGAAGTACTGGGCCGCACCCGGCGGGGTTCGCAGGATGACCAGGTTGGCACTGCCTTCAGCCGACACCAGCAGCTCGGACGCGACCCGCGCCAGCCGGGCCTCGAAGGCGGCTGCCTCACCGGCTCGCGGCGTACGGTCGCCGCCTTCACCCGGTACGGCGTACACCAGCTGACCACTCGAGTCGCGGACCTTCACCGCACCGATCTCGACCAGGTCCCGGGACAGGGTCGCCTGACCAACGACCAGCCCGGACGACGCCAGCAATTCGGCGAGCTCGGTCTGCGACCGCACCGGTTGCCGCCCGAGCAAATCCACGATCCGCTGCTGCCGTGCGGTCTTGGTCGTCGGTACGGCGACACTCATGCCTCGAAACTCCTCGCCAGCAGCCACGACAGCAGCGCCTTCTGCGCGTGCAGCCGGTTCTCTGCCTCGTCCCAGACGACCGACTGCGGCCCGTCGATCACGGCCGCGTCGATCTCCTTGCCACGATAGGCGGGCAGGCAGTGCAACACGATCGCATCGGCGCCGGCCTTCGACATCAGCTGCTCGGTCACCGCATACGGGACGAACGGCGCCTCCCGCTCGATCGCCTCGGCCTCCTGGCCCATCGACACCCAGGTGTCGGTCGCAACGACGTCCGCGCCGTCGACAGCCTCCAACGGGTCCGCGGTCCAGGCCGCCGATCCCCCGGTCGTCGCCGCGATCTCGGCTGCGCGGGCGAGGATCGCAGGATCCGGCTGGTACTCCGCGGGCGACCCGACGACCACGTGCATTCCGGCGGTCACGCCACCGAGCAGGTACGAGTGCGCCATGTTGTTCGCGCCGTCCCCGAAGTACACCAGCTTCAGCCCGGCGGTCGACCCCTTGTGCTGCCGCACCGTGAGCAGGTCGGCGAGGATCTGGCACGGGTGGAACTCGTCGGTCAGCGCGTTCACCACCGGCACCCGGGAGGCGGCGGCCATCTCCTCGATCCGGGTCTGCGCGAACGTCCGCCAGACGATCGCCGAGACCTGCCGGTCGAGCACGCGCGCGGTGTCCGCGATCGGCTCGCCGCGACCCAGCTGCGAGGTCTGCGCGTCGATGATCAGCGGCGCGCCGCCCAGTTCGGCGATCCCGACCGCGAACGAGATCCGGGTCCGGGTCGAGGACTTGTCGAAGATCACCGCGACCGTCTTCGGCCCGGCCAGCGGCTGGTGCCCGAACCGGTCCCCCGCGAGCTGCTGCGCCAGCGTCAGGACCTCGTCCTGCTCGACCGGCGAGAGGTCGTCGTCCCGGAGGAAGTGCTTGACCGTCATCCGGCCTCCACCTGGTCCAGCAGCCCTGGGAGGGCCGCGACGAAACTGTCGGCATCAGCCTTGCTCAGGATGTACGGCGGCGCCAGCCGCAACGCGTTCGGGATCGGGTTGTTCACCACGAACCCGGCCTCCAGCGCCAGAGCCGCCACCTGGTCCGACACCGGCTGGGTGAGCTCGATCGCGAGCAGCAGGCCGCGGCCGCGCACCCCGGCGACCAACGGGTGGTCGAGCGCGATGATCGACGAGGCGAGGTGGTTGCCGACGGCATTCACCTGGGCGAGCAGCCCGTCCCGTTCGATCACCGTCAGGACGGCGAGACCGGCGATCGCGGCGACCGGGTTGCCGCCGAACGTCGTACCGTGGTTGCCCGGCTGGAGCAGGTCCGCGGCCGCGCCCAGGCCGATGCAGGCGCCGATCGGGATGCCGGCGCCCAGACCCTTGGCCACGGTCACCAGGTCCGGCGTGATCCCGTCGTGCTCGAACGCGAACCAGGTCCCGGTCCGCCCGATGCCGGTCTGGATCTCGTCGATCCACAGCAGCGCGCCGTGCTCGGAGGTGATCCGCCGCGCCGCCTGCAGGTAGCCGGCCGGCGGTACGACGACGCCGTTCTCACCCTGGATCGGCTCGAGGATGACAGCCGCCGTCTCGTCGTCGACGGCCGCGGCCAGCGCTTCGGCGTCGCCGTACTGGACGAACTCGACGTCGCCGGGCAGCGGCGCGAACAGCTCCCGGTACGCCGGTTTCCAGGTCACCGCGAGGGCGCCCATCGACCGGCCGTGGAAGGCGCCGACGGTGGAGACGATCTTGGTCCGGCCGGTCCGCCGGGTGATCTTGAACGCGGCCTCGTTCGCCTCGGTGCCGGAGTTGGTGAAGAACACCTTGCCCGGCGCCTCGAACAGGCCGAGCAGCTTCTCGGCCAGCGCGATCTGCGGCGCGGAGGCGAAGAAGTTCGAGACGTGGCCGAGGGTGGCGAGCTGCGAGGTCACCGCGGACACCACGAACGGGTGCGCGTGGCCGAGGCAGTTCACCGCGAGCCCGCCGAGCAGGTCGAGGTACTTGTTGCCGTCGGCATCCCACAGGTACGCGCCCTCGCCACGGACGAGCACCCGCTTCGGCGCACCGAACGTGTTCATCAACGCGTCGGAGTAGCGAGAAGTCAGCGCGGATTGCGTGCCGTCGACGGTGAGCAGTTCGGTCATGAGGGGATCACCTGGGTTCCACTTCCGGCGTCGGTGAAGATCTCCAGCAGCAGTGAGTGCGGCACCCGGCCGTCGATGACGGTCGCCCGGGAGACGCCCGACTCGACCGCGCGCAGGCAGGCCTCCATCTTCGGCACCATCCCGGAGGCCAGCGACGGCAGCAGCTCGGCCAGCTCGGCCGTGGTGATCTGGGTGATGATCTCGTCGCTGTCCGGCCAGTTCCGGTAGAGCCCGGCCACGTCGGTCAGCACGACCAGCTTCTCGGCGCCGAGCGCGGACGCCAGCGCGGCGGCCGCGGTGTCGGCGTTCACGTTGTGCGCCTGGCCGTCCTCGTCCGGCGCGATCGTCGACACCACCGGGATCCGGCCGGCGTCGATCAGGTCGATGACGGCTTCCGGCCGGACGTCGACCACGTCGCCGACGAGCCCGATGTCCACGGACTCGCCGTCGACGATCGCCGTACGGCGCTCTGCCGTGAACAAGCCGGCATCCTCGCCCGACATGCCGACCGCGAACGGGCCGTGGGCGTTCAGCAGGCCGACCAGCTCGCGGCCGACCTTGCCGACCAGGACCATGCCGACGACGTCCATCGCCTCCGGCGTGGTGACCCGCAGGCCGCCGCGGAACTCGCTGTCGATGCCGAGCCGGCCGAGCATGTCGCTGATCTGCGGTCCGCCGCCGTGGACGACGACGACCCGGACCCCGGCGTACCGGAGGAACACGATGTCCTCGGCGAACGCCCGCTTGAGCTTGTCGTCGACCATCGCGTTGCCGCCGTACTTGACCACGACTGTCTTGCCGTGGAACTGCTTCAGCCAAGGCAACGCCTCGGTCAGGACGGCAGCCTTCTCGACCGCGTCCGCATGCGATGTGGTCATGAGCTGTACGCCGAGTTCTCTTCGACGTACGCGTGCGACAGGTCGGTGGTGAGGACCGTCGCGGCGGCCGGGCCGGCGTGCAGGTCGATCACCACGTCGATCTCGGGACCGCTCAGGTCGGCCTCGGAGCGGTCGACGCCCTTGCCGCCGGCGATGCAGATCGGCGCGCCGTTCAGCGTGATGTCGAGCAGCTGCGGGTCGAAGGCGGTGGGCGCGTTGCCGACCGCCATCGCGATCCGGCCCCAGTTCGGGTCGGAGGCGAAGAAGGCGGTCTTGCAGAGATTGTCCTCAGCAACGATCTTGGCGGCCGCGACCGCTTCCGCCTCGGTGGCCGCGCCCTGGACCGTGATGCTGACGTGCTTGGTGACGCCCTCGGCGTCGGCCTGCAACTGCTTCACCAGGTCAGCAGCCAAGACGGTCAGCGCGGCCTCGAAGGCCTCCGGGGTGACGGTCTTGCCGGACGCGCCCGAGCTGAGCAGGAGCACGGTGTCGTTGGTCGAGGTGCCGCCGTCGACGTCGAGCCGGTTGAAGGTCTTGCCGACCGCGTTCCGCAGCGCGTGGTCGAGGTGCGGCTGGTCCAGTACGGCGTCGGTCGTGATGACACTGAGCATCGTCGCCATGTTCGGCGCGCACATCCCGGCGCCCTTCGCGAACCCGCCGATGCTCCAGCCGTCCGGGTGCTCGAGCGCACCCTGTTTCGGCACGTTGTCGGTCGTCATGACCGCGGTCGCCGCGGCCAGGCCGTGCTCCGGCTCCGAGCCCAGAGCTTTCACCGCCGCGTCGATGCCCGGGAGGAGTTTGTGCATCGGGAGCCGCTCGCCGATCAGGCCGGTCGAGCAGACGCCGATCTCGGCCGCGCCGACGCCGAGCACCTCGGCCAGCTTCTCGGCGGTCTTGTGGGTGTCCTGAAAACCCTCCGGGCCGGTGCACGCGTTGGCGCCGCCGGAGTTCAGCACGACGGCCTTCAGCTTGCCGGCGGTCAGGACCTGCTGGGACCACAGGACCGGCGCCGCCTTCACCTTGTTGGTGGTGAAGACGCCGGCCGCGACGTCGTGCGGGCCGTCGTTGACGACGACGGTGAGGTCCGGCGTGCCCGCCGGCTTGATCCCGGCGATCACCCCGGCCGCACGGAAGCCGGCCGGCGCGGTGACCCCGGCGCTCCGATCGACTTGGGTGTCCGGGGTGACTGCGACGGTCACGGTGCGACTCCTACGAGGGGAAGGGCCAGGGTCTCGTCGAGCCCGGTGGCCAGGTTCATGCACTGCACGGCTCCGCCGGCGGTGCCCTTGGTGAGGTTGTCCATCGCGGCCACGACGACGGCGCGGCCGGTGCGCTGGTCAAGGGTGACCTGCAGTTGCACGGTGTTCGCACCGAGGGTGGCCTGCGTCTGCGGCCACTGCCCCTCGGGCAGCAGGTGCACGAACGGCTCGTCGCCGTACGCGTCCTCGTAGGCCTGCCGCAGGGTCGCGAGGTCGGTGCCGTCGGCAACCGGCGCGCTGCAGGTGGCGAGGATGCCGCGTGCCATCGGCACCAGCACCGGGGTGAACGAGACGCTCACCGGCTGGTCGGCGTACGGCGTGAGGTTCTGCTCGATCTCCGGGGTGTGGCGGTGCACGCCGCCGACGCCGTACGCGGAGGCCGAGCCCATCACCTCGGCGCCGAGCAGATGCGGCTTTGGCGCCTTGCCGGCGCCCGACGTACCGCTGACGGCGACGACGACCAACTGACCGGGGTCGACGAGACCGTTCTGCACGGCGGGGAGCAGGGCGAGCGTGGACACGGTCGGGTAGCAGCCTGGTACGGCGACCCGGTTGCTGCCGCGAAGCTTTTCTCGCTGACCTGGGAGCTCCGGGAGACCGTACGGCCAGGAGCCGGCGTGCTCGCCGCCGTAGAACTCGGTCCACACCTCGGCCTCGGTGAGCCGGAAGTCCGCGCCGCAGTCGATCACGGTGACGTCCTCGCCGAGCTGCTCGGCGAGTCCGGCGGACTGTCCGTGCGGGAGGGCCAGGAACACCACGTCGTGACCGGCGAGGTTCTCCGCCGTGGTCTCGACCAGGAGACGCCCGGCCAGGGGCACGAGGTGTGGATGGTGCTGCCCGAGCGGTGTCCCGGCGTTTCCGCCCGCGGTGAGCGCGCCGACCTCGACCTCGGGATGCGCACTCAGCAGCCGAAGCAGCTCACCCCCCGCATATCCGCTGGCACCGGCCACCGCGACCTTCACACTCATATGAATGAGTATGCCATAGCTTGGAAGAGTATCCAAGATCGTCCGGCCCGCCGCAGGTCAGTTACCCACTCTGCCCGGGAAGAACCGCGTGTGAGCCAGGTCATGTCACAAGGGCCTGGGTGGGGCGTGTCCGCAAGAGGGACGGCGAACCTGAAGGAGGCTGTGATGGCTCGGATCGAACTGCGGCACCGGCGGACCTGGTTTGTCCGGCTGGCGGAGTGGGGCAGCCGGCGCAAGTTCGGGAAGGTGCTGGACCCGGGGCAGGCGGCGATGCACAACAAGCGGGTGCTGGTGTCGATGATGCTGATGGAGGGGTCGGCCACCCGCTGGACCAAGCTCGACCCGACCCTGAAGGCGCTCGCGGTGATGGTGGCCTCGGCGCAGATCGGCTGCAGCTGGTGCATGGACTTCGGCTACTGGGAGTTCCACCACCAGGGTGTCGACCCGCGGAAGCTGCGCGATGTGCCAGGGTGGCGGGACAGTGCCGCCTACACGGATCTGGAGCGCGCGGTGATGGACTACACCGAGGCGATGACGGCGACCCCGCCGACCGTCACCGACGAGCACTTCGAGCGGCTGCGCCAGGACCTGACCGACGAGCAGCTGGTCGAGCTCACCGCCTGGGTGTCGCTGGAGAACTACCGCTCCCGGACGAACGCCGCGCTGGGCCTGACCAGCCAGGGCTTCAAGGAGCTGTGCGAGCTGAGGCCGGCGTGACCGAGGAGGAGCTGGCGCGGGAGTTCGACGAACACCGGGCGGTGCTGGTCGGTGCGGCGTACCGGGTGGTCGGCAGTGTCACCGACGCCGAGGACGTCGTGCAGGAGACGTGGCTGCGGTGGACGGGCGTCGACCACGACGAGGTGCGGGACACCCGCGCGTACCTGATCCGGATCACCACGCGGCTGGCGCTCAACCGGTTGCGCCAGCAGAAGGCGCGCCGGGAGGAGTACGTCGGCCCGTGGCTGCCGGAGCCGATCAACTCCGACGACGACCCGGCCGTGGCCGTGGAGATGGCGGACTCGGTCAGCATGGCGATGCTCGTCGTACTCGAGACCTTGTCGCCGCTGGAACGGGCGACCTTTGTACTGCGCGAGGTGTTCGACCTCCCGTACGACGAGATCGCGGACACGCTCGGGCGGTCGGAGGCCGCCGTACGGCAGTTGGCGCACCGGGCGCGCGGGCACGTGCATGCGCGGCAGCCGCGGCACCAGGTGGACAAGGAACGGCACAACGAGCTGACCATGCGGTTCATGGCGGCCGCCGGGTCGGGCGACTTCGACCAGGTGGTGTCGCTGCTGGCGCCCGACGCGGTCCTGATCAGCGACGGCGGCGGCAAGAAGAAGGCGGCGCTGCGCCCGATCCATGGCCCGGACAAGATCGCCCGCTGGATGTTCGCGGTGATCGCGGAGAACCCGGACTTCCAGATCCGGATCGCCCCACTGAACGGCGAGCTCGCCTTCATCGCGTACTACGACGACGAGCCCGACACGGTCGCCTTCCTGGAAAGCACCGACGACCACATCACCGGCCTCTACCTGATCCGCAACCCCGACAAACTCACCACCATCCCGACCCTCCACGAACTCGACTCGTAGACTATCTGCAACTCAGTCGCAGGTGGAGGTGTTGTGAAGTACCTGATGGTGGAGGCGGATGCGGTTCTGGATGCGGGGTTGCGGGCGGATCTGCTGGATACGTGGGTGGCGGCGACGGATGCGGGTGGGGCGGTGGGGTTCACGGCGCCGGCTCCGGTGGGGCTGGTGGCTGAGACGCTGGACGCGGCGCTGGGGCGGGTCGCGGACGGGGTGGATGTGCTCGGGGTGCTGCACAGCGGTGACCGGTACGTCGGGATGGGCCTGCTCGTGAGCCGGGGCAGTGCGTTGCAGGCACACTGGCGGACCGTGCTGAGGGTGATGGTCCACCCGGAGCACCAGGGCGGCGGCGCGGGCCGGATGCTGATGGAGGGGTTGCGCGGTACGGCGGTCGACCTCGGGCTCGAGCAGTTGCAGCTCACGATCCGCGACGGCCTGGGGTTGGAGAAGTTCTACGAGCCGCTCAGCTACCGGGTCGTCGGCCGCCACCCGCGCGCGGTCCGCGTCGCACCAGGTGAGTATCGCGACGAGATCATGCTGGTGCAGGACCTCTAGCGGGAGCGTCGGGAGAGTACGGCGAGCGTCGTACCCAGTGCCGTCAGGAGCGCGCCGAGGGTCAGCAGCATCGGCGGTGGGCCGCCCGTCGCCGGGATCACGGCGCGGTTGACGGATCGGACGCCCGCGGCCGCCGGGGCGCCGACGGTGAACTTGACCGGAGCGCTGACGGTGCCGCCGCTGGAGTCGGTCTGCTCGTACGTCGTCTTCGCGTTGCCGGTGAACCCGGCCGTCGGAGTCAGCCTGATGGTTCCGTCGTCGGCGACGGTCCACGTGCCCGACTCGTCGGTCGCCCGCTTCACGCAGGTCGCCGACCCAGTCCGTAGGCAGACCGTGCTCGGGTCGGCCGCGCCGCTGTCGTTGAGCAGCGGGTTGACCGCGACCGGGCTGCCCGGCGTGCCGGTCGCGGTGTCGGTCGTCGCCTTCGCGAGGATCGGTGCGGCGACGGTGACCTCGAGCAGGGCGGCGCTGGAGGTGCCGTTCGCGTCGGTGACCCGGTAGGCGACGGTTCGCGTCGTACCGATGAAGTCCTTGGCCGGGGTGAAGGTGAGCGTGCCGTCCGCGCCGGCCACGAAACCACCCTCGTCCGGAACGGTCACCGCCTTCTTGTCCTTCCCGTCCGCCGGATCCCGCACGGCCGCCACCGGCACGATCGGCTGGACCGTCACCGCGACCGTCGAAGCAGCGGTGTTCCGGCTGGCGTCCGTCACCCGATAGGCAATCGAGACAACACCCTTGTACGTCGGCACCGGGTCGAACGTGATCTGCCCGGTCACCTCGTTCACCAGGAACGCGCCTTGACCCGGGATCGTCGCCTTCCGCCCCCAACTCTTCGCCGTCACGCCGTACACCTCGACCGAGGTCTTCTCGAGCTGCGCGTTGGTGCCGGGCTCGTCGTTGGCCAGCGGGTCGGCCGCCACGGTGACATTCTGCTTGGTCGTGATCGCGTCGAGCGCCGCCTGCGGTCCCTTGCCGACCGGCAGGAACAGCAGCCCTTCGGCATGCGTCCCGTTGTCGTCAGTAATCCGGTACGTCGTCGGCGTAGTCACACCCTGGTAGTCCTTGACCGGCGTGAACGTGATCGAGCCGTCGTCGGCCGCGGCGTACGTGCCCTCACCCGCTTGCGTGACAGTCTTGCCGTAGCCGCCGGCCGGGTTCTTCAGCACCAGGCTGGACCGGACCAGCGGCGCGGACGGGTCGCCGGCCTTGTCGTTGGCCAGCACATTGACCGTGATCGGCTGGTTGTACGGCGTGATCGCCGAGTCGTCCACGGTGACCGGCCAGACCGGCGTGACCGTCATCGTCAACGTCGACGCGGCGATGTTCTGGTCCGTGTCGGCGATGCGGTAGTTGATCGCCAGCGCCCGACCGCGGAACGCCGGCAGCGGATCGAAGACGACCGCTCCGCTCGGCTGAACCGTGTACGTCCCCTGGCCCGCGACGGTCACCTTCTTCACGTAGCCCGTCGTCCGGGCCGCCGGGTCGAGCAGGCCGACCGACGACGGGTCGAGCTTGGCGTCGGTGCCCGGGCTGTCGTTGGCCAGCAGGTTCACGGTGACCGCGACGTCCTGCAGCGTGGAGGCGGTGTCGGCGACCGCGGTCGGCGGCAGCCCGACGGTGATCCACAGCTTGGCCGTCGTCAACGTGCCGTTGCTGTCGGCCACTTGGTAGATCAGTTGCGTACCCGGGCCGCGGAACGTCGCTCCCGGATCGAAGGTCACCACTCCCCCGGCCGCCGTGTAGGCACCCTCGTTCGGGATGCTGACCGTTGCTTTCAGCACCCCATCGGCCGGGTCGGTCAGCAGCAGGCTGCCCGGCACCAGTGGCGCCGACTTGTCCCCCGCCTTGTCGTTCACCAGCACCTTGACCGCGACGGTCTTCTCGTACGGCGTCTTCGCGGTGTCGTCGACCGCCGCCGGCGTGATCGGGGTGATCGTCACCGTGATGGTCGACCGGGTGGCCTGGTCGAACCAGTCCGACACCCGGTAGGTCAACGGCGCCGCCGTACCGGTGAAGCCTGGCAGTGGGTCGAAGATGACCGTGCCCTCGGGGTTGACCTGGTAGCTGCCCTGGCCCGGGATCTTGACGAGCTTCTTCATCGACCCGTCGGCGGGGTCGATCAGCACCAGGCTGAGCGGGTCCAGGCCGGTGCCCTCGCCGGCGGTGTCGTTGGCGAGCGGGTCGAGGAGGATCCGCACGTTCTGCTTGCTGGTGCCGGTGTCGGGCTTGGCCGTCGGCGCCGGCGGCTTCGCGATGGTGACGGTCAGCGTCGCGGTCGCGAGGGTGCCGTTCACATCGGACACGTGGTAGCTGATCGGCGCCGCGACCCCGGTGTACGACGCCAGCGGGTCGACCTCGATCTTGCCATCCGGTTGCACCGTGTACGACGCCTCGCCGTCGACGACGACCGTGGTCTTCGGCTCGTGGGTCTTCGGGTCGAGCACCCGCACGCTGCTCGGGACCAGCGGCACGGCCGGGTCGCCGGCGCTGTCGTTCGTCAGCACGGCCACAGTGACGTTGGCGTCGTACGCCGTACTGGCCTTGTCGTCCGCGGCATCGGGCTGGACCTTGGTCACCTTGACCGCGAGAGTCGCCTTGCCGACCGCGCCGTTGCCATCGGCAACCTGGTAGGTGACCGGCGTGGCCGCGCCGCTGAACGCCGGGACCGGGTCGAAGAAGATCTTGCCGTCCGGCTTCGCGGTGTACTTGCCCTGGCCGGCGACGATCAGCTCGGGGACCGGTTCACTTCGCGTCGGCAGGATCAGCCGGACGCTGTCCGGTGCGAGGGCCGACCCGGTCGGCCCCGGCTTGTCGTTGTCCAGTACGGCGACCACGACCGAGCCGCCCTGCCGCGTCGTGACCGCGTCCGGGTTGGCCACGGGCGGACCGGGCGCGGCTACCGACACGGTGAGATCGGCCCGCGCGGGCGTGCCGTTCTTGTCCAGAACCTGATACGTCAGCGGCGTACCCACACCCTGGAACCCGTGCACGGGCTGGACGGTCACCTTGCCGACGGCGACCAGGTACGACCCCTGCCGCGCGACGTTCACCTTGTCGACCAGCTTCTGGCTGACCGGGTCGACCAGTCGCAGGCTCGCCGGATCCAGCGGCGCGTCCGGTGATCCGGGCAGGTCGTTGTCCAGCACGGGTACGACGACGTCGGTGTCGAAGGCGGTTGAGACCGAGTCGCCGTTCGCGATCGGCGTGACCGGCGTGACCGTGACGGTCAGCGTGGACTCGGCGGTCTGCTTGGTGGTGTCGGTGACCCGGTAGCCGAGCTGGGTGCCGACGCCGGTGAAGCGCGGCAGCGGCACGAAGTCCACGCCGCCGCTCGGCTTCACGACGTACTGGCCTTCGTTCGCGATGACGACCTTCTTCTTGAAGGCGGCGTCGGCCGGGTCGCGGAGCACGATCGACCCCAGGACCAGCGTCACGCCCGGGGCGGCGCGGTCGTTGCCGAGCGGGCGGAGCGTGAGGCTGACGTTCTGCGGGGTGGTTGCGGTGTCCGAGGTGGCGACCGGGCGGGCCGGGAGAGCGACGGTCACCGCGAGCTTCGCGGTGGCCGTGGTGCTGTTGCTGTCGGCCACGCGATAGGTGACTGGCTTGGCCGGGCCGAAGAACCCGGGGACCGGCTCGATGTCGACCTTGCCGTCCGGCTTGGCGACGTACTTGGCCTGGCCGACGACGTTGACCATCTGCACGCACTTGCCGTCGTCGACGAGACACAGCGAGCCGGGCTTGAGCGGCGTACCCGGTTCACCGGGCTTGTCGTTGCCGAGCACGTTGACCGTGATCCCGGCGTTGAAAGGGGTGGTCGCGGTGTCGTCGAGCAGGATCGGCGGAGGCGGCGGCGCGATCAGGATCGGGTGATCCTCGACCTCACCGGCGTCGGCGGCGCCGGTCGGCTTGTCGACCTGGGCGTTGTTGTAGCCGACGCGGACCCGGGCGTACGACGCTCCGGCGGTGGGGCGGGCGTACTTGGCCCAGTTGAGGGTGACCGCGCTCTGGCCCGAGGCGAACGTGGTGCAGGCGTGCTCGGCCGGCTCGAAGGCGCCGTCGCGGTCGAGGTCGATCCAGGCGCAGGCGCGGCCAGCCTTGGAGGCGCCGGTCAGGGCGAGCTCGGCGGAGTACGACGTGGAGTTCGTGCGCAGCGGCTTGAAGGTGACGCCGTCGTCGGCCTGGTCGGGTGTCGCCGGGCCGGTGGTGGCGTTGGTGACGGTCGCGTTGTCCTCGGTCGCGTCCTTGCCGAGTCGTACGTCGCTGAGGACGGACCACGCCGATCCGTACGACGCCGGCGCGTCGCCGAAGTCTTCGCCGGTGGAGGCGAGGACCGAGAAGGCGTCGCCGGACGACGAGGCGTTGAAGGCGGGGAGCTTCGGGTGCTTGGTGAAGAACGCGGTGACGTCGAAGGTGAGCTTGGTGGCGACGCCGTTCACCCGGACCGAGCCGCAGGCGGCCGTCGCGGAGGCGTCGGGGCCGGTGACCGTCTTGGTGTTGATGCAGTTCGGCCCGGCGTCGTGGTTGGTGGCGGTGATCGTGTCGCTGGTGACGGTGAGGTTGTTGCCCACGCCGACCTTGCTGAGGCTGAGGCCGGCGGTGGTGAGCTTCAGGATCGAGTGGAGCTCGGACTGGGCGGTGGGCTTGCCGCTGACCGTCTGGGTGACCGCGCCGCCGAGGCCGGCGAGGTGGAGGACCGGGTTGCGCACCGGCTGGCTGAACGTGATCGACACGGTGCCGCGGTCGCCGCAGCCGCCCGTGGACGCGCAGGTGCCGGTGTTGACGATGAGGTCCTGGGCTGGCGTCGTACGCGCAATCGGCGGCGCGTAGGTCGTCGGCCCAGTCCCTCGCAGTCCCGCGGTAGTCGCATCAAGCAACTCGGTCTGCCCGGACACGGTGATCGTCTGCTTGAGCCCGGACCCAGGCATGACCGCAGTAGCCGACTCCCCTTGAACGAAAGGCACCGAAGGCACCTGGTAGGCCGCGCCCTGGATCGTGGGGAGCGAGAGGAGTCCGGAGGCCAGCACAATAGCCAGCCCCGGTCGCGTTGCCCGCATGTTGCCGCCCTCCCGAGCAGTGCGTCGTACGCGGCCGCGGGGCGGGCGGGCCGGCGTAGAGGTAACGGTCTACGCCGACTCGATGTTACGGGGTAATCACTCTCCGAGGTCGTAGATCCGGACCTTGCCGACGCTGTGTCGCAGCACCGCGAGCCGGTCGAGGGCCGGTGACACGGCTCCGTCGCGGGCGTCGGCGTACAGCCAGCGCACGTCGTACTCCTCGCGCAGCCGACGCAGCACGTCCGGGGTCGGCGCCGCGAGCGCCTGGTTGGTCAGCGCGACCCGCTCCGGCCACGGCGACGGCTGCTCGGTGTACCGCCGCCCGCCGACGCCCTGCTCGGCCATCGCCTGGTTCGTGTACGCCCACCCCTCGATCAACGTCCGGCGCCCCGCGAGCCCACTGACCAGATACCCGCGCGCGTCACACCCGGGCGTCTGCTTCCCGGCCGGCCGGCACCACGTGTTCGCGGCCACCACATCCGTCGGCGCCGAGTGCTTCCCCAGCCACAGCGCCGCCGACTCCTCGTCCGGATACACCCACCACCGCGGCGAAGTGAACGTCTGCGCCCGCTCGGTGTCCCCATGGACGGCGTTCTGCGCGAACGACTTGATCGGCACGATCGCCAAGAGCGTCAGTACGACGACCAGCGCGCCACCGCGTCGTCGTACGAAGGGGGCCAGCACGACAGTCAGCACGAGTACGGCGACCAGCGGCCTGGCGACCGCCCACAGTCCGTCCGGCTTGGCGTCGGCCAGCAACAGCACCCCGGTGTAGATCGCGGCGAGCACCACCGCAGTCGCTGCACTGCCGAGCAACGCGACCCGGCGGGACCGCGCCGGATACGCCCGAGCCAGCACCGCAGCCAGCCAACCGGAAGCGGCCAGGCTGAACGGGATCGCGGTGTGGATGAAGTACGACTCGCTCACCGACGGATGGTCGATCAGCAGGTAGCCGGCCCAGCCAGCGACCAACCCACCGACCAGGAACCACGCCAGCGGCTCGCGCCGGAGCCTGCCGAGCACCCCGAACCCGACCACCGCCGTCGCCTGATTGATCAGCAACATGCACAAGAGGACCAGCGTCCCGAGCACCGCGCCGTGCGCCAACGCCGGCACGAACAGCCCACCCTCCCCCGCCGGCGTCCGGTCCCCGGTCGCCGCAACGTAGTCCCCACTCGACTTCAGTACGGCGAGGAACTGCAGCCCCGATCCACTCGTGCTCCCCGCCACCGTCAGCATCGTCCCGACCCCGGTCGCCACCAGCAGTAGCCCGGCTACGACCACCCGCCCAGGCAGCCGCCGCGACTGGACCAGCATGACGACAGCGGCCAGCCCCACGGCCCCGACAAGGATCGGCAGCACGGTCGGCTTCGACCCGCCGCCCAGCACCGCCACCGCGAAGGCGACCACCCACAGCCCGCCGCGCGCGTCGCGGAACAGCAGCTCGATCAGGAACACCGCCGTCGCAACGCATGCGACCATGCCGAACGTCTGCGACGGGCTGAGGAAGCTGAGTGGCGCCGACAGGTTCACGCTGGTGTCGAAGAACAGGTACAGCTGCGGCGCGGCCAGTGCGACAGCCGCGAGCACTCCGGTCCACCAGGTGCGGCTGACCGTCCGCGCCAACGTCGCACACACCAGCAAGGCGACCACCAGCCACGGCAGCAGCCACAGCCGGAACAGAACGATGGCCGGCGTCAGCCGCGTGATGTCCGCCGCCGCAGCCATGTCGGCGTTGGCGAACCAGTGGTACTCCAGTCGCTCCCCCGCCACCTGCGGCAGCTCCGGCGGCACCGCGCGCATCAGCTCGTTCACCATCGACAGGTGGTAGAGCAGGTCCTGGTAGTACGACGAACCCGCCGGCGGTAACTGGTGAAACGCCATCACGCCCAGCGTGGCCGCGGCCAGTACGACGGTCGCTGCGACCGCGAGGCCCCAGGTCCACAGGACCGGTAACGGCGCCGGCTGCGTGATGCGCCAGTGCTGGCGCAGCCGCCGTACAGAGGCGAAGGCGATGAGCACGAGCGCGGGCCAGACGATCAGCCAGCGTTGCCAGCCGAGCGCGGTGAACACGGCCCAGCCGATCAGCTGCCAGGTCGCGCCGACGACTGAGCCGAGGCCGAGGTCTTCCGCCCAGTTGCCCGTACTCCGCCAGGCTGCGCGGAGCAGGAGCGTGCCGGGCAGGGCGATCGCCAGTACGAAGTAGGCGCCGTACTCGACGATGGGTCCGGGCGGTACGTCGATCGCGACGAGCCCGAGGACCGCTGCCAGGGTCGGCAGCAGCCACGGGAGCAGCCGCTTCATCTCTGGTGCAAGGGTTCCGGATGCCCCTGGTCTTCGAGGCTGTCGTAGCCGACGAGGAACTGCGGGCGGCGCTGGCTCGACTGGAACAGGCGGGCGACGTACTCACCCAACAGGCCCAGACACAGCAACTGGATCGCGCCGATCACACTCACCGCGAGCACGGTCGAGGTCCAGCCCGGGATACTGCGACCGGTCAGCTTGATGATCAACGCACCGACCACGAACAGCCCCGACATCGCGCCACCGAGCAACCCCAGCCAGGTCGCCAGCCGCAGCGGCGCCGCCGAGAACGCGGTCACGCTGTCGAAGGCCAGCCGCAGCATCTTCGACAGGTTGTACTTCGTCGTCCCGGCCGCCCGCTCCGCCCGGACGTACCTCACCTCGGCGCTGGGGAATCCGAGCCATGGGATCACCAGCCGGAACACCCGGCCGTCCTCGGGCAGGGCGTTGACGGCATCGACGACACGCCGCGAGACGAGCCGGAAGTCGGCCGCGTCGAACGGGATGTCCTTGCCCACCAACCGGCACATCAGCCGGTAGTAGAGCCGGGCACTGGTTCGCTTCGGCCACGAATCGCTCGACCGGTCCGCGCGGACGCCGTACACGACATCGACGTCCTCGTCGCGGGCCGCCTTGAGGAAATCCGCGATCACCTCGGGCGGGTCCTGCAGATCGGCATCGATCGTCACCACGTACCGGCCCCGCGCCCGCCGGAACCCCGCCGACTGGGCCGCCTGGTGACCGCTGTTCCGCAGCAGCCGCACGACCCGCAGCTGCGGCCAGTCCTCGGCGGCCTCGAGCAGCAACGCCGCGGTCTTGTCGCGGCTGCCGTCGTCGACCACCAGCAGTTCGTAGCTGATGCCGAGGCCGTCCAGTAGCGGATGCATCCGGTCGAAGAAGATCGGCAGCACCTCCTCCTCGTCGTACATGGGTACGACGACGGAGAGCTCGGGGTCCGTGTCCCGCATGCTGCAGACCTTCCAGTTCAGGTTGTCGAAGGGTTGACCTTACTAACGACGGAGTCGGGTTGCCGGCACGGTCAGAGTGGCGGGGAGATCGCGACAGCTCCGGTACGGCGGGGGTCGCCGACCGCGAGGAGGCCGTCGGACGGATCCCAGTAGGCGGCCGCGACGCCGCCGAAGTACATGGAGTGCGGCGGCATCGGGCGGGTCGGCAGCCCGGTCGCGCCGGACACCGGCAGCTCGTCCTCGTAGTCGACCACCACGTCCTGCCGGACCCGGACGTGCAGCCGCGGGTGCTCGACCGCCTCCGCGAGCGGCAGCCCGCCGTGCGTGTAGAGCGCGTAGACCTGCGCCAGCGCGGTCGGGATCCGGTCCGAACCGGGCGAGCTGATCGCGAGCACAGCGCCGTCGCTGTCCCGGCGGGCGACGCTCGGCGCCATGTTCGACGTGAGCCGCGTGCCCGGCGCCAGGCTGTGCGGTCCGCCGTGCAGCAGCTCCTGCTCGCCGAGCGCGTTGTTCAACCAGATCCCGGTGCCGGGAGTCAGCACGCCTGAGCCGTAGCCGGACGACACAGTGATCGCACACGCGTCACCCTGGTCGTCGACGACCGAGACAGTCGCCGTACTAGGTGAGCTCAGCGCGCGCAGGTCACCGGACGCGGCGAGGTCGAGCAGCTTCTGCCCCTCCAGCTGCCGCCGGTCCTCCGCGTCCAGCTCTGCCAGACGCGCTCCGAGTACGGCGTGCTGCACGTCGATCAGCCGCTCCAGCTCGGACTGCGACCAGCTGCCGTCCGCCGGTACGCCGTCCAGCAGCGCGAGCATCGCGGCCACGGCGACTCCCCCGACCGCAGGCGGCGGGTTGGTCGCGAGACGCCACCCGTTCTGCCGGACGGTCAGGGCCGGGCGTACGACGGCCTCGTACGCGGCGAGGTCTTCGGCAGTGAGGATGCCGTCGTTCTCGGCCATGTCGCGGATCAGCAGCTGGGCGAGCTCGCCGGTGTACATCGTCTCGGCGCCGTCGCGGGCGATCAGCTCGAGCGCCTCGGCCAGCTCGGGGATGACGACCGTACTGCCGGCCTTGATCACCGCGCCGTCGTCCTCGTGCACGACCCGGTGGCTCGGCTGGTGCCAGCCGAAGATGATCTCGTGGGTGTACCCGAGGTAGTAGCCCGAGGTCCGGCTGAGCGCGAAGCCGTTCCGGGCCACGTCGATCGCGGGCTGGACGACCTCGTGCCACGGCGCCTTGCCGGACCGCCGGTGCGCGAGGTCGAGCGCCTTCATCCCACCGGGTGTCGCGACGGAGCCGTGGCCGACGGTGGTCGTCGTACCGCCGCCGTAGTCGGTCGTGACGTCCCAGACGCCGCGGCCGAAGCTCTCGGTCGACAGGCCGCGGCCGGGCATCTCCACCCAGCCGTCGATGGTGACCGCCTCGCCGCCCGCGACCTGCAGGGTGACGAAGCCGCCCGAGGCCGGCGAGACGACGCCGATCTCGTTCACCATCGTCACCAGGGTGGCCGCGATCGCCGCGTCCACCGCGTTCCCACCCTCGGCGGCAACCCGGACGCCGGCCTCCGCGGCCGCCGTGTTCGGCGCCGCAACCGCCACCCGCGGGTGCCCGCCGGTCATGGTCTCAGCCGACCCGCTGGACGGCGCCGAAGCGATCGACGGCGACCTGGACCGCGGCCTGCCGGACGTCCGCCACCTCGTTCTCCTTCAAGGTGCGGTCCGGCGCCCGGAAGCGCAGCGCGAACGCGAGCGACTTCTTGCCCTCGCCGATCTGCTCCCCGGTGTACAGGTCGAAGAGCCGGATCGACTCCAGCAGCTCCCCCGCACCCTCGACCAGCGCCGCCTCGACCTCGGCCGCAGCCACCTCGGCCGGGACGATCAGCGCGACGTCCTCCTTGGCCACCGGGTACGACGAGAACGGCGCGGCCGTGATCGACGACGGAGCCGCCGCGATCAGCGCATCCAGGTCGAGCTCCACCGCACCGGACCGCGCCGGCAGCCCGAACGCCTGGCACACCTTCGGGTGCAGCTCACCGGCGTGGCCGACCACCTTGCCGTCGACCGTGAACTCCGCGCACCGACCCGGGTGCCACGGCGCCAGCTCGGTGTTGCGCAGGACCGGCTCGACGCCGACCGCGTTCGCCACACTCCGCCCGATCTGCACGGCGTCCGACCATGCGACCGGCTGACCCTTGCCCCACCAACCGGTCGCCGTCCGCGCTCCGGTCAGCACCACACCGACGTGCAGCGGCTGGTCCGGCAGGGCGTCGTCCAGGGACTGGATCTCGGTGTCGCTCGGGCGCTGCGCGACGGACGGCAGCGGCGCGGGCTTCGACTCGGCCTTCGGCAGGAAGACCAGACCGGTCTGGAAGATCGCCAGGTCGGTGTTCCCGCGGCCGACGTTGCGCTCGGCGGTCCGCAGCAGCGTCGCCAGCAGCGTGGTCTGCATCGACGGCTCTTCGTCGGACAACGGGTTCACGAGCTTGACCGTCGTACGGCGTGCGTCGTCGGCAGGCAGCCCCATCGCGTCGAAGTCGGCCTCCCCGGTGAACGGGTAGGACACGACCTCGGTCAGCCCGGCGCCGACCAGCGCAGTCGCGACCCGGCGGCGGCGTCGCTGCGAGACCGTCAGGCCCTGGCCGCCCGGCGCGGGCGGCAGGATCGACGGGACGTTGTCGTACCCGAACAGGCGGATGACCTCTTCGGCGAAGTCGTTGGGGTCCCGCAGATCCGGCCGCCACGACGGCGGCGTCACGGTCAGCAGGTCGTCCCCGGCCAAGGCCGCGACACCGTGCGCCGCGTGCTCGCCGCCGAGGACCGCGTCGGTGCCGGTCGCGTCTGGATGGGACTCGACGACGAGGGCCGGCGCGTGCACGCCCGCGGCCAGCGGGGCCGGCTTCGCGCCCGGCGCAGCCGGCACGACCTTGCAACCGACGGACTCCAGGTGGCGAACGGTCTCCGCGATGGTGATCGCGGCACCCGCGACCCGGGCCGCATGGTCGGCCCGGAAGGTAACCGGCTCCGGCAGCGCGTGGGTGTCGACGACGGTCTCGTCGGCCTCGATCGTGCCGCCGGCCAGCTCGGCCAGCAGCTCGGCCACGCGCTGAGCCGCGTACCGCGGAAGCAGCGGGTCGACCTCGCGCTCGAACCGCCGCGACGCCTCGGACGACAGCTTGTGCCGCCGCGACGCCCGGGCGATCACGATCGGGTGGAAGTGTGCGGCCTCGATCACCACGTCGGTGGTCGAGTCGGAGATCTCGGTGGTCGCGCCGCCCATCACCCCGGCGATGCCGATCGGACCGGAGTCGTCGGTGATCAGCAGGTCCTCGGCGTCCAGCTCGCGGCTCTGGTCGTCCAGCGTCATCAGCTTCTCGCCGGCGTTGGCGCGCCGTACGACGATCTCACCGGACAGCCGAGCCTTGTCGTAGCCGTGGATCGGCTGGCCGAGCTCGAGCATCACGTAGTTGGTGATGTCGACGCCGATCGAGATCGGCCGCATCCCGGTCGCGAGCAGCCGCTTCTGCAGCCAGCGCGGCGACAGCGCCTTCGGGTCGATCCCCGTCACCGTGCGGGTGACGAAAACACTGCAGGCTTCGGCGTCGTCCACGCGGACCGGGTAGCCGCCCCGCTCCGACCCGGTCAGCGTGAGCTCGGCCGGGTCCTTGAGCGAAACGCCGTACGCCGTCGCCGCCTCGCGCGCGACACCACGGATGGACAGGCAGTAGCCCCGGTCCGGCGTGACCGCGATGTCCAGTACGTCGTCCTGCAGCGCCAGCAGCTCGATCGCGTCGTCACCCGGCTGGGCCTCACCCGGCTCGAGTACGACGATGCCGTGCGTACCGTCGTCGCCCAGGCCGAGCTCCGAGCTGGAGCAGATCATGCCGTTGGAGACGTGGCCGTAGGTCTTCCGCGCGGAGATCGCGAACCCGCCGGGCAGCACGGCGCCCGGGAGCACGACGACGACCAGGTCGCCGACGGCGAAGTTGTTCGCACCGCAGACGACCCATTGCGGCTCGTCCTTGCCGATGTCGAGCGAGCACCAGCGGATGGTCTTGCCGTTCTTCTGCGGCTCGTCCTCGTACGTCAGCACCTTGCCGACCACCAGCGGGCCGGTCAGGTCCGACTCCTCGACGGTCTCCACCTCGAGGCCGGCCCGGATCAGCTTCTCCGCGACACCGCGACCGGTGACGCCGGCCGGCAGGTCGACGTACTCACGAAGCCATGACAGTGGGACCCGCATCAGATCTCCATCCCGAACTGGCGGCTGAACCGCACGTCACCCTCGACCATGTCGCGCATGTCCTCGACGCCGTTGCGGAACATCAGCGTCCGCTCCAGGCCCATGCCGAAGGCGAAGCCCGAGTACCGGTCGGTGTCGATGCCGCAGGCCTGCAGGACCCGCGGGTTCACCACGCCGCAGCCGCCCCACTCGATCCAGCCCTCGCTGCCGCAGGTGCGGCACGGGCGGTCCGGGTTGCCGACGGACGCGCCGCGGCAGACGAAGCACTTCAGGTCCACCTCGGCCGACGGCTCGGTGAACGGGAAGAAGTTCGGCCGCAGCCGGGCCTCCAGACCCTCGCCGAACATCGAGACGACGAAGTGGTCGAGGGTGCCCTTGAGGTGCGCGAGCGTGATGCCCTCGTCCACGACCAGGCCCTCGACCTGGTAGAAGACCGGCGTGTGGGTCGCGTCGAGCTCGTCGGTGCGGAACACCCGGCCCGGGCAGATCACGTAGATCGGCGGCTTGCGGGTCAGCATCGAGCGCGCCTGCACCGGGGAGGTGTGGGTCCGCAGCACAGCGCCGGACCCGGCCGGCTCGACGAAGAAGGTGTCCTGCATCTGCCGGGCCGGGTGGTCCGGCTGGAAGTTCAGGGCGTCGAAGTTCAGCCACTCGGCCTCGATCTCGGGGCCCTCGGCGACGTCCCAGCCGAGCGCGGTGAACACGTCCGCGATCTGCTCGGAGATCAGCGACAGCGGGTGCCGGGCGCCAAGCTCGGGGGTGTGCCACGGCAGCGTCACGTCGACCTGCTCGGTGGCGAGCATCCGCTCCTCGTGCTCGGCCTCGAGGACGGCGAGCCGGGCCGCGAAGGCCTCGTTGATCGCCTTCCGGGCCGCGCCGATCCGCTGGCCGGCCTCCTTGCGGCCCTGCGGCGGCAGCGCGCCGATCTCGCGGTTGGCCAGCGCGATCGGCGACTTCTCGCCGAGATGCGCGGACTTGGCCTCCTGCAGGGCGGCCAGATCGGCCGCCTCGGCAAACGCCTTCAGCGCCTCGTCCCTGGTCCGCTCCACCTCATCGGCATGCAACGGCGTCACTTCGACCGGGTCGTAATCAGTGTTGGGACCGGACATGGCTCGCTCTCCATCGGAACTTCTGCGACAAGCAGTCTAGAAACCTCCAGCCCCGAACCGTGAATCGGCCGTCCACAGCCCCCACTCCCCCCGCCCGCACCACCCCCTGCTCCCCGGCCGCCACAACCCCCGAGCTGAGCGGATATCCACCGAAGTGAGGGGTTGCCCACTGAGATTCTCAGTGGGCAACCCCCTACTTGAGTGGGCAACCGATCAGGTGTCCGCCGAGGCGGGCTCCGGCGTGGGCGACTCGGGGCTGAGCTCGGCGGCTGCCCGGCGCGGGAGCGCGACCAGGGCGACCAAGGCGCCGGCCAGGGCTCCGATGAGGCCTGTGGTCATGGCTATGGACATGGCGTCGGTGAAGGCGGCTCGGGCTGCGGTGACGAAGGCGGGGCCGAGGGCCAGCGTCTCGGCGATCGAGTTGCGGGCGGCTTCCGGCACCGAGTCCGGGAGGGAGGAGGAGTAGGCGGCGGCCAAGACGCTGCCCAGGACGGCCACCGACAGGGCGGCGCCGGTCTGCTGGACCGTGTCGTTCATGGCCGAGCCGACCCCGCGGTGTTCCGCCGGGACGGACTGCATCAGGAGCGTGTACGCCGCCGGTCCGGCCAGACCACCGCCGACGCCCATCACGAGCAGCCCGACGATCAGCAGGCCGTAGCCGGACGACGTACTGACCTGGGTGAGGATCCCGAAGCCCGCCGCGATCACCACCAGCCCGGCCGCGATCAGCGTGCGGTCGGCCAGCTTCTTGCCCAGCGTCGCCCCGAGACCGTTGAACAGCATCGCCGACGCCGCGTACGGAATCAGCGCCAGCCCGGCCTTCAACGGCGTGTACCCGAGCACGAACTGCAGGTACTGCGTCAGCGCCAGCAGCAACCCACCAGCGGTGAACGACAGCAGCACGATCGAGAAGCTGGTCCCGCTGAAGTTGCGGTTCCGGAACAACGCCAACGGCACCATCGGGTGCGCGCTCCGCTTCTCCCACACTGCGAACCCAGTCAGCGCGGCCACGCCCACGGCCAGCCCACCCAGCACCTTCGCGGACCCGAACCCGTCGACGGGAACGGAGATGATCGCCCACACCACCGCGGTCATCCCGACCATCGACAGCACCGCGCCACCGGGATCGACGGCCCGCGCCGGCCCGCGCGACTCCGGGATCATCGCGACCGCGCCGATGATCGCCAGCACCGCGATCGGCACGTTCAGCAGGAAGATCGATCCCCACCAGAAGTGCTCGAGCAGTACGCCGCCGACCGTCGGGCCGGCCACCACGCCGACCATCGCCACCATGGACCAGCCGGCCATCGCCTTGCGCTGCTCCTCCGGCGGGAACACCGTGAACAGCAGCGACAGCGTGCTCGGCATCAGCAGCGACCCGCCGACACCCATCAGGAACCGGCAGGCGATCAGCTGCCACGGCGTCTCGGCCAGCGTGGCCAGCAGCGAGGCCAGCCCGAACACGACCAGCCCGAGAATCAGCATCTTCCGGCGGCCGAACCGGTCGGACAGGCTGCCCGCGGTCAGCAGCAGGCCGGCGAACGCCAGGATGTAGGCGTCGATGATCCACTGCACGTCGGCAGGAGTCGCATCCAGGTCGCGCATCAGCGACGGGATGGCCAGGTTGAGCACGGTGTTGTCGACTACCAGCACCATCAGGCTCAAGCACAGGATCAGCAGGATCCACCAGCGTCGCGGGTGACCGGTCGCTGTGGACTCGAACGGTGTACTAGTCACTCGCACACTGTACGACAAGACTCGTACAGTGTGCGAGTCCTGAGTAGGATGGGCGCATGAAGGACTCGATCTGGACCCGCACGCGGGCCGCCGCACCTGCCCGGGAGACGCTGACCAGGGTGCAGATCGTGCAGGCCGCGATGGAGACCCTGGACACCGAGGGCCTGGCCGGGCTGAGCATGCGCAAGCTGGCCGCCAAGCTCGGCTCCGGCGCGACCAGCCTCTACTGGCACGTGCCGACCAAGGACGACCTGATCGACCTGCTCATCGACGAGACGTACGGCGAGGTCGACGTACCCGAGCCGGAGCTGGCCGGCTGGCGGTCCGGCGCGATGCTGTTCGCGCACAGCCTGCGCGCGATGATCCTGCGGCACCCGTGGCTGCCCGAGGTCGTCTACACCCGGCCGAGCATCGGCCCGAACGCGACGTCGCTCGGCTCCCGCGGACTGGTCCTGTTCGGCGCCGGCGGTTTCGCCGAACGCGACGTCGACTTCGCGATGGGCAGCGTGATGTCGTTCGTCTTCGGCACCGCGAACGCGGAGGTCGCCGTCAAGACCTCGATCAAGAACTCGGGCCAGACGACGGAGGAATGGGTCCAGGACGTGCTCGAGCAGGCCCGCGTCGCCACCGCCGACAACGCGACGATGCAGGAATCGCTCCGCCGCCGCTCCAACCGCGACCTGGCGACGATGCACAACGAGGCGTTCGTCTTCGGCCTCGACTGCCTGCTCGACGGCCTCGAGGGCCGCCTGAAGAAGTAGCTTCAGCCACGCCCGGCGCAGGTGCTCCGGCCGCACCGCAGCGCCGGCCTGAGCGCGTGGAAGGCTCGGCCCCGAGGCGCCGCGGACGGCCCGCCTGTCCAAATAGCCATGGCCACCCATGAAGTCCCCGGGATAGCGGTCACCGTGGTGCTCGCGCCAGTGCGCACGGGCCGCCCGGACCGCGGCCGTGCTGTTGATGTCGAGGTCGAAATCGCTCGGCTCCGGCTCGAGGCCGAGCCGGTACATGGCGTCGAACGGACGGCGCAGCGGCCGGTTCTCGTCGCTGCCGAACCACTCACGCATCCGGCCCAAGGCCTCCGGCTCGCCGGCCAGCTCCACCTCGGTGGGCAGGGTCTTTCGCAGGCCCGAGAAGAACTCGGCGGCGGTGCCCTTGAGCCTGACATCGACCTGTGTCGCGTCGATGCGGTCGTGCTCGAGCGCGTTCAGCAGATCGCCGGCGAACTGTCGGTAGAGCCTGGGTGTCAGTCCCATCGGGGACTCACGGGTGACCATCCACCGCAGGTGCAGCTGGTCGATCCCCAGGAACTCCAGATCCCGCCGGGCGATGGTGTAGCCGGAGTCGTCCCGCACCCACCACGACGGCGCTTCCGCTCTGCCGTCGAGGATTCGTCCGATCCGCACGTCAAGCTTGTCCGGTGCATTCAGCCGCGCGGCGACGGTGCGTGGGTGCCAACCAGGGCCGAGTGCCGTGCTGCGAGGATGACACCGCGGCCCCACCGCTGCTTCAGCCGGTCAGCGACCATCTGGCGGTCGGGCGACCAGCCGGCCAGCGGGCGCTGCGGAACGTCGACCATGGTCCCGAGACTGTCTTCGACGGCCCACGGCGGCTGTTCCGCCGCCTCTGACCAGGCGAGTGCCCGGTAGGAGATCAGTTCGGTGATCCCGCGCTCCTGAAGGAACTCCTGGGTCATCGTGTACTGCGTCCGGAGGAAGTCGGTCAGCGCGTCCCTGTTGTACCTGAGCTCGAGATCGACCGCCCGCCGCATGGTGCCGTCGATCTGCAACGCACAGTGCGGCCCGAACTCGTCGCGTGTGATCTCCTGGAGCGCCAACACCCGAGCGTTGTTGTTCGAGCCGTAGGACCAAGCGTCCATCAGCTCGCTGGTCGCGATCATGCGAACCAGCCCCTCGGCGTCTGCGGTGTCCATCCGGAGCTCCGCCGCTCGTCCGTCCAAGAGGGTGGCAACGCGTCAGTGGCCATCGAGGAACTCCTGCACCTCCCGGCGCACTCTGTCCGGAGCCTCGTTCCAGGCGGGGGTCAGCATGAGTTGGCGCAGTTTGACCTCCTTGACCTCACGCGCCGCGTCACGGCGCAGACCGAGATGCCACCACACGAGTTCCAGCTCGTCGGGCAGGAACCAGTGACCGCCGACAGCGGACTCCGCGGTGTCGGCCGGATCTGCGGGGGCGACCAGCACCTCGTCGGCTCTGGCAGCCGGCTCGATCTCGACGAGTTCGAGGCCGAGGTGGTCGATCGCGGCTCGGAACGCGGCACGCTGGGCCTCGACGAACGCCGCGGACGGCTTGTCGCCCGTCGTCTGGAAGAGTGCGAACACCCAGGCGTCATCATCCATACAGGCCAGGTCGAGGAGCAGCTCGACGCCCCGCTCGTCGGTCAGCCTCCGGTGTGCGATGCTGTCCGCGGCGCCCGGCCCCTCGGTTCGCGGGCCTTCGGTCAGGCCGAACGTCTCCCGAAGCCACGTCAGCTGATCTTCGGAGAGCTCGCCGAGGGAGAGGGCGCGCAGCGCGGGCCAGAGCATGTCGGATGTCCTTTCGCCGGTTCAGCGGGCAAGCAGGCGTGGCCAGACTTGCACAAGGACGGCCTTCACCGAGCAAGTTATCCACAGGCCGCTGATTGTCAGCGACGACCGCTGAGCCAGTCGGTTGATCCGCGGCTAGGACATCGGCTGTGTCGGGATGTGGATCGGATTGGTCCAGGCGCGGGCGCCGGTGGCGTCTTCGACAGTGATGCGGCAGTGGCGGCCGCGGAACATGGTCAGCGGGAGCGAGCACTCGGCGAGATCAGTGCCCTGGGCAACCTCTGCGCCGGGCATACCGCCGGTCAGCAGTATTTTCGTCGCGGGTGAGCAGGCGACCACTACCACGTCACCTTCGATGCGTACGTCGTACAGCTCGGGGCCGGTGCTGGAGTAGAAGTGGCCGGCCTTGAGGGCGGCCAGCAGCGCGTCCGGTTCGAGTTCCTGCGAGCGGACCTGGATCCAGGCCTGGCACGGGGGCGGGTCCTGGGGCTGCAGGTGTGCGTCGTCCGCGGCGTAAGTCGTCAGCCGGTGGCCGCGGTTCAGGAGGACATCGGTCAGGTGCCAGCTGTCGCCACGGTTCTCGCGGTCGGCGAGCGCGTTGTAGACCTCGACCGAGTGGGCCGCGTCCAGGCTCTCGGCGTCGACCGCCGTCAGCAGCGAGGCCGACGGATGGGCCATCCCGACGAACGCGCCGGCAGTTCGCGCCCGCCGCGCCAACTCAGGCCCGGTCTCCGAGCCCCCCGGCGGTGTGAAGTCCAGCGGCAGCCCCACAGCCACGATGTGCCACGCCTGCCCCGCCTCGGTCCGTGGCGCGTGCAACTCGGCGCCGATCAGCGTGGTGAATCCGTCCGATCGCAACTCTCGCGTGTCCGTCAGCGGGAACCCGTACTCCGGCCGGAAGTGGTCGGTGACAGCCAGGAAGTCGTAACCGGCCTCCCGATACACCTGCGCGGTCTCCACCGGTGACAACGCACCGTCCGAGCGGTCCGAGTGCGTGTGCAGGTTCCCTCGCCAGAACTGTCCCGGTAGGTCGAACGGCAGATCCGTCATCGGCGCTGCGCCCGGGCGGACGCGTAGAGGCAGATCGCGGCGGCGGTGGCCAGGTTGAGCGACTCGGCCCGGCCGTAGATCGGGACCTTCACCGAGCGGTCGACGATCGCGTCGTATCCGTCGGGCAGGCCGTGCGCCTCGTTGCCGAACAGCCAGACCGTCGGCTTGGCGAGCGTGCCGTCGTCGATGCAGGTGTCGAGGTCGGAGGCGCCGTACCCGTCGGCGGCGAGAACTTGCAGGCCCTGGTCACGCCACGACTTCGCGGCCGCGGGGACGTCCGCGTCGACGCTGATCGGGAGGTGGAAGACGCTGCCGACGCTGGCCCGGACCGCCTTCGGGTTGTGCGGGTCGACGGACTCCGCGGACAGTACGACGGCATCGGCTCCGGCGGCGTCCGCCGTACGGATGAGTGTCCCGACGTTGCCGGGATCGCGGACCTGGACGCCGACCGCTACGAGTCGAGCGGTACGTCGTACTGCTTCGTCCAAAGGGACCGTGACGAGTGAGCAGACGGCGACGACGCCTTGGGAGGTGACGGTCTCGCTGAGCGCCTCGATGGCGGCGCGGTTGACCTCGAACCACGGCACGGCGGCGGCGCGGGCGAGGTCGCGGAGGTCGCGGTGCCGGGTCGCGACGTCGGGTTCGCCGTACACCTCGAGGACGAGCTCACGATGTTCGAGCGCCTCCCGGACGGCCTGCGGGCCCTCGACCAGGAAGCGGCCGGTCTTGCGGCGGAACGCACGAGTGGCGAGCCGCCGGGCCTGCTTGATCCGCACGGATTGCGCGGTCAGCAGACCAGGGCTCGCCACTCGAGTGCTACTTAAGGGGTGCTGAGACTCAGGCCGCGGCGTCGCTCTTCGGAGCGTTCACGTCGGCCGGCAGCGCCGCCTTGGCGACCTGGACCAGCGCGGAGAACGCGGCCGGGTCGTTGACAGCCAGGTCGGCGAGGATCTTGCGGTCGACCTCGACCTCGGCCAGCCGCAGGCCCTGGATGAACCGGTTGTAGGTCAGGTCCTCGGCGCGGACCGCAGCGTTGATGCGCTGGATCCACAGCTTGCGGAAGTCGCCCTTGCGCGCCTTGCGGTCCCGGTAGGCGTAGACGAGCGAGTGGGTGACCTGCTCCTTGGCCTTGCGGTACAGCCGCGAGCGCTGGCCGCGGTAGCCGCTGGCCTGCTCGAGTACGACCCGGCGCTTCTTGTGGGCGTTGACTGCCCGCTTCACGCGTGCCATGAGGTGTTACTCCTTGTATTTCTGCGCCGGAGAGAGATGGTGCCCACTCGGCGGGGGGTGTTCGGGGGAGGGTGGATCAGATGCCGAGAAGCTTCTTGGCCTTCTTCACGTGCGACGGCGCGACCTCGACGGTGCCGGACAGGCGGCGCTTGCGCTTGGTCGGCTTCGCCTCGGCGAGGTGACGCTTGCCGGTCTGCTCGCGGCGCAGCTTGCCCGAGCCGGTGATCCGGACGCGCTTCTTCATCCCCGAGTGGGTCTTCATCTTCGGCATGGCTGTATGTGCTCCTGATTGTGTTTCGTTGACTCGATCTTCGGTTGACGGTGCTCCGGCGTCAGCATCGACGGCCGGAGCGTTTCGTCACTCCGGGTCGAGGTTGTCGGCCGGACCCTTCGGCTTCTTCGCGGTGCCGGCAGCGCGCTGGGCCTCGTGGGCCTGAGCCTGCTCGGCGCGCTCCGCGCGCTCCGCCTGCTCCTCGGCCTCCCGTTCGGCCTTCCGCTTCGCCTTCTCGGCTTCCACTTCCACGCGCGCCTCGGACTTCTTCTTGTGCGGTCCGAGCACCATGATCATGTTCCGGCCGTCCTGCCGCGGCGAGGACTCGACGAAGCCGAGCTCGCTGACGTCCTCGGCCAGCCGCTGCAGCAGCCGGAAGCCGAGCTCCGGCCGGGACTGCTCGCGGCCACGGAACATGATGGTGATCTTGACCTTGTCCCCGGCACGCAGGAACCGAACGACGTGACCCTTCTTGGTCTCGTAGTCGTGCGGGTCGATCTTCGGCCGCAGCTTCATCTCTTTGATGACCGTGTTGGACTGGTTCCGGCGGGACTCGCGCGCCTTCTGCGCGGTCTCGTACTTGTACTTGCCGAAATCCATCAGCTTGCAGACCGGAGGCCGGGCGGTCGCCGCGACCTCGACCAGGTCGAGATCGGCCTCCTGTGCCAGCCGAAGTGCGTCCTCGATCCGGACGATGCCTACCTGCTCACCGTTCGGTCCGACCAGTCGCACCTCGGGAACGCGGATGCGCTCGTTGACGCGCAGTTCAATGGTGATGGGTCCTCCTGGGTTGTGCTCGTTTCGGTGCCACCTCGCGACCGCCGCAGGCCCCCGGAAACGACGAAGGCCTTCGTGCGATCACACGAAGGCCCAATTCCCAGATCGACGACGCCCCAACCCTGCCGGGAGGTACGCCGTACGATCGCCGAGACCACCGGATCGCTCCGGAACCTCGACGTGACCGGGACCCGCCGACTGTCCATCGACTGGGTGGGAGGTGGCCCTCCGCTTAGACCAGAACCACCGGATTCCCTTGAGTATTCCGCTCAGGGGTCACCGCTGGACCCGGTCGGTCGCCATGCAAGAGTAGCAGCATGACGGAATCAGGTGCCAACTCGCAGCCCGACCCCCTGTCCACGGTGTCCCGCGACATCGCCGACGTACCCAGCGTGGAGATCATCTCGACCGCCGCACTGCACCTGATGAGCGCCGCCGCCGTCAACCTCGGCCTCGCCGAAGACCTCCCCGACCACAAGGACCTCGACGAAGCCCGCTCCCTCATCGACGCCCTCGCCGGCCTCCTCGACGCCTCCGCCCCCTCCCTGGGCCACCACCACGCCGCCCCCCTCCGCGACGGCCTCCGCTCCCTCCAACTCGCCTTCAAGGAAGCCTCCTCAATCCCCGACGCCCCCGGCCAAGCCCCAGGCGAGAAATACACCGGCCCCGTCCACCCCTCCGCCTCCCGCCGGTAACTCCTTTCGCGCCATCGAGTTGTGGATTTCTGCGCCAAAACCGGGATTGGACCTACCCAAATCGACAACTCGACGACTTCAGCTCGCGTCGGCGGTGTGGGTGGTTGTGGGGGGTTGGTGGTCGGCGGTGTCGTCGATGTATTCGAGGAGGTCGCCGGGTTGGCAGTTGAGCACTCGGCACATGGCTTCGAGGGTGCTGAAGCGGACGGCCTTGGCGCGGCCGTTCTTGAGGACGGCGACGTTGGCCGGGGTGAGGCCGACCTTCTCGGCGAACTCCCCGACGCCCATCTTGCGCTTCGCGAGCTCCACGTCGATGCGCACCACGATGGGCATCAGATCACCGCTTCCATGTCGGATCGCAGCGTAGTCGCCTGCCGCAGCAGGGCCCGCATGACCACCATGAGAAGCACGAGTACGCCGCCGACCAGGACGATCCCGAACATCAGGATCGGCAGGCCGGGGTCGTCGGCGAGGACGCCGAGGTAGACGAACACGCCGAGGAACAGCACCCAGCCGGCGCCGAGCGCCCAGATGATCGCGTCGACCCAGGCGAACGCGTCCTCACTGAAGATCCGGTCGCTGGCGACGAGGGTGAGCAGCTTCCAGGTGCAGACGATGACGACCTGGATGCAGAGCAGTTCCAGGATCGACCAGATCGTCAGCGGCCAGCGCAGGTACGCCAGGTCGGGCTGCTCCTTCGCCATGTACGCGAACTGCCCGGGCATGCTCATCACCTGCGCCACCACCAGCCCCGCAAACAGCATCACCAGCAGGACCCGCAGCGGTACGACGACCCGGTGCACCAAGTTCATGCATCGACTATCGACCGCCATCTATCGAAAGTCAATCGGTACGACGGTGTCTCGCCCCCGACTTCAGGGGTTGCTCACCGAGCCCGGCGTCAGGTCGGACAGCGGCATCTCGCTCCATAGCTCGAGCGCCTGGTGCAGCAGCGCAGCCTCGGCCTGGTCGTTGCCCTCCTCGGCGTCCGCACGAGTGACCAGCTCCCGGAAGGCGGCCAGGTCGAGCTGCGACGCGTCTGCCTGCACCAGGTAGCCGCCGGGCACCGTCTGCACGACCTGGCCATCGTCGCCGAGCGCGGTGCGCAGCCGGGTGACATAGGTCTGCAGCGACCCCCTGACGTTGACCGGCGGCTCCTCGCCCCACAGCCGGTCGGCCAGGATGTGCAGCGGCACCGGCTGGCCCGCCCGGACGAGCAGCGTGGCCAGCAAGGTGCGCAGCTTGGTGGCAAGCTCCACCGGCTCACCGTCACTCAGGACGGTCAGCGGGCCCAGCACGGAGAATCGCAGCGCCACGGCCACCCCTCAGCTCGCCGAGCCCCCATGGTAGTGGCCGACTAGCCCTTCACAGCGCCTTCCTCCACGCCCTTGAAGAAGAACCGTTGCAGAGTCGCGAAGACGATCACGATCGGGATGAACGCGATCATCGTGCCCGCCGCGATCAGCCGGGGGTTGTTGCTGAACGTGCCGGACAGGTACTGCAGCCCGACGGTCAGCGTGTACTTGTCCGGGTCGGTCAGCACGATCAGCGGCCAGAGGAAGTCGTCCCAGGCCCCGATGAAGGCGAAGATCGCCACCACGCTGATCGTCCCGCGCACCGACGGCAGGCCGATGAAGACCAACCGCTGCCAAGCGTTCGCCCCGTCCACGATCGCGGCCTGGTCGACCTCGATCGGCAGCGCCCGGAACGCGTTGTACATCAGCAGCACGTTCAGCGTCCCGATCATGCCCGGCAGCGCGACCCCGAACAGCGTGTTCGCCAGCCCGAACTCCCGCACCGTCACGTACTGCGAAATGATCGTGACCTCGCCCGGCAGCACCAGCGTGGCCAGGAACAGCCCGAGCACCAGCTTGCGTCCCCTGAACTGCAGCCGGGACAGCGCGAACCCGGCCAGCGACGCCCCCAGCACGTTGCCGCCGACAACCAGTGCGGCGACCACCAGCGAGTTCCGGGCGTAGCCCCAGACCGGGATGGTGTCGGCCACCGCGCCGTAGTGGTCGAACGTCGGCTGAGCCGGCAGCAGCCGCGGGATCCGGGTGTAGATGTCCTCCCCGGATCCCTTCAACGACGTGGACAGCTGCCACAGGAACGGCCCGATGGTGATCAGCAGCACGAACACCAGCAACGCGTACCGGACCACCTTCTCCCGAGTCGAGATCGTGTTGAACCCGAACGACCCCCGCCGGCGCCCCGAAGGCGCCGTACCGGGAGCCTCCACAACGGCCGGCCGCGCCGGATCGGTGACCGTGGTCATGGGGCCTCCCGGCCTGGACTGAGGAGCGGAGGGAGCGAAGCGACTGGAGTGACGAGGGAAGGCCGGGAGTCGAAGCCCCATGACCCGCCGAGCGGCAGCGAGGAATTCAGTAGAGTCATGCTTCTGCTCCCCGTCGGTTCAGGCGGGCCAGGACCAGCATCGGTACGACGGTGACGAAGAACAGCACGATCGACAGCGCCGACGCGTACCCGAGGTTGCCCTCGAAGCCCTGGCTGTACTGCTGGATCAGCATCACGACCGAGTTGTCCCGGCCGCCCGGTCCGCCCTTGCCGCCGCTGAGGATGAACAGCTCGGAGAACACCCGCAGCGCCGACACCGAGATCAGGATGGAGATCAGGATCATCGTCCCGCGCACGCCCGGGACGGTGATGTGCACGAACCGGCGGAACGCGTCGGCCCCGTCCACCGCAGCCGCCTCGTGCAGGTCGCGCCCGACGTTCCCGAGCGCGGCCAGGTAGATGATCATGTAGTACCCGAGCCCCTTCCAGATCGTCAGGCTGATTGCGCTGAGCAACAACAACCACTGGTCGCTGAGGAACGGCAGCGGCCCGGAGATGACGCCGAGCTTCTCGGCCAGGCCGTTGACCAGGCCGCGGTCGTCCAGGATCCACTGCCAGATCAGCGCGACGACCACGGCCGAGGCCACCACCGGGGTGTAGAACGCGGTCCGGAAGAAGGTGATCCCGGGCAGCTTCTTCTCCACCAGGACGGCGAGCAGCAGCGGCAGGACCGTGAGGAACGGCAGGCAGACCACCATGTAGATGACGCTGTTCAGCAGCGCCCACCGCAACTGCTCGTCGTGCAGCAGGGTCTCGAAGTTCTTCAGCCCGACGAACGTGCCGCCGCCCAGCGGCCTGGCGTTGGTGAACGACAGGATGACCGTGTTGATCGACGGCCACAGGCTGAACACCAACAGCCAGGCCAGCGCCGGGACGACCAGCACCCAGGGCGTGAACCAGCGCTGGTAGCGCATTACTGCGTCAGCAGCTGGTTGGCCTTCGCCACCGCCGCGTCCAGAGCCGCCTGGGAGGAGATCTTGCCGGCGATCGCGAGCGAGATCTGCTGCCCGATGAAGTCGTTGGTGGCGCCGCTGATGATCGGCGGGGTCAGCACCTTCGCCTTGGCCAGCGACTCGAACGCGAGCACCTTGGCGTCACTTTCCGGGGTGCCGTCGGACTTCGAGAAGTACGGGTCGGAGGCGGACGCCTTGGTGGACGGGAAGATGTTCACGATCTTGGCGAACGCGGCCTGGTTCTCCGCGTTGGTGACGAACCGGGCCAGCGCGATCGCGGCCGCCTGGTTCTTCGTCTTGGCCGACACCGATAGGCCCTGCACGTACAGCGGCGGGGTGTCCAGCGCGGGCGACGGGACGACCTTGCCCTTCAGCGACGGGTTGTCCTTGACGAAGTCCTGGATCGCGTTGCCGCCGCCGGTGGTCCAGGCGACCTTGCTCTGGGTGAAGAGCTTGGAGTTGCCCAGGTACTCCTGGGTCAGGATGTCGCGCGGCAGGTAGCCGGCCTTGTAGGCGTCGCGGTACTTGTCCAGCAGCGCGGCCGCCTCGGGGGTGTTGAACTCGAATTTCTTGCCGTCGTCGCTGATGATCTTGACGCCGGCGTTGGTGAAGTCACCGATGCCGGGCAGCCGGCTCATCAGGTACTCCCGGCCGCCGGTCTTGTCGTGCATCACCTTGGCGGCCGCGAACAGCTCGTCGAAGGTCTTCGGCGGGTTCTTCACGTCCAGGCCGGCCGCGGCGAACTTGTCCGCGTTCCAGTAGTCGATGTCGGTGTTGAGGTACCACGGGTAGCCGAAGGTGCCGTTCAGGCCCTGGTACTGGTACGCCTGCACACCGCCCTCGACGTACTCCTCGGTGATCTTGGCGTCGGCGGCGCCGACGTCGAGCAGCATGCTCTGCTTGGCCAGCGAGAGCGCGAAGTCCGGCGGCAGGTTCACGACGTCGGGCAGCTGGCCGGCCGAGGCCTGGCTCAGCACCTTCTTGTCGTAGCCGTCACCGGGCTGGTCCAGCCAGGTCACCTTCGTGCCCGGGTACTTCGCCTCGAAGGCCTTGATGACGCCTTCGACGTACGACGTGAACTTCGGCTTCAGCGCCCAGGTCTGGAAGCTGACCTCACCGGTCACCGCTGCGTTCGCGTCGACGGTCGGCGTGGCGGCGCTGCCGGAATCCTCGGCCGAACCGAGACCGCAACCAGCGAGGGAGAGGGCCGTGGCGGCCAGGACGGCCACCACTGCTGGACGACGTCTACGCATGGATTCTCCTGGAATTGATAAACCGGTATAGCTCCTGCACTATCCGGGATCGTAGAATCCGCTGTCAAGGGTGAGAGGGGTTCACGTGGCCAGACCGACGATCGCTGACATCGCCAACCGGGCGGGTGTGTCCAAGGGCGCGGTGTCGTTCGCGCTGAACGGGCGGCCGGGCGTGAGCGACGCGACCCGGGAGCGGATCCTGCGGATCGCCGAGCAGATGAGCTGGCGGCCGCACAGCGCCGCCCGCGCGCTCGGCGCGTCCCGGGTCGACTCGGTCGGCATGGTGATCGCCCGGCCGGCCCGCACGCTCGGCGTCGAGCCGTTCTTCGCGCATCTGCTGTCCGGCGTGCAGTCCGGGCTGTCCGCGGAGTCGATCTCGCTGCAGCTGCTGATCGTCGAGGACACCGCGGCCGAGATCGAGGTGTACCGCCGCTGGGCCTCGGAGCACCGGGTCGACGGCGTGATCCTGGTCGACCTGACCGTGAAGGACCCGCGGGTGGACGAGCTGAAGGCGCTCGAGCTGCCCGCGGTGGTGATCGGCGGCCGCGGCGGGAGGGGCGCGCTGCCCTCGGTCTGGGCCGACGACCGCGAGGCGATGCTCTCGATCGTGGAGTACCTGGCCGCGCTCGGCCACCGCCGGATCGCGCACGTCGCCGGTACACCGAACTTCCAGCACACCCAGCGCCGGATCCGGGCCGTGAAGGACGCCGCGCCCCGGCTCGGCCTGGTCGACGCGCCGTCGCTGACCACCGACTTCAGCGACGCCGAGGGGGCCGCGATCACCCGCAAGCTGCTCTCCCAGGCGCAGCGGCCGACCGCGATCGTCTACGACAGCGACGTGATGGCGGTGGCCGGGCTCGGGGTCGCGATGGAGATGGGCGTCGCGGTGCCGGGCGACCTGTCGATCGTGGCGTTCGACGACTCGATCCTGACCCAGCTGATGCACCCGGCGCTGACCGCGCTGTCCCGGGACACCTTCGACTTCGGCCGGCAGGCCGCCGAGGTGCTGCTCGAGACCATCGCCGACCCCGCCCAGGTGATCAACCGCCGCAGCCCCGACCCGGTCCTCACCGTCCGCGAGTCCACTGCTCCCCCGGCCTGAGTTGCCGTAGGTTCTAAACCGTTTTAGCATCGTCGCATGCTTTCGGATCCCGGCACGCCCCGGTTCGGCGCGAACTACGTCCCGTCGGCCGGCTGGTTCTACAGCTGGCTCGACTACGACGGCGCGGCGGTACGGCGGGACTTCGCAGACCTGGCCGGACTGGGCCTGGACCACGTCCGGGTGTTCCCGATCTGGCCCTGGATCCAGCCGAACCGGGCGATCATCCGCGAGCGCGCGATCGAAGACCTGCTGGACACCGTCGACGCCGCCGCCGAGCACGGCCTGACCGTCGCCGTCGACCTGGTCCAGGGCCACCTGTCCAGCTTCGACTTCCTGCCGTCGTGGGTCCTGACCTGGCACAAGGCCAGCCTGTTCGAGGACACCACGATCCGCGACGGACTGACGGCGTACGTCGACGCCGTCGCGCGAGCCGTGGCGACGAAGCCGAACGTCTTCGCGATCACGCTCGGGAACGAGGTCAACAACCTCTGGCCGGACAGCGCGACCACCTTCGAGAGCTCGACCGGCTGGGCGCAGGCGTTGCTGACCACGGTCAAGGAGGCGGCGCCCGGCGTACTGGCTCTGCACTCGCTGTTCGACGACGCCTGGTACAAGGCCGACCACCCGTTCCATCCGGCAGACGTGGTGGATCTGGGGTATCTGAGCACTGTCCACTCGTGGGTTTTCAACGGGGTCTCCCGGGTGGACGGTCCGCTCGGTCCGGCGACGATCAGCCATGCGGACTACTTGGTCGAGCTGGCCGCGGCGACGTCGCTGGACCCGGCGCGGCCGGTGTGGCTGCAGGAGATCGGCGTACCCGGGCCTGACATTCCGGTGGAGTTGCAGGCCGAGTTCACCCGGCGGACGGTCGAGCTGGTGCTGGAGAACCCGGCGCTGTGGGGTGTGACCTGGTGGTCGTCGCACGACATCGATCGGCGGCTGCTGGACTTTCCGGACCGGGAGTACGACCTGGGCCTGTTCACCGTGGACCACCAGCGCAAGCCGGCCGCGCATGCCTTGGCGGAGGTGATCGCCGAGGCGCGTTCGAACGGCGTGCAACACCCGCAGGCGACAACCCTGACCGCACCGGTCAACCTGCGTGTGGAGCCGCAGCGTAGGCCGGAGGTTGCCCCCGGCAGCGAGTTCCACCTGCAGTGGGTGGCCGCTCGCGCCGACGGCCCGGTCCGGATCGTGCTGCCCTAGGCTTTCGCGTCGATCAGGACCTGGATGCCGTCCAGGATCCGGGTCAGGCCGAACTCGAAGTCGTCGTCGACACCGTCCTCGTACTCCTGGTTGGTGTAGAGCGCGAGCAGCATCGGGTAGTTGCCCTCGGCAAGCCGCGGGACCAGGAAGCGGCCGACCTCCTCCGCCTGGACGGGCGTGTTGTCGCCGGCCGAGAGCTGGCGGACCATGCTCGCGTAGTTGTGCGCGAACCCGTTCAGGAGGAGCAGACATCCCAGGTTGTCGTGCTGGCTCAGCCCGGTGCCGGCCAGCGCCTGCAGCATCACCTCGACCCAGCGCAGCATGTTGGGCGTGACCGGCGCACCGCGGATCGGCACGTCGAGCAGCCACGGACGCTCGGCGAACCGATCGACCTGGGCCTGCACCCACGTGGTCGCGGCCGCTCGCCAGTCCGTTGGCAGCTCGGGCGGCGTACCGATCGCCTTCTCGTGGACCAGCACGATCAGTTCGTCCTTCGAGCGGACGTAGCGGTACATCGCGTTCGTGGTGACGCCGAGGTGGGCCGCGATCCGCTGCAGTGAGATCGCCTCGAACCCGTCCCGGTCGCCGAACTCGATCCCGGTGTCGACGATCCGGTCCACCGACAGCCCTGGCTTGGGACCGCGACGCTGCACCGGCAGCACACCCCAGGACAGGGCGAGCCCCGGCGGCAGCTCCCCGGTGCTCACTGCTCGGCCGGCTCGATCCAGGCGTAGGTGCCGTCTTCCAGGCGGATGACCTGGTGGCCGGCGGCGAGGCGGCGTACGTCGTCGGTCTCGATCACGGCGGCGGCCGGGCCGGCCACGTCGATGACGATCGCGGCGGCGCCTTCCTGGATCGCCGCGGTCGCGACCAGCTGGGACAGCGCGGGCATCGGGCGGGCGTCCGGGCTCCAGCGGGCGAGTGACTCGCTGCCCGTGAAGGCGAGCAGAGCGTTGCGGCCGTCCTGGCCCTGGAGCAGCGCGACCGCCATGTCGGAGGTCTTGTCGTGCGCCAGGCCGTTCTCGTCGTACTCGACCTCGCCGAGGATCGCCACCACCGGCACCAGCAGCCGGGCCCTGGCCAGCGCGGCCAGGACCGCGCCGTGGTCACCCTCCGCGAGCGCCTTCGCCAGCGCGGGGTCGGCCGACCCGTCGTCGTTGTCGAAACCGGTGAAAGCCAGGCGGCGCTCGGGTTGCATGCGCATGATTCTGCCTCCGAACCCCCAGGCCATCACAATCGCACCCGCGAAGCACCAGCCACGCTCACTCCGCATCCCGGCCACCAATTGTGATGGCGTGGCGGTCCGGGCTCCTTTCAGGGGTGCGTCAGGGCTCTTCCCCCCTTGGATCGGGCACGGACTGTGCGAGCCTGGATACGTGCCTGACTTCAACGATCTGACGCTGCTGCCGTTCTGTGTGGGCCTCACGCTGCTCGGCCTGATCGGCTCGTGGGCCGCCTGGCGGCGCCGCGGGGCGGCGGCCGGCACCCGTGGCGTGGCCTGGTCCCTGTTGCCGGTCTCGCTGTACCTGACCGGCCTGCTCGAGCTGGTCTGGGACGTGGTGCGCTCGAGCGTGAGCTGGGTCACCCACCTGATCTTCTCGCCCACCGTGTGGGCCGGGGTCGCGCTGTTCGGCGTCTCGGTCGTGCTCTACGTCGTCTCGGGTGTGGCCCGGGGCCGCGGGGGGAACCAGAAGGCACCGAAGTCAAAGCCCGCCTCGCCCGCGGGTGAGCTGACCGCCACGGGTCCGGAACCCGCGTCGGCCGCTCCCGCCAAAGCTGCCAAGCCGGCCAAGGGGTCGAAGGCGAAGCAGCAGGAATCGTCGGAGTTCGACGAGATCGAGGACATCTTGAAGCGCCATGGAATCAACTGACACGAACGCCCCCCACCCGCTGACCATCGACTCCCTGCTGGACCACGTCCAGTCCGCCCCGCCCCGCCTCGGCAACACCAGGCTGATCAGCGTCGACGGACCGGCCGGCTCCGGCAAGTCCACCCTGGCCGCGACCTTCGCGACCCGCGCGGAGGCCCGCGACCTCAACACCCGGGTCATCCACATGGACGACCTGTACGACGGCTGGACCGGTGCCGTCCGTGGTTTCGGCCTGCTCCGCGACCACGTCCTGCAACGGATCGCGGATTGCCGCGAAGGACGGTACCGGCGCTACGACTGGCACACCGGCATGTACGCCGAACTGCACGTCGTACCCGTGACCGTCGAGCTGCTGATCGTCGAGGGTGTCACCTCCTGCGACCGCGACGCCGACCACTGGCAGTCGTTGCGGGTCTGGATCGAGACGTCGAACGAGGTACGCCTCGAGCGCGGGATCGCCCGCGACGGCGAGGCGCTGCGCGACCACTGGCTGGAGTGGATGCGCTGGGAGCGCGACCACTTCGCCGAGCAGGGCACCCGGGACCGGGCGCACGTCATCGTCGACGGCAACCCGTCGGTCCCGCACGACCCGGCCCTCGAGCTGGTCACGAAGTCGGTGGCGCTGCCGCCGCACGACTCGGCGGCTTCCTGACCACGATCAGCCGCGCCCGCGGGTGATGAGTCCACTCCCCCGCCGGCGCCTGCTCCAGGTACCTCTGCCGGAGCTGCGCGATGTAGTCGTCGCCGCGAGCCAGGGCCAGCGCCCGCATCGATCCGCCGTGGTTGGAGGTGTCGAAGTACGTCGCCGCGTCGGGATGGGTCATCGGGTACGCCACGAACTCGTCGCGCTCGACCACTGCGTCCAGGCCGTCGAGCAGGCGGTCCTCCCACGAGTAGTCGCTGCGCTCGCCGATCGCCTTCGCCACCGCCGCGAACGGCCCGTCGTCCTCGGTGTTCTCGGGCCAGTAGACGACCGACAGCCGGCCGCCCGGCCTCAGCGCATCCGTCCACGAGCGAATCGCGGCCTCAGGGTCGGGAAGCTGCTGGAGACCGAAGGCCGAGACGACGCCGGCGCATGCCCCGGACCAGCGCGCGTCGAGGATGTTCGCATCTCCCTGAACCACGGTCACGCGCGGACCGAGGCGTTCGCGGGCACGCTCGACCATCCCGGCCGAGAGGTCGATCCCGGCGAGCTCCCGGCCGGGGAATCGCTCGAGCAGCAACTCCGCCTCGGGGAAGGTCCCGCAGCACGGCACTAGGATCGGCCCGTCCGGCAGGGTCTCCAAAGCCTCCACGGCAGCGGCCACCCAGGGCGCGAACCGGGGTACGAAGTACGCCTCGTAGCCGTCGGCCGCCTGGTCCCAGCCGCGCGCGATTCGACTCAACCGGTCCGTCACGGGGTCTCCTCGGTGATCGTGGCGAGGCGCCGCCGCAGGTGTGCGCGCTCGGGCTCGGTCCCCGCCAGCGCGAGGGCTTCCTCGTACGCCGCCGTTGCCTCAGGCAAACGCCCGAGGCGGTGCAGAAGGTCCGCCCGGGCCATCGGGTAAGGGTGGTACTCGCGCAGCCGCGGCTCGTCGGACAGCTCGTCGAGCAGCGCCAGCCCCTTCTCGGGCCCGTCGCGCATGGCGATGGCGGCTGCCCGGTTGAGGGCGACGACCGGAGACGGATCCATGCCGATCAGGACGTCGTACAGGGCGACGATCTGTGGCCAGTCGGTGCTCGCGACGTCGGTTGCTTCGTCGTGGAGGGCAGCGATTGCGGCCTGGACGCCGTACGGTCCGGCGGGGCCGCCGGTGAGCGAGGCGACGACGAGCTCGCTGCCTTCGGCGATCATCTCGCGGTCCCAGAGCGTGCGGTTCTGGTCGTCGAGCAGGACCACCTGGCCGTCCGGGCCGGTGCGGGCGTCGCGGCGGGCGTGGATCAGCAGCATCAGCGCGAGGAGGCCGGCGACCTCGCGTTCGGCCGGGAGCAGGCGGCGCAGGATCCGGGCGAGCCGGATCGCCTCCTCGGCCAGGTCCAGGCGCTGCAGGAAGGGTCCCGAGCTGGCGGCGTACCCCTCGGTGAAGACCGAGTAGATCACCTGCAGCACCCCCGGCAGCCGCTCCGGAAGCTCGTCCGGACCCGGGACGCGGAACGGGATCCGCACGTCCTTGATCTTCTTCTTCGCCCGGACGATCCGCTTCGCCATCGTCGCGGTCGGGACCAGGAACGCGCGCGCCACCTCCGGCGTGGTCAGCCCGGCGAGGCACCGCAGCGTCAAGGCGCCACGGTCCTCGGCCGCCAGGGCCGGGTGCGCGCAGGTGAAGAACAGTTGCAGCCGCTCGTCCGGCAGCTCGCCTCCGACGGGCGCCGGAGCCGGCCGGTCGGCGTCGACCTGCAGGATGGCGAGCTTGGCGGCGTACACCTGGTCGCGACGCAGCCGGTCGACCGCCTTCCGCCGCGCCGTGGTCATCAACCAGGCACCCGGATTGGGCGGTACGCCGTCGACCGGCCAGCGCGTCAGCGCCGTCTCGATCGCGTCCGACGTGACCTCCTCGGCGAGGTCGAGGTCACCGAACCGCCGGGCGAGCGCGGCCAGCAACCGCCCGCGCTCCTCCCGGAACACCGCCTCGACCTCGGCGTGCATAGTCCGTCAGGCCCCCGGGAACTCGGCCACGGGCCGGACGTCGATCGAGCCGCCGCCGCGGGACCCGGGGCACTTCGCGGCCCACTCGAGCGCGACGTCGAGATCCGGTACGTCGATCACGTAGAAGCCACCCAGGACCTCACGCGTCTCGGCGTACGGGCCGTCGGTCACCGTCCGCTGCCCGTCGTTCGCGACCTGGACCCGGGTCGAGGTGACCAGGTCGGCCAGCGACTCGGACGCGACCACGACGCCGGCCTCCTGGATCTCCTTGTCGAACCGCATCCAGTCCTCCGGCTCACACCCGACAGCCCCGCCATCGCTCAGGTCGACCTCACCGGCGTTGATCAGCAGCAGATACTTCATCTCGGAACCTCCTGTTGGCGTGTTGACAGCATCACCACGAACGGGTCAGGCCCCGATGGACAGCCGCCTCGAAGAAAGTTTGTCAGGATGGTGGGCATGATTCTGCCTTCCGGGGAGCAGTGGGGACTGCAGGCGAGCGGGTACGCGGCGACGGTGGTGAGCGTCGGCGGCGGACTGCGCGGGCTCACGTACGACGGACGCGAGGTGCTGCTCGGGTACGGCGAGGACGAGCCGGCGCGGGCCGGGATCGGGCAGCACATGTTCCCGTGGCCGAACCGGATCACGGACGGGAAGTACACGTTCGAGGGTGTCGACGAGCAGCTGTACCTGACCGAGCCGGGCCGGCAGAACGCGATCCACGGCCTGACCCGCTGGGCGAACTGGGAGCGCGTGGACGAAGGCGCCGACCCGGCCGTGGTCGAGGTCGGTCACCGGCTGCACGGCCAGCCTGGGTACCCGCACCAGCTCGAGCTGCGGCTCCGCTACGAGCTGAGCTCCGACGGGCTCACGGTGACTGCCGGCGCGACCAACGCCGGCGTGAGCGATGCGCCGTACGGGTATGGGACCCACCCCTACCTGAGTGTCGGGCGGTCGATCGACGAGTGCGTGCTGGAGTTCCGCGCGGCCGAGTGGCTGGAGGTATCGCCGGAGCGGATGACCCCGATCGGGTTGTCGCCGATCCACGACTCGCCGTACGACTTCAGCACCGGCCGGGTGCTCGGTGACCTCGAGATCGACAACGCGTTCACCGGGCTCGGTGGCAGCACGTGGTCGGTCACGCTGACCGATCCGGACACCGACGCCAGGTCGGTCCTGACCAGCGACACCGCCTGGCTGCAGCTCTACACCGGCGGCGCGATCGGGCGTACGGCGCTCGCCGTCGAGCCGATGACGTGTCCGCCGAACGCGTTCATCACCGGGCAGAACCTGGTGGTCCTGAAGCCCGGCGACTCACACACGACTATGTTCCGGGTGTCGGTCTAGGACCGGCGCCCAAGCCTCTTCCTTCTTCTTACTTCTTTTCTCCAGTTCGGGGCGCCGGGCCCGCGCCGCGGGCGCGGGCAACGGCAGCCAACTCCTTGGCTGCGCGGCTCGCGCGGATGCCTTCGGCGGCCTGGATCGCGAGGATGCCCAGGCGGTTGCCGTCGGCATCGAAGAGCTGGAGCCACGCGTCACCCGGCTTGAACCGCAGCGCGGTCACGTCGTCCCACCGCAGCGTGTAGGACTTGAAGACGTTCCGCACCCGCAGCCGGTCCGGGTACGCCGACACCCGCAGCGTCGTCATCCGGTAGAGGATCCACAGCACCGCGCCGAAGAACGCCAGCAAAGTCAGCCGCTGGAACCAGCTGAACGTGTCCCGGGAGTCCTCCGACAGCCGGAACCAGATCACCCCGAACACCGCGATCAGCGACAGCCCCATCCCACCGGCCATCAACGCGACGATCCGCGGGTGGAACGTGAAGAGCCGATCGTCGGCGCTCATCTCAGATCCGGCAAGCGTGGATGTCCGTGGTGAGGATGGCACGCGCGCCCACCTCCCAGAGCTGGTCCATGATCCGCTGCGCGTCGGCCCGCTGCACCATCACCCGGACGGCGACCCAGCCCTGCCGGTGCAGCGGCGACACCGTCGGCGACTCCAGGCCCGGCGCGACCGCGGTGGCCGCGTCGACCTGCTCGGCGCGGATGTCGTAGTCCATCATCACGTAGTTCCGCGCGATCAGGACGCCCTCCAGCCGGCGGACCAGCTGGTGCAGCCCGTTCGGCGGGGTCTCCACGCCGTGCCGCTTGATCAGCACCGCCTCGGACTTCAGGATCGGCTCGCCGAACACCTCGAGCCCGGCCTGGCGCAACGTCGTACCGGTTTCGACGACGTCCGCGATCACGTCCGCGACACCCAGCTGGACGGCCGACTCGACCGCGCCGTCCAGGCGGACGACGGAGGCGTCGACCCCGTTCTCGGCCAGGTGGTCGGCCAACACCCCGGCGTACGACGTGGCGATCCGCTTGCCGGCCAGGTCCTTGATCGAGGTCGCGGCCCCGGGCGGACCGGCGAACCGGAAGGTGGACCCGCCGAAGCCGAGCTCCATGATCACCTCGGCGTCGGCGTGCGAGTCGAGCACCAGGTCGCGGCCGGAGATCCCGACGTCGAGTGTGCCCTCGCCGACGTACACGGCGATGTCGCGGGGGCGCAAGTAGTAGAACTCGACCTCGTTCGCGGCGTCGGTCAGAGTCAGGTCCTTGGTGGTCCGGCGCTGCTTGTAGCCGGCTTCGGTGAGGATCTCGGTGGCGGCCTCGCTCAGCGAGCCCTTGTTCGGTACTGCGACGCGCAGCATGACACTGCCCTTTCTGGAGTGAACCGATGGTGTGCGGGATCAGCTCCTACAGATGTCGGTACACGTCGTCGAGGTCCAGGCCGAGCGCGTGCATCATCACCTGCGCGTGGTAGAGCAGCTGGGACAGCTCCTCGGCGGCCCGCTCCTTGCTCTCGTACTCGGCGGCCATCCAGGACTCGGCGGCCTCCTCGACCAGCTTCTTGCCGATCGCGTGCACGCCGGCATCCAGCGCCGCCACGGTCCCGGATCCCTCCGGCCGCGTCAGCGCCTTCTCGCCCAGCTCGGCAAACAGTTCCTCAAAGGTCTTCATCGCGCGCCCAGCCTAGAGGCCCGGTGCTGACGGCGTCCGGTCAGGTCCGTCTACCGGGACCCCGTGGCGGTGAGTGAGCATCGACGTACCAGGTGTGATTCTCGGCGAGCAGGCGCTTGATCATGCCGTGGTCGATGGTGTCGGTCTCCGAGCGCAGATGGAACGGCGGCGGGTAGAACGCGTCGCCGAGCAGGATCACGCCGGAGTCGGTCGCGACCAGCGAGTCGGGCGCGTGGTTGCCACCGACATGACGCAGTACGACGCCGGTCGGCAGCGTGAGGGTGTCGTCGAAGGTCTGGTCCGGGAGGACGATCCGGAAGTCCGTCCAGTCCGGTACGGCGAGGGCGCGAGCGCGGAAGCTGGGTCCGAGTCTGGGGTTCGCCTGGACCTGGCCGCGCAGATAGCGGTGGCTCCACGGGCGCCCGGCCTCGGCGGCCAGGATCTCGACGGCGGCCGTGTGGGCGACGACAGTGATGTCGTCCCAGGCACAGGCTCCCCAGACGTGATCCCAGTGGTGGTGGGTGTAGACCAGCCAACGGGCGGCCGGCAGGCCCGCTTGGGCGATCGCCGCCTGGATCTCGCGGGCGTGCTCCGGGCTGTTGCCGGCGTCGACCACGACACTCCCCCGGTCGTCGGCGATCACCGCGACCGACGGGCGGATCGCGTCCGGGTCGGGATCATGCGGGTAGAGCCACACCCGGCCGTTCAGCTGTTCCAGCACCTGGCCGACGATAGCTGCCATGCAAACTCCCCGCAGAGTCCGCGACCTCGGCATCACCATCGGCACGCTGCCGACCGGTCCGCTCAACGCGATCACCGACGTACCGGGAGTACGCGTCGGTCAGACCACGATCTCCTCCGGCGACCTGCACACCGGAGTGACCGCGATCGTGCCGTCCTCGGTTGCGGACGACCTACCGGCTGCGGACGGCCTTCCGGCGGCGGAGGGTCTTCCGGCGGCGGTTGCGGTCGGCAACGGGTACGGGAAGCTCGTCGGATCGACGCAGGTGGACGAGCTGGGCGTGATCGAGACGCCGATACTGCTCACCGGGACGCTGAGCGTCTTCCGGGTCGCCGACGCTCTGCTCACCTGGCTGCTCGACCGGAACCCGCGCGCGACCAGCCTGAACCCGGTCGTCGGCGAGACCAACGACGGTCACCTCTCCGACATCCGCAGCCGCCCGATCACGCCCGCACACGTCCACGCCGCGCTCGACTCGGCCTCCGCCGACCTGCCGGCCGAGGGCTGCGTCGGCGCCGGCACCGGGACGACGGCCCTCGGCTTCAAGGCCGGCATCGGTACGGCGTCCCGGACGGTCGACTCGGGGACGATCGGCGTACTGGTCCAGGCGAACTTCTCCGGCACGCTGACCGTCCGCGGCACCGAGATCCCGGCTCCCCCGCTCGATGCCGATGGCAACTCCTGCATGATCGTCGTCGCGACCGATCTCCCCCTCGACGCCCGCCAGCTGGGCCGCGTCGCCCGCCGCGCCGTGTTCGCCATGTCCCGCGTCGGCTCCGACTACGCCCCGGGCAGCGGCGACTACGCGATCGCGTTCACTACCAATCGCGGTCGAACCTTTGCCGAGAAGGGCCTCCGCCCGGTCTTCCAGGCCACGATGGAGTCAACCGAGGAAGCCCTCCTCAACTCCCTCACCATGGCTACGACCACCACAGGCTTTCAGGGACGCACCGCTCATGCGGTCGCCCACGACCTCCTCGTCTCCCGCCTGGAGTCCGCCGGTCTGCTCGCCTGACCGCCGGCGACCAGAACACCGAAGGCGAGCACGGCCGCGACGGTGCGGACCAGATGAGCCACTTGCCACCGATCCCGGACAGCCGCCCAATCCGCCGGCGGACTCTGCACCAACCAGTCAGCCTGCTCCGCGTTGATCGGCAGGTTGATCACGAGCGACGTGACCAACACCAGCACCAGCAATCCGGCTGCAAGCAGCCCCGTCCGCCGATTGCCGCCCCGGATCACCAGGACCACAGTCGCGATGATCGCCGGAATCAACGTCACCGACGCGAGCGTGTCGAGGGCGTCCAGCTCGACCTGCCGGACTTGGGTGTAGACCTCGGCGCCGTACCCGCGCAAGGAGTTCTCCAGCACGAGGACGCCGAGCAGGAAGCCGGCGAACAGGCCGGTGAACAGCAGGCTGGCGGCGCGTAGGAGCCTGTCCATCAGTACGCCACCCCGACCGGCTGGTCGATGGTTGCCGGGGTGGTGAGGGCGGCGAGCATGAGGTGGGCGACGTCGGCGCGCGAGATGGTGTAGCCGCGGGAGACCGTGCCGCCGACAACCGTTCGATAGGTGCCGGTCAGCGCCTTGTTGGTGAGCTTCGGCGGCCGCACGATCGTCCAGTCGGTGTCGCTGGTCTTGATGTCGCCCTCCATCACCCGCAGGTCGGCGTACACGTCAGCGGCGAACGCGTTGATCATCGGCAGCAGGAGACGCCGGTTGAGGAAGCTCTCATCGGGAGCGGCCGGGCCGAGCGGCGCCGCGCTCACCGCGACGAAGCGCCGTACGCCGGTCTTCGTCATCGCAGCGAGGATCGACTGCGTGCTGCCGGACGCGACCGGTCCGTCCTTGCGCCCGCGCGGTCCGACGCCGGAGATGACCGCGTCGCTGCCGTCCACCGCCTCGACAAGCGGCTCGGCCGAGGTCAGCCCGGGCACTCTGACCACCTCGAGCGCCGGATGCGCCACGTCGTACGACGACGACGCGCGAACCACCGCCGTCACCTCGTGCCCCGCATCCAAAGCCTGCCGTACGACGTGACCGCCGATCCCGCCCGTCGCACCGAAAACCGTGAGCCTCATCCGTACTCCTCCTGCGCTATCGTCAGTCAGGTCATCTGCAACTCATATAGTACGGAAATCATAATATATGGAACAGACACAACCGGGTGACCCGCGTCACCGCCGGCGGACCGGCAACGAGATCAAGGCCGCGCTGCGCGACCTGCGGATCCAGCTCGCCCTGCTGAATCACCAGGTCGGCGGCAGGCTGGCGCTGAAGGACGTTGACCTCGACTGTCTCGACGTACTGGCGCGGAGTGGTCCGTTGACCCCGAGCGCACTCGCCCGCCAGGCCGGCCTGCACCCGGCAACGCTGACCGGCATCCTGGATCGGCTCGAGCGGGCCGGCTGGATCGCCCGGGATCGCGCTCGCGGCGACCGGCGCAGCGTGACCATCCGCGTCCTGCCCGACCGCGGGATGGAGGTCTTCCGGCTCTACCAGCCGATGCTCGGCGCGATGGACGACGTGCTGGCCGACTACAGCCAGGACGAGCTCGAGCTGATCGCCCGCTTCCTCCGGCGCAGCGCCGAGGCCGGCCGCTCCGCGACCGAGACGTTGGGTCAGGACTCGTAGAGGTTGAGCAGTTTCCGGCCGAGGCTCGCGAGCTCGGTGCGCAGCTCCGGTGGGTCGAGGACCTCGAGGGAGGCGCCGAAGCGAGAGAGGGTGGCGGCGGCGTTCCCGATGGACTCGATCGGGATGGTGACGGTCACGCTGCCGTCCTCGGCCGGGTCGGCGGCAGCGACCGCCTTCACCAGGATCGGGAAGGACACGTCGTGCATGTTGGCGGCGAGATCGGGTGACACGCGTACGACGGCCTCGGCGGTGAAGCGGGTCTGGTCGAACCCGGCCAGGCGCTCCTGCCAGAAACCGGGGAGATCGAAGTCGGCCGGGCGCTCGAACTCCTCGTCGGTCGGGGTGAGCTCGAGGATGCTGGAGACGCGGTAGGTGCGGATCCCGCCGGGTGTTGCGGCGACGACGTACCAGGCTCCGTTCTTGAGCACGAGACCGTACGGCTCGAGCACGCGCTCGACCTCGCGGGGCGCCTCCCAGCGGCGGTAAAGGACCTTGATCCGGCGGTCGTGGAGTACGGCGTCGGCGACGGCGGACAGGTGTGGCGAGTTCTCGGCGTCCTGGTACCACGCGGGCAGATCGAGGTGGAAGCGGTTCTTCAAGCGGCCGGCGCGGTCGCGCTGGTCCGGAGCCAGCGCGGCGAGCAGCTTGAGCTCGGCCGCGCTCGTCTCCGCGGTGAGCCCGAGCGCCGCGGCCGCGCCGGGCATGCCGACCAGGAACAGCGCGGCCGCCTCCTGCTCGGTGAGTCCGGTCAGCTTCGTGCGGTACCCCTCGACAAGGCGATAGCCGCCGGCTCTGCCCTGGTCGGCGTACACGGGCACGCCCGCTGCCGCGAGCGCCTCGACGTCGCGGTAGATCGTGCGGAGCGACACCTCCAGCTCGTCGGCGAGCTCACGCGCGGTCAACTGCCTGCGGGTCTGCAGCAACAGCAGGATCGACAGCAGCCGGCTCGAACGCATGCGTCGAGGTTAGCTCCGAACACTGCCACTCGCTGTCAGGTATCGGTCGGATGCTGGCTGCATGACGACATGGACCAAGGTGACCGGCGACTTCGACTTCCTGAACGGGTACTTCGACGTCCGGCACCGAACCCTGAAGCAGGTCTTCGTGGGTTGCGACGAGTGGAACGAGTTCGAGGGCACCACGACGGCGCGCACGCACTTCGACGGGGCGATCAGCATCGACGAGATGCGGTTCCCGACGAGGTCGTCGTACGGGATGTCGGTGCGGCTGTTCGACCCGGTGGCCAAGGAGTGGAGCATCTGGTGGATCGACGGCCGCACCATGGAGCTCTACCCGCCGGTGCGCGGCGGCTGGACGGACGACGGCACGTCCTGCCGGCTCATCGGCGCGGACGAGGTCGTGAACGGGCAGAAGGTGATGGTCAGCTACGAGTGGTCGGACATCACCGAGCGAACCGCGCACTGGGAGCAGTGCTACTCCAACGACGGCGGCGAGACCTGGGAGCTCAACTGGGTCATGGACTTCACCCGCCGGGACACCCCGCCGCCCGCACTCGACGTACCGAAGCTGACCGATGACTTCGACTTCCTCGTCGGGCGCTGGGACATGCACAACAGCCGCCGCCGGCCCGCACTGGGTTCACCGGCCGAGTGGTACGACGTCGAGTCGGAGATGGAAGTCTGGTCGTACTTCGACGGCGCGATCAGCTTCGACGAGGGATGGTTCCCGACCGAGGGGTTCCGGGGCGCGACGCTGCGGATTTACAACCCGACGACGAAGACCTGGGCCATCCACTGGATCAACAGCCTCCGCGGCCAACTCGAAACCCCGGTCATCGGCTCCTTCACCACCGACGGCACCGGCATCTTCGAAGGCCCCGACGTGTGGGAAGGCCAACCAATCGACGTTCGCTTCACCTGGACTCCAGGCACCGACAAGGCCGCCTGGGAACAGTCCTTCTCCACCGACGACGGCCAAACCTGGCACCCCAACTGGAAAATGCAACACACAAGAATCGGTTAGTTCCTCTCCCCACGCTCCCCACGCAGCCACGCCTACGTCGCGGCCGCTACGCGCACTCCCACCCACCCTCCGGCTCGTCGCCGGCGCCCCAGCCAGGCTGCCGCCGGCGACCTGCGGGCTGTCGCCCGCGTGCTGCGCGCTGCCGCGCGCACTCGACCACACCGGGCGGGCGCACCCGACGGACAAGCCCGTCGGGTGAACCGCGGTTGGGCCGGGATCCGCTCACGCCATCAGTCCGTTCAAAGCTGCCGGAGTCAAGCTGCCTGCCGACCTTCCCGTCGAGTCGCCCCGCCTCTGCTTGACGCATGCCGATATGGGCATATGATGGGGATGTGGCCCGAGCAGCGACGACGTCAGATGTGTTCAACGCGATTGCCGAGCCGCAGCGGCGGGAGATTTTGGTGCTGCTGCGGGCGGGTGAGCGGCCGGTGACCGAGGTGGCCCGGGAGTTGGGGATCACGCAGCCGGGTGCTTCCAAGCACCTGCGGGTGCTCCGGGAGGTGGGGTTGGTGCGGGATCGCAAGGCAGGCAAGCAGCGCCTGTACGGACTGGACGCCCGCGAGCTGCGACTGGTTCACGAGTGGACCGGGGGGTTCGAGCGGTTCTGGAACGAGAGCTTCGACCGGCTGGACGCGTACGTGCAAGACCTCAAGCAGGCAAGGCAGGAGGAGTAACCGATGGCAACGACAGGACAGGACGCGCCGGCGCAGGCAGCGATGGCCGACCGCGAGGTCGTGATCTCCCGGGTCATCGACGCCCCACGGGAGTTGGTGTTCGAGGCGTTCACCGAGGTGCGGCACCTGTCGCGATGGTGGGGACCGGAGGGGTTCACCACGACCACGCGGGCGTTCGAGTTCCGCGTCGGCGGGGAGTGGGACTTCGTGATGCACGGGCCGGACGGCACGGACTACCAAGAGTGGATCTCCTGGACCGAGGTCGCCCCGCCGGAGCGGATCGCCCTGCTGCACGGCGAGTCCCGCGACGACCCGAACGCCTTCGCCTCGGTCCTCACGTTCGAGCGCGACGATACGGCGACCCGGATCGAGATGCGCACGGTGTTCCGTACCAAGGAGCAGCGCGACGAGGCGGTCGAGAAGTACCACGCGATTGAGGGCGGCCGGCAGACCCTGAACAACCTGGCTGCCTACGTCACCGAGATCCGGAACGGAGTGGAGGGCTGATGGCCGGCAAGGTGTTCTTCAGCGTATCGATGTCGCTGGACGGGTTCATCGCCCCCGAGGCCGTGCCCGTCGAGGACCTCTTCGGGCCCGAGAAGAAGCCCGACGACCCCTCGGTACGGCGCTGGATGGCGCAGTGGATGGAACTCCATCAGGCAGCGTTCCCGCAGCGGTTCTTCCGGGAGAACCTGAAGCTCGGCAAGGGCGGCGAGGAAGGGCGCGACAACGACATCGCGCAGGCGACGTTCGAGCGCATCGGCGCGAACGTCATGGGCAAGCGCATGTTCGACGCCGGCGAGCTCTCCTGGCCGGAGGACGCGCCGTTCCACACGCCGGTCTTCGTCGTGACGCACGAGAAGCGTGACCCTTGGGAGCGGCCCGGCGGTACGACCTTCCACTTCGTCAACGACGGCATCGAGACCGCGCTCGACCAGGCCCGCGCTGCCGCCGGCGACCGCGACGTACGCATCTCCGGCGGCGGCGCGACGATTCTGGAGTACCTGAACGCCGGCCTGATCGACGAGTTCTCCATCACGCTGTCCCCCGTGCTGTTCGGCTCCGGCGTCCGCCTCTTCGAGGGCGTGGACGCGAGCCGCATAGCTCTGGACCCCGTCCGCGCGGAACCGACGCAACGAGTAACCCACCTGACCTACACAGTCCGGCAGCGATAACCGTCCGTCCGCACACCAACCCGATGCCGGCGCCACGCCGAACTACCGACACCCACCAGCGGCCGGTTGCCCCCGACGCCGTACTCGACGGGTTATCCGGCCCAGCCGCGGGTTCTCCCCTGGCACGCAAGGGGAGAACCCACAGGTCGAACGGATATCCCTCCGAGCGGTGGCGGGAACCGTGTCGCTACGCCCGCTCGCTCGGACGAGGGGCTATCCGGCCCAGCTGTGGGTTCTCCCTTGGCACGCACGGGGAGAACCCACAGGTCGAACGGATATCCCTCCGAGCGGTGGTGGGAACCGTGTCGCCTACGCTCGCTCGGACGAGAGGTCACGATTTTCGGGCCGGAAGGCGCCGAGCACTGTGCGGGCGGTAGCACGCAAGGAACCGTGGGAGCGCGTGTGGTGGTCGCGTCGAAGGAGTGGCCGCGTGGGAAGACGGCCCCACGGCTACACCGTTTCGTATTGGCGGGTCCTTGCGACGAGCAGGTGGAGGGCCAGGGTCAGCGCCAGGATCAGCGCGGCCACGGCCGGGAGCGCGGGGGCGGGAGTGCCAGCCGCGAGGGCCACGCCGCCCAGGGCGCTGCCCAACGCGCAGCCGAGGGCGATGGCGCTGCCGTTGAGGGCCATCACGATGGCTGCGGAATCGGGGGCCAGGGAGGCGAGACGCGCCTGCTGGGGGACGGCCGCCCCGCCATTGCCGATGCCGGCGGCAAAGAACCACAGCAAGCCAACGACAGCCAGTACGCCGCTGACCTTGAACACCAGCGCAGCCAAGACAGCATCCAGCAACAGCCCGATCAGTACGACGGTCAGCACCCGAAGCGCCGTGAAGCGGTCAGTGAGCCGCCCAGTGACCGCGTTGCCCAGCATGCTGGCCATGCCGTACCCGAACATGACCAGGATCATCATCCACTCAGCGGGAAAGGCCGGATCGAGGATCAACGTGGCGTACGTGAAGCAGGTGTAGCTACTGCACAGAATCCCCGTCGTGACAAGCAGCCCGGCCAGCAGACGCGGCTGGCCAAGCGGCCGCAGACGATCGGCCAACGTCCCGGCCGGAAGATGCAACCGCGGAAGCTTGAGCACGATCCCGGCCAACGCGACCGTCCCCACGACCGCGACCAGAATCATCGGGAAGCGCCAACTCGACTGCCCCAGCACCAGACCGACCGGCACCCCGAGCGCAGTCGCCGCCATCCACCCGCCAAGCACGAACGACAACGCCTTCCCGTGATCCTTGACCGGCGTCAGCGCAATCACATACCCAGTGACAGCAGCATTGAGCAGACACCCACCCAGCGCCGCCACCACCCGCCCGCCGAGCGCCACCGCATAGGTAGGCGCAAGCCCGACGATGAGATTCCCGACCACGAACACGCCCAACGCGATCGCGATCGTACGACGCCGCTCCCACCGACTCGTCGCCGTACTGAGCAACGGCGCCGCCAGAGCCGACGTCAACGCGAACGCCGACACCAGCTGCCCAGCCGCCGCCTCGACGACCCGCAAGTCCGAAGCGATGGCCGGCAACAACCCCGCCAGCACATACCCGTCGATCCCCGTCGAGAACGTTGCCACCGCCAACCAAACCAGCGGCCGGTACCTCACAGGTCCCGCACAAACGTGAACATGCTCCGCCCCAGCACCAGCGGTTCCGGCATCCCGCCGAACCGGTGGACGCCGACCCCGAAGCCGGCCTCCGGATCGGAGACGAACACCCGCTCGAACCCGCGCTCCTCGAACCACCCACAGATCGCCGGCACCCGATCGGGCGCACCCCGATGCCGAGTCCAGATCACCGTCCCACCGGTCTTGCTCAACTGCCGACACGTCTCGACAATTCGCTCGATGTCCGCGTCCACGACGTTCCCGAACACCCCACACGCCAGTACGACGTCCGCCGGCACCAGCCCGCGGTACTGATCCGTCAACGCCGCATCGCCCTCGACGACCTCGACGTCGGTCAGCCCCGTGACCCGGATCGCCTCGGCGGCAACCGCCGTACTGCGTGGATCGAGTTCGACCAGCCGAGCCCGCACGTCGTCCCGGCGCGGATGCGCTGGAAGCACCTCGAGCAGGTCGCGGCCCTCGCCGGCGCAGAGACTCACCACCGTCAGCGGGCCCGGCGGCGCAGCATCCAGCGCCAGCCGGAGCTGCGCCTGCACAACCTCCAGACGCCGCGCGAGGAACGAACCGGGTACGTCGTAGTCGCCGTGCCAGCGGTGCCAGTCCATGAGGCTAAAGGCTACGGATCGCCACCAGCGTCGAGAGAGCGGCCTGGGTTGCCTCGTACCCCTTGTCCTCCCGGCTGTCCGGGAGGCCGGCGCGGTCGAGCGCCTGCGGGTCGTTGTCACACGTGAGTACGCCGAAGCCGATCGGGACGCCCGTGGTCACGCCGACCTGCATGAGGCCCTCGGTCGCGGCCTGGCAGACGTACTCGAAATGCGGGGTGTCCCCGCGGATCACGACGCCGAGCGCGATCACCGCGTCGTACCCGCTCTTGGCCGCATGCAACGTCGCGACCGGGAGCTCGAAGGATCCCGGCACCCGGATCACCGTGTAGTCGGTGACGCCGGACTCGTCCAGCGCGCGGATCGCGCCGGCCACCAGGGCGTCGGTCACCTTCGGGTGCCACTGCGCTCCGACGATCGCGACGCGGGCGCCGTCGGCCCGCGGGGTCTCGATGGTGGGTGCTCCACTGCCCGACATCAGCCGGCTCCGTTCTCTTCGGCGAGGACACCGGCGGGCAGGTGGTGGCCCATCCGGTCGCGCTTGGTCCGCAGGTACCGCAGGTTGTGCTCGGTCGGGTCGATCGAGATACTGCGGCGCTCGACCACGTCGATGCCGTAGCCCTGGACGCCGGCCAGTTTGTCCGGGTTGTTGGTCAGCAGCCGGACGGACGTGACGCCCAGGTCGGCCAGGATCTGCGCGCCGGTGCCGTAGTCCCGGGCGTCCGCGGGCAGCCCGAGGTCCAGGTTCGCGTCGACCGTGTCGCGGCCCGCATCCTGCAACTCGTACGCCTGCAGCTTGTGCAGCAGTCCGATCCCGCGACCCTCGTGACCACGCAGGTACACGACGACGCCGCCCTCGGCCGCGACCTGGCGCAGCGCCTCGTCCAGCTGCGGTCCGCAGTCGCACCGCAGCGACCCGAACACGTCACCGGTCAGGCATTCCGAGTGCAGCCGCACCAGTGTCGGCCCGGCCCCGAGGTCGCCCCGGACCAGCGCCAGCTGCTCCGACCCGTCGACGATGTTCCGGTAGCCGTGGGCAACGAAATCGCCGTACTGGGTCGGCAGCGTGGTGGTCGCGACGCGCTGGATCTGGCTCTCGGTACGGCGCCGGTAGCGGATCAGGTCGTCGATCGACACCAGCACCAGCCCGTGCTCGTCGGCGAACTCGCGCAGTTCGGGACCGCGCTTCATCGTGCCGTCGTCGTTCACCATTTCCGAGATCACCGCGGCCGGCGTCAGCCCGGCCATCCGGGCCAGGTCGATCGACGCCTCGGTGTGCCCCGGCCGCACCAGGACGCCGCCGTCGCGACCGCGCAGCGGGAAAACGTGCCCCGGCTGGACCAGGTCGTACGGCTCCGACGCGGAGTCGGTCAGCACCCGGATCGTCCGGGCACGGTCCGCGGCCGAGATCCCGGTGCTGATGCCGTCGCGGGCATCGACCGAGATCGTGTACGCCGTCCGCATCCGTTCCCGATTGTGCGGCGTCATCAGCGGGATGCCGAGCCGGTCCAGCTCGGCGCCCTCCATCGGGACGCAGACCACGCCGGAGCTGTACCTGATCAGGAACGCCAGCAGCTCCGGCGTCGCCTTGGACGCGGCGAAGATCAGGTCGCCCTCGTTCTCGCGGTCCTCGTCGTCGACCACGATCACCGGCCGTCCGGCCCGGATCTCCTCGATCGCGTGCTCGATCGTGTCGAGTTTCAGCACGTCACCCATGTCAGCCCACCACCACTGGTTCCGGAGCCACGGTGCGCTCCCGGTTCTGGATCCGCCACCAGGAGGCGAACCCGACGACACAGAACAGCCCGTAGACGATGTACATCGTCGCCGACGGGTAGAACTTCGCCTGGATCAGCAGCGGTACGCCGACCACGTCGACGGCGATCCAGATCAGCCAGAACTCGACGAATCCGCGGGCCATCCCGTACGTCGCCAGGATCGACCCGGTCAGGATCCACGCGTCCCACTGCGGTCCCCACGAGCCGAGCTCGCGCAGGACGAAGTACGAGATCGCGTACAGGACGACCGCGAACCCGAGCAGCTCGAACCGCTCGCGGGTGGTCGCCCAGCGCGGCTGCACCGCCTTGCCGGCGCCGCCGTGCCGGGTCTGGTACCAGCGGTACCAGCCGTAGAGGCTGACCAGCGCGAAGAACACCTGGCGACCGGCCTGGCCCCAGAGGTCCTTGTCCTGCGGCGTGTCGAAGATCCCGCCGACGAAGACGGTGAACAGCAGGACGTTGCCGACGATGCCGACCGGCCAGGCGGCGACCAGCCGGCGCATCCCGAACAGGGCGCTGCCCAGGCCGAACACGTTGCCGACGATCTCGCGGACGAGCACCGGCGAGCCGGCGATCTCCACCTCAGAGTGCAGCAACCAGTCGATCACCGGTCCACTCCCTTGGCGGTGAGCAGCCGCTCGACGTACTTGGCGATCACGTCGACCTCGAGGTTCACGGTGTCGCCGACCTGGTTGCGGCCGAGCACGGTCAGCTCGAGCGTGGTCGGGATCAGGCTGACGCCGAACCTGCCGGTCGCGTCGTCCACGTCGGTGACGGTCAGCGAGACGCCGTCGATGGCGATCGAGCCCTTCTCGGCGACGTACTTGAGGATCTCGGGCGTGGTCGCGACCCGGACGTCCTCCCAGTGCTCGCCCGGCGTCCGGCTCGCGATCGTGCCGGTGCCGTCCACGTGGCCCTGGACGATGTGCCCACCGAGCCGGGCGTGGGCCGTGACCGCACGCTCGAGGTTGACGCTCGAGCCCTTGTCCAGGCTGCCCAGGCTCGTCCGCTGCAGGGTCTCGCGCATCACGTCGGCGGTGAAGACGCCGTCACCGTGCTCGATCACCGTGAGGCAGCAGCCGTTGACCGCGATCGAGTCGCCGTGGCCGGCGTCCTCGGTCACCTTCGGGCCCCTGATGGTGAGCCGGGCGGCGTCTCCGTCCAGCAGGTCCAGCGACTCGACGGCGCCGAGTTCTTCGATGATGCCGGTGAACATCTACTTCCCTCCAAGAGGAGTCAGGGTCAGCCGGACGTCGTCGCCGAGACGGGTGACGTCCGCTAGCTTGAACCGCCGAAGGTGGTCGATCGATTCCGCGCCGAGGTCGCCGATCGCGGCGTACCCGGAGCCGAGCACGGCCGGGGCGACGTACGCGACGATCTGGTCGACCAACTGGGCGCGCAGGAAGGCGGCGGCCAGCGTCGGGCCGCCCTCGAGCCAGAGGTGCCGGATGTGGTGGTCGTCGAGTTGGCGCAGTACCTCGGCCGGGTCGTGCGTCGGCAGGATCAGCGTCTCCGCGCGGTCGTTGCGGACCTGCGCGGTCTCCGGGATCTCCCGGTCGCCGACCACGACCCGCAGCGGCTGCCGGGCCGCCGGTACGTCGTGCTCGTCGCGGACCGTCAGCTCTGGGTCGTCGTCCAGCACCGTCTGGGTGCCGACCGCGATCGCGTCGCACTCGGCGCGCTTCCGGTGTACGTCGGCGCGCGCGATCGGCCCGGTGATCCACCGGCTGGTCCGGTCCGGGGCGGCCGACCGCCCGTCCAGGGTGGTGGCGAACTTCCAGGTGACGAACGGGCGGCCCATCCGGACGCTGTGCAGCCACACGTGGTTGACCGCCTCCGCCTCGTCCCGCAGCACGCCCTCGGTGACCACGATGTTCTTGTTCCGCAGCTTCTCGGCGCCGCCGGCGGCCTGCCGGTTCGGATCCGGTACGGCGTACACCACGCGGGCGACACCGGCCTCGATCAACGCGTCGGCACACGGACCGGTCCGGCCGGTGTGGTTGCACGGCTCGAGCGTCACGTACGCGGTACCGCCGCGGGCCCGCTCGCCGGCCATGGCCAGCGCCTCGACCTCGGCATGGGGGCCACCGGCAACGGCATGGAATCCCTCACCGACCGGATGCCCGTCGCGGCCGGTGATGACACAGCCGACCACCGGGTTCGGGTGCGTGCTACCGATGCCCTTGGCGGCCAACTCGACCGCACGCCGCATCCAGGCGACGTCGATCGGCGAAGCGTTGTTCACTCACGGTCCCTCGTTGTCACGGACGCACTCCGGGGTTCGTGACAACCGGCGCACACGCACTGCCGTCCGGGGTCGCGTCGACCTTGTGGGTCGCGTTGCCGAACGTCAGAGCGCACCCGCCGATCGCGTGCGCCTCCCATCCGGACTTTCACCGTCGGTCCCGGAATTCCACCAGGTCAACCGGCCGCTCGACTGCTGCGGCCGGGTCGCGGACTGTCACCGCCGGCTCGGAATTACACCGACCCCGGAGCACGCGAGTGGGTTCACTCGTACTTCAAGTGTGCCACCACTGGTCCAGCGGGCCAGGACCCAGGTCACATCCTGGGCATCCGCTGCGTGACGGCGAGCCCGGCCGCGGCGGTCAGACAGGCCGCCGCGACGGTCAGGATGAGCGGCCGGTACCCGAATGCCTCGGCCAGCGCCGCGCCACCCAGCGGCCCGACTGCCTTCGCGATCGTGACCGGCGTGGTCAGGATCCCGGAGATGGTGCCGAACCCGTCGGCGCCGTACCGGTCGAGCAGGATCGCCGGCGTCGCGATCGACGACACCCCGAACCCGAGCCCGAACAGCGTCAGGCAGACGACCGCCCCGCCGATCTGCTGACCCACTACCGGCAGCAACGAGATGGCCACGCCCTGCACGGTCAGGACGCAGGCCGTGATGGTGGCCATCGGCAACCACCGGGCCGAGACACTGGCGACGATCCGTCCGGTCACCGACAGCAGCCCCAGCAACCCGGCGAGCGTCGCCGCTGTCGCCGGTCGGTGGCCGAGGCTGATCAGGTACAGCACCAGGTGGACCGAGATCACGGCCAAGGCCGCACTATGTACGACGAAGGAGCCGGCGAGCACCCAGAACCCGGCGTCCTTGAGCACCCGCCGCGGCGATCCCTTCGGCTGTCCCGGCGCGAGCCGCGGCATGCTCCGCCGTACCGCGAACGCATGCAGCGGAATCGCGATCACGGCCACCAGACCAGCAAGGACGACCAACGCTCCCCGCCACCCACGCGCGTGCTCCAGCCACCCGGTCAACGGGATGAAGATCGAGCTCGCCAGCCCACCGACCAGCGTGATCGTGAGGATCGCCTTGGTCCGCGACTCCGGCCTCGCCACGGCAACCACCACCGCGAACGCAGGCGGGTAGAGCACCATCGCCGACGCGATCCCGATCCCCACGAAGACGCCGTACAACTGGACTGTGTTCTGGACCTGCGACCACCCCAGTACGGCGACCGCCGCCAGCACCGACCCGGTCGTCATCAACGCGCGCCCACCCCGGGCGTCCAGCCACCGCCCCACCGGAATCGACATCACCCCGGTCACCAGCACCGCCACCGTCGACGCCCCCACCGCGGTCGTCGTCGAGATCCCCAACTCCCGCGACATCGGCCCCAGCAACACGCTGAACGCATACGTGAGCACCCCGTACCCCACCGTCGTCGTGACAGCCAACGCCGCCACAACCCGCCGAACCCCCACCCCCGGTGCGGCCACAACCCTGGAGTCCCTCACTCACCCCATTCCACCACCCCACCCCCACCCCCGCCTCCCGATTACCCCGCCTGCATGCGTCCTCGAGCGCGGTCGATGGGTCGACTGGTGGGGCGGTAGGTTCTTGCCGGTGGAGGCGTTTGCGGGGCGGTACCGGCTGATCGACCTGATCGGGACCGGTGGAATGGGCTCGGTCTGGCGGGCGTGGGACCTGCGACGGTCGGCGTACGTGGCGGCTAAGGTACTCGGCCAGCACGACGCCGCGACGCTGCTGCGGTTCGTCCGGGAACAGTCGCTGCGCATCGACCACCCACACGTGGTGGCACCGCACGGCTGGGCGGCCGACGACGACAAGGTCGTGTTCGCGATGGACCTCGTCCGCGGCGGCTCGGTAGCGACTCTGCTCGGCGACCACGGCCCGCTGCCGACGTCGTACGTCGCCGTACTGCTCGACCAACTCCTGCACGGCCTGTCCGCAGTACACGCGGCCGGCGTCGTACACCGCGACCTCAAGCCCGCCAACCTCCTCCTCGACGCCACCGGCGAGGGCCGCCCGCACCTGCGCCTGTCCGACTTCGGCATCGCCGGCCTGCTCGACGAACCACGCATGACCCGCCACAGCACGATCCTCGGCACCCCCGGCTACCTCGCCCCCGAACAACTCGCCGGCGCCGACCCCGACCCGCGCCAGGACCTCTACACCGTCGGCGCCGTCGCCGCCGAACTCCTCACCGGCGAACGCCCCGGCCCCGACGGCAAACTCCCACCCGTCGAAGGCCCCCTCGCCGACTTCATCCACCGCAGTACGGCGACCGACCCCACCCACCGCCCCACCACAGCCCACGCCGCCGGCCGTCTCCTGGCCGAGTCCGGCGCCCTCCCACCCGCCAACACCGCTCCCTGGTCCACCCACCCCGACTCCCCCGAAGTCTTCGACCAACTCCCACCCCTCCCACCCCCCTGGACCCCCACCGGCCCCGCGCCCAAGCCCTCAGCGCCCGCCGGCACCCCCTCACCCGCAACCCCATCCCCAACCAACACCGACCATCAGCCGGCAGCACCAACTCACACGGCCGCCATACACCTCACCTCACCACCGTCCCCCCACCCCACCGCCGCACCCACACCAACCGCGTCCGCAGCCACCACCAACCCCAACCCCGCCAGACCCAGTTCCACCCAAAGCCACCCCACGGACCCCGCAGCCCCATCCCCCACTACCTCCAGCTCCCCCACCGGCTCCAGCTCCACCACCACCGCCCCGCACAGCACCCCCGCATCCCCCAGCTCCCCCGCCCCGCACGGCTCCCCCGCCCCGCACAGCACCTCCACATCCCCCGGCACGCCCGCCTCGCCAGCAACCGCCACCGCGCCCAGCACCCCCGCCTCGCCCACTGTCACCCCAACGCAAGGCACTCGCCCCCGAAACCGCCCACTGGTCTGGCTCGCCTCACTGAGCCTCACAGGCGGACTAGCACTCCTAGCCACCGCCGCCTGGCTCCTCCTGAACTAACCCACAGACCCGGCACGCACTCAGCACCGCCCGCAGCTCACGTCCCGCCAGGCAGGTGACGATCCTCAGCGTGGCCGCGGCCCTAGCCCAGCCTTGGCCGCGCGATCAACCTGTCGGCGACTCCAGAGCAGCCCCTGCGACTCCAGAGCAGACCTGCTAGGACTCCTTCGCCGCCCGAGCCCGGTACGCCGCGACCGTCGTCCGACTCGCACACGGGTTGGAGCAAAACCGCCGTGTCCGGTTCCGTGACTGATCCACGAAGTAGTTGCCGCACTCCGCCGCCGCGCACCGCCCGAGCGTCACCGACGGATCCCCCGCAGCAACCAAGGCGAGCTTGGCGGCAACCAACTGACCGACCCAGCGCCTGGCCGGAGTGCCGTTGCGACTGAAGTGCACGTGCCAGCCGCCGTCGTGATCAGACAAGTGCATATCCGGCGGGTACTCACGCAGCAAGCGATGCACGGCATCGGGAGCGCCACCATCGACAGACTGCGCCAGCGCCGTCCGCACGAGCTCAGGCAGTTCGCCGTACTCGCCGTCCGGCGGCGGCGTGATCTCGTGCTCTGCGAAGAACGCAGCCACCAGTTCGCCGTCCTGATCGAGCGTGCCCGTGTTGGCCAGCTCGACAGCCAGCCGCGTCACGTTCCCGATGTAGTCACCGTAAGACACTTGACCACCTACATCACGATTCTTATGGTAGGCGTCATGCTAGCCGATGACACCTACATCGCCCGGCGCCTGCACCTGCTCGGCGAGTGGGATGCCGCCCTCGCCACCTTGGGCCCGGACGCCGATCCCGAACTGCGCGCCGAGATCGCCGTAGACCGCTGGTTCTTCCAGATCGAGCACCATGAGGAGGCCGAGAAAGCAGTCGCGGCACTCGATCCCGCATCACCGACAGCACAATTGCTCACGGCACGAATGGCCTACAGCCGCCTGCTGTTCCGCCACCACCCGCGCGCCGACGACCGCGCCGTGGCCGAGGCCGGCTACCGCGCAGCGGTCGAGACCGGCAACGAGAAGCAGCGAGGTTGGGCCGAGTACCACTGGGGCGTCCTGCTGGACAACATCGACGACGACCCGGACGGCGCCCTCCGGCGCTACGGGACAGCCCTAGACATCGCAACGAAAACCAACGACTGCTACCTCGAGTCGTACATCATCCGGCACCTCGCACATCTCAAGGAGCCCACCGAACGAATCGCCATGCTCCGCCGATCCCTCCACCTACGCGCCGCCCTCGGCGCCCGCCCCCAAACAGTCGCCGCCCAAGCCACCCTCGCCGAAGATCTCCCCCAGGACGACCCCGAACGCGCCGACCTAACCCAAACCTTCCGCCCAGCCGCCCAAAAACTCCGAATCCCCTGGCTCCACCCCGACAGCTAACCCCACCACCCCGAGCAAGCACGACAAGCCTCGACTCCCGCTCGACCAACCGTCCGACCGGCGGGCTTGGCCGCGCGACTACTGACACCGGACTGTGGTCGCCAGCGCTTCGGGCGACGGGACCTGAGTCGGCCGGCTATTCGACCGGCAGGAGGTCGCACGACTGGTAAGCCGGGCTGCGATCCCGGGGGCACGAGTGATGTAAGCCAGATCGGCCGACAGCCCGGACGACGGGGTCGGTTGTACGGCGGTCGACGCGTGATGATCGCCAGGAGACGGGCGACGGAAGCTGAGTCGGCCAGCCGTTCGACCGGCGGATTCGTCGTACGACTGGCGAGGCGGCCTGTGATCACCGGCAGGTGAGACGCGAGCCGATCGCCACGAGCAGGCGGTGGAAGCTGGGTCGGTCGGCTGGTCGGTCGGTGGGGTTGGTTGCTGCGGGGAGATGCCGCGGGATCACTTCATGCTCGGGTTGTGGGCGATCGATGGCGGCTGGCGGTGAGGAGTGGGCGGGGCTGACGTGGACAGAGCCCGGGCTTTGGGCCCGGGCTCTGGTGGGGTGGTTAGTTGTACGGCGGCTGGGACTGTGGTTGGCCGCCCTGGTTGGGGTGGCTGCCCTGGCTTGGGTGGCCGCCCTGGTTGGGGTGGCCGGCTTGGTTGGGGTACTGCTGGGGGGCCGGGTGCCAGGCAGTGGCGCTGGGTTGGGTGATGGCTGGTTTGCGGCGGAGGCGGAGGAGGGCCAGAGCTCCAACTACGAGGAGGACTGCGCCGCCGCCGGAGAGGCCGGCGATCAGGGCTACCGGGGTGGTGTCGGTGGTGGGCGCCTTGCCTTGGGTGGGACCGCCGGCCTGAGGGGTGTTGCCGGATTCGGTGCCGGTGGCGGTCGGGGTGGCGGTGGGTGTGGGGGTGACTGAGGTCCCGGCCACCGGGGTCGCGCCATCTACGTACTCGGGTTTGCCGGTGCCAGGTGTGCCGACCACGCCGACGGTCAGGGTGAGCGGGACGGTGAAGGCTCGGTCGTTGTCCTTGCGGGTCAGGGAGACGGCGACGTAGTACTCGCCCGGCATCGAGGTACCGGTGTCTTGGTTGTTGGCGCCGTTGCGGTTCAGGTAGCGGATCTCCTTGGTGGTGAGCGCCTGGATCACGCCATCCTTGGACAGCACCCCGCGCTTGCCCGCTCCACCCGGCACGTTCTTCGCGAACACGGAGTACACGTCCTCGCCGATCGGGGAGATCAGCGCCGTGTCCAGGTAGCGAATGCCACCCAGCGCCTTACTGGTCGCCGCGCCGAGCTTGGGCACCGTGAACTGGGCCTGGATCCGCTGACCCCAGTCGGCCTTCACGCGGTACAGCTGAAGCTCACCCGGCATGATCGTCGTCTTGTAGCTGCCAGCCTCGAGCAACGGAGCGTCCGGGAAGCTCGATCCGGGGATGATCTCGCGCGGAGTCGAGCCGGGCATCTGGGTCCACACCGGATCGCCGGCCTCATCGGGCAGGTTCGTCGTCGAGGTCACCGGCGGCTCCTCGTCGACCCGCAGCTCGAACGGCACACCCTTGAGCTCGCGGTAGTCCTTGCCCGGAGAGACGGTCAGCACCATCTGGTCGGAATCCGCACACTCCTCCTGCCAGTCCGACCAAGTCGAGGCAGTGCCGGTCGCCAGGCCCTGGTCGCTGCCGAACACCCGCGGGTAGCTCCAGCCGCACTGGTCGCCGCCAAGGGTCTTGAGCTTCACCTCCGCCTGGATCACCAGCTCTTCGCCGGGGATGCGCCGGAAGCTCACTCCGGCTCGCAAGGTCGAGCCCTTGATGCTGCGCTTGATCAGGTAGTACTTGGCGGTCTCGTCGCCGCCGAACGTGTCCGAGTAGTGGCCTGGGGCAACCACCGGAGCGCCTTCCTGCTGCGGGCCACCGACGATCGGCGTACCGGAGATGCGGAAGGGGCGGAACGCTCGGGTGGACAGGCGGTCCAGGCCGGCCTCGAGGTCGATCGTCGAGTCGGCGTCGTAGTAGTCGCCGCGCCCCTCACGGGCGACACACTGCAGCTGGCTGCGGGCGTTCCCACCGACGCGGAAGCCGACGACGTCGATCTTCAGGTCGATGCCCTGCTTGGCGATCGATCGCGCCACCTCGCACGGATCCGGCGCGCAGGTCGCCTCGCCGTCGGAGACGAGCACGATCGTGCGCCGGCCGTCCGGACCGAGGTCCTTGGCGGCTTGCTGCAGCGCGTAGCCGATCGGGGTCTCGCCGTACGGCTTGTACTTCGCGATCGCGGCCTGCAACTGCGGCCGGTTGTTCGTCCCGATTGGCACCGTCAGCTGGGTGTCCGTGCACGCGCCGGGCTGGCTGCGCTTGAAGACCGTCGCGCCGTACACCCGCAGGCCAACCTCGGCCTCCGCCGGTAGCTTGGTCACCACGCGGCCGAGAGCCGTCCGTGCGGCGACGATCTTGGTCTGACCGTCGCCGGCCGGCTCCTTCATCGAGCCGGACGAGTCGAGCACCAGGACCAGCTTGCTGTTGCCTGGCTCCGGGTCGGCGTACGCAGATCCGGTCGTCAGGCCGGCCAGTAGGGCGGTCAGCGTGATGGCGAGGATCGCCCACACCGCGGGGCGGCGGTGTCGCTGCAGAGCCGTCATCGTTTCCTCCAGTGAGATTCGCTGCCGCAAACTCTCGCAGTTTGCAATCGCAAATGTCAACTCATTTTCGACCAGCCCTGAGCTGAGACTATCCACAGCCGGTGGGATCGACTGGAAATCTGTGTTCGCAACTGCGAAGATGGTTTGCAGTCGCTACCGAGCGGCGGCTGGAGGGATCACAGGCATGGATCAGACAGCGCACAACCTGCAGCAGCAGACCGAGCTGTACGGCGAGCCGCTCGGCGAGCTCGTCCGTCGGGTGGTCGGGCCGCTCGGGCTGACGCAAGGCGGCGTCGCGCAGGTGATCGGGATGTCCGCGCCGATGCTGTCGCAGCTGATGAGCGCGCAGCGGGTGAAGATCGGCAACCCGGCGGTGGTCTCGCGACTCAAGGCGCTCGACGACCTTGCCCATCTGGCGATGATCGGGGAGGTCGCGGAGTACGACATCGCGGCGGAGCTCGACGCGATCCGCGGTACCACCGGTGCCTTCACGCGCTCAGACACGGCCCACCTGCCGAGGGCAGGGACCGGTGCGCCCGGGGAGGCGGGTCGTGCGACCGGGGAGGTCGCTGGCGCAGCCGGCCAGGTCGCTGGTCCGGGCTCGCAGGTCGCCGGTGCGGGCGGTGCAGCCGGGCAGGTAGCCGGTGCGGGTGGTGCAGGCGGGCAGGCAGGTGGTGCGGCCGGGCAGATAGCCGGTGTAGGTGGTGCGGGCGGGCAGGCCGGGGCGGGGTCTGCGGCTGGCGCGGCGTTCGCCACTCCGCCGACGTTGGGTATCGGGGTGCAACCTCAGGCGGGGCATTCCGTGGCGGCGCCGGCGGTGTCGGCGGTGGGAGAGCCGTCGGCGCGGGCCGTCGTACGTGAGATCCAGGATCTGTTGCGGGCTGTTGCTTCGGCGGACGAGATCCAGCGGGCGGCGGCGGCGATCGCGGGTGACTCGCCCGCGCTGGCCGAATTGCTGCTGGCATACGGCACCGGCCGCACCGCCGACGCCCTCGCCCACTACGATCACCACCACGGCTGAGCCCAACCACGGCCGACCACTCCGAGCACGCCGGAGTTGGGCACGCAGTTGAGCACGCCTTCCTCGGGCACGCCCGGTTCAGCACGTCGGCCTTCAGCGCGCCCCGGTTGAGCACGTATCGCTGAGCACACCGCGGGTTGGCACGCGGCCGAGGACGCCGTGGGTTGGGCCTTCGTGGGTTGGGCCTTCGTGGGTTGGGCCTTCGTGGGTTGGGCCTTCGTGGGTTGGGCCTTCGTGGGTTGGGCCTTCGTGGTTGAGCCTCCGCGGGTGAGCCTCGGCGGGTGAGCACGCCGCAGTTGTGTACGCCGCGTTTGAGGAGGCTGGCTTCGAGCAGGCCGCGGTTGCGGCTCTCAACACTCGCACCGACATCGGAGCGGTCGATTCACCGAGGCGTGACGCTTTTCTCCACGGCGCAATAGAGCGGGTCATGGGGTGATTCGTGCCACGCCGGAGGGGCGGCGTGTGGTCGGGGTCACTTGGATTGGCGTCAATACAAGGGATTTCGCGGTCGATATAGCACGGGGTGGGTGGACATTGTGGGGGTGTCTCAGTGGGTGTCGGGGTGGAATGGCGGAAGTGGGGGTGGTGTTGGGTTCGGGGGCGGGCGGTTGGGCCTGCTTTCGACGTTCTGAGGAGATGTTGTGCGCGCGTTCAGCGGCTTTCGGCGGATCGTTGCGGTGGGAGCCGCGGTCACCCTGGCGTTCTCGATGGTTGCCTGCGGCAGCGATGGCGACTCGGCCGCGGCCGGTGACGACCTGGGGCTGATCGACGGTGGGACGCTGCGGATCGGCACGCTGACGGACGCGCCGCCGAACGTGTATGTGAAGGACGGCAAGTTCACCGGGTTCGACAACGACCTGATCACCGCGGTGGCGGCGAAGCTGAACCTGAAGCCGGAGTTCGTCGGCACCGACTTCTCCGCGCTGCTGTCGCAGGTGAACGGCGGCCAGTTCGACCTCGGCAGCTCGTCCATCACGGTCACCGAGGCGCGCAAGAAGACGGTTGCCTTCAGCAATGGGTACGACTTCGGCTACCTCGGGCTGAACACCACCAAGGACTCCGGCATCAGCACGTTCGACCAGCTCCAGGGCAAGCGCGTGGTGGTCGTCCAGGGAACCGTCCAGGACGACTACGCCACCCAGAAGAACCTGAACCCGGTCCGGGTGCCGAACTACAACGCCGCGCTCGGCCAGCTCAAGGCCGGTACGGCGGACGCGTGGGTCTCGCCGGCCGAGATCGGCGAGAAGATGGCCAAGGAGCAGGGCGGCGGCACGGTGATCCTGGCTGCCAAGGAGCTGAGTGACGCGCCGATGGCGTTCGCGGTGGCCAAGAACAACGACAAGCTGCGCGAAGCGCTGAACAAGGCGCTCGACGAGGTGATCGCCGACGGCACCTGGACGAAGCTGGTCGAGCAGTACTACCCGGGTCGCGCCGTACCGGCGAACTTCAAGCCGGGCAGCGGCACCGTCAAGTTCAGCACGCCGGCGGCCGGAAACACGCCCGCGGCCGGCAGCACGCCCGCGGCCAGCAGCAGCCCCGCAGCCGGCTGATGGACATCTGGTCCACGCTGAACGACACCTTCCTCGACTGGGGGTCGATGAAGGAAGTCCTGCCCGAGATGCTCAAGGTGGGGCTGGTCAACACCCTGATTCTGGCGGCCGCCTCGGTCGTGCTGGGCACCCTGCTCGGCATGGTCGTGGCGGTCCTCGCCCTGTCCCGCAGGCGCTGGCTGCGCTGGCCGGCGAAGGTCTACACCGACATCTTCCGCGGCCTGCCGGCAATCCTGACCATCCTGCTGATCGGGCAGGGTCTGTCGCCGATCACCCGGCACTGGTGGGGCCCGAACCCGTACCCGCTCGGCATCCTCGCGCTGTCCCTGATCGCCGCCGCCTACATCGGCGAGATCTTCCGGTCCGGCATCCAGAGCGTGGAGAAGGGCCAGCTCGAGGCGGCCCGGGCGCTCGGCTTCAGCTACACGTCCGGCATGCGCATGGTGGTCATCCCGCAAGGGGTACGGCGAGTGCTGCCGGCGCTCGTGAACCAGTTCATCGCGCTGGTGAAGGAGTCGAGCCTGGTCTACTTCCTCGGCCTGCTCGCCAGCCAGCGGGAGCTGTTCCGGATCGGCCAGGACGCGGCCGCGACCAACGGCAACCTGTCGCCGCTGCTGCTGGCCGGCATCTTCTACCTGGTGATCACGGTGCCGCTGACCCACCTGGTGAACTACTTCGACAAGCGCCTGCGTGAGGGCCGCCCGTCGGACGAGAGCAGTACGGACACCGTCGTACGGGAGGAGCTCGCGCATGCAGACCACCGTTGAGGCGGCCAGTCTCGAGGTCGAGGGCGTCGAGCTGGCGTTCGGCAGCAACAAGGTGCTGCGCGGCGTCGACCTCGCCGTACCGGCTGGGCGTACGGCGTGTGTCATCGGGCCGTCCGGGTCCGGCAAGTCGACGTTGCTGCGGGCGGTCAACCGGCTGCTCGAACCGGACGCCGGGGATGTCCGGCTGGCCGGTGAGTCGGTGCTGACGGGCAACCCGGACGAGCTGCGGCGGCGGATCGGGATGGTGTTCCAGCACTTCAACCTGTTCCCGCACAAGACCGTGCTCGAGAACATCACGCTGCCGCTGCGCAAGATCAAGAAGCTCGGACCGGAGGAGGCGCAGGCAGCGGCGCTGGAGCAGCTCGAGCTCGTCGGCCTGGCCAACAAGGCTCCGGCGCGGCCGGGCACCCTGTCCGGTGGGCAACAGCAGCGGGTCGCGATCGCGCGGGCGCTGGCGATGAAGCCCGAGGTGATGTTGTTCGACGAGGCCACGTCGGCGTTGGACCCCGAGCTGGTGAAGGGCGTGCTCGGCCTGATGGCGGATCTCGCGCAGGCCGGGATGACGATGGTCGTCGTCACGCACGAGATGGGGTTCGCCCGCGAGGTCGCCGACCAGGTCGCGTTCATGGACCACGGGGTCGTGGTGGAGTCCGGCGCGCCGGAGGAGATCTTCACCGCGGCGGAGTCGCCCCGGCTGCGGCAGTTCCTGTCCCAGGTGCTCTGAGCCCCTGGCGCGACGAACCGGGTCATCGCGCGGCGTCCGGTATCCGGGGATTGTTGACGCGGCAGCGGCGTGCCCTGCCGGGTTTTCGGTGGATCGCACCGAAAGTGGACGGGAAGTGATGACCGCCACCGCCCTGGGGGACACATGGCTTTGACGCGCGCCGGCAACCGCTTGGTCGGTCTGGCGATGATGATGGCTGTCAGCGCAGTCATCGGCACAGTCGTGGTCGCGGCAGCGCGCACACCCAGCAACCCCCAGCCCAGCCCAGCTCCACCACCATCGGCAGCAGCAGCCGCGAAGCCGGCGAAGTACGTCGTTCTGACCTTCGACGACGGCCCAGACCCCGTCTACACCCCCAAGATCCTGGACATCCTGGCGCAGTATGACGCCAAGGCGACGTTCTTCGAGGTCGGCCGCAACGTGGTGAAGCACCCGGCGCTGACCAAGCGGATCCACGACGCCGGCCACAGCGTGCAGAACCACACCTGGACGCACGCAGATCTCCGGCACCTGTCCGCGACCGCGTTCAAGAAGCAGGTCGCGGACACGGACCAGGCGATCCGTGCCCAGACCGGCCAGGTGCCGGGCTGCCTCCGGCCGCCGTACGGCGGGATCAGCAGCCAGGTCACCCAACGCGCCAAGGCCTATAACAAGCAGCTGGTCGTGTGGACCGTCGACTCACGCGACTGGACCAAACCCGGTACGGCGGCGATCGTGAAGCACGTGCTGTCCGGCGTCCAGAACGGCTCGGTCGTCCTGATGCACGACGGCGGCGGCAACCGTACACAGACGGTGGCCGCGCTGCCCACCATCCTGAAGGCCCTCAAGGCCCAGGGCTACGGCTTCCGCACGGTGACCTGCTAGGCCAGCGCTTCCACCAGGGGTACGATGTCGGCGATGGACTCGACGATGCGGGTCGGGCGGTAGGGGAAGCGGTCGACCTCGTGTTCACCGGTGGAGCCGGACAGGACGAGAACGGTGCGGAGGCCGGCTTCGAGGCCACTGATCACGTCGGTGTCCATCCGGTCGCCGATCATGACCGAAAGCTCTGAGTGCGCCTCGATCTGGTTCAGCGCGCTGCGCATCATCAGTGGGTTCGGCTTGCCGACGAAGTACGGCGCGACGCCGGTCGCCCGCGTGATCAGCGCAGCCACCGAGCCGGTCGCGGGCAACGGTCCCTCGGTCGAGGGGCCGGTCGGGTCCGGGTTGGTGGCGAGGAACCGGGCGCCGTCGGAGATCAGCCGGATCGCCTTCGTGATCGCCTCGAACGAGTACGTGCGGGTCTCCCCCAGCACGACGTAGTCCGGCGCCCGGTCGGTCAGCACGTAGCCGATCTCGTGCAGCGCCGTGGTCAGGCCGGCTTCACCGATCACGTACGCCGTCCCACCGGGACGCTGGTCGTCGAGGAACTGCGCGGTCGCGAGCGCGCTGGTCCAGATCGCGGTCTCGGGGACATCGATGCCACCGGCAAGCAGTCGGGCGCGCAGGTCGCGCGGTGTGAAGATCGAGTTGTTGGTCAGCACCAGGAACTTTCTCCCGGACTTCTGCAGCGCGGCGATGAACTCACTCGCCCCGGGGATGGCGCGCTCCTCGTGCACGAGGACGCCGTCCATATCCGTCAGCCAGCTCTCCACGGGCTTGTGCTCTGACATGGCCCCCATCGTAGTGCTCGCAAAATTGTCGGTGGGCGGCGTGAGAATGCGGGCATGGAGCTTTCCGGGTATCGCGAGCTGTGGCGCACCCGCGGCGTGATGGCGCTGCTGGCCGCGTCGCTGCTGGCGCGACTCCCGGTGCTGGCCACGATGGTGCCGGTCGCGTTCCTGGCCAAGGACCTGAGCGGATCGTTCCGCTGGGCCGGAGTCGTCGCAGCGGCCTACTCGATCGGGATGGCGATCGCAGGACCGCTGTGGGCCAGGACAGCCGACCGCCGCGGCGCGCGTGGCGTGCTCCTTGTCACCGGCATGTCCTGGAGCGTGGCGCTGGCCGCGTTGGCAGCTCTACCGGACGCGCTCTACCGGGTCATGCCGGCGCTGACCTTCCTCGCCGGCTCGCTCGTGCCACCCGTCATGCAGACGCTGCGTGCTGCCTGGCCGCGCGTGGTCCGCGGTCCAGCCCTACGGACGGCGTACGCCGTGGACGCCACCGCACAGGAGTTGTTGTTCATCGTCGGCCCGATGCTCGGGGCAACGGCTGTGAGTGTGGCGAGCCCGCGGCTCGGTGTGCTGCTCGCGGCCGCGATGTCCGCAGCCTTCATCTGGTGGTACGCGCTGCAGCAACCGGCGGCACTCCACCACGACGAGGCGAACGGGCCACGGCTGACCGCGCGGCAGTTGCTCTGGCACCGCCACCGCCTGCCGCTCATCCTCTCCTTCGGCCTGTGGGTGACGGCGTTCAACGGCATCTCACTGGGCATCGTCGCGTTCGCGGACGAGCACGGTCAGCGGCTGATCGCCGGGATCCTGGAGGCCGTCTGGGCGTTCGGCAGTCTCGTCGGCGGCGCCATCGCGGGTGCGTTGCCCGGCCGCCGTACGTCGTACCTGTGGCGAAGAGCGGCTCTGGTCACGGTCGGGATGCTGCTGTGCGTGTTCGCGACCCGGTCGCCGGTGTCGTTGGGGATCGCGCTGACGTTGTCGGGGCTGACACTCGCTCCGGCGATCGGTGCGTTGTACGAGCGTCTCGGCGCGCTCACCCCGGACACCGTGCGGACCGAGGTCTTCGGCTGGATGGGCAGTGCGGCGATGGGCGGCGCCGCGATCGGTTCGGCGGTGGCAGGGGCGATCGTCGAAAGCTACGGGGTCCGCTACGTGTGGTTGTTCGCCGCCGTGCTGGCCGCGGCGTCGTTCGTCCTGTTGCTCCGGATCCCGCCGGAGCAAGCCGCCGAGGACGTGTCAGCCAGCGGCGTCCGCAGCGAGGGTGCGTAGCTGGTCGACCATCGCGTTCGGGTTGTCGGCCGCGTACACGGCCGAGCCTGCCACGAAGACATCGGCGCCCGCGTCGGCGCAGCGCTCGATGGTGTCGACCGAGACACCGCCGTCGATCTGCACCCACAGGTCGAGGCCGTGCTTGTCGAGCAGTTGGCGGGTCCGGCGGATCTTCGGCACGCAGACGTCGAGGAACTTCTGCCCGCCGAACCCGGGCTCGACGGTCATGATCAGGATCATGTCGAGCTCGGGCAGCAGGTCCTCGTACGGCTCGATCGGGGTGGCCGGCTTGAGCGCCATCGCGGCCCGGGCGCCCTTGGCCCGGATCTCCCGCGCGGTGCGGATCGGCGCGCGGCACGCCTCGATGTGGAAGGTGACGCTCGAGGCGCCGGCCTCGACGTACCCGGGCGCCCAGCGGTCCGGGTCCTCGATCATCAGGTGGCAGTCGAGCGGGGTGTCGGTCGCCTTCGCCAGGGACTCGACCACCGGCATGCCGAGGGTGAGGTTCGGCACGAAGTGGTTGTCCATCACGTCGACGTGCAGCCAGTCGGCGTTCGACACCGCGCGCGCCTCGTCGGCCAGCCGGGCGAAGTCGGCGGACAGGATGCTCGGCGCGATCTGAATCCCCATGGGCGTCAATCTACGTGAGCCTCGACCCAGGCCAGGACCTCGGTCGTCGTCTCGACCACCTGGACGCCTGCGGGCAGCGGCGGGCGCCGGATCACGATCACCAGTAGGCCGAGCTGCCGCGCTGCCACCAGCTTCGCCGAGGTCTGCGGGCCGCCGCTGTCCTTGGTCACGAGTACGTCGATGTCGTGCTCGCGCAAGACGGTCAGCTCACCGGGGACGTCGTACGGGCCGCGGTCGAGGATCAGCTCGCACCAGGTCGGCATCGGCTCCGGCGGATCGACGCACCGGGCGAGCATCCAGACACCAGCGTCAGCGAAGGCGTGGAGGCCTTGGCGGCCGATGGTGAGGAAGGCGCGCGAGCCGATGTCGGGCAGCAGGCGCGCGGCGGCGTCGGGTGAGTCGGCCCAGTGCCAGACGTCGCCCTCGGCCGCGGTCCAGCCCGGGCGGCGGAGGACGAGGAGCGGGAGGTCGAGCTGATGCGCAGCGGCGGCGGCATGCTCGGTCATGGTGGCGGCGAACGGATGGGTCGCGTCGACCACGGCATCGACCGCGTTGTCTCGCAGCCAGTCGGTCAAGCCGTCAGCACCGCCGAAGCCGCCCCGCCGGACCGCGCCGACAGGCAGCCGTGCGTCGGTGGTGCGTCCGGCCAGCGAGGAGACGACGTCAACCCCGGAGCCAGCCAGCACCTGCGCGAGCGAGCGGGCCTCGCCGGTGCCGCCGAGCAGGAGGAGTTTCATCGAGCCCGGGCGGTCGAGTACAGGTGGCTGTCGCGGAAAGCGGTCGCTGACAAGACCTTCCCGACGATGATCACCGCGGTACGGCGGATGTCCGCAGCCCGCACCTGGTCCGCGATGGTGGCGAGCGTGCCGCGCAGGACGACCTCGTCGTCGCGGGACGCCCGCGCGACCACAGCGACCGGGCAGTCGGCGCCGTACGCCGGGGTGAGCTCCTCGACCACGCGGTCGATGACCTGGACGGCGAGGTGCAACACGAGCGTGGCGCGGCTCGCGCCGAGCGTGGCCAGGTCCTCCCCCGGCGGCATGGCCGACGCGCGGCCCGCGATCCGGGTGAGGATGACTGTCTGGCCGACCTCGGGGACGGTCAGCTCCCGGCCGAGGGTGGCCGCGGCTGCCGCGTAGGCGGGGACGCCGGGCGTCACGTCGTACGGGATGCCGAGGTCGTCGAGGCGGCGCATCTGCTCGGCCATCGCGCTGAACACCGACGGGTCGCCGGAGTGCAGCCGGGCGACGTCGAGTCCGTCGGCGTGCGCGACGGCGAGCTCGCCGATGATCTCGTCGAGGGTCAGGTTGGCGGTGTCGACCTTGCGGGCGCCGGGTGGGCAGTGGCCGAGGAGCTCGACCGGGACGAACGCGCCGGCGTACAGGCAGACCGGGGCGGACGCGATCAGGTCGCGGCCGCGGACGGTGATCAGGTCGGCGGCGCCGGGACCTGCGCCGATGAAGTGCACCCTCACTTGGTCACGCTCCAGATCGTCACGGGCATGGCGGGACGCCAGCCGGTCATGGTTCCGACCGCCGAGGCACGTTGGACATCCAACCGGATCAGGTCGCCGCCGAGGTCGCCGTACCAGCGGGCGATCAGGGTCTCGGTCTCGAGCGTCACGCCGTTCAGTACGAGCCGGCCGCCGGGGGCGAGGGCGTTCCAGCAGGCCTCGACCATCCCGGCCGCGGTCGCTCCCCCGCCGATGAAGATCGCGTCGGGGGTCTCCAAGCCGCTCAACGCGTCGGGCGCTTTGCCCAGCACGACCGCGACCGAGGCGCCGAGTGAGACCGCGTTCCGCTCCAGGCGTTTGGCTCGGTCCGGGTCGCGTTCGATCGCGATCGCACGGCAGGTGGGGTGGTGGCGGGACCACTCGATCGCGATGCTGCCCGCGCCGCCGCCGACGTCCCACAGCAACTGGCCGGGCACCGGCGCGAGCCGGGAGAGCGTGACCGCGCGGACCTCCCGCTTGGTGAGCTGGCCGTCGCTCTCGTAGGCGTCGTCCGGCAGCCCGGGCACCGTCGAGAGCAGTGGAGCGCCGGCGTCCGCCTGGCAGCGTACGGCGATCACGTTGAGCGCATCGACGTCGCCGGACAGCTCAGAGCGGATGCGCTCGGTCGGTCCGCCCAGCTGTTCGAGGACTGTGTAGGTGCTGGAGGCGTAGCCGCGCTCGGCGAGCAGTCCGGCCACCTGCGCGGGGGTCTGAGCGTCCCGGCTGAGGATCAGCAGACGCCTCCCCGGCTGAAGGTGTGGATGGAGCCGCTCGACGGGCTGGTTGACCAGACTGATCACCTGTACCTGGTCCTGCGGCCAGCCGAGACGTGCACAGGCCAGCGACACGCTCGACGGATGTGGGATCACCCGTACGGCGTCCGCGCCGAGCAGCCGGGCCAGCGTCGTACCGATGCCGTGGAACGTTGGATCCCCACTCGCCAGCACACAGACCTGCCGGCCTTGGTACTCCGACAGCAGCCTGGGCAGCGCTTCGGACAGCGGCGAGGGCCATGCGACCCGCTCGAAACCGTCGCCAGGCACCAGAGCCAGTTGCCGCGTGCTGCCCATCAGTACGTCGGCCGCCAGGACCGCGCTCTGTGCAGCGGGTGACAGCCCGTCCCAGCCGTCCGCACCGATCCCCACGACTGTCACCGGCTCAGGCATTGCCCAGCACCTTCGTCACGGTGATCTCGATGACCACCCGGCGCGGGTTGGGCCGCGGCTCACGGTAGCGCTTCGCATACCGCCGTACGGCGTCCGCCACGCGCTCCGGGTCGTCGCTGACGACCGCGCGACCCTCCAGCGACGACCACCGCCGTCCGTCGACCTGGGTGACCGAGACGGCGGCCGAGCCGGCCTTGCGGATCGTCCGGGCCTTGTGCGACGTACCGGAGCAGATCACCCGCACCAGTCCGCCCTCGACGTCCAACGTGGCACCGACCGGCGTCGAGTGCACTGTTCCGTCCGCACGGACGGTGCTCAGCACACACAGATGCCGCTCGGTCCAGAACTCGACAAGTCCGTCACTCCAAGGCACTCCGAGATCGTAGACAGACCGACCCGCCCGGCAACCAGCCGGGCGGGCCGTTGGCGCCGGACCCCTCAGACCGGCGCACGTCTCCTTACCCGATATCGCGGCGGCGGAATGTGGCCAGGCCGGTCGCTGTCAGAGCTGCGGCGATCGCCGTCAACCAGATGACCGGTGTGACGGAGAAGTGACCGCCCGGCAGCCGCGGGGTGTGGCCGTAGGGGCTGAGGTTCATCACCGCCTGCGGCAGGTCGAACAGGGCGCCGAACTGCCCGATCAGCAGGAAGATGCCGAACAGCACCCAGGCCCCCGTGACCAGCTTCGGAGCCAAGCCGAACAGTACGACGACCAGCGCGGTGACCAGCCAGATCGCGGGCAACTGTACAGCCGCGGCCGCGAGCATGCGCGGCACCTGACGGCCCATGTTGCCGAGCGAAACCCCACTGGAGATGCCAGAGCCCAGCCCGGCGACCAGAATCAGCGCAGCGGTGCCGAACAGCGCCATCAGCACATGACTGCCCAGCCACTGCGCCCGTGTGACTCCGGTCGCGAGCAGCGGCTCGGCCCGGAGCGCAGTCTCCTCAGAGCGCAGCCGCAGCGCGGCCTGGATGCCGAAGGCGGAGGCCAACAGCCCGACCATGCCCATCTCGGTCGACAGGAACGCGTCGGTGATGCCCTCGACGCCACCAAGCTTCGACACCATCTCCTTGGCGCTCTCACTGGTCACGAAGCCGTCGACGTTGCTGGCGATGTTGCCGACCAGCAGTCCGAGCAGCAGGAACGCAGCACCCCAGCCGTACAAGGAGCCTCGGTGCAGACGCCAGGCGAGCGCGAGCGGCGACCGCAGTGACGCCGACGCGGTAGCAGGCCCCGGCCGTGGTCGCACGAGACCCGCACCGACATCACGTCGGCGGATCAGCGTCATCGCAGCGAGCACGAGCACGACGAGGAACACGAGCGGCAGCAGCAGTACGGCGTACCGGTCGCCGGCGTACGCGCGGACCTGCTGGGACCAGCCGATCGGTGACAGCCACGAGACCCACTCGGACCTGCCGTCGGCGGACGAGTCACCGATCGCCCGCAGTACGTAGGCCACGCCCAGGACGACAGCGGTGAACCCGTTCGCAGCCCGAGCGCCCTCGGTGAGCTGAGCAGTCACCGCAGCGACGCCAGCGAAGGCCAGCCCGGCTCCAGCCCACTGCAGTCCAAAGGCGAACGAGCCTGCGGCGGGCAGTCCGACGCCGATCAGCGACAGGGCGGTCAGCAGGCCCAGCAGTACGACGGTCGCCGCCGACACGATCAGCGCTGCGGTCAGAGCGGCGTACCGGCCAAGGACACCCGCACTGAGCAGCTCCAGCCGGCCCGTCTCCTCCTCGGTCCGGGTGTGTCGTACGACGAGGATCGCGGCCAGCAACCCGACCAGCGCGGCGCCGAACGCGGTCAGCTTGAACAGGGACAGCTCGCCGAGCGAGCTCTCGTCGAAGATGCGGCCGTAGAGCGACACCAGGGCCGGCGACGCGTTCGACGTACGGGCCGCCTCGATGCGGGAGTTGACGTCCGGGTAGAGGTCGATCGAGGCCTGCGCCGACCCGGCCGCCATCGAGACGAACACCACGATCCACACCGGGATGAGGATCCGGTCCCGCCGCAGCGCGAGCCGCACCAGGGTCCCGGTCCCGACGAAGTCGGTCATCGGACCGCCGCCATCGGCTCGGCCTCGACCTCGTCCTCGTAGTGCCGCAGGAACAGCTCCTCCAGCGTCGGCGGCTGCGCGACCAGGCTCTTGATCCCGCTCGCGGACAGCTGCCGCATCACCGCGTCCAGCTGGGCGGTGTCCACCTCGCACCGGACCCGGTTGCCCTCGACATCGAGGTCGTGGACGCCGGGCAGCGACGCCAGGCCGTTCGGCGACCCGGCCAGCTCGGCGTGGATCGACGTACGGGTGAGGTGACGCAGGTCGGACAGCGTGCCGGTCTCCACCACCTTGCCGCGGCGGATGATGCTGATCCGGTCACACAGGGCCTCGACCTCGGACAGGATGTGGCTCGACAGCAGCACGGTGCGGTCGCGCTGGCGCTCCTCCTCGATGCACTGCCGGAACACCTCCTCCATCAATGGGTCCAGGCCGGACGTCGGCTCGTCCAGGATCAGCAGCTCGACGTCACTGGCCAGCGCGGCGACCAAGGCGACCTTCTGCCGGTTGCCCTTCGAGTAGGTGCGGCCCTTCTTCGTCGGGTCGAGGTCGAACCGGCGCAGCAGGTCGTCCCGCTTCTTCGCGTCCAGCCCGCCGCGCAGCCGGCCGAGCAGGTCGATCACCTCGCCGCCGGTCAGGTTCGGCCAGAGGTTCACGTCACCGGGGACGTAGGCGAGCCGGCGGTGCAGCTTCGCCGCGTCGTGCCACGGGTCGCCGCCGAGCAGCGAGACATCGCCGGCGTCACCGCGCAGCAGCCCGAGCAGCACCCGGATGGTGGTGGACTTCCCGGCGCCGTTCGGCCCGAGGAACCCGTGCACCTCACCGGTCCTGACCTCCAGGTCGAGACCGTCGAGGGCGTGCGTACTCCCGTACGACTTGTGCAGTCCTGAGACCACGATGGCTGATGTCATGATTCATAACGTACACTTCATTCAGAAGATTGTGAATCTTACTAACACGGTTCTCACACGATCGGTGGATCGGTCACCACAGAGGGGATGATGGGGCGGTGAGTGCACAACGAGACGACGAAGCCGTCCGGCGGTACGCCGAGCAGTTCGGCAACCTGCTGGCCGACACGGGCTGGCCGCGGATGGCCGCGCGTGTGTTCGCCGCCATCCTGTCCAGCGAGGACGGGCGGATGACCGCAGCCGAGCTGTCCGACCAACTGCAGGCGAGCCCCGCCGCGGTCTCGGGCGCGGTCAACTACCTGCTCCAGCTCCGCCTCGCCAACCGCGAACGCGAACCCGGCAGCCGCCGCGACGTCTACGTCGTCCAGGACGACGCCTGGTACCAGACCATGATGAGCGAGGACCAGGCCCTGGTCCGCTGGGCCGCCTCCCTCCAGAAGGTCCTCGACGCCGCCGGCGAAGGCACCTCCGCCCACCGCCGCATCCGCGTCTCCCTCGCCTTCATCGACTTCATCGGCGCAGAAGTCAAAGGCCTCAGCGAACGCTGGGTAAAACGCAAAGCCGAACTAGACGCCGAACTAAACGCCGAGTACGGCGCCTAGCCATCGCGTCACGCCGTACCTCGGACACCACGTGGGGACCTCGGACATCTGGTCAGATGTCCGAGGTCCCCGTTTCGTGTCCGAGCTACCTCGCGAAGTTGTCCACAGGTGACGGATGCGCGGCGGAGGGGTGGGGAGAACGGCGGCATGTTGTTGGGTGTGAATCCGAAATTGAAGGTGACGGTAGAACGGCGGCAGGGGTGGTTCAGGCGGAGCGATGTGATGGCGGCGGGGTACAGCGACGCGGAGCTGCGGAGGCGGCTGCGTCGGGGGCAGTGGGCGAGACTCAGTCGTGATGCCTTCGTCGAGCGGAGTGAGTGGCCGGTGGACGAGCCGCCATGGGAGCGGGCGAGGAGGCTGCACCTGCTGGCTGTCCGGGCCGTGACGGATCGGCTCGAGAACGTCGTCGTCAGCCATCAATCGGCGGCTGTTGTGCATGGCCTGCCGACCTGGGGTCTTGACCTCCGTCGGGTCCACGTGACCCGATCGACAGGGCGCATTCGGTCCAGCGAAACGCTGTCGGTGCATCGGTCCCCGCTGGAGGCAGACGAGATCACAGAGGTCGGCGGTGTGCGCGTGACGACCGTCGACCGAGCGATCACGGAGGCGGCGTGCACCGCGTCGTACGAGGTCGGCGTTGTCCTCGCTGACGCAGCGCTCCGGGACGGGCTGACCTGCTCCGAGCGGCTCGTCCGGACCGCGGATCGCCATCAGCATTGGGCCGGGTCACCCGCAGCGCGTGCCGCGGCGCGATTCGCCGACGGGCTGAGCGAATCGGTCGGCGAGTCCCGGCTGCGCGTCCTGATGGACAACTGCCAACTGCCGGAGCCACGCCTCCAGGTGGAGATCCTCGCGGATGACCGCCAACTGATCGGCCCGGGTGGATTTCCTCCTGCCCGGCGAGCTGGTCGTCGAGTTCGACGGCGCCCTGAAGTACGGCGAGACCGCCGAAGCCGTCATCGCCGAGAAGTGGCGGGAGGACCGCCTCCGCGAGCACGGGTACCAGGTCGCCCGCGTGATCTGGCCGGACCTGGATCGCCCCCGCGCCACCGCCGCGCGGCTGCTGCGCCGGCTGGCCTGACCCGTGGACAGCATGCCGGGACCTCGGACATCTGGTCAGATGTCCGAGGTCCCCATGCGGTGGACCAACCGGCTAGCGGAGGGTGCCGTTGGCAACTATGTCGAGGTTTCGTTGGAGGAGGGGGTTGATGCGGTCGCCGCGGGGTTTGGAGTTGGGGAGGTGTACGGCGTTGCCGTCTACGGGGCCGTTGACGGGGTAGACGGACAGCTCGGCGGGGAGGGGGGAGGTGCCGCAGAGCTGGTTCTTGCCGGGGAGTTCGCCGGTGAAGACGAAGGTGTCGCCGATGGCTTCGGCACAGGCGGAGGCGGACCCGACGTACTGGCCGTGCTGGCCCTCGTCGTCGATGGCGACGAAGCGGGTGGCCTTGGCGGTGTCCTTGTGGGTGCGCAGTGCGCCCTCGTACGCCGTCGCCGGGTCGAGCTCACCCTGGATCATCAGCATCCGCGGCGAGCCCTTCAGGTCGAGCTTGCGGTCCTGCGGCGCGTACGGCCAGAAGGCGCAGAACGGCACGCCGTTCATGTAGCCGAAGAAGTCGTACCTGGCGGCCATCCGGTCCGCCTCGCGCAAGTAGAACCGCGGGTCGGCGTTCCACCTGGTGTCGTTGCAGCGGACCGTCGTACCGACGGCGCCGAGGTTGACCACGGCGTCCCCGGACGACTTCGCCGCGGCCTCGCGGGCATCGGCGAGGATCGAGTGCGTCGAGTCCACCTTGACGGCGGCCGCGGTCGCGGCGGGCGCCGGCGTCACACCGTACCGGGCGCGCATCGCGGCGAGGGTCTCGAACGCCTGCAGCTCCGGTGAGATCCGGGCCCAGGCGCGATCGACGTGCCGGAGCTCGATGTCGCCCGAGGCCGACGGGTCCTTCAGGTACTCGTCGTGGACCAGGATGTCGAGCGTCGCCCGGATGAACCGGACGTTGCCGTACTGGGTGCTGTAGATCGTGCCGTCCAGGTCGTCACCGCGCACCGTCGAGGTGCCGGCCTTGACCAGCTTGACCAGCCCGGCGCGGATCGCGTTGTAGTTGCCGCGAACCTGCTTGAAGGTGCTGCCCAGGCCGTCGATCTGGTCGGCGTGCCGGGCGATCCACGGGAACAGCTGGGTGTCGCGCCGACGCTGGCCGGAGAACGGGTCGAAGTTCACGTTGTCCCACTGGGTGTGGGTCCAGTCCATGTTCGAGTCGATCACGAACCGGCCGACCTTCGACGGGTAGGTGTCGGCGTACCAGCCGCCGAGCCAGGTGCCGTAGCTGTAGCCGATCAGGTTCAGCTGCCGGGCCTTGAACAGCGCCCGCAGGAACTCCATGTCGTAGACCGTCTGCTGGCTGCTGACGAACTGGCCGAACTCGGTGGCCGAGCACGCCTCGGCGAACAGCTTCGCCTCGGCCACCTCGACCTGGTGGGTCTGCCGGGTGCGTTCCTTGAAGTCCGGCGTGGTCGGCAGCGCGTTCAGCTTCTCGGTCGTGGTCAGGCACTGCAGCGGGGTGCTCTGGCCGAACCCGCGCGGGTCGAAGCCGAGCAGGTCGAAGTCGCTGAACAGCCGGGTCTTCTCGATCGCCAGCGACGCCGACAGCGTCAGCCCGGCGCCACCCGGTCCGCCCGGGTTGGTGGTCATCAGGCCCTTCGACGTCCCGGTGGCCTTGCTGTAGGCGATCGCGACCTCGACGTCGGGGTGCGCGTCCGGGTTCGCCCAGTCCATCGGGACCTTGACCTTCGCGCAGTTCGTGGTCGGCGCCTGCGGGTACAGCTGCTTGACCTGGGCGTCGAACGCGCAGACCTGCCAGTTGACCGGCTGGTCGAGGTACCGCTGCGGGATGGACGGGACCGGCGGGTCCACCGGGCCTCTGGCCGCGGGCGCCGCCGCTGCCGAACTGATGGCCACCTGCGGTACGACGAGTGCCGCAGCCAGGGCCAGTGCGATCTTGGGAAGTCTGATCACGCTGCCAACTCCTGTGGGTCCGGGCGGGTTCAGGAACAGCAACGTAAGCCGGATCGGGCCGTCAGCAACACCCGTCGACCGAAGGTCAAGGGCAATCCCTAAAGTTCGTAGAGAGTGAAGATCGTGCAGTACATCGGTGGTGACTCCAGTCCGGGGTAGTACAGCCGGCCGGCGTCGTCGGTGATCTTGAAGTACGCCGTCGACGCGCCGACCTGCGACGGCGCCTGCATCGTCATCGACACCGTCACGATCTCCCCCGGTACGGCGTCCGGCAGCCGAGCGCGATGTGGTGATCGCAGCCAGCCCGGCGTCCCGGCCGCGCCCTGCCGGGTCAGCCAGCGGTCGCGCCACGGCCGTTCACCGCTGTTCCGGACCTCCCACGTCTTCTCGAACTCCTCGTCCCGGCACACCCGCGTCCCGTCCGGCACCGTCTCCCCCACCAGCTCGGCCCGGTCGTCGGGGTGGTGGTCGATCGGAACGGATCCGCCGAGCAGCACCGGCTGCACGTGCCGGCGCATGTCCCGCAGCGACACGTCGCGACTGGCCCGTACGGCGGCGTCCAGCTCCATCAACTGGTTGACGAGCGCCTGGCCGGCGCCGAACGAGGCGTCGTACCACTCGATCAGCTCGCGGCTGGGCTTGGTGTGGCCGCGCTCGACCCGGGACAGGTGGCCCTTGTCCCAGCCGGACAGGGCGGCGGCGCGCGACAGCGGTACGCCGGCCGCTTCCCGGAGCTCACGCATCCGGCAGCCGATCACAACACGAGCCTGTGCTGGCCTCACGGCGCACTCCCGAATCGATCGTTGCCCACTGCGACAACACCGTAACCCTCTGATTCTCTGAAAGTCAGTGCCAGTTCGCCACCCACTGAGCGAAAAGGACAAACATCATGCGTACCGCCCTCTTGCGCAGCACCGCCCGCCTCACCGCCATCACCCTGCTCGGCGCCGGCGCCCTGGTCGGCGCGGGCACCCTGCCCGCACACGCCGCCACCGGCACCGTGGTCACCGATAGCGGGGTCGGCGTGACCATCCGATCCGGTAACGCCACCAGCTTCAGCGCGGTCGGGACCCAGCCGAACGGCCCGGTCGAGATCGACTGCCAGCTCTACGGCGAGCCGGTCACCGGCAAGTTCGGCCGCAGCCTGATCTGGGACCACGTCCCCGGCAAGGGCTTCATCTCGGACGCGTACGTCGACACCGGAAGCTCCGGCCTGGTCGCCCCGCTGTGCGCGAGCAACCCGCGGGCCGACAAGTCCATCGCGTGGTACGCGGCCCGCAACGGCTCGACGGCGTACCAGGGGTACTGCGAAATGGCAGCCGAGAACTCCTACGGCAAGACCGGGATCTACGCCTCCGCCAAGGCCAACTGGAACGACGCCGTCGCCCGCGGCGCCGCCCACCGCGGTGACCTGAACCCGCCGAAGGGCGCCCTGGTGTTCTGGGACCTCGCCGCACCGTACGGCCACGTCGGAGTGGCCCGCGGTGACGGCTACTTCTGGGCCACCAGCGTCGGCGGCAAGATCGGGCTGGCCAAGCTCCCGTACTTCAGCAACTACCTCGGCTGGGCCTGGCCGAACTTCTGAGCCACCCGATCTCGAGCACCTGGACGCGCGTTCCGCCCCTCACGCGTCCAGGTGCTCGATTCTGTCCAGCCAGTCCGCCACCAGCGCGTGGTAGACGGCCTTGCTCTGCACAGGCAGCCCATGGCCTTCCTGGTCGAGCACGACATAGGTGGCACGGGGGTAGTCGTCGAGGATCGACCAGGCGTCGGCGTAGCCGGTCATGGTGTCCTGGCGACCGGTCACGATCAGCGTCGGCCCGTCGAAGCGCGTGGCCGGGTCCTCGCTGAGCGCGTAGGTGCGGATGTCGGACTGGATGCGGTCCAGGAAGTCGAAATCCGCGGCCGCGTCGGCGACGTCGTAGTACTTGCGCTCCTTGTCGAGCACGGCGGGCGTCCTGGCAACGTCCTCGGCCGGCAGCGTCCGTTGCGTGCGGTCGGCGATGATGCCGGGCACGCGGAGGAGCAGGCCGAGGACGCGGGACGGGTCGCGCTTGACGATTGCGCGGGACTGCAGGCCGCCGGCCGACGTACCGGCGAGGGCGAAACGCGCGCCGCCGGCGAGCTCGTCGATCAGGCCGAGCATCGCCCCGACCATGCCGTCCTGGTCCGTGATCGACGGATCGGCCGGAGACTTGCCGGTCCCCGGTGGATCGACGTAGATCCGCCGCCACCCCTCCCGGCCGGCGAACACCGGCTCATGGAAGTCGCGACCCTCACCGGCGTCGCCGCCCCAGCCGGGCAGGAAGAAGATCGGCCGGCCGTCACCGAAGCTCTCGTAGTGCACCCGGCGACTATAACCACGGCGGTTCGCTTCAACGAGCCCTTCTCTTCCGGGCAGAATCCACCGGGCGCTCGCCCGAACCGCGTGGGATCAGCGCGCACGGCAGCACGATCCGCTGCGGCGGCCGGTTGTCGGAACCGGAAGCCCGGTCCAGCAGCAGTTGAGCCGCGTTCCGCCCGAGCTCGTGGATGTCGGAGGCAACGACCGTCACCGGGGTCGGCAGCATGTCGGCGAGCCGGAAGTCGTCGAACCCGACCACGGCCGGCTCCTGGCCGACCTCCTGCAGCGCCCGCAGCACACCCTCGGTGAGGAAGTTGGTCGAGGCGAACAACGCGGTCGGCGGATCCGGCCGCAGCATCAGCTCGAGGGTCGCCTTCTCGGCGGCCGCGGCGTTGCCCTCCGGCAACTGGACGACAAGCGACTCGTCGACCTCGATCCCCGCGGACCGATGCGCCCGCCGGTACCCGCGCAGCCGCCGCCCGGTCGTGTAGTACGACGGGGCCAGCAGCATCGCGATCCGTTCATGCCCCTGCTCCAGCAGGTGCTCGGTCGCGAGCCGGCCACCACCCTCGTTGTCGACCATCACGATGTCTGCCTCGATCCCGTGCGCCGGCCGGTCGACGAACACCACCGGTACGCCGGCGCCGGCCAGGAACGAGTGGTCACCCTGGTCCGGCACGATCATCAACCCGGCGACCTGGCGGCTGACCAACTCCTGGATCGCCCGCTTCTCGCCCTCCGGGTCCTCGTCCACACTGCCCAGTACGACGGCGAACCCGGACTGCCCGGCGACCTCGAGGGACGCCTTCGCGATGGTCGCGTAGAACGGGTTGGTCAGGTCGCCGAGCACCAGCGCCAGACTCGACGACTTCTTGCCCGGCCGCAGCGCGCGGGCCACCTCGTTGCGCTGGAAGCCGAGCTCGGCGATCGCGGCCCGGACCCGCTGCGCGGTCTCCTCCCGGACACCGTGGCCGCCGTTCACCACCCGCGACACGGTGCCCAGCCCGACCCCGGCCCGGCGGGCCACGTCGATCATCGTCGGGCGGCTCGCCTCAGGTTGCGTTGGAAACGTTTCGGACACGGGGTTGACTTCCTTTTCACGACACGGCATCGTCACCCCACAGTAAAACCTTGGAAACGTTACCGTCCAGGAGGCCGGGTGAGTCTTTCGTCTCGCGGCGGATCGAGCCGGGTACGCCGTGCCCGTGGCGGACCGCAGCCGACGCGCCGGGCCCGTGCCGGCGGCATGAGTCGCAACGCTGGCTCCGACACGAAGGCGGCGTACCTGTTCATCGCCCCGGCGATCATCGGGTTCACCGTGTTCGTGGTGTATCCGCTGATCCGCTCCTTCTACCTCTCGCTGACCCGGTACAACGGCCTGAGCGATCCGGTCTTCGTTGGCCTGGGCAACTTTCGCCGGCTGTTCACGGTGGACCCGGCGTTCTGGCCGTCGTTGCGTGCGACGGCGTACCTGGTGGTGCTCTACGTGCCGTTGTCGCTGATCATCGGGCTGGCGCTGGCGATGTTCTGCAACCAGCGGTTCGCCGGGGTGCGGATCGTCCGCACGCTCGCCTACCTGCCCGTCGTCCTCCCGGTGGTCGCGACCATCACGCTGTGGAAGTTCATCCTCAACCCGCAGGTCGGCCTGCTGAACACGGTGCTGGACCGGCTCGGCCTGCCGACCAGCCAGTGGCTGCAGAGCTCGACGATGGCGATGCCGTCGATCGTGCTGGTGATGCTGTGGGGTGTCGGCGGGACGATGATCATCTTCCTCGCCGCGCTGCAGGCGGTGCCGACCGAGCTCTACGAGGCGGCCCGGGTGGACGGCGCCGGCTCGTGGCCGGTGTTCTTCCGCATCACGCTGCCGATGATCAGCCCGATCATGCTGCTCCAGGTGATCCTGCAGACCACGGCCGCCCTGCAGACGTTCAACCAGCCGAAGATCCTCACCGGCGGCGGACCCGGCTTCAGCACCAACGTGCTGATGCTGGCGATCTACAACAACGGCTTCTCCAACCTCGGCCGGGTCCCGCAACTCGGGTACGCGTCGGCGCAGGTGTGGGTGCTGTTCGTGCTGATCATCGCCGTCATCGCCCTGACCGCGAAGTTCTCCTCGCTCTGGACCTACAGTGACAACACTCCCGACTGACGTCGCCGCCCCGGTCGCCCCGACGACGGAGCAGCCCTCGTCGCCGCGACCGAAGAAGAAGCCCCGTGTGGCCGGTACGACGGCCTGGTACGTGACCGCGTTGTTCATCTGCTCGGTGATGGTCGTCCCGCTGCTGTGGATGATCACCATCGGCCTGAAGAGCAAGACGGCGGTGTTCGACGTGCCGCCGAAGCTGCTGCCGACCGAATGGAACTGGAGCAACTTCGTCAACGGCCCGGAGGCGATCCACTTCCCGCGGCTGCTGCTGAACTCCACGATCATCACCGCGCTCAGCGTGCTCGGCGGGGTGCTGACCTCGATGATGGCCGGGTACGCGCTGGCCCGGTTGCGGTTCCCGGGCCGGAAGGTGTGGTTCTACCTGTTCGTCGGCAGCATGCTGCTACCCGGCGTGGTCGGCCTGATCCCGTTGTTCCAGCTCTACAAGAGCATCGGGTGGTACGACACCTGGCTGCCGCTGATCGTGCCGGCCTTCTTCGGCGGCAACCCGCTGTTCATCTTCCTGGCCCGGCAGTACTTCCTGGCCATCCCGTACTCCATCGACGAGGCCGCCAAGATCGACGGCGCCGGGCACTTCCGGATCTTCACCAGCGTGATGCTGCCGTTGACCAGGCCGGCCTGGATCACGATGGCGATCCTGGCGTTCCAGGCGTCCTGGAACGACTTCCTCAACCCGCTGGTCTACCTGTACTCCGCCGAGAAGTGGCCGCTGTCGGTCGGGATGGCGTCGTTCATCTCGTCCTTCGCCGGGCAGACCCCGGACTGGAGCTACTACATGGCCACCAACCTGCTGTACATGCTGCCGCCGCTGATCATCTTCTTCGCCGCGCAGCGCTACTTCATCCAGGGTCTCGGCGCTCTCGGCAGCACGAACCAGAAATAGAGGGGAACATCGGCGTGAAACGCATCCACCTTGGTACAACGTTGGCATTGGCCGGGTTGCTGACGGCAACGGCGTGCAGCGGCGGCTCGGACTCCGGCGGTACGGCGGACGGCCCGGTCACCGTGACCGTGATGACGTGGGAGTCCGTCCAGACCAACGCCGCGATCAAGAAGGCGCTGGCGGAGTTCAAGGACGACAACATCAAGGTCGAGCTGCTCGAGACCCCGAGCGGCAACTACGGCGACAAGCTGGCTTCGCTGACCCAGGCCAAGAAGCTGCCGGACCTGTTCTGGTGCGGCAACGACACCGAGCAGCAGTACACGACGCAGGGCCTGCTGGTCGACTGGACCGAGAAGATCGAGAACGGCGACGGGGACTTCAAGGCGGACAAGTTCGTCCCGTCCGCGATGGAGAACTGGAAGACCGCCGACGGCCAGATGGGCGGCCTGCCGTCGCTGATGAACGTGTCGGGCATCTGGTACAACGCGGACGCGTTCAAGGCCGCGGGCCTGGCGGAGCCGAAGGCCGGCTGGACCTGGGACGAGATGTACGCCGCCGCCGCGAAGCTGACCGGCAAGAACGGCGCGAAGTACGGTCTGGTGGCGGACCCGCTGACCGCGCTGGACGGGCCGTTCACGATGAGCACGTACTCCGTCTCGGCCGGCGGCGCGCCGTTCACCGACAACGTGAACCACCCGACAAAGGCCGAGGCGGACGCCAAGTACAGCGAGGGCGTGCAGAAGCTGGTCGACGCGATCAAGGCCGGCACCGTCGCGCCGCCCGGGTACGACGTCTCCAACGTGCAGGGACTGTTCGCGGCCGGGAAGGTGCCGATGATGTTCGGCGGGCAGTGGCTGGCCGCCGGGTTCCAGACCGACAAGCCGAAGGTGAAGTACGGGTTCGCGCCGCTGCCACAGGTCGACACCCCGGCGACCGTGTACGACGCAGTCGGTGTCTGCACGCCGTCGTACACGAAGAACCAGGACGCGACGTTCAAGGTGCTGCAGTACATCAACACCGATGTGTGGAACGCCGTACTGCCCGCCTCGCCGGTGGCGCCGCCGGCGTACACCCCGGCACAGACGAGCTACTTCGACGCGCTGACCAAGGCCCAGCAGCCGACCGTCGTCGAGACCGTGAAGGCCGGGCTGGGTGCGGAGAAGACGGTCGGCGTCCGCTACACCACCCAGTGGGCACAGCAGGTAGCCGACCTCACCACGGCCAACTACCTGCCGATCCTCAACGGCAAGAAGCCCGTCTCCGACCTCCAGGGCTACGTGGAAAAGATCAACGACCTGATCAAACAAGGCGGCTGACGTCGGGCGGCTGAGTCACACGGCTTGCCAGAGGGAGAGGGCGAAGCGGGCTTCGGAGTCGGTCCACCAGGCCGCCTCGGTGAAGCCCGCTTTGTCCAGCTCGGCGTGCACGGTGTGCGGGTGGAACTTGGCGGAGATCTCGGTGCTGAGCTCCTCGCCCGCGGCGAAGTCGACCTCGAGGTGGATCTCCGGGATCAGCACCTGCATCGCCCGCTCGGCGCGCAGGTGCATCTCGATCCACTCGTTCTCGGCGTCCCAGAGCGCGACGTGGCTGAACGCGTCCACGTCGAAGTCCGCGCCGAGCTGGCGGTTGATCACCCGCAGCACGTTCTTGTTGAACTCCGCGGTGACGCCGGCGCTGTCGTCGTACGCGGCGACCAAGGTCTTCGGATCCTTGACCAGATCGGTGCCGAGCAGCAGCCACTCCCCTGGCTCGAGGACGTCGCGGACCGAGGCGTAGAAGAGCTCGCGCTCGGCCGGTAGCAGGTTGCCGATGGTGCCGCCGAGGAACGCGACCACCCGCGGCGCGTCACCGGGCAGCTTGTCGAGGTGCGCGGTGAAGTCGCCGACCACCCCGTGGACGTCGAGGGTCGGGTAGTCGACGTTGATCGCGTCGGCGGCGTCGCGGAGCGCGGACTCCGACACGTCCAGCGGCACGAACGTCGTCAGCGTGCCGTGGTCGCGCAGTCCGTCGAGCAGCAGCCGCGTCTTCTCCGACGACCCCGAGCCGAGCTCGACCAGGGTGTGCGCCTTGGTGATCGCGGCGATCTCCCCCGCGCGGGCCTGCAGGATCTCGCGCTCGGCCCGGGTCGGGTAGTACTCCGGCAGGCGGGTGATCTGCTCGAACAGCTCGCTGCCGCGGGCGTCGTAGAACCACTTCGGCGGCAACCACTTCGGTTCTGCGGTCAGCCCGGCCCGGACGTCCTCGCGGAGGGAGCGGGCGGCGTAGTCCGGGGTCAGGTGTACGTCGATCTGGGTCACAACTGTCCTTCCATCGGCGTGATGCGCAGCGTGGTGGCGGTGGCCGCGAGCAGTGAGTGGTCCGGTACTTCGGTCCAGCCGTCGGCGCCGAACGGCTCCGAGCTGACGGTGATCGAGTCGGAGGTCTGCCGCACCCACAACGAGTGCGTCCAGGTGGTCGCGATCAGTTGTTGCCCATCGGTCGCCAACACATTCAGCCGCGACCCCGGCGCGAGCGAGTCGACCTCCTGCACGACCTCGGCAACCACGTCCGCGGGCTGCCGGCCCTCGTTCAACTGATGCCTGATCAGAGCCCACAGGAACGCCGAGTCCACGGGTGCTTCGAGCTGGAGGAGGTCGGCGACCGGGAGTCGTTCCGCGAGCTTCAGCGTGGACTCCGGCCAGCCCGGGATCCGGCCGTTGTGGCTGAACAGCCAGTTGCCCGCTTTGAACGGTGCGACCGCCGCCTCGCCGTACGGCATGCCGACGGTGCCGTTGCGCACCGCGGCGAGCACGGCGCCCGATCGGATGGAGCCGGCCAACTCCAGCAGGTTCTGGTCGGTCCAGATCGGCACGTTCCGCCGATATCTGATCGGGGTGGCGTCGGTGTACCAGCCCAGGCCGAAGCCGTCGGCGTTGACTGTGCCGCCGCCTCGCATGTCGGCGGGGGCCCAGCTCTGTTCGTAGAGGGAGTGCCTGGGCTCGAGGACGAGGGACGCGAGAGTGACCGGTGGGCCCAGGTAGGCCAGGTGGCGGCACACTAGGCGAGCTCCTCGGGGCGCGGGTCGCGGGCGCAGCGGAAGCCGGCGAAGATCTGCCGGCGGATCGGGTAGTCCCAGTTCCGGAAGGTCCCGCGCGCCACCACCTCGTCGGTCCCGAAGCTGCCGCCGCGCAGCACCTTGTAGTCGGTCCCGAAGAACACCAGCGAGTACTCGTCGTACGGGAACGCCCGGAAGCCCGGGTACGGCCGGAAGTCACTCGACGTCCACTCCCAGACGTCGCCGATCAACTGCTCGACGCCCAGCCGTGAAGCGCCCGCCGGATACGCCCCGACCGGCGCCGGACCGAGATGCCGCTGGCCGAGGTTCGCGTGCTGCGGACCCGGGTTCTCGTCGCCCCACGGGAACCGCCGCGTCCGCCCGGTGGCCGGGTCGAACCGCGCCGCGAACTCCCACTCCTCCTCGGTCGGAAGCCGCTTCCCGGCCCACCTCGCGTACGCCTCGGCCTCGTAGAAGCAGACGTGCATCACCGGCTCGTCCAGCGGCAACCGCTCCCGGTGCCCGAACCGCACCCGCCACCACTCGCCATCCGCGAGCTCCCAGAACCGCGGCCCGACCAGCGACGCCTTCTGCACGTGCGCCCACCCGTCCGCGGACCACCACTGCGGATCGGCGTACCCGCCGGCGAGCACGAAGCGCAGGTAGTCGCCGTTCGTCACCGGCGCGGTGTCGATCACGTACGGCGCGACGTGTACGGCGTGCGCGGGTCGCTCGTTGTCCAGCGCCCACGGCTCGACCGACGTACCCATCTCGAAGACACCACCTGGCACGAGCACCTCGGGCGCGGCCAGTCGGCGTCCGGACGGAGATGGCGGCGCGTCGAGCACCGGCACGCCGGCGCGCAGCTGGTGCGTCGCCAGCATGGTCTCGTCGTGCTGCTGCTCGTGCTGCGCGATCATGCCGAACGCGAAGGCGTTGTCCACCAGCTCGCGGCCGCCGTCGAACTTCACGTGGTCGAGGACGTCGAGCACCTTGTCCCGCACCTCGCCGACGTACGAACGAGTCTCGGACGGGCCGAGCAGCGGAAGTGTGGGCCGGTCGGCGCGGGCGTGCATGAACGCGTCGTACAGTTCGTCGATGTCCTGCCGGAGCGGTTCACGGCCGCCGACGTCGCGGACCAGCCAGAGCTCCTCCTGGTTGCCGACGTGGGCGTAGTCCCAGATCAGCGGGGACATCAGCCTGGAGTGCTGCTTGATCAGGTCGTCGGTGTCGACCGCGTCGGCCAGCTGGACGGTCCGCGCCCGCGACCGCTCGAGCTGCTCGGCGACATACGCCCGTAGCCCCTCGGCAGAGAGTTCAGAGAGTTGGTGGGTCATGAGGCTCGCCTTCCGTGGGTGTCGTCGACGATGCGATGGAGTCGGGTCGCGACTTGATCGCTGAGTTCGGGGGTGACGCCGGTCTGGTCCAGCACGCTTGTGCCCAGCTCGACCACTGCGCGGGCGGCGTCGAGGACGGCCTTGTCCTCGAGCCCTTCGCGCGCGGCCGGGAACCAGCGCCCGGCCGCCGGCTCGGCGGCGGCGAGCACCTGGTCGATGGGCACCGGGCCGGACATCAGAGCGGTGAGCAGGACGGTCGGGGCGATCCACCCGTCGCCGGTCTGCGCGTCGAGGTAGCGCACCTCGAGATACCCGCGCGGCCGCACCGGCGGGAACAGGGTGGACAGGTGGTACTCGAGGTCGTCGTACGTCGGTCTGTCGCCGGGCAGCTCGCCGTCCGCCCAGGCGCCGAACGTCAGCCCGGTCGGTGCGTCCCAGGAGTCGCCACGGCGGAAGCACAGCACCGGCGCCTCCATCGCCGTCCGCGCCCAGGCGGCAGCGGGGTCGCTGTCGAGCGGCGGCGGCTCGGTGAACGGCGCGCAGGTCCCGAAGGTCGCCTCGGTGCGGGCGGACGCCCAGCCGGTGTCGGCGCCGGCCCGGCGCGGCGAGTTGGCGAACAGCGCGACCAGGGCGGGGCCGAGGTCGTGCAGGGCTCGCCAGCGCAGAGCGGTCTGATCCGGTTCGCCGGCGTCGAGGCAGATCTGCAGGCCGGCCGTGCTGCACATCATCCGTGGACCGTGCGGGCCGAGCCGCTGGAAAGCGGCCTCCATCGCGGCGTACCGCGGGACGGTCAGGATGCGGCGGGGGGCGCGGAAGGCGTCCAGGCCGTGATCGCCCGGGACGAGCCCCGCGTCGAGAAGGAGGGAGGTCAGTTCGGCCGCGTCGGCGGCGGTGTCGTCGATCAACCGGGGGATCGATTCCACGGCGGGACCGGAGAGCTCCACCTGGCCACCCGGTTCCACCGTGACCAGAGCACCCCGGCCGAGAGGCAGCTGCGGGCTGCCGCGGACCAGGGTGGCGGGCGCATGATCGCCCAGGGCCTTGCTGAGTCGATCGGCGTCGAGGGGCCGCCGCGGATCCTCCGCGTGATGCACGGTCCACTCCAGCTCGACACCGTGCAGTAGCGGAGGACCATGCTTGAAACAGACCATCGCGACGAACCCCTCCGCATCGGCCCGAGAGCCGATCGGAGTCGTCGCCGGGGCACCACCGGGCGAGGCCACGTCGTCGAACCTAGCCCCGGACCACCGGCCGGACAACCGACGGCAGGTTACCCGTCAGTGACGCCGGACACGCTGAAAAAGTCATGCCGGCCATCGTGCCCGGCCCCACCGACATTTTCCTTCCCCACCACCCCACCGCCCCGGTCAGGCAGTTTTGAAGTCACCGAAAACGAGGGCAGGTCGTGCAGGCTTTGATGTTGGGCAGCGCGTAGTAGTAGCAACACGAGATGCGCAGTTTGTCCTCGAGCGACACGTCGAAAGCCGCGGCCGCCCGATCCGCGTACGGCGCCTCCTCCGGCATCCGGATCGCCTGCCGGAGCTCGTCCTTCACCGCCCCGAACCGCTGCAGCGAGCCGAGCTTCACCTCGGGCCGGTAGGACTCCAGGAACGCAGTCGTGTGCTTGCTGAGCTGTGCGGCCGCCTCGTCGACGGTGACGACCTGATCCGTGAGCAGCGCGACCTCGAACGGGTAGTGCGCCGTCGGATGCCGCCGGAAGGCCAGCGACCCCGGCGATACGTCCGGTGACATGCCGGTCACCGCGGTAGCGACTCCGGCGATGATCGACGGCACCTGGACGTACCACATCAGCGTGATCATGGCCGCGATCCGCACCGGCGGCTCGATGGCGTACTCGCGGGCGTAGTCCTCCCGCACCGTCTTCCGCCACCCGTATGTCGGGTCGCCACCGGCCTGCTGCTCCGCGACCACGTCCGCGCACGACACCCACTCCGGCCCCGGCACGGCGTCCGCGACGCGCACAGAGACCCACGCCACCGCGTCGTCCACGATGGCGGCCAGGCGATCGACGGAGTACGTCACCCGGCCAGCCTACGGTCGGGTACGACGACCGGCGCGCCCCCGACCTCCACCACGGTGGCCTGCAGCCCGAACACATCGTCCAGCAGTTCCTCGGTCAGTACGTCGACCGGCCGCCCCTCAGCCGCGATCCGGCCATCCCCCATCACCACCAGGTGGTCGGCGTACTGGGCCGCCAGAGTCAGGTCATGCAGTACGGCGACCACAGTCCGTCCGGACGCAGCAGCCGCGTGCACGACGTTCATGACGTCGACAGCGTGAGCCAGGTCCAGGTACGTCGTCGGCTCGTCGAGCAGCAGGTGTTGCGTACCCTGCGCCAGCACCATCGCGATCCACACCCGCTGCCGCTGCCCACCGGACAGTTGGTCCACCGACCGCTCGCGCAGCTCGGTCAGCTCGACCGCTGCCAGCGCCTCGTCGATCGCTGCGTCGTCCTCAGCGGTCAGCCGGCCGAACAGCCCCCGGTGTGGATGCCGACCACGCGACACCAGCTCCGCTGCGGTGATCCCTTCAGGCGTGACCGGCCCCTGCGGCAGCACACCGAGCTGCCGGGCCAAGTCGCGAGCCGGCAGCTTGTGGATGTCCTTCCCGTCCAGCAGCACCTGACCGCTCTGCGGAGTCAGCAGCCGGCTCATCCCACGCAGCAGTGTCGACTTGCCGGACCCGTTAGGCCCGACGACAGCAGTCAGCCGCCCAGCCGGCACCTCCAGCGTCAACCCGGTCACCACCGGCGCATCAGCGCCGTACGCGAGGGTGATGTTCTCTACGTGCATTAGCGTCCCCTCTGCTGGCGACCGATGAGATGTAGCAGGTACGGCGCGCCCGCCGCGGCCGTGACCACGCCGACAGGCAGCTCGTACGGCCCGACCTGCAGCCACTGCAACCCGTTCCGGGCCAGCAGATCCGCCAGTACGACGAACAGCGCGCCGAGCATCGCAGTCGTCAGCAACGGCGGCCGCTCCATCCGGGTCAGCCGCTGCGCGATCTGCGGCGCGACCAGCGCGACGAATGCGATCGGCCCAGCACCTGCGGTCGCCATAGCGGCCAGCACGGTCGCGATGACCAGCAACGCGAGCCGGATGCGGGCCACGCGCACGCCTAGCGACGACGCGACATCGTCACCGAGCACCAGCGCGGACAGGTCCCGGTTGAACATCATTGCTACTGGCAAGAGCAACAACACGGCCAGTCCGACCGGTACGGCGTCGCTCCACGCGCGGGCGTTAAGCGAACCGGCCAGCCACGCCGCAGCGCGACCCGCGTCGTTGACGTCACCGATCACCAGCAACCAGGCGACGAGCGAGTTGGCCGCGGCTGCGACACCAACGCCGATCAGCACCACTCGCCCCGCGTCGACCACGCCACGCTGGATCGACAACGCGCCGACGATCAGCGTAGCGAGCAGTCCGCCCAGTACGGCGGCCAACGGGATGCCGACCTTTGCTGCGACGCCGGAGATGTTCCCGCCACCGGTGCCGGCGAGGACGATCACGGCGACCGCGCCGGCGGACGCACCTGAGTTGACGCCGACGATCTCCGGGCTGGCGAGTGCGTTGCGCGACAGGGTCTGCAGCAGCGCACCTGACACGGCGAACGCGATGCCGACGAGCAGACCAGTCGCTACCCGAGGCAGGCGGAGTTCCAGGACGACCAGTCTGGTGCCGCGGCGGCCTCCGCCGAGCAGTACCTCGACCACATCCGCGACCGGGAGCTTCGTCGTACCGACACTCAAGGACACCAAGGCCACCACGACAGCCAGGGCCGCGAAGAGAACGCTCAGGAAGACAGTCCGCGACTTCACAAGGCCACCGCACGACGTCTGACGACAAGGACGAACAAGGGCGCTCCGACGATGCCTAGCACCACACCGGCCTGCACCTCACCGGCACCACCGACCAAGCGACCGACCAGGTCCGCCATCACCAGCGACATCGCACCGATCAGGCCCGCTGCCGGGATCAGCCAGCTGTTGCGGGCGCCGAACATCCGCCGCGCGACGTGCCCCGCGAGCAGTCCGAGGAATCCGATCGGACCGCACGCTGCGACTCCCGCCGCGGTCAGCAGGCCGATCGCCGCGAGCCCGACCAGTCTGGCGCGACGGATGGACAACCCGAGCCCCGCGGCCACGTCGTCACCGAGCGCCAGCAGGTCCAGGTCGCGGGCGTTGACTGCGGCAAGGAGCAGACCGACCACAGCGAACGGCAGCACCTGACCAGCGACGTCCAGCCCGCGACCGGCCACCGAACCGACCGCCCAGAAGCGATAGCTGTCCAGCGTGTTCGCGTCGAGCAGCACGATCGCGGACGTCGCCGCACCGAGCATCGCGGCCACCGCGGCGCCTGTCAGCGCCAGCCCGACCGGCGACGCACCACTCCCCCGCGATGCGAGCCGCTGCACCCCGAAGGTCGCGAGCAGCGCACCCGCGAGCGCGACCCAGACCGTCGACGCCACCGACTCGACCAGACCGAGCTGCAGCCCGAGTACGACGGCGAATGCAGCGCCCGAGCTCACTCCGAAGATCCCCGGCTCGGCCAGCGCGTTCCGCGTGTGGCCCTGCATCAACGCACCGGCGATGCCGAGGCAGGCCCCGATCAGCACGGCGACCACAGTGCGTGGGAAGCGCAGGTTGCGGACGATCACGTCGGCGTCGGTGCCGGTGTTCGAGATCAGCGCGTGCCAGAGCGCGCCCGGACCCAGCCAGCGGGAGCCGAACGCAAGGCTGGCCGCGAACGCCAGCACCAGGATCGCGACCAGGAGCAGCAGCGCGCCGGTACGCCGTACCGGAAGTGCGACAGGGACAGCGGAGCGCATATGGTTAGGGTTGCCTTACTTCACTGAGGTGGTGAGCCACCTTAACCTGCGTCCTTGTCCCCCTGGAGAACACCCGTGCGTCTGACCCGCCTGACCGCCCTGTTCGCTGTCGCCGCCCTCGCCCTGACCGGGTGCGGCGGCTCGTCCGACGAGGAGCCATCGGCCGCCGCCGGCTCGGATGCCGGCTTCCCGCGCACCGTCGAGCACGCGATGGGCACGACCGAGATCCCGGCCAAGCCGAAGCGCGTCGTCGCCCTGGACGCGAGCTTCGTCGACGCCACGCTGATCCTGGACACCCCGGTGGTCGGCTACACCGACTACCGCAGCATCAACGGGAAGCTGCCGGACTACCTCGGCGAGGACCGGACGGCGTACGGGTCGGAGGCGCAGGCCGTCGGCACGCTGGCCGAGCCGAACCTGGAGAAGATCGCCGCCCTCGACCCGGACCTGATCATCACCGCGAAGGTCCGGCACGAGAAGCTCTACGACCAGCTGTCCGCGATCGCGCCGACGGTGATGTCGGAGACCACCGGGCCGACCTGGAAGGACAACATCCGGCTGGAGGCGAAGGCGCTCGGCCAGGAGGAGCTCGCTGAGCAGGAGCTCTCGGCGTACGAGAAGGCGGCCAAGACCGTCGGCGACGCGATCAACGCCAAGGCGGGCGACCCGACCATTTCGATCGTCCGGTTCGTCGACGGCCCGACCCGGCTGTACCAGAAGAAGAGCTTCTCCGGCATCGTGCTGAAGGACGCCGGCCTGGCCCGGCCGAAGTCGCAGGACGTCGAGGACTTCGCGCTGGAGATCAGCCCCGAGCGGATCAAGGACGCCGACGGCGACGCGATCTTCGTCACCGAGTACGCCGACGAGAAGGGCCTGAGCGCCAAGACCGCCGCCCAGTTCAGGGCCAACCCGCTCTGGACCCCGCTGGCCGCCAAGGTCCACGAGGTCCCCGACCTCACCTGGATGACCGCCGTCGGCCTCCAAGGCGCCTGGGTCATCCTCACCGACCTGGCCAAGACCTTCGACGTCCCGGCCCCGGCAAAGGCGTGACTGTGTGATGGCCCGCCCGGGCGGGCCATCACCTCAGATGACCTTGAACTGCACGGCCTTCGTCCCCTTTGCTCCGGCGTCGGTGAGACCGGAGACCGACAGCTGATAGATCCCGGCGACCTCGAGGTACCCGGGCTGGAAGTAGAACGTGGTCCCGCCGCAGGTCTCGGTGCGGGTGGACTTGATCACCGTCGACCCGCGCTTCAGCTCCCAGGTCAGGTAGCACCCCCTGGTCAGGTACTTGCCGGTCTCGTCGTAGACCACCGCCGCAGCGTGCGGAAACGATCCGGCCCGGTACTCGTCCGGCCCGATTTTCCCGTTGCGCCCCAGCTCCACGGTGATCGCCAAGCTACCCGGCGGCGGCGTCTCCACCGTCGGCGTGGTGCTGGGGCTGTCCGGACCCGTGGTCGGGCTCTCCGTGACCGTCTGGGTGACCGTGCTGGTGGCAGTGACGGTTTCGGTCGCGAAGATGGTGGTCGGTGCCGGCGCCGGGTTGATGCTGGAGGGCAGCGCGCCGGTCTGGCCGAGGAAGATGGCCAATGCCGCGCTGACGATGGCGCCGAGCGCGGTGATCATCGCGATGAAGGCAGGATGCCGGTGCCAGCCCTCCTTCTGCTGGTCCGGTTTTCCGGCAGGCGTGCCTGTCTTGGTCTGGCTCACTGTGGTTCCCCCCACGTGATACGTCGTACTCGATGGCCCCCCGGCCACCGGTGTGATGCTCAACCATGGACCAAAACCGTGACTGCGTCCACAGCGGAGAGTGACCGGCGTGCGCGCTCGATAAGGTCGGGCGTATGACGGCGCTGGAGCGGTGGCATGTGGGTGCGTGGACGACGCGTGGCACCCGGCCCGGCGAGCCGGGGCGGACCCGAACGCTGGACGAGCTCCACTTCGATGTCGTCGGGCTGGCGCGCATCCTCGGGCGGCGGTTGGCGGGGCGGGACGAGTTGCAGGTTCGGCTGTGGCAGAACGAGCTTCGGCCTACTCATACGCGGCTGTGTGGTGTGCAGACGCTGGCCGATCCGGACAACGCGCGGCTGCTGCAGGAGACTGCCGAGGAGGCGCTCGCCTGGTTGGTTGAGCGAGCGCCTGCCGGGTACGAGTTCGTGCTGACGGACGCAGTAGAGCTGCGGCCGCTGCTGGACCTGGACGCTGATGTTGTCGCGGTCGACGCCGTCATTCAGCTGGCCGCGACGGACCTGCCGGCCGCACGTCTGGCCGCGTCCCACGTACGGCGCTCGTCGACGGGCGTCTGGTACGCCGGTGACGCGGTCTGCAACTGGTCCGGTCCGCACGACACCGCCGACGCCGCGGTGGCCGCCGTACAAGCGGCTCGCTCGGACCTCGTCGAACAACTACGGGCAGCCGGTCGCGACGACCTGGCCGACACAGCTGACCGCTGGCCGCCTGTCCCTAGGTGAACGTGGCCACGAAGTAGCCGACGCCGTACGGCGCCGCGTGGTAGGCGAGATTGCCGGTCAGCCCAGACTCCAGGACACCAGCGAGCACCTGCCAAGGCGCACGCCCGGCCGCCTGGAGCTCGGCGGCAAGGTCGGGATCGAGAGCAGCCAGTACGACGGAGTCGGCGGCACCCAACGCGGTCGCGACCGTGGTGTCGAAGATCTCCGCCCGTGGATGCAGGTGGACCGGAGAGTGCTCACTGCGCCGAGCCGAGCCGTCACCCATCACCAGCAACCCGATCCGATCGTTGCCTGCCGCAATCTCCCGGCCGAGCTGCACGCACTGCGCAGGCGAGGTGGCGCTGGAAACGGCGAGGTAGGAGCGTGGCAGCCCGGCGGCTTTGGTCTGTTCGACCAGCCAGGCACCCATGGCCAAGGACAGCGGTAGCACCGCGTCACCGGCCCCGACCCGCACGCCAGGCGCACCGTAGGCGCCGAAGGACCCACCGGCGGAGCCATCGTAGGAAACGGGCCCGACCGATGTCGTACCGGCCGGAGCCGAGCCGAGAACCAGCAGCCGATCCGCTGCGGCCAGTTGCTCGATCGCTGTCAGACAGGCAGCGCGCAGGTCGTCCAGCTCTCCTGCCGCACCGGATGCGACCTCTGGGACGAGCAAGGGCGGGTGCGGGCAGACCGCAGCACTCACTACTGGCACGCTCACCCCTCCCGGAGGTAGCGGAGGAACACATACCCGTCGTCCGCCGTCAGCACGGTCTCCAACTTCATCCGCCGGGTCAGTGTCGTCTCCGGGCCGGCTGTGATCCGCCCGGCGCCCGGACCCGCCAGCAGCGGCGCCAGCGACAGGCACAGCTCGTCGACCAGGTCCACCTCGGTCAGCGACCCCAGCAGGTGCGGACCGCCCTCGCACAGGATCTGCGGCATCCCCCGCTCCCCCAACTCCTTGACGACCGCGGTCAGATCGACCTCGGCCGCTCCCAGTACCAGGACGTCGGCCACCTCGCCCAGCGCCTCGCGGCGTTCCGGCGGGGACGCGGAGTGCGTGACCACGATCGGCCGCACCGCCGACTGGAAGATCGGGTTCACCGGGCTCAGCTCGAGCCGCGACGAGACCACCACGAGGGTCGGGTTCTCCGGCAGGCCGGACGCCCGCCGCCACTCGCGGCTCGCCGCCGACAACCGCAGCGGGTTGTAGCCCTCGTCCCGGATCGTCCCGGCGCCGACCATCACAACGTCGGCCAGCATCCGGATCCGGCTGAACAACCGGCTGTCCGAGTCACTCGACAACGCCTTGGACTGGCCGTCGATCTCGACCGCGCCGTCCAGGCTGCTGACGAAGTTCGCGCGCAGGTGTGGCACCGAGCGGTCGGCCGGCTCGTAGGCCGCCGCCAGGTCGGCGTCGCTGAGGTCTTCCAGTCGGCGCATCAGGTCAGGCTCCTTCAGGCGAGGCTTCGTCGGGTTCCGGCAGGCTGACCGGTGCCCCGCAGTACGGCGATCATGTCGAGCGCCTGCCGCGCGGCCGGCACGTCGTGCACGCGGAAGACCCGGGCGCCCAGCCAGGCGGACACGCTGAGCGCGGCCAGCGTCCCGTTGCCGCGCTGCCCGGGTGGCAGCTCCAGGGTCTCGCCGATGAAGTCCTTGTTCGACACCGCGACCAGGACCGGCCAGCCGGTGGCGGCCAGCTCGTCCAGGCGGCGGGTCAGTTCGAGCGACTGCAGGGTGTTCTTGCCGAAGTCGTGGGTCGGGTCGATCAGGATCCCGTCCGGCCGGACCCCGGCGGCGACCGCGCGGTCGGCGAGGGCGGTCGTCGTACGGATCACGTCGGCGACCACGTCGTCGTACGCCATCCGGTGCGGGTCGGTGCGCGGCGAGAGGCCGCCGACATGGCTGCAGACCAGTCCGGCGCCGAACTCGGCGGCGGCCCCGGCCACCTCCGGGTCCGCGCCCGCCCAGGTGTCGTTGATCAAGTCCGCGCCCGCCTCGGCGACCTGGCGGGCGACACCGCTGCGGTACGTGTCGACGCTGATCACGAGCCCGGGGTGCCGGGACCGGATCCCGGCGACGAAGTCCACGGTCCGGCGAAGCTCCTCGGCCTCGCTCACGGGTTCGCCGTACCCGGCCTTGACGCCGCCGATGTCGACCAGGTCGGCGCCGTCGGCGACCGCCTTGTCGATCGCCTCGTACGCCGCTTCGGTCGCGTACGTCGCGCCGCGGTCGAAGAACGAGTCCGGGGTCCGGTTGACGATCGCCATCAGCGCGAACTCGCCCTCGCCGAACGTCCGGCCGCCCAGCCGCAGTACCCCGCGCTCCGCCATGGGCCGACTCTACGTGGCCGGCCGCCAGGCCCCACCACTGCCCAATCCGCCACATATCCTATAGGATTCGACGCGTCAGCCCGCCCACCGCAGCAGATCGGGTCCTCATGCCACGATTCACCGAGTTAGAGACGTACGACGTCCGCTTCCCCACGTCGCTGGACCTGGACGGCTCCGACGCGATGAACACCGACCCGGACTACTCCGCGGCGTACCTGATCCTGCGGACCGACGCCGAGGACGGGCTGGAAGGGCACGGGTTCGCGTTCACCATCGGCCGCGGCAACGACGTCCAGACCGCGGCGATCGAGGCGCTCCGCGACCACGTCATCGGACTCGACCTCGACTCGACGCTGAAGGACCTCGGCGGGTTCTGGCGCTCGCTCGTGCACGACTCGCAGCTGCGCTGGCTCGGCCCGGAGAAGGGCGTCATGCACATGGCGATCGGCGCCGTCGTCAACGCCGTGTGGGACCTCGCCGCCAAGCGGGCCGGCGTCCCGCTGTGGAAGCTGCTGTCCGACCTGACCCCCGAGCAGATCGTCGACCTGATCGACTTCCGGTACCTCACCGACGCGCTGACGCCCGAGGAGGCGCTGGAGATCCTGCGCGCCGCCGAGTCCGGGCGGGCCGAGCGGGAGACGTTGCTGCGGGAGCGCGGTTACCCGGCGTACACGACGACGCCCGGCTGGCTCGGGTACGACGACGCCAAGCTGGTCCGGCTCTGCCACGAGGCCGTCGCCGATGGGTTCACCCAGATCAAGCTGAAGGTCGGCGCCAACCTGGACGACGACGTACGGCGGATGCGGCTGGCCCGCGAGGCGGTCGGCCCGGACATCCGGATCGCCATCGACGCCAACCAGCGCTGGGACGTGGCCGACGCGATCACGTGGGTCAAGGCGCTGGCGCCGTACGACGTCTGGTGGGTCGAGGAACCGACCAGCCCGGACGACATCCTCGGGCACGCGGCCATCGCGGCCGGGATCGCGCCGATCCGGGTCGCGACCGGCGAGCACGTGCAGAACCGGGTGGTGTTCAAGCAGTTGCTGCAGGCCGGCTCGCTGTCGGTCCTGCAGCTCGACTCGGCCCGGGTCGCCGGGGTGAACGAGAACATCGCGATCCTGCTGCTGGCCGCGAAGTTCGGTGTGCCCGTGTGCCCGCACGCCGGCGGGGTCGGGCTGTGCGAGCTGGTGCAGCACCTGTCGATGTTCGACTACGTGGCGGTGAGCGGTTCGGCACAGGACCGCGTGATCGAGTACGTCGACCACCTGCACGAGCACTTCCTCGACCCGGTCGTGATCAAGGACGGGCACTATGTCGCGCCGCTGAAGCCCGGGTTCGGGGCCGAGATGGATGCTGAGACGCTCTGTGACTACCGGTACCCGAGTGGCAAGATCTGGACCGACCTGACCAAGGAGGGCAAGTGACCGACTTCGCCGGCCTGAAGGCCGTGGTGACCGGAGGTGCTTCGGGGATCGGCCTCGCGGCCGCCACGCTGCTGGTCGCGCGGGGCGCCCAGGTGGTCGTGTTCGACCTCAAGCCTGACGTCTCCGAGCCGCTGACCGGGATCGCCGCGGACGTCACCGACGACAGCTCGGTCCGGGACGCGGTCGCCGCAGCCGCGCTGCAACTCGGCGGGATCGACATCGTGGTGAACAACGCCGGCATCGGCGCCCAGGGCACGGTCGCGGCCAACGACGACGAGGAGTGGCACCGCGTCCTCGACGTCAACGTGGTCGGCATCGCCCGGGTGACCCGGGCCGCGCTGCCGTACCTGCGCAAGTCGTCGGCCGCCGCGATCGTCAACACCTGCTCGATCGCCGCCACCGCGGGTCTGCCGAACCGGGCGCTGTACTCGGCGTCGAAGGGCGCCGTACTGGCTCTGACCATGGCAATGGCCGCGGACCACGTGCGCGAAGGCATCCGGGTGAACTGCGTGAACCCTGGTACGGCGGACACGCCATGGGTCGGCCGCCTCCTCGAAGTCGCCGCGGACCCGGCGGCGGAACGGGCCGCACTCGAGGCCCGCCAGCCGATGGGGCGCCTGGTCTCGGCCGACGAGGTAGCTGCCGCGATCGCGTATCTCGCCAGCCCGTTGTCCGGTTCCACGACCGGTACGGCGCTCGCCGTCGACGGCGGGATGCAGAACCTTAGGCTTCCGGCGGCGCGGTCATGAAACTGTTTCCAGCGGATCAGCGGGTCGGCCTCGGTGGGGCGCCGATCGGGAACCTGCTCGGCGAGGTGAGCGAAGCCGACGCCGTCGCCACAGTGAACGCAGCCTGGGACGAAGGCTGGCGGTACTTCGACACCGCGCCGCACTACGGTCTCGGGCTGGCCGAGGAGCGGCTCGGCCGCGGCCTGGCCGGGAAGCCGCGGGACGCGTACGTGCTGTCGAGCAAGGTCGGGCGGATCATCTACACCGCCGACGATGCCGCCACCGACGACGAAGGTTTCGCGATCAACTCGAATCGTCGCCGGCGCTGGGACTTCTCGCGGGACGGCGTTCTGCAGAGCATCGAGGACTCGCTGCGCCGGATCGGCACCGACCGGCTCGACGTGGTCTTCGTCCACGACCCCGACGACCACTACGACGAGGCCGTCGGCACCGCCTTCCCGACCCTGATCGAGCTTCGCGACCAGGGCGTGATCGGCGCGATCGGCTCCGGGATGAACCAGAGCGCGATGCTCACCCGGTTCGTCCAGGAGGTCGACATCGACGTGATCATGCTGGCCGGCCGCTACACCCTGATCGACCCCGACGGCCTCGACGACGTCCTGCCCGCCTGTGTCGCCAACGACGTCCAGATCGTTGCCGTAGGCATCTTCAACTCCGGCCTCCTCTCCCGGCCCCGCCCCGCCGCCGATGCCACCTTCAACTACGCTCCCGCCGACGCGTCGCTGCTGGACAAGGCCAACAAACTGGCCGACGTCTGCGAGTCCCACGGCGTCACTCTTCCCGCCGCGGCCCTCGCCTTCCCGCTAGCGCACCCCGCCGTGGCCGGCCTGGCCGTAGGCTGCCGCACCCCCGCCGAAGTCCACACCAACGCCGAGCTGGCCCGAACGGAAATCCCAGGTGGCCTCTGGTCCGACCTGAAATCCACCGGCCTCCTCCGCGAGGACGCCCCCACGCCCTGAGCTCAGGCGGCTGGTGGACGGCCGAGGTGGCGGGGGAGGAACTCGTTGTCGAGGCCGATCCAGCGGATGGTGCGGTGGTCGCCTGGGTTGGCGTGGAGGGTTTTCTCCTGGGTGGCGAAGGCGTCGAACAAGGTGATGCCGGACTGACGGTCGACGTGTTCGTCGTCCCACGGGAGCAGGAACTGGATCGGGACGGTGATCCGGCGGGCGGCTTCGAGTTGTTCGTCGTACACGAAGAAGCCGCCACCGAAGATGGCGGCTGAGATGCGGGAGTCGGTCGCCGTGAGCGGTACGCCGATCGCCGTGCCCAGCGAGATGCCCCCGCCGTACCCGATCGGTGCTTCGGTACCGATCTCGGGCAGCTCCTGGAGTGCGTCCAGAGTCGCCTGCCATTCGGGTACGGCGCGCTCCGCAAGCGAGATCGCGAAGCGGATGCTGACCGCCTTGAAGCGTTCGTGGTCGCCGTCCGTCAACGCCTGCCGGAGGTCGAGGCGGGCCTGCTCGTCGTCCGCGGTACGCGGCCGTTCGCCGTGCCCTGGCGCGTCGATGGCGGCCACGTTGTAGCCCCACTGCGTGACTGCATCGCGAGCACGCGCCACCTGTGCAGGCGTCTTCTTGTGCATGCCGCCGCCGTGCCCCATCAGCACCAGCGGCGCATGCTCGAGACCAGCTGCTGGCGACCAGAGTACGCCGGGGACGTCGCCCACCATGAAGTCACGCTCGACGACACCGTTCGACGATGCCTCGTTGGTGAAACGCAAAGAATGCATGGGAATTGCCTTTCGGGAGTGCCAAGTGGTCCGGCGCTCCCGGCGACCCCTACGTCAATCGCCGACCGTGGCGACGAGGGGGAGCACCCACGTACGTACAACCTTCATGGGACTCACCTCCTCACACTCACACGGTCGCCCACACGCTACCAACCCCCACCCCATCCCGCGCCCCAATTTCCAGCGATCAGTCGCGGGCGGTTCGGCAGGCTAGGTGGAGGGCCAGGCGTTCGTCGGGGTTGGTCAGGTCTACGCCTAGGAGTTGCTGGATCTTGCTGATCCGGGCGGAGACGGTGTTGCGGTGGATGCCGAGGACGGCGGCGGTTTCGGCCAAGGAGGATTCGGTGTCGAGGTAGGTGGCGAGAGTGCCGACCAGGTCGCCGGGTTGGTGTTCGATCGGGGCGAGGAGGGCGCGGGCGGCCGGTTGGAACGTGTCGGTGCGCGTCCAGGCCAGCAGCAGTTGCGCGAGGCCGAGCCGGTCGACGTGTAGGAAGCGGCCAGTCTCCGGGCGACCGCGGGCGAGCCCGGCAGCATCGCCGGCCTCAGCAAGGGAGGTGGCGATGCCGCTCGGCCCGGGTTGTACGCGACCAACGCCGACATACGCGTCCACGGTCTGCACCAAACGGCGTTGGACACGCCGGATGGCTGCAGCCTGCTGCTGCACCTCAGTCGCCGTCGGCTCACGCGCGGCGGTGATCCAAGCGGACCAGCCGTCCCCCTGCTCGACCACCACCGCCTGCAACCCCTCAGCATCGAACGCCTCGACCACATCAGTACGGCGACCAGCCACATCCACCTGCCCGTCCGCACCGATGCGGATACCCGTGTGCCACCCGTCGAGCTGCCACCCCAGGTCCACGGCACGTCGCCGCGTCGCCTCGGACGGCTCGCCATGCAACAACTCCCCCAGCAACGACGTGCGCTGCCGAGCGTCCCGCTCCAGCTCCAACCGCCGCAACGCCAGCCGCTGCCCCACAGCCGGCGCAACCACAGTCAGCACCTCAGGTACGGCGGCCACCTCAGCCGCGACCACCCCGGGCAACCGAGCCACCAACCAACAAGCAGGCCCAGCACCCAACACGGACACCGCAATCAGCACTGCACCACTCGACAGATCCACCCGGTACGGCGCTGCCCACGCCACCGGCACCGCAGGCAACGCAGCAACCAACTCCGGTCGCTCAGAAGGCTCCAACGGCTCACCAGCCAATGTGCCGCCGTCAGACCCAGCCAGCGTGACGGGCCGTTCCAGTACGTCGGCCGCCGTACGCAGCACCGACTCCAGCTCACCGTCGGACCGCCGCAGCGCAGTCACCGCCCGCTGCACCAGATCGGCTCGCACCAACTCCGGCTCCGCCGTCACCCGGTTGAGGTAGTCGTGGGCAGCCAACGGATCCGGACTCCCCAGCACCGGCAACTGCAGTCGCTCGGCAAGCAACTGAGCCCCACGCCCCAACGGCTCCACCCCAGCCAGCAACACCGCCGCAGCACCCGCGGCCGAGGCCCTGCTGATCAGCGCATCGATCCGCCAGTCGGTGTGGTCCGACGAGAGCAGTACGACGAGCAGTTCACCGCCCATCGGCGCCGGATGCCCAGCGACATCCATCAACACCCGCGAGCCCTTCAGCGACGGCCCAGGCTCCGCCTGCCCACCACCCAGTACGACGACGTCCCGCCAGCCTGGCGAGGTCAGCATCGCAGCCAGCGCAGTCACGATGCCTCCAGCAACAGTGGGTCGCACGTGAGACCGAAGGCTCGCGGACCCACGTGGGTCAGCCGCTCGCCGTGCCGCCACCAGTCCGGCCCCGGCAACCCGAGCACCAGCACCTCGTCACCCGAACGGATCGCGTCGACCGCGATCGGCTGCAGCGTCCGCCGGTCCAGCACGCACACCAGGTCCGGTGTGGTCACCACCGGTACGCCGTCGACCATCGCCAGCAGGTACTCGTTCTCGGTCTCGATCCGGACCACAGCCCGACTCGGCTCATCGACAACACAGACTGTGCCCCGCCCGAACGCACCACCCGGGCCGTGCGACCGACCGCCGTACCGGGCCACCTCATCGACCCGCCCGTCGCCCAGTAGCCGTCCACCGAGTGCCTCGGCCACCTCGGACGGCGCTGCCGAGACAGGCAGATCGGCGTGGACGCGGCCGAGCTCGAGTGCACGTGCCAGGCTCCCGTTGACCGCGTCGGCGGTCGCAGCCGCGGCCGGTGTCGGCGCGAGGGCCAGCACTGCCCAGCCGCCGGTGTGGACGACGAAGCTCCGTACGGCGCGCTCCAGCCCGGCCGGATCGATGTTGTCGACGACAACGACCTGTCCGCCCGGCTCGCTCAACGCACACGGTGTCAGCGAGCGCCCGGCCACCGCCCAGGAGAACTGGTCGAGTCGCGGCAACGCCCGGCCCATCAGGTCGGCGTCGACGAACGGCAGGCCCATGTCCACTGCAGCGACCAGCGCGCTGAGACCGTTCAGGCCGCCCGCCTCCAGCGACATCAACCCGTCCACGGGCTGACCGGTCCACCGGCTGACCGCCTGCACTGCGGCGGCGAACTCACCCCCGCTCGGCAGCTTCTCGGTGAGCACACTGGTCGCCCCGACCACACCGACCGGGCTCAGGTTGCCCTCGACACCCGCCGACGCGTCGCGCAGCGACAGGTCACCGGTCCCCAGCCGGCGCTGCAGGATCCGTCCGAACGCCCGGCTGTCGCCGCCACCACCGGACCCGAGCAGCGTGACGCCGACGACCAACGCCCCCAGATCCTGCTCCCGGATGACCGTCGTCATGGGCCGATGATGTCACCGCGAGCACGGCTGTGGGTGGAACCCTGGCCCACCGCGGAGGGGTCGCAACGGTGGGCCGAGGTCTCAGGGGGTCGTGCCAACCAGGTCGGTAAGGCGTTCGACCGGGGCGAACTCCACGTCCAGTCCGAAGCACGACGGCCCGAACACGGCCAGTGCTTCCGGTGTCCGCATCAGGTCAGGCGTGGAGATGCCGACCACCGTGACGCGCTGCCCGTAGCGGAGGCCCTCCGTGGTGATCGGCTCGGCGGTGTCACCCTCCAGCACGCAGATGAGGTCCGGCACGGTGCACACGACCGTCCCGTCGACCTCCGCGACCAGGTTCTCGTTCTGGAACCGCAGTTCGAGCGAGGACTCTCCGTCGTACGACGTGAACCGCGCCCGCCCGCGCGCGAAGCCCTCGACGGTACGGCGCTCCACGTCGACCACCTTGCCGCGGAACAACACCCGCAGGTGGTTGTAGAGCGTCGGCGCCAACGCCGTACGGATCGCCTCGATCGGGTCGCTGTGCGACTCGCGCGCCTCCCGGACCGCACGCCCGAGCGACAATCCGAGGGACAGCGTCCGCGGTACGGCGGTGCGCTTCACGTCGGCGCCCGTCATCGAGTACTCCGCGATGTGCGCGACGCCGCCCAGCCGGATCGTGATCCCGCGGGCCAGCCACTCCATCTGTCGATTGTCGACACCCGTATTGATGACAACCGTCTCGTCGTGCTCGCCTGCAATCGCCATCGGCGACCCCGGTACGCCGTACACCGAGAAGGTCTCCATCTGGAGCTCGGGGAACGCGCGGCCCATCCCGTCGGCGTCGACGACCGGCAGGCCGGTCCGGGCCGCGACCAGGAGCGGGATCATCGAGTTGATCCCGCCGCACTCGATCGGCATGGTCGCGTCGGCGGTGCGGCCGAGGTGGTGTTCGAGGGCCCGGAGCGCGCCGACCGGTTCGCTGCCGCGCGGGATCTTCTCCACGATCACCGTTGGCGCACCCATCTGCGCGGTCGGGATGACGAACGCGTCGTCGTCGAGCTCGTCCGGATCCAGCACCGTCACCGGCCCGTGCTCCCGGATCGCCTGCTCCACCAGCAACCGCCCGATCAGCGGATCCCCGCCACCACCGGTGCCCAGGATCGCCGCCCCACGGGCAAGATCCCGCAGATGCTCGATCCCCAACTGCCAGCTCATACCGTCTCCAAGGCGCGGATCGGGTCCAGGTCGTAGCCGAAGTAGCGCGGGCCGACGAGCTCGATGCCGGCCGGCGAGTGCCAGCGTTCGTCGGACGGCGCGGCCAGGACGCTGACGCGTTGCCCGTAGCGGAGCGCTTCGGTGGTGATCGGCTCGCCGGATTCAGTGTCGAGCACGATGATCAGGTCCGGAGTGGTCGCGACCGCGGTGCCGTCGATCTCCGCGACCAGATGCTCGTTCTGGAACCGCAGCACCAGCAGGCGCCCGAGCGACGCGTCGAGCCCGTCGACCGCCGCGTCACCCCGCGCGAAGCCCGTCGTCGTACGGCGCTGAACGTCGACCACCTTGCCGACATGCAGCAACCGCCCGCCGAGCCGGTCCACGACCGCGGCCGCCGGATCACTGAGCTCACGCTGCGCAAGCTCGATCGCATGACCGATCGCGAGGCACTGGCTCAGCGTGCCCGGCACGAACGACGCACGGACCTCGGCCCCGGTCATCGCATACAGCGAGACGATCGCCGAACACCCCATGTCCACGGTCGCCGACCGCGCCAGCCGCTCGGCCCAGGTGTTGGAGATCGTGTCGAAAACCCCGCGGTTTCCTTTTTCGTCGACAATCGACATCGGCGTCGCCTCGATCCCGGCCAGAGTCGGCAGCACCATCTGCAGCTCTGGGAACGCGCGTCCCATCCCGTCGCCGTCGACCAGCGGCAGACCGAGCTGCGCGGCCGCGATCACCGGGACCGTGGAGTTGACCCCACCAGCCTCGATACAGGCGATGTGCGTCGGCGTCTTGCCGACGTACTTGGCCAGCGTCTCGACGGCGATCGCGATCTGGTCCGCGGACGGCAGCTTCTCGACCATCACGGTCGGCGCGCCCATCATTGCCACCGGCAACACACAGGCGTCGTCCGGCAGTTCGTCCACACCGACGATCTCGACGTCACCGTGCGCACGCAACGCCTGCTCGGCGAGCAGCCGCCCGATGTGCGGATCCCCGCCACCACCAGTCCCGAGTACGGCGGCTCCGCGCGCCAGCGCCTGCAGATCAGCGGCAGTCAGCGTCGTCATGACTGCCCCAACCGCAGGTCGCCGACCGCCTTGCAGCGGATCCGGGTCGCGTTGCCCGGCAAGTAGGGAATCGGTACTTCGTCGAAGTCGACGATCCGGACCGCCGCCGGATCGGCACCGGCCGCGACCGCCCGGTCCACCGCCTCCTGACGAGCCTCGTCGACCACCGCGTCGCGCCGGCCGGGATCGATCGCGTACACCCGATCCACCTCGCCGCCGACCTGGGCGATCGCCGCGCCGATCGCGTTCGCGACCGCGAAGTGATCCGGCCGATGGACGGCGAGACTGCCCGGCAGATCGTCCGGCAGCAGGATCGACCCACCGCCGACCGCCACCACCGGCAGCGGCTCGGGCGACGTCCGCATCCGCTCCACGGCGTCCGCGATGTCCGCCGCGACCCGGGCGAGCGCCTCCTTCACCAGACGCGGGTCGAGCTCGGTGACCAGGGCCGAGTCCCCGACCTCGGCCCGTCCGGACGCAACCGCGACGTCGGTCGCGGTCAACGTCGTACCGCCGAAGACCAGTGCTTCCTCGGTCAGCCGGTAGCCCACCGAACGCGGGCCGACCGTCACCAGGTCGTTGTCCTCGGCCACCAAACTGCCACCGCCGATGCCGATGCTCAGCACGTCCGGCATCCGGAAGTTCGTCCGTACGCCGGCCACGTCGACCTCGGTGGTCGCCTCCCGCGGGAAACCGTGCGTGAGTACGCCGACGTCGCTCGTCGTACCGCCGACGTCCACGACCGCGCAGGTGTCCAGGCCGGACAGCAGGGCCGCGCCGCGCATCGAGTTCGTCGGGCCGGACGCGAACGTCGCGACCGGGTAGCGGCGGGCGAAGTCGACGTCCATCAGGGTGCCGTCGTTCTGGCTCAGGTACAGCGGGGCGGCGATGCCGTGACCGGCGACCGCGCCGGCCAGACCGTCGACGATACTCGCGGCGAGCTCCCGTAGCGCCGCGTTGATGATCGTCGCGTTCTCCCGCTCCAGCAGGCCGATCCGGCCGATCTCGTGCGACAACGAGATCGCCACGTCGTCGCCCAGCTCGGACCGCAGGATCTCCGCCGCCCGCAGCTCGAACTCGTTGCTGACCGGCGAGAACACCGACGAGATCGCCACCGACCGGATGCCGTGCCCAACCATGTCCGCGGCCTGCCGGCGCAGCTCGTCCTCGTCCAGCTCGGCGATGTGCCGGCCGTCGAACTCGTGCCCGCCGTGCGCCAGGTAGCTGCGCCCGCTGACCGCGTCCACCAGCCGCTGCGGCCAGTCGACCAGCGGCGGCAGCGAGGCGGTCGCGGGCAGCCCCAGCCGCAGCGCGGCCGTCGGAGCCAGCCGCCGGGCCTCGACCAGCGCGTTGATGAAGTGCGTCGTGCCGATCATCACCGCCTGCACCTGGCCCGGGTCGAACGACCGCTCGGCCTGCAACCGGTCGAGGGTGTCGATGATGCCCGCGGTCACGTCCTCGCTCGTCGCCGACTTGTTCGCCGCGAGCACGGTGTTGCCCTCGAGCAGCACGGCGTCGGTGTTGGTGCCACCGACATCGATGCCGATACGCATTCGGATCCTCCTGGATTTCAGGTACGGCGGCCGACACCGGCCGCCGTACCGCGATGACTAGCTGGTGGCCGGGACGGCGGTGACTTCGGTGTCCTCACTGTCCATGGTGCGGCTGGTGCCGACGCCACGGACCAGGCCGAGCTTGCCGGCCACGACGTACGCGGCGAAGCCGACCACGAGCGAGTTGATACTGGGCAGGCCCCACTCGACGTACTTGCCGATCAGGGCGGCGCCGATCCAGATCACGATCGTCGCCGGCACCCAGGTCGGCGCGGTCGCGGGCAGCGCGCCGTGCTCACGGGACCGGTCGAGGTCGGGGCGCCAGCGCTTCACCACGAAGTACTCGGCGACCATGATCCCGGCGATCGGCGGGAACGCGACCCCGAGCAGGATCAGGAAGTCGGTGAACTTGTCCAGGATCCCGCCGGCCGCGAGCAGGCTGCCGAGGACGCCGACCACGAGCGTGACCACGGCCCGGTTGACGTGCCGGCCGAAGACGGTGCCGATGAAGTTCACCACGCCGAGGCCGGAGCTGTAGAGGTTCCAGTCGTTGATCTTCAGCGTGCCGAGAATGATGACGAGCGTGCCGACCCAGCCGACCGACGAGGTGACGATGGTGATCACGTCCGCCGAACCGACCGCGTGCGCGAGCAGGACGCCGGACAGGCCGATCACATACTCGCCGAGCGTGATGCCGACGAGGGTCTGCTTCACCACGTCGCCGGTGCCGCGGTTGAAGCGGGTCATGTCCGGGGTGATCACCGCCCCGACGATGAATCCACCGGCGACGAGCGTCGTACCCTGCAGCAGGCTGAGCTCCGGCCCGGGCGGCGCCGAACTCGCCAGCGCGCCGAGGCTGTGGTCGGACAGCTCGCTGATGATCGACCAGCCGACCAGGATGAGGAACGCCGGGACCGTCACGTAGGCGACCCAGGCCATCGAGTGGAACCCACGCAGTACGACGAGGGTCACGGCGAGCCCGAACACGAGCGACCAGCCCCAGGTCGGCAGCACGCCGATCAGGGAGCTCAGACCGGCCGCGGACACCGCGGACTGGATGCCGAACCAGCCGATCAGGCTGATCCCGATCGCCAGCCCGATCAGCGACGACCCCGCCTGGCCGAACCCGGCCCAGCGCGCGATCACCGACGTCTGCAACCCTTCGCGGGCGCCGATGATGCCGATCAGGATCGCGACCAGCTCGAGGATCACCGCGCCGAGCGTCAACGCCCAGAACGCGGTCCAGAAACTCATCCCGAACCCGAGCGTCGCCCCGAGCAGGAACTGACTGAGCGCAGAGATCTGCCCGAACCGCTGCGTCGCGACAGACCACCACGAATAACGCGCACTCGCCGGAACGCGGGCAAGCGCATAGTCATCGGTACCGACCTGTGAACCGGCCATAGGAACCTCCAGCACTGGGGATTCCACCGAACGTACGACGCAAGCCGACCCCGATCACCGTGGATTGTGCACACCCAACCCCACCCAACTGTGCACCCAGCCCATCCCCCACCTGTTGACCACCTCGTCCACTCAGCCAGAACTCGGTGGTGTGGAGCCCATCCGGGGTGGTTGAACAGCGTATTCCGGCTCTTCTGACTGATGTGTGGGTCAACTTGGTGCCCTAGTTCGCCACCCAGGGCGGTCGAGTGCACCGCGCCCATGCCACCCGGACCACCCGTGAACGGGATCCCGATGCCGCGGACCGCCAGGCCATCACAATCACCACCTCCAACCCGGCACCCGCCTGGCACCGCCGACGCCGGCCGATTGTGATGGCCCGGCGGTCCGCCCTCGGCGCTCACAAACCCGACAACCCAACGGTGTGCGCCCGGTCAACCCGCGCCCACACATCCTTCACAAGAGCCGGTATTTCCTGTTCAACCCCACGGCTTCCTCCGCGGTCCCACGAGTCCTGGCTGGGATCTGTAGCCTTGGGCCCGATGGATCACCGGCCCGAGTTCCGCGGAGCGCTGTTGCTGCGCGTCCTCGGTGTGCTCGCGCTGGCCGTTGGAGTCTTCGCCATGCACAGCCTGACAGCCCACCACGACGCGGCGATGGCCGCCCCGCCCACTCATCCGGCGCTGTCCGGCCACCACGGGGACATGGCGGAGCCGGCAGGAGCGGGCCGGCAGGAGCAGCACGAGAGCGTGATGCCTGCTGGGCAGCACGAGGTGGTGTTGCCGCTTGTGCTGCTCGATGCGCTTGGACGGGTGGACATCGCGCCCGCTGGTGAGCAGCACGAGATGGTTTCGGTCTGTGTGGCTGTGTTGACCGGGCTTCTGTTGTTGCTGGCGCTCGCGCTGGGTTTGCGGAGTCTGCTGGCGTGGCGACCCGTCGTGGTGATTCCGCCAGTCGGGCGACTGGTGGCGGGTGAGCGCTCTCCACCGTGGCCGAGGCCCGAGTTGTCGAAGTTGGGTGTGTTGCGGATATAGGCCGACGCGCGCCTTCCGCCGTACCCGAAATCTTCGACTTCAAAGGAATGCATGTGATGAAGCGCGTTTTCAGTTCGACTGTGTTGGTGTTGGCGTTGGCCGGTTGTGGTGAGGCCGCGGCACCAGAGCCTGGCTCGACCGCTACCGCCGCCGCGTTCAACGACGCGGATGTCAGGTTCGCGACGCAGATGATTCCGCATCACCAGCAGGCGGTGCAGATGGCGAGTATGGCCGGCTACCAGGCGACCACGCCTGAGGTGAAGCGTCTTGCGGTGGCGATCAAGGCCGCGCAGGATCCGGAGATCAAGGTGATGTCCGGGTGGTTGACCGCCTGGGGTAAGCCGGTGCCCAGCCCGGAGCACGGCGGCCACGGCGCGGCCGAGGAAGCGCCGGGCATGATGGGCGAGGAGGAGATGTCCGAGCTCGGCAAGGCGAAGGGCGCCGGGTTCGACCAGGCCTGGATGCAGCTGATGATCAGGCACCATCAGGGTGCCGTCACCATGGCGACGGCCGAGCAGAAGAGCGGCAAGGATCCGGCCGCCATCGCCTTGGCCAAGAAGATCCAAGCGGCTCAGACCGCCGAGATCACCACGATGCAGAACCTCCTCAAGAACAGCTGACCTAAAAGACTGCTGGGCTCCCACCGCGTCAGTGAGAGCCCAGCAGGGGTCAGCGCGCCAGGTCGGCCGGGTTGAGGTTGAGGCGGCGCAGGAGTTGGGCGTTGAGGGCTACGACGATGGTGGACACGGACATCAGGACGGCGCCGACGGCCGGGGACACGACGACTCCGGCGAAGGCCAGTACGCCGGCCGCCAGCGGGACCGTGATCACGTTGTAGCCGGTGGCCCAGGCCAGGTTCTGCCACATCTTGCGGTAGCTGGCGCGGGAGAGCTCGATCACCGACAGGACCGCGCGCGGGTCGTCGGCGGCGAGGACCACGCCGGCGGACTCGATGGCGACGTCGGTGCCGGCGCCGATGGCGATACCGACCTCGGCGCGGGCCAGGGCGGGCGCGTCGTTCACGCCGTCGCCGACCATGGCGACCTTCAGCCCACGGGCCTGCAGCTCCGCGACCTTGGCGTCCTTGTCCTGCGGCAGGACTTCGGCGAACACCTCGTCGATCCCGATCTCCTTCGCCACCGCCTCGGCCACCTGGTGCGCATCACCGGTGATCATCGCGACCTTCACCCCCCGCCGGTGCAACGCGTCCACAGCCTGCTTGGACTCCTCACGGACCTCGTCCTCCAACGCGACCGCGCCGAGCACCTGCCCGTCCCGGACCACGTGCAGCACCGCGGCACCCCGCCCCTTCCAGGCGGCTACGTCTGCTTCCAGCTCCGCCGGCTCCGGTACGCCGTACTCCCGCAGCAGCGCCGGACCGCCGACGGCAACCTCGTTGCCATTGACAACAGCCTGTACGCCGCGGCCGGTCAGCGACCGGAAGTCCGAAGCGGTCACACTCCCCCGTCCGCCGGCCGGAACGCGTTCCGAGTGCGCCCGGACGATCGCCTTGGCGAGCGGGTGCTCGCTGTCCGCCTCGACCGCGGCCGCCAGCTCCAGCAACTCGTCCTCGGTCACCGAACCGGTCGCCGCGACGCCGGTGACGACCGGCTGGCCCTTGGTCAGCGTGCCCGTCTTGTCGAACAGTACGACGTCGATCGTCCGCATCCGCTCCAGCGCGAGCCGGTCCTTCACCAGCACGCCGGCCTTCGCGGCGCGCTCGGTGGAGATCGCGATCACCAGCGGGATGGCGAGGCCGAGGGCGTGCGGGCAGGCGATCACCAGGACGGTCACGGTCCGGGTGACGGCCTCGTTGATCTCACCGAGCAACGTCCAGACTCCGAACGTGATCACGCCGGCGATCGACGCGAAGTAGAAGAGGAACGCGGCGGCCCGGTCGGCCAGCGCCTGCGCGCGGGACGACGAGGCCTGCGCCTCCGCGACCAGACGCTGGATCCCGGCCAGCGCGGTGTCGTCGCCGACCGCGGTGATCTCGATCCGCAGGGCGTTGTCGGTGGCAACGGTTCCGGCGACGACCGGGTCGCCGACGGCGCGGGCGACCGGGCGCGACTCGCCGGTGATCATCGACTCGTCGACCTCGGCCTGCCCGTCGACCACCGTCCCGTCGGCCGGCACGCGACCACCGGAACGGACCAGTACGACGTCGCCCGCCTGCAATTCGGACAGCGACACCTCGACCACACCGTCGGCGGTCACCTTCTCCGCCGAGTCCGGCAGCAACGCGGCCAGCGCGTCGAGGGCGCCGGACGCGGCGCCGAGCGCACGCATCTCCAGCCAGTGCCCGAGCAACATGATCACGATCAGCAGCGCGAGCTCCCACCAGAAGTCCAGGTCGAAGCCGCCGAGGCCGAGCGTGGTGACCCAGGACGCCACGAACGCGACCGTGATCGCCATCGAGATCAGCAGCATCATCCCGGGCCGGCGGGACGTCAGCTCGGACCATCCACCGGTCAGGAAGGGCCGGCCGCCGTACAGGAAGATCACGGTGCCGAGCACCGGCGCGATCAGGTTCGAGCCGGGGAACTCCGGCGGCATGTACCCGAGCAGGTCGGCGAACATCTCGCTGAAGAACACCACCGGCACCGCCAGCGCGAGGCTGATCCAGAACCGGTCCTTGAACTGCGCCGCGTGATCCCCATGCCCCGCATGCCCACCGTGATCGCCGTGCTCGGCATGCGCACCGTGCTGGTCGTGCGAAACGTGCTCGTGATGCTCATCCATGCCCCAGACTATACCCCCTAGGGGTATTGAAGGCAAGGGCACGACAAAGCCCCGCCACCCCCCAGCGGGGTGACGGGGCTGTCGGTAGCGGACTACAGCGGATCGATGTCGGTCAGGGTCTCCGGGGTCAGCTCGACCCAGCGGGTGATGCCGATCTCGCGGAGGAACGGGAGGTCGTGGCTCGCGACGACCAGGGCGCCGTTGTACGACGCGAGCGCGTCACGCAACTGCGCGGCGCTGGCCAGATCCAGGTTGTTCGTCGGCTCGTCAAGCATCAGCAACTGAGGCGGCGGCTCGGCCAGCAGGAGAGCCGCCAGCGTTGCCCGGAAGCGCTCGCCACCCGACAACGTGCTGACCAGCTGATCCGCCGAACGCCCCCGGAACAGGAAGCGCGCCAACCGCGACCGGCGCTCCTGGTTCTCCGTGCTCGGAGCAAGCAAAGCGAGATTGTCGACGATCGACAGGTCGTCCCGCAGCAGGTCCAGCCGCTGCGGAAGGTACCGGAACGGCACCACCGGCAACTCCCCCGCCACGATCGACTGCAGCAGCGTCGTCTTGCCCGCGCCGTTCGGCCCGGTCAACGCGATCCGCTCCGGCCCGCGGATCTCCAGCTCGACGCGCGCGCCGGTCCGCAGTTCGTGATCCTCCAGCTGCAGCACGATCCGCCCCGCGGGTACGGCGGTCTTCGGCAGGTCGACCCTGATCGTGTCGTCGTCGTGGACCTTCGCCTCCGCATCGGCCAGCGCCTCCTGCGCCGACTCCAGCCGCTCGCTCTGCATGCCGAGGTGCTTGCCGGCCGACACCTGCGCCCCGCGCTTCAGGTTGCCGGCGACGATCTTCGGGATCCCGCCCTGCTCGAAGGCCCGCTGCCCCCGCGCCCGGCGCTGGTCCATCTTCATCCGCGCCTCGATCAGGTCCTTCTTCTGTTTGCGTACGTCGGCCTCCGCCGCCCGCATCATCCGCTCGGCCGCCTCCTGCTCGACTGCGACCGCCTCCTCGTACGCCGTCAGGTTGCCGCCGTACCAGGTGATGTCGCCCTTGCGCAGGTCGCCGATCTGGTCGACCCGGTCCAGCAACTCCCGGTCGTGGCTGACGATCAGCAGCGCACCGCGGAACTGCTCGACGGCGTCGTACAGATGCCGCCGCGCCCGCAGGTCGAGATTGTTGGTCGGCTCGTCCAGCAGCAGTACGTCGGGACGCCGCAGCAGCTCGGCGGCCAGGCCGAGCAGGATCGTCTCGCCGCCGGACAGCTCGCCGACGTTGCGGTCCAGCCCGATCGCGCCGAGGCCGAGCTTGCCCAGCATCGCCTCGGCCCGCTCCTCGACGTCCCACTCGTCACCGACGGCGGCGAAGTTCTCCTCGGAGGCGTCACCGGACTCGATCGCGGTGATCGCCCGCCGGACGCCGTCGATGCCGAGCGCCTGGTCGACGCGCAGCGTGGTGTCGAGGGTGAGGTCCTGCGGCAGGTACCCGAGCTCGCCGCTGACCCGGATCGACCCACGTTGCGGCGTGAGCCGACCGGCGATCAGCCGGAGCAGCGTCGACTTGCCGGCGCCGTTGCGGCCGACCAGCCCGGACCGCACCGGCCCGGCGACGAAGCTGAGCCCGTCGAACAGCACGTCGCCGTCCGGCCAGGCGAAGAAGAGGTCCGTACAGGACAGGGAATGACTCATGTGCGCGTACTCCAGAAAGAGGTCTCGGACGAGACCGCGCACCGCGACGGGTGGCGATCACCGGCTGAAGGAAAGACCTCGGAGTTACAACGCAGACCCCTGACGTCGGGAATGGGACGTGACCAAGCCTACGGGGTCGTGGTTCACCGCTTCAACTTCTTATCCGGTGTTTGCGCCAGGCAACGATCACCAGGTCGACGGCCGCGACCACGGCGAGCATGCCGAACGCGATCACCCAGCCCTGCGGCAGGTCCAGTACGGCGGACAGCACCGCCGCCGTGATCCACATGGCCACGCCGAAGCACGCCAGGACCAGACGCAACGTCAGCGCACTGCGCGGTGGAGGCGGCTCGAACGCCATGCCTGCCCAGTACCCTTATGGGGCTTTGCGCAGCCAGGTCTCGACGCCGGCGATGTGGGCGGTCATCCACGCCCGGGCCGCCTCGGCATCGCCGATCTCGATCGCGTCCAGGATCGCGGCGTGCTCCAGCAGCGTCCGCTCGACAGCGCCGGCCTGGGTGACCCCACGCCAGATCCGGGCCCGTTGGGTCGCGCCGGAGATACCGTCCAGCAAGGAGCAGACGACCTGGTTCCCCGTCGCCTCGGCGATGCCGCGGTGGAAGCGCAGGTCGTTGGCGACCAGCTCCTCCACCTCGGCCTCCGGCGTCAGGTCGCTGCACAGCAACCGCAGCTCGATCACCTGCTCCTTGGTGATCCGGGTGGCGGCCAGCGCAGCCACGCCGGGCTCGAGCAGGCGCCGTACCTCGAAGAACTGCAGGACCGAGTCGTCGCGGTGCAGGTCGACCATGAAGTTCAGCGCGTCGAGCAGGTGCGCCGAGTCCAGGCTGGTCACGTACGTGCCGTCGCCGTGCCGGACGTCCAGCACGTTCACCAGCGTCAGCGCCTTGACCGCCTCGCGCAGCGAGTTCCGCGACAGGCCGAGCCGCGCCGCGAGATCCGCCTCCTTCGGCAGTCGATCCCCAGGCCCCAGTTCCCCCGAGGTGATCATCCCCTTGATCTTGACGATCGCCTCATCCGTCAACGCCATCTGGTCAGTATGCAGCCCTAGGGGCGTACTGCGATGGCATCGACCTCGAAGCGCATTTCGGGCAGGGCCAGCCGGTCGACGCCGAGCAGGGTCTGGACCGGCGGCTCGGCGGGCCAGCGCTCGGCGATCGCGGCGCCCAGGACGGCGAGCTTCTCCGCCGAGTGGTCGACGACGTACGTGCGCAACTGGAACACGTCGGCGTAGTCGAGCCCGGCCGAGCGCAGGGCGATCCCGAGGTTCTCGAACGACAACTTCACCTGCTCGGCGAAGTCGTCGACCGAGACCAGGCCGTCCGGTCCGGACGCGTACTGACCGGCGACGAAGACCAGATCCCCGACGCTCGCCACGTGGCTGTAGCCGAAGCCGGCCGGATCATGCAGCTCCGCTGGATTCGTGATCATCCCCACTCCTCACATTCTGGATATCTGATATCCAGAACATAGCATGCGGTCATGGCGACCACGCCGGGCTACTCGGGCAAGCCGCTCGCGGCCAAGCTGGGCATCAAGCCCGGCCAGGTCGTGCTGGTCGACAACGCCCCGGACGACTTCGCGATCGACGGCCTGCCGGACGGTACGACGATCGCGCGCCAGCCCGGCCGCACGCCGTACGAGGTCGTGCTGGCGTTCTGCCCGGACCGGGACCGGCTGGCGAAACGGCTGCCGCTGCTGCTCCAGAAGACGACGGCCGCCGGGATGGTCTGGATCGCCTGGCCGAAGCGGTCGTCCGGCGTACCGACCGACCTGGACGAGAACGGGATCCGCGAGCTCGCCCTCCCGCTCGGCGTCGTCGACGTCAAGGTGTGTGCGATCGACGCGACCTGGTCCGGGCTCAAGCTGGTCCGCCGGCTGACCAACCGGTGAGCCCAGTCGCGGCGAACTGGACTGATCCACAGCGTGAGCTTCACCACATTTCTGCCTAGTGCTGATCAGCACCCACCGCGAGTGGTCAGTTGCATACAGTGGCCAGGCACGCTCAAACGGTGCACCGAGAGTGACCGCCGGACCGGCCGGAATCCCACCTCTGCAAGGCGTCCCGGACTCCGGCCGAGTTTCCGTCCGGTCACTCACATCGGGACCCGGGGCCTGTGAGCTGAAACACCTGCCAGCACAGTGTTTCAGGCCTCGATCGATCAAGTCGCCAGGGCCTGACCACCCGACGCACTGGTCCGGTGGTCCCGGGCTGTGGAAGTGGTCCGCGTGCTATTAGCCTTGCCCTGGGACACCACCCATAACATCAGCATTAACACCCGCGGTACCGGACCGATCGGAAGAGGCGAACTGCCAAGTGGCCACCGAGCCATCAGACACCAATCCACTAGCAGCCTTCGGTGCGAACGAATGGCTGGTCGACGAGCTGTACGAGAAGTACCTGCAGGACCCGAATTCAGTGGATCCGGCGTGGCTCGACTTCTTCAAGAACTACAACCCAGGTGACGCGAAGCCGGTGACCACGACCCCGGCCGACGCTCCCAGGCCCGACGCGGTGTCAGAGAACAAGACTCCTGAGGCCCCGAGCCGCGGCACGGCAGCGTCCGCGCCCGCCTCGAGCCAGCCTGCAGCGGCGGCCGCCGCCGCAGCTCCCCCAGCCGCCGCTCCGGCCCCGGCTGCCGCAACACCGCCGGCCGCTGCGCAGGCCGCCGTGCCGAAGAGCCAGCCCGCAGCACAACCAGCAGCGAAGGCAGCGCCTGCCGCCGGCAGCGCGGTCCCGACCGGAGGCACGGTGAACCAGCCGCCCAGCGCCCAGCCCAAGGCCGCTCCCGCGTCCAGCAGCGACGCCGAGCGGCAGATCCTGCGCGGCGCGCCCGCGCGGACGGCGCAGAACATGGAGACCAGCCTCACGGTCCCGACCGCGACCAGCGTCCGGCAGGTCCCGGTCAAGCTGCTGATCGACAACCGCATCGTCATCAACAACCACCTCAAGCGCGCCCGCGGCGGCAAGGTCTCCTTCACCCACCTGATCGGCTGGGCGCTGGTGAAGGCGCTCAAGACGCTGCCCGAGATGAACGCGTCGTACGCCGAGACCGACGGCAAGCCGACCCTGGTGCAGCCGGCCCACATCAACCTGGGCCTGGCCATCGACATGCAGAAGCCGGACGGCACCCGGCAGCTGCTGGTGCCGTCGATCAAGGCCGCCGAGGACATGACGTTCGCCGAGTTCTGGATGGCCTACGAGGACATCGTCCGGCGGGCCCGGGACAACAAGCTGGCGCTGCCCGACTTCCAGGGCACCACGATCAGCCTGACCAACCCCGGCACCATCGGCACCCAGCACTCGGTGCCGCGGCTGATGACCAACCAGGGCTGCATCGTCGGCGTCGGCGCGATGGAGTACCCGCCGGAGTACCAGGGCGCGGCCGACGAGACGATGGCCAAGCTCGCGGTCAGCAAGGTGATGACGCTGACCTCGACGTACGACCACCGGATCATCCAGGGCGCCCAGTCGGGTGAGTTCCTGCGCCGGCTGCACCAGCTGCTGCTCGGCCAGGAGGGCTTCTACGACGAGATCTTCCAGTCGCTGCGGATTCCGTACGAGCCGATCCGCTGGGCCGCCGACCTCCCGCACAGCCACGAGGAGGACATCAGCAAGCAGGCCCGGATCCTGGAGCTGATCCACGCCTTCCGGGTGCGCGGCCACATCATGGCCGACACCGACCCGCTGGAGTACAAGCAGCGCAGCCACCCCGACCTGGACGTGGCCACCCACGGCCTGACCCTGTGGGACCTGGACCGCGAGTTCGCCACCGGCTCGTTCGGCGGCGCGGACCGCAAGTTCATGAAGCTGCGCGAGATCCTCGGCATCCTGCGCGACTCGTACTGCCGGACCACCGGTATCGAGTACATGCACATCCAGGACCCCGAGCAGCGCAAGTGGCTCCAGGAGCGGGTCGAGCGGCCGCACACCAAGCCGCCGCGCGAGGAGCAGCTGCGGATCCTGGCCAAGCTGAACGAGGCCGAGGCGTTCGAGACCTTCCTGCAGACCAAGTACGTCGGCCAGAAGCGGTTCTCCCTGGAGGGTGGCGAGACCACCATCCCGCTGCTCGACGAGCTCTGCGAGGAGGCGGCCGGGGCCGGCCTGGACGAGGTCGTCATCGGGATGGCGCACCGCGGCCGGCTGAACGTGCTGGCCAACATCGTCGGCAAGTCCTACGGGCAGATCTTCCGCGAGTTCGACGGCAACATCGACCCGCGGACCGTGCAGGGCTCCGGTGACGTCAAGTACCACCTGGGCGCCGAGGGCGAGTTCGTCTCCGAGTTCGGCGACAAGATCAAGGTCTCGGTGGCCGCGAACCCGTCCCACCTGGAGACCGTCGACCCGGTGCTCGAGGGCATCGTCCGGGCCAAGCAGGACATCCTGGACCGCGGCACCGCGTTCCCCGTGCTGCCGGTGCTCGTGCACGGTGACGCGGCCTTCGCCGGCCAGGGCGTGGTGGCCGAGACGCTGAACCTGTCCCAGCTGCGCGGCTACCGCACCGGCGGCACGATCCACGTGATCGTGAACAACCAGGTCGGCTTCACCACCTCCCCGGCCTCGTCGCGGTCGTCGATGTACAGCACCGACGTGGCCCGGATGGTGCAGGCGCCGATCTTCCACGTGAACGGCGACGACCCCGAGGCCTGTGTCCGGGTCGCCGACCTGGCCTTCGAGTACCGCCAGGCGTTCAACAAGGACGTCGTCATCGACCTGGTCTGCTACCGCCGCCGCGGTCACAACGAGGGCGACGACCCGAGCTTCACCCAGCCGCTGATGTACGACCTGATCGAGCAGAAGCGGTCCGTCCGCAAGCTCTACACCGAGGCCCTGATCGGCCGCGGCGACATTACGGTCGAAGAGGCCGAGCAGGCGATGCGGGACTTCCAGCAGCGGCTGGAGCGGGTGTTCACCGAGGTCCGCGAGGCGAAGAGCCAGCCGGACAGGCCGGCGCCGTACGTCACCGTCCCGGTGTACCCGGACAAGCCGGAGGGCCCGGACGCGACCGCGACCACGCCCGAGGTGCTGAAGAAGATCGCCGACGCGTACACCACGCTGCCGGAGGGCTTCACCGTGCACCCGAAGGTGCTGCCGCAGCTGCAGCGCCGGGCGTCCGCGATCACCCAGGGCCCGATCGACTGGGCCAGCGCGGAGATCACCGCGTTCGGCACGCTGCTGCTGGCCAACCGGCCGGTCCGGCTCGCCGGCCAGGACAGCCGGCGCGGCACCTTCGTGCAGCGGTTCGCGGCGATCATCGACCGGGTCAACGGCCAGGACTGGGTGCCGCTGCAGCACCTGGACGAGGGCCAGGCGAACTTCCACGTCTACGACTCGCTGCTGAGCGAGTACGCCGCACTCGGCTTCGAGTACGGGTACTCCGTGGCCCGGCCGGACGCGCTGGTGCTGTGGGAGGCGCAGTTCGGCGACTTCGTCAACGGCGCCCAGTCGATCATCGACGAGTACATCTCGTCCGGTGAGGCGAAGTGGGGCCAGAAGTCGGGTGTCGTGCTGCTGCTGCCGCACGGGTACGAGGGCCAGGGCCCGGACCACTCGTCGGCCCGGATCGAGCGGTTCCTGCAGCTGTGCGCCGAGAACGCGATGACGGTGGCACAGCCGTCGACGCCGGCGTCGTACTTCCACCTGATCCGCCGGCACACGCTCGGCGAGGAGCACAACCCGATGATCGTCTTCACGCCGAAGCAGCTGCTGCGGCGCAAGGAGGCGGTGTCGCAGCCGGAGGAGCTGACCCACGGCACGTTCAAGCCGGTGCTCGGCGACGCCGACGCCGAGGCGACCGCGGGCACCATCGAGCGCGTCATCCTGGCGTCGGGGCGGATCGTGTACGACCTGCTGGCCGAGCGGAAGAAGGCGGAGCCGGACAAGCTCAGCACCGCGGTCCTCCGGGTCGAGCAGCTCTACCCGCTGCCGGCCGAGGAGGTCTCCGCCGAGCTGGCCAAGTACCCGAACGCGACCGAGGTCCGCTGGGTCCAGGACGAGCCCGCGAACCAGGGCCCGTGGCCGTTCATGGCGCTGAACCTGACCGAGCACCTCGGCGGCAAGCCGTTCTACCGGGTCTCCCGCCCGGCCATGTCGGCGCCGTCGGTCGGCTCGCACGGTGTGCACCAGTCCGAGCAGTCCACGCTGCTGAAGCAGGCGTTCAGCTGACGTGTACTTCACCGATCGAGGGATCGAGGAGCTCGAGGGCCGGCGCGGCGAGGAAGACGTCACGCTGGCCTGGGTGGCCGAACGCCTCCGCGAGTTCGTCGACCTGAACCCCGACTTCGAAACCCCCATAGAACGCTTCGCCACCTGGCTAGCCCGCCTCGACGACGAAGACGACTAGTCTGAGCGAATGCCCTTCGCCAGTCAGCCCGTACGACGGGTTGCCGCGGCGGAGGGCATTCGTGCGTCCAGGCACTGGCCGCACACCATCCCGGCAGTACGCCAACTCCTCACCAACGGCCTGGACCTGGATCCTGGCGTCACGTTCCTCGTCGGCGAGAACGGCACGGGCAAGTCCACGCTGCTCGAGGCGATCGCCGTCGCCTACGGTCTCTCCCCGGAAGGCGGATCGACCGGCGCCCGGCTGACCACGCGGGCGAGCGAGTCACCACTGGCGGATGAACTCCTGCTGACGCGCGGCGTCGGGGGCAAGCGGGCCGGGTTCTTCCTGCGGGCCGAGACGATGCACGGGTTCTACACCTACCTCGAGCAGAATCCCGGCGCCCGGCCGGAGCCGGTGTTTCACGAGATGAGTCATGGTGAGAGCTTCCTCAGCCTGATCAACGACCGCTTCACCCGGAGCGGGTTCTACTGCCTGGATGAGCCGGAGTCGGCGCTCTCGTTCTCGAGCAGTCTTGCCGTGGTCGGCGTGCTGAATCGGCTGGCCGAGTCGGGTTCGCAGGTGCTCTGCGCGACCCACTCCCCGGTCATCGCGGCGTTGCCCGGCGCCACCATCCTGGAGACCGGTGACTGGGGCATCCGTCGTACGACGTGGGACGAGCTGGAGCTGGTCGCGAACTGGCGCGCGTACCTGGATGCGCCGGCTCGGTATCTACGCCACGTGCTCTAGTCCGTGTGGGGTGGGCGGGTTGGGCGGGGTGGGTCGGGGGCGAGGGAGCCGTCGGGGGCGATGTGTTCGAAGATCTGGTCGACCAGATTGAGGACGTGCGGGTCGTCGACGGTGTAGATGTGCCGCCGGCCCTCGCGGCGGGCCGTGATGATGCCGGCCAGCCGGAGCTTGCCCAGGTGCTGGCTGGCGGTGGCGATGCTGACGCCGGCCCGGTCCGCCAGTGTGCCGACGTCGTACTCGCCCTGGGCCGCCAGTGAGACCAGATGCAGCCGCACCGGGGCGGACAGCATGGCGAAGGTGCCGGCGGCGGATTCCAGCTGGGCCTTCGTGGGTTCGGGGAACGGAGTCGTCATCGCGCAGTCATTGTGACCGCTGGAGCGGTCAGGCGGGAGCGCGGCAGGCCGTCGTGATGACGGTCTCATACTTTCGCAATTGCGAAAGTATCAAAACGATGTCAGGCTGGAACCATGTTCCGAGCCCTCCGCCCCGTGCTGATGCTGCTCGCAGTGGCGATCCCAGCGGTCGCCCTCCGGCTCACCGGCACGCACCCGCCGGCCCTGGCGTCGCTGTTCGTCTTCGGCCTGGCCGTGGTCGCCGCGTCCTTCGTGCTGGCGTGGGCGGCCGAGGCGGCGGAGGTGGACATCTCCGGCGGCCTGGCCATCGCGCTACTGGCGGTGATCGCGGTTCTCCCGGAGTACGCCGTGGACCTCTACTTCGCGCACACGGCCGGCACCAACCCCGAATACGTGCAGTACGCCGCGGCGAACATGACCGGGTCGAACCGACTGCTCCTCGGCCTCGGCTGGTCGAGCGTCGTCCTGATCAGCTTGTACGTCGCCTCGCGCCGCAGCGGCCGTACGGTCAAGACCCTCGTCCTCGACTCCGGTTACCGCCGCGAGCTCGGCTTCCTCGCGATCGCCGCGGTGGTCGCCTTCGTGATCCCGGTGACCGGCGAGATCCATCTGGTGCTCGGCATCCTGCTGCTCGCGTTCTTCGCCTACTACCTCTACCGCGCCGCGGTCTCCGGGCACGACGACGAGCCGGACCTGATCGGCCCGGCGGCCACGATCGGCGGGCTGCCGACCGTGCAGCGCCGGATCACCGTGATCGGGATGTTCCTCGCCTCGGCGGGCGTGATCCTGGCGGCCGCGGAGCCGTTCGCGGACTCGCTGGTCGAGAGCGGGCACGCGCTGGGGATCGACCAGTTCCTGCTGGTGCAGTGGCTGGCTCCACTGGCCTCGGAGGCGCCGGAGTTCATCGTGGCGCTGCTGTTCGCCTGGCGAGGGAAGGGAGCGGCCGCGCTCGGCCTGCTCATCTCGGCCAAGGTGAACCAGTGGACCCTGCTGATCGGCAGCCTGCCGGTCGCCTACGGGATCGGCGGCGGGTCGACGGCGCTGCACCTGGACGGACGGCAGGTCGAGGAGTTCCTGCTCACCGCGACGCAGACGTTACTGGGTCTCGCCGTACTGCTGAGCCTTCGGTTCCCGCGGTGGGCGGCCTGGACGCTGCTCGGGTTGTTCGCGGTGCAGTTCGCCGTACCTGGTCAGACCGGGCGGTACGTGCTGAGCGGGATTTACCTCGTACTGGCGATCGTTGCCTTCACGCGGAACCGGCGCGAGCTGCTGCCGACGCTGACCTCCCCGTTCCGCCGTACGGAAAAGCCCGCCGACGCGAAGCGCGCCGACGAGCTTGTCGGGGTCTGAGGTTCAGCTGGCCTGCTGCTCCTCGACGATGGGGCGGCGGCGCTCCTGGGGGCCCGGGCGGCCGCGGCGGCGACCGTAGAGGAACTTCTCGCCGGCCGCGGTGCCGGTGAACTTGGTGCGGCGGGCCCACTCGCGGCACTCCTCGATCACCGGGCACGACGTCAGGCACACGGCCTGGGCCTTGCGCTGCTCCCACTGGCTGGCGGTCTCGTCGTACGACGGGGCCTGGCCGACGCACGCGGCCTTGGTCATCCAGCGGTCGGCGGGGTCGGCGATCACCGTCAAGGTCGGCCTCATGGGCACTCCTGCTCCTCATCGATCGGGCGGATCGAAACGTGCTGCGGTAGGAACAGAGTGAGCCAGTCGCGTTGCCCCGGTGCGACGCGAATGTTTCCGGCGTGAAACGTCATCCGGCACAAAAGTGCCGGTGGCACCAGGCACGGCCTAGCTGCGCACCATGCGGATCTCCGGGACGCCGAAGAAGGGCTCGTCGACGCGGGTGCCGTCTTCGCGGAAGCCTTGCCGGCGATAGAAGGCCCGGGCCCGCTCGTTGCCCTCCAGCACCCACAGGGTGGCCGGTTCCTTGCCAATGGCAACCTCCAGCAGCCGGGCGCCCAGGCCGGTACTCCACCAGGACTTGCGGACGTAGATCGCGAACAGCTCGAGCGGCGTGGGCGCGTCGTCGTCCCGGGCCGGGCCGGCCGCCGAGAAGCCGATCACCCGGTCCTCGACCCCGGCGGCCGGATCCGGGTCGATCGCGACCCACCGGATCCAGCCCTCGCCGAGCGCGTGCGACCAGCGTTCGATCCGGCGGTCGATGTCGCTGGTCCGCTCCGCGAGTACGTCGGGGTCCACCAGGCCGTCGTACGCCTCCCGCCAGCACAGCAGGTGACACCAGGCCGCAGCCTCGGCATCGTCGGTCGTCGCGCGGCGAATCTCCGGTTGCACTCAGACAGTAAAGACGATCTTCCCGAACACGTCGCCCTCATTCATCTTGGCGAAGCCCTTGCGGGCGTCGGCCAGCGGGAGCACCGAGTCGATGTGCGGCGAGATGCCGGCGTTCGCCATGAACTGGACGAGCTCAGCGAGCTCGGTCCGGGTGCCCATCGTTGAGCCCTGGACGCGCAGCTGGAGGAAGAAGATCCGGTTCAGCTCGGCCGACTTCGGCGCCTGTCCGCTGGTCGCGCCGGAGATCACCACGGTGCCGCCCTGCTTCAGCGACTTCAGCGAGTGCGACCAGGTCGCCTGGCCCACCGTCTCCATCACCGCGTCGACCCGCTCCGGCAGCCGGGCCCCGGACTCGAACGCGTCGTGCGCGCCGAGCTCCAGCGCCCGCGCGCGCTTCCCCTCGTCCCGGCTGGTCGCCCAGACGCGGATCCCGGCGGCGCGGGCCAGCGTGATCAGCGCGGTCGCCACACCACCGCCGGCGCCCTGCACCAGCACGGTGTCACCCGGCTTGAGCCCCGACTGGGTGAACAGCATCCGGTACGCCGTCAGCCACGCCGTCGGCAGGCATGCGGCCTGCTCGAAGCTCAGTCCGGCCGGCTTCGGCACCACGTTGTGCGCGGGTACGGCGACCTTCTCGGCCAGCGTCCCCTGGTAGCGCTCGCTGAGCAGCGACCGCTTCGGGTCGAGCGTCTCGTCGCCCTTCCACGCCGGGTCCGAGATCACCGCGTGCACGACGACCTCGTTGCCGTCCGGGTCGATCCCGGCCGCGTCGCAGCCGAGGATCATCGGCAGGCTCTTCTCGGCCAGCCCCACCCCCTTCAACGACCAGAGGTCGTGGTGGTTGAGAGCGGTGGCCCGGACGTCGATCGTCACCCATCCCTCGGGCACGGTCGGGTCGGGCCGCTCCCCCACCTCCAGCGCAGCGATCGGGTCGTCGGCGTCGAACTTGGCGGCGTAAGCAGCAAGCATGCGACCCAACCTACGCGCTGCCCCACCCCAAGTCAGTTACCGAATTCACCACGGGTCAGGTGCGGGCGACGCCGTCTGTTGCTGCGGCGGTGGCGACCGCGGCGGCTACTGCTGGGGCGACGCGGGCGTCGAAGGGGGACGGGATGATGTAGTCGGGGCGGAGGTCGTCCTCGGCGATCAGGTTGGCGAGGGCGTCGGCGGCGGCGAGCTTCATGCCCTCGGTGATCCGGGAGGCGTTCGCGTCGAAGGCGCCGCGGAAGATGCCGGGGAACGCGAGCACGTTGTTGATCTGGTTCGGGAAGTCGGAGCGGCCGGTCGCGACCACGGCGGCATGCCGGTGCGCGATGTCCGGGTGCACCTCCGGGTTCGGGTTCGCCAGCGCGAAGATCATCGACCCGTCGGCCATCCGCGCGATCGCCTCCTCGGGCACCGTCCCGCCGGACACCCCGAGGAACACGTCGGCGCCGTCCAGCGCGTCGACGAGCCGGCCGGAAAGCCCACCGGTGTTGGTGTCCCGGGCCAGCGACAGCTTCACCGGGTTCAGGTCCGGGCGGTCCTCGTGCAGCACACCCTTGCTGTCGACAACGGCCAGGTCGCCGACGCCGGCCTGCAGCAGGATCCGCGCACACGCGACCCCGGCCGCACCGGCACCGGAGATGACCACGCGGATGTCCTCGATCGACTTCCCGGTGACCCGGAGCGCGTTCCGCAGCGCGGCCAGTACGACGACCGCCGTACCGTGCTGGTCGTCGTGGAACACCGGAATGTCGAGCCGCTCCTTCAGCCGGCGCTCGATCTCGAAGCAGCGCGGCGCCGAGATGTCCTCCAGGTTGATCCCGCCGAACGTCGGGGCCAGCCGGGCCACGGTCTCGACGAACTCGTCCACGTCGGTGCAGTCGAGCGCGATCGGCACCGAGTCGACACCGCCGAACTCCTTGAACAGCAGGGCTTTGCCCTCCATCACCGGCAGCGACGCGGCCGGGCCGATGTCGCCGAGCCCGAGTACGGCGGTGCCGTCGGTGACGACCGCGACCACGTTGGACTTCCAGGTGTAGCGCCGGACCAGCGACGGGTCCTCGGCGATCGCCGTACAGACCCGGGCGACCCCCGGCGTGTAGGCCTTGGACAGGTCGGCGGCGTCGCGGACGTGCACCGACGAGGTGACCTCGATCTTGCCGCCGCGGTGCAGCTCGAAGACTGCGTCACCGGCGTACTGGTCGGACTCGGGAAGCGGCGTGGAAACGGACGGATGCGGCTGGGCGACCATGCGGGGACCCTTCGTAACAGCGAGATGGCGGTCGATTACAGTGAGTGGGCGGTTCGGTCAGTGGGTACGCCGAACAACGCCGTGGCCAGGGGGTCACCCGTCGCACCGAGTAAACCACACACCGCACTGGTCTGCTCTGTGAGGGTCCCCACAGGGTTCCGAACAGCCCCAACAGGGTGACGATGAGGTATCGGCCGGAGTCTGCTGCCGCCACCCGGCTGGTTGCTGTGTCAGGATGCGGCATCCGGCCCGGTTACCGTGCGGGACGGAATACAAGTTCCAGTGTCGAGGAGTAACAGCGATGAACATCGTCTCCACCCTCCGCAAGAGCCGCGCCCGCACCGTCGTCGCCGCGGCCGCAGTGCTCGCGCTCACCCTCTCAGCCTGCGGCAGTGACGACTCGGGCTCGGGGAGCAGCGGTGGAACCGAGGACAAGGCCGCCGCGGCCGGCATCACCCTGGTGAAGTCCGGCAAGCTGATGGTCTGCACCCACCTGCCGTACAAGCCGTTCCAGTACAAGGACGGCGCAGACGTCGTCGGCTTCGACGTGGATCTCCTCGACCTGGTCGCCAAGGACCTCGGCCTGGAGCAGGAGGTCGTCAACATCGAGTGGGCCCAGGTCACCTCCGGCGCCGCCTTCGCGGCCAAGAAGTGCGACATGGGCATGGGCGCGATGACGATCACACCGGAGCGGCAGGCCGCGATCAGCATCACCGAGCCGTACATGGACGCCACCCAGGTGCTGATGGTCAAGAAGGACTCCGGCATCAAGAGCCTGGCGGACCTGAAGGGCAAGAAGATCGGCGCCCAGGCGGACACCACCGGCAAGAAGTACGCCGACGACAACGCCGCGGCCAACGGCTACACGGTGATCCCGTTCAACGACCTGGCGCTGCAGACCAACAACGTCAAGTCCGGCCGGGTCGACGCCGCCATCAACGACAACGGCGTGCTCTACGACTTCGTCAAGGCGAACCCGGACATGGAGATCGCGACCGAGTTCAACACCGGTGAGCAGTACGGCTTCGCCGCCCTCAAGGACGGCAGCGGCCCGAAGCTGGTGGCCAAGTTCAACGAGCTGCTGGCCAAGGCCAAGTCGGACGGCCAGTACAACGAGATCTACAAGAAGTGGTTCGGGGTTGAGCCGAAGAAGTGAGCACGTCGACCGAAGCCGTTGAGCGGAAGGGGCTGAGCCCGCGGCAGCGGGCTCGGCGCTCGCGCGGGATCCAGTACGCGGTCCTCGTCGGCCTGGTCGTGGTCGCCGTGTTCACGGCCGACTGGGGCCAGATCGCCGAGGTCTTCTTCAAGCCGGAGTACATCAAGGCGGCGTTCGAGGACGGCCTGCTCCAGGCCCTGGTCAAGACGCTGGAGTACACCGCCGGCGCCTTCGTCATCGGCCTGGTCGGCGGCACCGTGCTGGCGCTGATGCGGCTCAGCAGCGTCGGCCCGTACCGGTGGCTCGCGACGGCGTACATCGAGTTCTTCCGTGGCCTGCCGGCCATCGTGGTGTTCATCGCCTTCAGCCTGCTGCCGCTGGCGTTCGAGGGCCTGACCATCCCCTTCGATCCGTACGGCGTCGTCTGGCTGGCGCTCGGCATCGTCGCCTCGGCCTACATGGCCGAGGTGATCCGGGCCGGCATCCAGGCGGTTCCGAAGGGACAGATCGAGGCGGCCCGCTCGCTCGGCATGCCGGCCGGGCTGGCGACCCGGAAGATCGTGCTGCCGCAGGCGTTCCGGATCGTGCTGCCACCGCTGACGAACGACCTGATCCTGCTGGTCAAGGACTCCTCGCTGGTCTTCATCATCGGCGTCTCGGCGGAAGGGTACGAGCTGACCGGCTTCGGCCGGGACCTGGCCAACACCTACTCGAACCTGACCCCGCTCGTCACCGCCGGCTTCTGCTACCTGATCATCACGCTGCCGCTGGGCATCCTGGTCCGCCGGCTCGAGGCGCGCGCTGCGAGGAGCCGCTGATGGCACTGGTCGAGATCAAGAACCTGCACAAGTCCTTCGGCAGCAACCACGTCCTGCGCGGAATCGACTTCACCGTCGAGCAGGGCGAGGTGGTCTGCGTCATCGGCCCGTCCGGCTCGGGCAAGTCGACCCTGCTGCGCTGCGTCAACCTGCTCGAGCAGCCGCAGGAGGGGCAGGTGTTCGTGCGCGGTGACGACATCACCGATCCGGACTGCCACCTGGACGCCGCCCGGCAGCAGATCGGGATGGTGTTCCAGCAGTTCAACCTGTTCCCGCACCTGAACGCGCTGGCCAACTGCACGATCGCCCAGACCACCGTGCTGAAACGCAAGCCGGCCGAGGCGGACAAGATCGCCCGGGCCAACCTGGAGCGGGTCGGCCTGAGCGAGAAGGTGCTGGCGTACCCGGCACAGCTGTCCGGCGGTCAGCAGCAGCGGGTGGCGATCGCCCGGGCGCTGTCGATGGACCCGGCGCTGATGCTGTTCGACGAGCCGACCTCGGCGCTCGACCCGGAGCTCGTCGGCGACGTGCTCACGGTCATGCGCAAGCTGGCGCTGGACGGGATGACGATGCTCGTGGTCACCCACGAGATGGCGTTCGCCCGTGAGGTCGCCGACCGCGTCGTCTTCATGGACGGCGGTGTCATCGTCGAGCAAGGCCCGCCGGCCGACGTGATCGGCAACCCCAAGCACGAGCGCACCCGCACGTTCCTGCGCCGGGTGCTCGACCCGACCCACGTCGAGCCGACCAGCTGACGTTCGTTCGCCGCGGAGGCCCGGTCTTGTCCACAAGGCCGGGCCTTCGCCGTGCATTGCGGCGTGTGAGAGTGGAAGATGTACGGCGTGGTGGGACGATCGCCCGCCGGACTCGAGGGAGGCAGTGTGGGCAGCAGGGGACGATCCGCCGAGGTCCGTCTGAGTATTCCGGCGGACAGTGCGTACATCGCCGTACCGCGGTCGGTGGTGGGCAACCTGGCGGCCCGTAACGACTTCACCGTGGACGCGATCGACGACCTGCGGATCGCCGTCGACGAGGCGTGCGCGCTGCTGCTGCCGCAGGCGTCCGACGGCGTGCTGGACTGCGTGTTCGAGATCGACCCGCCGCAGCTGACGGTGCGCACCAGCGCCGTCGTGCCCAACGGCTGGCGTCCCGACACCTCGTCGTTCGGCTGGACCGTGCTGACCGCGCTGGTCGAGTCCGCGGCCGCCGAGACGATCGACGGACGGCTCACCATCACCGTGACGGCGACCGCCACGGCCACGGAGACCCTGTGAGCGAGCGCAGCGAGCGAGCGATGAATAGAGCACCGTTGTCGGTCACGCTGGAGCCGAGCGCCAGCGAGGCGGAGGCGTGACCGAGGACCTGACCCTGGGCGAACCTCAGGACTCTCCAGATCTGCGTACGCGGACGGCCGACTTGTTCCGGGCGATGTCCGCCGCCGACGGCCCGGGGGACCCGGCGTACGGCGGCGCCCGGGACGGCCTGGTCGCGTTGCACATGCCGCTGGTGGAGCACCTGGCCCGCCGCTTCCGCAACCGCGGCGAGCCGTACGACGACCTCGTCCAGGTGGCCACCATCGGCCTGATCAAGGCGATCGACCGGTTCGACTCCGATCGCGGCGTGGAGTTCTCGACGTACGCGACGCCGACGATCCTGGGCGAGATCAAGCGGTACTTCCGGGACAAGGGCTGGGCCATCCGGGTGCCGCGGCGGCTGCAGGAGCTCCGGCTCTCCCTGACCGCCGCGACCGCCGAGCTGACCCAGGAGCTGGGCCGGGCCCCGACCGTCGCCGAGCTGTCCGACCGGCTGGGCCTCTCACCGGACCTGGTGATCGAGGGGCTGGAGTCCGCAAACGCTTACAACACGCTGTCCCTGGACGCCCCGGACCAGAATGAGACCGACGCCACGACGGTCCTGGACGGCCTCGGCGGCGAGGACGAGGCGCTGGAGAGCGTGGAGTACCGGGAGTCCCTCAAACCGCTGCTGGCGCAGCTGGACACCCGGGAGAAGCGGATCCTGACGCTGCGGTTCTTCCGCGGCATGACGCAGTCCCAGATCGCCGACGAGATCGGCATCTCCCAGATGCACGTCTCCCGCCTGCTGGCCCGCACGCTCACCGAGCTCAGAACCGGCCTGCTCAAGGAATAGCTACAGGACCGGGCGGTCCTTGGTGGGGTCGTCCGCGAGGGCTTCGGTGGAGGCCTTCCGGAAGATCGCGACCAGGACGAAGAGGGCCGCCAGGGCCAGTGCGACGGCGATCGGCTTGGTGCCGCCGCCCCAGAAGCTGTACGCGACCAGGATCTGGATCAGCTGCGCGAACACGGCCGGCCCGCGGCTCCAGGTGGACGCGCGCGACAGGCCGCGGGCGACCAGGCCGAGGCCCACGCCGTACAGGATGAAGAACGCGGTGGTGGTCAGCCCCATGAAGAGCCGGGAGCCTTGGATCGTTAATGCTTCGGCAATTCCGAGAACGACGAGCACGAGCCCTTCCGCAGCCACCACAGCCGCGGCTAGCTTGAGCGGTCTCGGTACGGCGGCAGCTGGGGGGTCGGTCGGCACTTCGCCAGCTTAGTGCCCCGTGCCGTTCGAGTAGTTCGGGCGCAAGGGACGACCACCCCCTCTTCCTGCGAGCCCAATCCTCGCGGGAACCCCAGCCCCACAGGGATCTGAGGTCGTGCGTAACCAAAAGGCCGTTGGATCGGTTACTTGCAGTGAACGGGTGAGTGCAAGAACGAGTCTCTGTCCGGTTACCGGACGGGGTGAACGGCTGCGCACCGGTTCGTAGTGTTAAGGAAGTGTTGTGATCGGATCGACAACTCCAGAACCCTTGTTTCACTCAGCCGAGATTGGGAACATGGTCTCGTTCGTGAAAACGTTCACAACACGTTCCTGGATCGAACACCCTCGCACCTCGAACCCCCTGTGCGAGCTGAACGACGAGTAAAGCCGCGCTGACTGGGCACAGACCAGGCTCACAGCGTATGACAACTACTGAGAGAGATGGGATCCGCCATGGATTGGCGCCACCGGGCCGTTTGCCTCGATGAGGACCCGGAACTGTTCTTCCCCATCGGCAACACCGGGCCCGCGATCATGCAGATCGAGGAGGCCAAGCAGGTGTGCCGTCGCTGCGACGTGCGCGAGCAGTGCCTCGCGTGGGCGCTGGAAGCCGGCCAGGATCACGGAGTCTGGGGTGGGCTGAGTGAGGACGAGCGCCGCGCTCTGAAGCGCCGCAACGCTCGCGCCCGCATCCGCACCGCCTGAGCAAGATCTTCGAGGCCCCGCGGAGAATCCCGCGGGGCCTTTCGCTTTCCCCTGCAAGTTCCCCGGCAAGCTTCGGCGCTACTCCTTGACCGGAAGGTCGAGGGTGACCTGAGCGCCGGACTTCCCGTCATGACGGGGCCCGAAGTCGAGAGTCCCGTCCAGCTCACCGATCACCAGGGTGCGGACGATGGACAGGCCGAGGTTCCCGGACAGCTCCGAGTCGAAGTTCGCCGGCAGCCCTTGCCCGTCGTCGATCACGGTGACGTGCAAGCGGCCGACCGAACGCTCGGCCCATAGCTCGATGGTGCCGCTGGCCGTACCACCGTCACGCGACCGGAAAGCGTGCTCCACCGAGTTCTGCATCAGCTCCGTCAGCACCATCGCCAGCGGGGTCGCGATCTCGGAGTCCAGCACGCCGAAGCTCCCGGACCGCTTGGTCTCGACCGAGGTGGCGACCGTGGACACGTCGGCCACCATCGCGCCGACCCGGTCGGCGACGTCGTCGAAGTCGACGTGCTCGTCGAACGACTCCGACAGCGTCTCGTGCACGATGGCGATCGACCCGACCCGGCGGACCGCCTCGGCCAGCGCGGCCTGGGCCTCCGGCACCGTGATCCGCCGGCCCTGCATCCGCAGTAACGCCGCGACGGTCTGCAAGTTGTTCTTGACGCGATGATGAATCTCCCGGATGGTCGCCTCCTTGGTGACCAGCTCCCGCTCCCGGCTGCGCAGCTCCGTCACGTCCCGGAGCAGGATCAGCGCCCCCACGTGCTGCCCCTCGGCGCGCAACGGGATCGCGCGCAGGAACAGCGTCGCGTCGGCGTTCTCGATCTCGAGCTCCTTGGCCGCGCGCCCGGTCAGCACCGACGCCAGCACGTCGTCGACCTTGTGCCCGCTGTGCAGCAGCTCGCCGGAGATGTCCTTCAGCCGGCTGCCGACCAGGTCGGTGACCAGTCCCATCCGCCGGTACGCCGACAACGCGTTCGGGCTCGCGAACGTCACCATCCCGTGCCGATCGACCCGGATGCACCCGTCGCCGACGCGTGGGGTGGTGGACAGCAGCCGCTCCCCGCCGTACGGGAAGACGCCGTCGGTGATCATTCGGGCCAGGTCGGTGGCGCTCTGCAGGTAGGCGATCTCCAGCCGGGACGGGGTCCGGACGCCGAGCAGGTTGGTGTTCCGCGCGATCACCGCGATCACCCGGGTGCCGCGCCGGACCGGGATCGTCTCGACCCGGACCGGCACGTCGTCGCGCCACTCCGGGTCGCCCTCGCGGCAGATCCGGCCGCCGTCGTACGCCTGGTCCAGCAGGTGCCGGCGGCCGCGTGGGATGAAGCTGCCGACGATGTCGTCCAGGTACGCCGTCGGGCCGGTGGTGGGCCGCATCTGCGCCCCGGCCCAGAAGCCGAGGCCCTCGGTGTCGGGCAGCCAGAGCACCAGGTCGGCGAACGACAGGTCGGCCAGCATCTGCCAGTCGGAGACGAGCAACTGCAGGCGGTCCAGGTCGGCCTGGTCCAGGGTGGTGTGGTTACGGGCCACGTCGGTCAGAGACGGCACGGTTCGATGCTACCGACGGCGTATACCAGTACCCGCGGAGGTCCACTCGACAAGTGGGTGTATCTAGGTGTTGATTGATCAGGCACGGATGAAAGGATGCTTCGGTGGAGTCGACGTACTGGCAGGACGTGATGGCCGCGGACTACGCGGTACCGCGCGACCGTGGTCTGACCGACCTCACCGAGGAGCTCGTCCGCGGCCTCGCCAGCACCAACCCGCAGATCCGGGACGCGCTGGCGTACCCGACGCTGGCCACCTGGCTGGAGCGCGGGGTGTACGACGACCTGCTGCCGGGCTTCGGCGACGGTCTGTGTGCCGGCCTCGCCTACGGCCTGGGTGAGGACGGCACGGACACCGTCTTCCGGCGGTCGTTCACCGCGCTGACGCTGGCGGAGGTGATCCACCGCGACAACGCCGAGTTCCTGGTGCACGACGAGGTGGTGATGCGCTGGGGCGACCGGCTGGCCACCTGGCTGCTGCGGGAGCGCGACCTGCGCGGCTACGTGCCGGACTGCGGGTGGGCGCATGCCGTTGCCCATGGCGCGGACGCGATCGGCGCGCTGGCCCGGTCGCGGCACTGCGACACCGGGGTGCTTCGGGCGCTGCTCGACGTACTGGCCGACCGGATCGTGAAGGACACGCAGTACCGCTGGGTGCACGAGGAGCACGACCGGGTCGCGCACGCGGTCATGACGATCCTGCACCGGAACATGCTGACCAGCGACGAGCTCGAGCGCTGGCTGAAGCCGGTGGCCGCGGCTGCGGCCCAGCAGCCGCTGATGCACGAGACGTTGCCGGAGTGGCCCACTCCTCCGGTCTTCAACGCCCGTGGTGTTCTGCACGTCCTGCTGAGCCAGCTGGCGATCGGCGTGAAGGGGTTCCCGATCCCGGGTGACGACGAGCTGTTCGGCCGGCCGATCGAGGCCCGGGCCGACATGCTGCTGATGCTCACCGAGGCCGTGCAGGCCTCCCAGCCCTACATCTACCGCCCGGCCTCTACCCAGTCTTAGGTACAGCCACAGTCGCGACGACGGCACGGTGATCGCTGCCCTCGATCGCGTACGTCGTGAAGCGCCCCGGCTCGAGTTGCCGGGTGATCAGCACATGGTCGATCTGCGACCGCGTGACCGCCGGCCGGTCCGACGGCCAGGTCCCGACGAGGCCTGCGCCCGTCAGCGACGCGACACTGCGGCAATTCGAGCCGAGCGCGTACCGGAAGTCCGCGTGATCCGTGGTGGCGTTGAAGTCGCCGGCCACGATCGTCGGCGGATTCTGCGCGCACCACTGCCGGAGGACGTCGAGATCCTGCTTCCAGGTGGTCACTTCGGCCGGCAACGGCGGGAAGCCGTGGTACGCGATCAGCCGCACGTCACCGAGGTTCCCGCCGGTCACGATGATGTGCCCGAACGTCGTGGCGAGCTGGTCGGCCTGGAAACGCACAGTGCCCAGTGAGGACGACACCAGGACGCTCGTGGCGCTCTCGACCGCCTTGCTCGGCTGCAGCGTGTAACCGTTGTACGCAAGGCCCTGCAGGTGTGCCCGGATGTCCTCGCGGACGTCGACCTGTGCCTCCGGCAACGAAACCAGGTCGGGCCGGCGCTCCCGGATCACCTTGGCCACCGCACCGGCGTCGGCGCCGCCGCCGAGCACGTTGGCGACCATGATCGTCAGCACCCGCGCGCCGTCCGATGGCGGGTCCGCGTCGGAGAACTGCCGCGGCGCCGTCAGCACCGCCCCGGTCAGCGCCAGGCCCAGCACGAGTACGGCGGCGATGCGCCAGGCCCGCCGTACCAGCATGAGCAGGCCGAGCAGCAGCAGAACAGCCAGTCCCTGTGGGCGAAACGCCACAAGTTGCGTGAAAGGGGTGACCTCGTCTAGGCCGTACAGCTCCGGATACAGCGGGACGGCAACGATCAGCAGAAAGAGAACGGACAGCACGACCCGCCGTACGAACCATGCTCGTTCGTTGTCCATGAACCACCCTGGTACGAGTGCCTGATGTTACCCGGCACTTAGATCTGGTCCCGTGTCGGGTCGAACGGTAGCGTGCTCCGTTGCGCCTGTGTCCCGAGGAGGTTTGCAGTGTCCCGATTGTCCGCGGTCAGACCCGCGTACTGGATCTCCGGCGTTCTGCTGGCGATCGCGGTCGTGGTGCCGCTCCTGGTGTCGACGTACGCCAGGGACGAACCCCGCCTGTGGGGTTTCCCCTTCTTCTACTGGTACCAGTTCCTCTGGGTCTTCCTCTCCGCCGGCCTGGTCAGCATCTGCTACAGGCTGGTCATCACCGAGGAACGCAAGCGACGGGCGGCGCAGGGCCTTGGTGACCCTGACAAGCCGGCTGCGGCGAAGGAGGGCGAGCAGTGAACCACACAGTCGACTGGGTCCAGCTCACGATCGTCGTACTCATCTTCGGCGCCGTCACCGCGATGGGCTTCATGGCCGCTCGCTGGCGCAGCACCGGCAACCTGGACAACCTGGACGAGTGGGGTCTGGGCGGCCGCGGGTTCGGCACCTTCGTCACCTGGTTCCTGCTGGGTGGCGACCTCTACACCGCGTACACGTTCATCGCCGTACCCGCCGCGATGTACGCCACCGGTGCGATCAGCGGTTTCTTCGCGGTGCCGTACACGATCGTGGTCTACCCGATCATCTTCATCTTCATGTCCCGGCTGTGGTCGGTCTCGCACCGCAACGGCTACGTGACCCCGGCCGACTTCGTGCACGGCCGCTACGGCAGCAAGTCGCTGTCGCTGGCGGTCGCGGTGACCGGCATCCTCGCCACGATGCCGTACATCGCCTTGCAGCTGGTGGGTATGCAGGCCGTGTTCGAGACGATGGGCCTGGGCGGCGACAACCTGCTGGCCAAGGACCTGCCGCTGCTGATCGCGTTCGCGGTGCTGGCGGCGTACACGTACTCCTCCGGCCTGCGGGCGCCGGCGATGATCGCGTTCGTCAAGGACGGCCTGATCTACCTGGTGATCGCGGTCGCGATCTTCTACCTGCCGCACGTGCTCGGCGGGTGGGGCTCGATCTTCGACGCCGCGGAGGCCAAGCTCACCGCGACGAACCCGAACACCGGCAAGCCGGTGGGTGCGTTCATCCCGGGTGAGACGGGCTACTCGGCGTACTGGACGCTGGCCCTGGGCTCGGCGATGGCGCTGTTCATGTACCCGCACTCGGTGACCGCGGTGCTGTCGACCAAGAACCGCAACATCGTCCGGCGGAACGCCGCGATCCTGCCGGCGTACTCGCTGCTGCTCGGCCTGCTCGCGCTGCTCGGCTTCATGGCGATCAAGGCCAACGTGGACGTGAAGGGCCTGGACGGCATCGCGAACCCGCAGCTGGCCATCCCGCGGCTGTTCGACCAGGAGTTCCCGTCCTGGTTCGCCGGGATCGCGTTCGCGGCGATCGCGGTCGGGGCGCTGGTGCCGGCGGCGATCATGTCGATCGCGGCCGCGAACCTGTTCACCCGCAACATCTACCGCGACTTCCTCAAACCGAACGCGTCGCCGGCCCAGGAGGCGAAGGTCTCCAAGCTCGCGTCGCTGGTGGTGAAGCTGGGCGCGCTGGCGTTCGTCCTCACGCTGGACAAGACCCTCGCGCTGAACTTCCAGCTACTGGGTGGCATCTGGATCCTGCAGACCTTCCCGGCGATCGTGGTCGGTCTGTACACCAGATGGTTCCATCGCTGGGCGTTGCTGGCCGGCTGGGCGGTCGCGATGGTGTACGGCACCCTCGAGGCCTACAACGTGGTCAACCCGGCGACCGGCAAGCACTTCGGTGGCTCGGTCACGAACATCCCGTTCACCGACACCCAGGCCTACATCGCGTTGACGGCCTTCGGGCTCAACCTGATCGTGGTCGTCGTGCTGACGCTGGTGTTCCGGGCGGTGAAGGTGCCGGACGGTGTGGACAGCACGCACGCGTCGGACTACCGCGCCGACCAGGGCGACCCGGGGGTGAAGGACCTTCCGGAGCTGCTCGACGAGGGCGGCGCGGCCTCGGCCAAGTCCTGAGCCGCCGATGGCGGTCCCTTCTCCGGAAGGGGCCGCCATCACTCTTTGCCGTTATGTCGACACGCTGCGGGATCAGCTTGCCCGGGATTCCGGGTCCGGCGCGGCAGAATCGCGAGGGTGCTGCTGGTCCTCCTCGTCATGGTGCTCGCCGCGGGTGCGGCCTGGGCAACCGGTGGACGCCTCACCAGCCTGGCCGGCAACTCGCTGACCGGCGTGCACTGGCTGGCCGCCGCCGCGATCGGCCAGTTCCTCGGCGCGATCATCGGCAGTACGGCGTACCCGGTCGGGCTGGTCGGGTCCGCGGTCTGCATCGCGGTCTTCCTCCGCCAGAACCTGCGGCATCCCGGTGTCGGACTGCTTGCCCTGGGCTTCTTCTGCAACGCCTTGGTGGTCGCCCTGAACGGCGCGATGCCGGTCGACGCCGACGCGCTGGCCCGCGCCGGCGTCGGGCCCTTCACCGGCTCACCGCGCCACGAGTTGTCCGATGCGGCGACCAGGTTGCCGTGGCTCGGCGACGTCGTACCCGTTGCGCTTCCCGGCCTCGGTCAGGCGGTCAGCCCGGGAGATGTCTTGATCGCCGCCGGAGCGGGCCTTCTGCTGTACGCCGGAATGGGCGGTTCGCACCGTATCCCGGCCACCGAGGCGCCGGTCTGGGGCGACCTGAAGCCTTGTGCGGGAACGCCTGCACTGCTTCGCCTAAAAGCGGAAGCCCCGGCCGATCACCCTCCTGAGTGACTCGACCACCACCGGGTCGTACTCCGCCCCGATCCCCAACCCGATCGACTCCATCGCCTTCCCCGGCGACTGCCCGGTCCCCTCACCGACCAACTGCTCATAGGCCAACGCCACATTGACAATCCCACTCTCCAAGGGAATGTCGGCGTTCTTCGCCCGGCCCCGCCGGTACGGATCATTGGAGTGCCGCACGATCTCGGCCACGCGATCGAGCACACCGGACCGTTCGATGACCGACGCACCGATCTCCGCCGCCCGTTGCCGCTCTTCCCTTGTCCGCAGCAACGAAGCCCCACCAGGACTGGGATCGGACAACGCCAACTGTCCCACCCCGGACAGCAGTGCGGCGTACTCCAGCGCCTCCATTCGTGGCGGAGTCAGCCCCAGATCGTGGCCCAGCGCAACGGCCAGCTGCGCCGTTCGTGCGTTCTGCCCCGGACTGCTGAAACCGGCGATCTCCGTACTCCGCGCCATCGACCGAACCGTGGTTCGATACGTCCGCTGCGCCGACGCGAACCGCCGGAAGGCGAACTGGGTCAACAACAACGGCACCACGACCATCGGCACGGCCCACAACCCGAGCAGCGACGTGCTTGCGGCCAGGAGGACACCGCTGATACCCATCGCCAGCCCGATCCTCGCCAGCACCACCAACTCGTCGCGCAGGGCAGCCGGGAACGGCCGGTTCGACGCCTCGGTCATCTGCCCCGCGCCGACCAGACCGTCGCTCAAGGCGGCGGTCAGCACAGCGAGGAACATCGCCGCGGTGATCGGCAGCGCGTGCGACCAGGTCCCGTCCCACTGCAGGTGGTTCGGAAGGACGACCGAGAACACGGTCGCGGCCGCGGCCACCGAGATCACCCGCCGAGTGGAGATCACCAGATCCCACCGAAGGCCGGCCACCGTACGCGGAATGACGCCGGCGATCGTGGCCACCGTCACTACGGTGATGATCTGGGCGACATCCGGCACGACCGGCACCTCCGGCCCGCGCAGGAGCGCGTAGGCCAAGGCGGCGCTCGTCGCGATCGGCGCCCGGTTGCGGCTCCGGTCCACCCGGAACTGCACCATCTCCCCGACCGCGATCAGCAGCCCGAAGGTGATCGCGAAAGACCAGCCGGTGACTCCCCGCTCGATGGTCAGAACCGTGGCCGTCACCCCGAGGACGGCCCCGACCAGCAAGATGGCGATCCCGCTGCCGGAGATCCGGACCTGATAGTTGCCCTGCACGGTGCTCATCCGTCGGCCGGTCCGGCCGCCGACCCCGACGCGCCGCCACCACTGCCGAGGCTGAGGTCGTCGTGGTCGATGCTCACCTCCACGTTGGCATCCGGGGCCGGCTGGTCCGCAGCCGCGTTCCAGCCTCGCTGCCGGATCACTTGGACGAACGAGTCGACCAATTGCGGATCGAAGTGCGTGTAGCGGTCCTGCAGCAGGATCTCCAGCGTCTCCTCGACGCCCCGGGCCGGGCGGTACGAGCGCGTCGAGGTGAGGCAGTCGAAAGCGTCCACGATGCCGATGATGCGAGCGAAATAGGGGATGTTCTCACCGGCCAACCCTGCCGGGTAGCCAGTGCCGTCGTACTTCTCGTGGTGATGAAGGACCGCCGACTTCACTTCTTCCAGGAACGGGATGTTGCCGATCAGCTCGACTCCCCGCGCCGGATGCAGGCGGATGGCGTCCATCTCCGCGTCGTCCAGCCGGCCGGGCTTGCGAATGATGCTGGTCGGCACGCCGACCTTCCCGACATCGTGCAGCAGTCCGGCATGCTCGAGGGCGCTCTGGCGATCCTGGTTCAGCCCAAGCTGCCTGCCGAGCATCCCAACCCCTTCACTGACCCGCTCCGAGTGCCCGCGCGTGTACAGGTCCTTGGCCTCGATGACCTGGATGAACGCTCGCATGGTCGCCGCCTGAGCCAGCCTCTCTGCCTCGTACTGCGACAGCGCCCAGCGGGCGACGACCAGCGGACCGAGGATGAGCACGCCGGCGAAAATGCTCAGGCCACCGATCCACACCACGGCCATCGACAGACCGAGCAGTCCGTAGCCGAGCACCGGGAGCGCGGTCGTGCGGACCACGTGCCGGAGAAACTCCTTCACGGCATTCGGTCCGCGCTCGAGACTGAGCACCATGGAGACGAGCACGGCGTTCACGAGCTGGAGCGCGACGCTGGCGGCTGTCGTCGCGATGAGGGCGTCCGGGACCCGCGCGAACACCTCCTCGCCGACCGGCCCGTCCAAGGCCGCGTAGGCGATCGCCGCACCGGCGGCGGACACGACCCGCTGCGCGCTGTTGAAGATCCGCTTGATCGCCGGGGCCGGCGCCTGGACGAGAGATCCGGCGGCAGCGACGATGACCGCCGCCGCGGGCCCTGCGATCACGTAGACGGCAACCAATACGACGGAGACCAGTTCGATCTGGCGCTGAGTGTGCACCGATCGCAGCGAACTGGCGACGAGCGCGACCAGGCACAGCCCAGCCACCACCAGTGGATTTTGTGTCTCGGAGATCGCGAGCCCCAGCGCGACCAGGGCGATGACGGCAGTTCCCGCGACAGCAGAACGCAACATCCTGACACGGGGGCGCCACGTCATCTCATGCCCTCCATGACAGAAGGATCACCAGTCCCAGACGTCGCCGAACATACTACGTCACCTCCGATCAGCGGGTCGCTTGTCTTGCGCCCACTCGGCGGGCGCAGGGGGGCCAGACAGCACATCGCTGACTCGACTTGAATTTTGCTCATCAGGGCTGCGCCGAAACACTGTAAGCCAGACCGTGACCCGCCGCACGAACTGAAGAGTCTCCCGCGATATGAGAGACTGTGACTCTTTGCAGTTGTAACAAGGAGGCTTAGGAATGGGCAAGACCGGCCGCAAGCGCCGCGCACGCAAGAAGAAGGGCGCAAACCACGGTAAGCGCCCCAACGCCTGACTCAGGCGGCTACAGAAAGCGAGGACCCCGGCCAAAACCGGGGTCTTTGCAATTTGGTCACAGGTCGGTCAGATCACCATTCACCCAGGCTTCGTATTCGGAGCGTCCCGAGCCCAATACCCTTTGTCATGTTCAAACAGTCGTTTGCGTGGAAGTGTCGGGCGGCCTGATAGTGCGCAGGGTCCATCAGGTTGTGGAGAAGCCCTGCAGTCGCCGTACCTCCTAGAGTTAGCTCGGGCATCCGGAACCGACTGTGACCAGATCGATTCGGCGAGCGAGAGAGGTGGTTCGGCTGAACGTCGAGAGCCTGGGTGAACTGCTGCGCCGACATCGAACCGGGCTAGGCCTGACCCAGGCCGCCCTGGCCGAAAAGGCCGGACTGAGCGAGCAGGCGATCAGCGTGCTCGAACGCGGAACCCGTCGCCGGCCCCGCCTCGACACTGTTCGGGCACTGACCACAGCGCTCGGCCTGGACGCCGCAGACGCCGCAGATTTCATGGCTGTTGCCCGGGGTACCGGACGTCTGGCCTCGGCAACTACTGCACCTTCCGGACCGGCTGCCTCGATCGACTCACTGCCGGTGCCCTGGCAACTGCCGCCGGCGATCCCCGACTTCACCGGCCGGAGCGCACAGCTCGATGCCGTCCTGTCGGCACTCCGGGACCCGGACGGATCAGGTGGCGGCGCCGTCGGCCTGGTCGCCGTGACCGGCATGGGCGGGATCGGCAAGACCGCGCTGGCAGTCCGGGCAGCGCACAAGCTGGTGATGAGCTACCCGGATGGCCAGCTCTATCTCAACCTCCGCGGGTACGGCCCCGGCAAGCCGACCGCGACCGCGGACGCTCTGGGACAGCTGCTCCGCTCGCTGGGCCTGGATGTCCAGCTGATCCCCGAGGGCGTGGAGGAGGCGGCCGCACTGCTTCGATCCCAGCTGGCCGGTCGGCGGATGCTGATGCTGCTCGACAACGCGACCGACGTTCACCAGATCACGCCGCTGTTGCCCGGCAGCCCCGGATCAGCGGTGATCATCACCAGCAGGGCCTCGCTCGCAGCGCTGCCCGGGGCCCGCCAGATCCGCCTTGACGCGTTGTCCGAGACGGAGTCCGTCGACCTCCTGGCCGGAGTCGCCGGCACGGACCGGGTCGCGGCCGAACCGGATGCCGCCGAGAGCCTGACTCGCTTCGCCGGCCGGCTGCCACTCGCCGTCCGGCTGATCGGCGCCCGGCTCGCCGCGCGGCCGGGCTGGCCGATCCAGCACCTCGTCGACTTCCTGGAGAACGAAGGACGGCGACTGGACAGCCTGGGCTCCGACGACACCGGCGTCCGCGCGAGCATCGCCAGCTCCGTGCGGTTCCTCGAGTCCAGCGATCGTGAGCTCGATCGCGAGGCAGCCCTGGCGTTGCCGACCCTGAGTGTGCCCGACGGCTCGGACCTGCACACCTCCGTGGCCGCACACCTGCTCGACATGCCGATCCGTCACGCAGGCCTCGTTCTCGAACGCCTCGTGGACCTCAACCTCCTCGATCCCGTCGCACCCGAGCGCTACCGCTTCCACGACTTGATCCGTGCCTACGCTCGCGAGCTGGCCGAGCAGTCCCTCACCCAGTCCGAGCTCGACGCGGGTCTGGGCCGCGTCCTGCGCTTCTACATCGGCTTCGCGTGGGCCTGTCAGAGTCTTACGCACGAGGCAAGCCAGCGGCCTGGGCTCGCCACCATCCGGATCCCGCCCGTCCCGGCGCTCAGGGACACGGTTTCGGCGCTGCGGTGGCTGGACGACGAGGAGCGCAACCTGATCGACCGGTTTCGCCAGGCATCGGCGACGTCGCTTGCAGGGTCGGCGCTGCTACCCGAGCTCGCCCTCGCGCTGTTCGGTTACCACGAGCCCCGGTCCCGCTGGGTCGAGATGCGCGAGTTCAGCCGGGGCATGGTCGAACTGGCCGAGCGACTGGACCTGCCATTGATGGCGGCGTGGCTCGAGCACGACACCGCGATCCCCATGGTCGAGCTCGGTGACTTCGAGTCTGCCCGGGCGCACCTGGTCAAGGCGCTGGAGAGGTTCCGCGGCGTCTCCGACATCGCGGGTCAGGCTCGCTGCTGCTCCTCGCTCAGTCATGTGCTCGAGCGGCTAGGCCGGACGGAAGAGGCGCTGTCAATGATCCAGCAGGCGCTGGAGCTCAGTCGCCAGCTCGACGACAGGTCGGTCGAAGGCGTCACATATCTCGCTCTCGGCGGCCTGCACAACCGGCTGGGCGATTTCGCCGAAGCCGACCAGGCGTTCGCGGAGAGCATCCGGCTTGCCGAGCAGAGCGGCGATCAACGATCGCTGGCGAAGCGCTACCTCAACGCGGGCATCTCGCACGTCGCCAACCAGCGATTCGACAACGCGATCGAATCACTGCGGACGAGCATCCAGGTATCCGGACGGCTGGGCGACGGCAATGGCCAGTCCGAGAGTAAAGAGGTCCTCACCGTGGCCTTCGCCGGCAAAGGCGAGTTCGCCGTGGCCGAGGAACACGCGCACTCCGGGATCCAATTGGCCAGGGCTTACCGAAATCGACTACGCGAGGGCCGATTGCTGCTGCAGCTGGCGAAGATCAGGGCCGCGTCCGAAGATTCGGAGAGCGCCAGACAACTGCTCACCGAAGCCATCCCGTCACTGCATGCCGCCGCCGACAAGGTCGAACGCGATGCGCTGGACCTGCTGGCCGTCCTGGACCGAGACGAAACCTACACCTACCGGCCGAATTACTCCTGACCGCGCTTCAGTCGGTGGTGGTGATGGTGGTTTCGACCTGGATTTGGGTGAGGCGGAGGAGGATTTTCTGACGGAGTGCGTCGGGGGCGTGGTCGGAACCGCAGGAACGGTGCACGAGTTTCTTCACGCAGCGCTCCAGGTCGTACTCGTCCAGGCACGGCGCGCACTCTTCGAGGTGCTGCCGGATCTCGTCGGTACTGGCGCCCTCGAGCTCGTTGTCGATGAAAAGGTACGCACGCTGCAGGATCTCGCTGCAGTCGATGTCGTGGTGCTCGCCGCAGCTCACGACTCCTCCTCGGTTCCGGTCTCGTCGGACGGGATCAGGCCCCGGTCGCGCGCGTAGTCGCCCAGCAGGTCACGCAGCTGGCGCCGGCCACGGTGCAACCGCGACATCACGGTGCCGACCGGCGTACCCATGATGTCGGCGATCTCCTTGTACGCAAAGCCCTCGACGTCGGCCAGGTAGACGGCCAGCCGGAAGTCCTCCGGGATCGCCTGCAGGGCCTCCTTGACGTCGGAGTCGGGCAGATGCTCCAGCGCGACCGCCTCGGCCGACTTCAGGCCGCCGGGAGTGTGCGACTCGGCGGCGGTCAGCTGCCAGTCCTCGATCTCCTCGGTCGGCGACTGCGTCGGCTGGCGCTGGCGCTTGCGGTATCCGTTGATGAACGTGTTGGTCAGGATCCGGTACAGCCACGCCTTCAGGTTGGTGCCGGGCGTGAACTGGTGGAACGAGCTGTACGCCTTCGCGAAGGTGTCCTGGACCAGGTCCTCGGCGTCCGACGGATTACGGGTCATCCGCATCGCCGCGGCGTACATCTGGTCGAGGAAGGGCAGCGCCTCGCGCTCGAAGCGCGCGGTCCGCTGCTCGGGTGTCTCGGTCGTGGTGGGAGTCGGCATCGGGATCGAGAATACCGGGGTCTTCCCGCCGGTCCTCGCCGGAGCCTCTCTCGTCGCCATCATGCCCGGCACAACACGCCCCGGCGCGGGGGCATTCCCCGTACGGCGGCGGTGGTCAACCGGTGACCACTATCCGGACACTTCGCGGCTGACCCACTCGAACACGGCCTCGACCAGCAGCTGATGGGTCTCCTGCTGACTGAGCTCGGCGCGCTTCGGCACCTTGAACGAGTGGTCGGCGTCCGGCACCACGGCCATCTCGGTGAGCGGCGGGAACTCCTCGGGCGTCCCGAACGGGTCCCGCTCCCCCTGCACCACCAGCGTCGGCAAGCCGGCACTCTGCAACTCGTCCACCCTGGACTTCTCCGGCTTCCCCGGCGCATGCAGCGGAAAGGCCAGCGCCAGTACGCCGGATGACCCCAGACTGCTCGCGGTCCGGCAGGCCACCCGGGCGCCGGCGCTGCGGCCGCCGACCACCAGCGGCGTCCGGATCCGGAGCTGGCCGATGATCGCGATCCAGGCCTCGTCGAGGATCTTCGGGCCGGGGGCAAGCTTCTTCCCGGCGTGCCGCCAGGGCTGCTCGATCAGGAACACGTTGATGTCCTGCTTCGGCAGCCGGGACGCCAGCGCGGCCAGGTCGGCCGACTCGATCCCGCCCCCGGCGCCGTGACCGAGGGCCAGCGTCGCCACCGGTCGCCGGGCCCGATGCGCCACGATCCGGGCGTCCCCGTGCGGCGTCTCCACAATCCGTTCGTCGGTCACCGCCCCATCCTGTCATCACTTCAGCACCGATCGGTGGTGCCGGCGCGGTGCGTCAAAGGACACGGTGGGTCAGAACAGCGGGGGTTCCTTCGGCTCCTCGGGTTTGTCGAGCGGGTCGACGCCGTCGGGTGGGAGCGGGTCGACCAGGTGCGGTCCGTTGTTCTTCACCGAGCTGACCGCCTTCGAGACGGCGTACGCCTCGAGCCGTCCGGGGGCCGCCGGGACGAGCAGGTCGAGCAGGTCGAGCAGGTCGTCCTTGTCGGAGCTCAGCGGGTTGAGCCAGACGTCGTACCGCTCGCGTTCGACGAGCAGCGGCATCCGGTCGTGGATGCGGCCGAGGTCGTCGGTGGACGAGGTAGTCAGGACCGTGCAGGTCCACAGCCAGGCCTCGTCGGACTCCGGGTCCTCGACCGTCTTGTCCCGCCAGATCTCGTAGAGCCCGGCCATCGCCAGGATGCCGCCGTCGGCGGGCCGGATGAAGTACGGCTGCTTGACCGGCTTGCCGTTCACCTTCTGCTCGGACTTGTACCACTCGTAGTACCCGTCGGCGGGCAGGATGCAGCGCCGGGTCGCGAACGCCTTCTTGAAGGCCGGCTTGTCCGCGACCGTCTCCATCCGGGCGTTGATCAGCCGGTTCCCGATCGAGGTGTCCTTGGCCCAGGACGGCACCAGCCCCCACTTGACCGTGGTCAGCTTGCGCACCGTCTCCTCCGGCGCCTCGCGGTTCTTCCGCTCGACCACCGCGATCACCTGGTCGGTCGGCGCGACGTTGTAGTTCTCCCCCACCTCCTGCACGGACTCGCGCACGTTCCCGGACTCGATCTCGAACTCGGCCACGAGGTCGGACGGATCCCGGCTGGACGCATACCTTCCGCACATACCGACAGCCTAATCAGGTCCACCGACAGTGGCAGCGGACAAGCGGCGACGGATCGCCCACCCCGTGTCAGGCGATCCGCCGCCGGCCTTTGCGTCCGGGCGCCCCCCTGTAGGCGTCCGGACGCAGGTCCTAGGGTCTGGCGAGCTCGTCGAGCACCCTCCCGGCCATCGCGTCGGTCCCGGGCAGTCCTTCGATCCAGATCCGGGCCAGCTGCGGCACGTCGGTGTCCAGCCGCCACTGGGTGATCAGGGCTCGTACCGTCTCGACCTGCTCCGGCAGGTTCGGCTCGCGGCCGACGAGCGCCGCCGCGCGGCGTGAGCCGACGCGGCCCAGTACGTCACCGCCGCAGAAGACGATCCGCAGGCACTCCGCCACGTCGACCAGCCGGAGCTCGCGGTCGAACGGCGTCGTCCCCGGGGGATTGAGCGGCTCGACAACCACCAGTGCGTGGGTCTGCGGTACGGAAGTTCCACGGAACTCGGCCTCTCGGTAGAGCTCGCCGAGCCGGGACCGCAGGTGCGCCAGGCTGGACAGCCCGGTCAGCGGGTCCTCGCAGGACAGCGAGTGCAGGTAGACCAGCGAGGCCTCGGCCCAGCTGGAACTGAGTGCGCGTACCGCGGCGAAAGCCGGCTCGCCCCCGGCGATCGAGCGGTACAGCGCACTCAGCCCATCAAGTGCCTCGAGCAACGAGACGCCGTCGGCCGCCAACTGCCGGCCGACCTCGTCGCTCGCAGGCACGACATCGGCTCCGTCCCGCAGCGCCTCGGCGATCGCGAGGTAGGCGCTGGAGTCGGAGCAGCTTGCCCGACAGCTCGGCACGGCTGTGCCGGCTGTGCCGTGCGAGTCCCTCCCCTCGCACGGTCGATCGTCTGGAGACGACGCCTCCGGCCGGGTCCGGGCGGGCGACCCCGCCAGGTTCAGGGACTTGGCCGGACGCAGGTCGAACCGTCTGCGGATGTCCGCGAACAGCGACATGGCCCTCCTCGAACAGCCCCGTCAGTCTCCCGACCAGTCGGCCGGAAGCGTCGTTCCGGAGGTGAGACAGCGGGGGCCGAGGTTCATGACGCGGATTCGCCGAACTTTTTCCGCGTAACTTCCGGACTACCGCTCTCGTCAGGAAAGGAGCACAGTTCCGCGTCAGGAATGGTGCGCCGCCGCGTCTCACGTGGGAACCTTGTTCCCGGCAACGACGTGACGGACGGTGACGTCGCAGCACGGACAGTCGTGACACCCACGGGGAGACAGATGGAGACGCCGGAAGGACCGAGCGACGCCGAGTTGATCGCGCGCGTCCGCAACGGCGACCTGGAGGCGTACGGCGAGCTGTTCGGCCGGCACCACCACGCGGCCGAGCGGATGGCCCGCCAGCTGGTCCCGGCCAACGACGCCGACGACCTGGCCAGCGACGCGTTCGCCAAGGTGCTGGACGCGCTGCGCGCCGGCGGCGGTCCGGACATCTCCTTCCGCGCGTACCTGCTGACGACGGTACGGCGAGTACACGTCGACCGGATCCGGTCCGGCCGGAAGGTGCAGGCGACCGACGACATCGCGTCGTACGAGCGGGAGCCGGAGGGCTTCAACGACCCGACCGTGACCGGCTTCGAGAGCGGCGCGGCGGCCAAGGCGTTCGCGAGCCTGCCCGAGCGGTGGCAGGCCGTGCTCTGGCACACCGAGGTCGAGGGTGAGAAGCCCGCGGCCATCGCTCCCCTGCTCGGCCTGACCGCGAACGGCGTCTCCGCGCTCGCCTACCGCGCCCGCGAGGGGCTACGGCAGGCGTACCTCCAGCAGCACCTCGCCGACGTGGCCGGCGACCGTTGCCGGTGGACGACCGAGCGCCTCGGCGCCTACGTCCGCGGCGGCCTGACCAAGCGGGAGAACCGCAACGTCCGCGAGCACCTGGACGACTGCGCGAAGTGCACGGCGGTCTACCTCGAGCTGGTCGAGGTCAACAGCGCCCTGCCGGCGCTGCTCGCCCCGGCCCTGCTGGGCACCGCAGGCCTCGGCTACCTGGCTGCCGCGTCCGGTGCGAAGGTCGGTCTGGTCGGCTTCTTCGTCACCGGCTGGAAGAAGGCCACAGAGAACAGCACGCGTACGGCGGTCGGCGCCGGAGCGGTCATGGTCGTCGCGGTGGCCGCCGTACTCGCTGCCATGGCGCTGACCGGCGACGAGACTCCCCCAGCGGCGATCAGCAACCCGCCGGCGCAGCAGCCGACCCAGCAGCCGCCGGGCACGCAGCCGACGGTCCCGCCGGTGAAGCCGTCGCCCACGAAGCCGCCGGCGACCCAGCCGACCACGGCTCCGACGACTGCTCCGACCACCGAGCCGTCGGAGCCCGAGCCGACGCCGACTCCGACGCCGCCCGTTCCGACGACCACGTCTCCCTCGGCCACACCGCCGGTGCCGACGACGCCGATCCTGGACGAGGGCCTGCTGACGATCAGCATGACGCCGGGCGGTCGCGGGCCTTCCGTCGGCGCTGACGAAGCACAGGCGCAGGACGTCAGGTTCGTGATCACCATCAAGGCGCCGGCGCAGAACGCCAATCCCGTTGTCATCGGCATCAAGTACGGCAAGACCCTGACCTGGCCGTTGAGCGGCAACCCGCGCGGCTGGACCTGCACGGCCTCGACCAGCACGTGCACGGCGAACAACCCGGCCGCGCCCGAGCCGCTGCCGGTCACCTTCGACACCCCCACCGGCGGAGCGCAGGCCGACCGGACCTTCACCGTGTCGGCCAAGACCGGCCGGCTGTACGACGACGACTCCGAGACCCTGATCGCGCCGCCGCGCACCGACGAGAACCTGCTCAAGATCGTCGCCGGCAAGGCCGACCCGGACGTCCACCACCGCATCCTGACCGTTGCCCCCGGCACGGATCGCCCGAGCGTGACGCTGAAGATCAGCTACGGCGCCGCCCTCGAGTGGCCGATCGCGAAGAGCCCGGCCGGCTGGACCTGCAACGCCAAGACCCAGACGTGTACGGCGGCCAACCCGGCGAAACCGGCGCCGCTGCCGGCGAGCTTCGACGTACCCGAGGACGGCTCGGCCGCGGCGCGGACGTTCACCGTGGCCGCGACGGCCGGGCTGGTCAGCGACACCGACTCCGAGACGCTGGCCGGGATCCAGGCAGACGAGTCGCTGCTGCAGATCCTCACGCCGACGCCAGGTGCCGACCCGAACCCGTTCGTCTACAACCGCTTCCTGAAGTTGAACGGGGTCGCGAACCGCCGGGTGACGCTGGACATCTCGTGGGGCCGCAACCTGTCGTTCCTGTCCGCGCTCGACAAGGGCTGGACGTGCTCGCGCTCGAGCGACGTACGGCGGGCCACGTGCCGGACCGACAACTACGTCAAGCCGTTCAACTCCGAGTGGAGCGCGTGGCTGCCCGGGACCGGCGCGGCCAACCAGATCACCGTGCGCGCCCGGGTCGGCGGCCGCGAGGACACCGACACCGTCCAGCTCCCGCCGTCCACGACCCGCCGGTGAAATCGGGTTGCCGGCTGCTTTACTCTGGATCTGTTCGCGCTGACGGAACCAAGTAGCGCCGTACGCCAGGTCAGAGAGAGTCGCCGGTTGCTGTGAGGCGATACCTGGAGCGGTGGCGAAGACACTCCTGAGCGACTGCACGGCAAGAGGCCGGGTCCGCCGGATCCGGTGAAGGTGTGGTGGCACCGCGAGTTCCCCTTCGCCCACACCTCCGGGGTTCGAGAACAGACCTGGAGGTGACAACAGCGATGCGCATTCTCAGCCATGAGATCCCCTCAGCAGTGGGCCAGACCGTCACGGTGGCCGGCTGGGTGCACCGAAGACGACGGCTGGCCGCCGTCAGTTTCCTGATCCTGCGCGACCGGTCCGGCCTCAGCCAGATCGTCGTGAAGGCGCCGGAAACCCAATCGCAGCTGGACGAGCTCGGTGAGGAGACCGTCGTCCAGGTGACCGGCACGGTCGCCGCCAACCCGCAGGCGCCGGGTGGCGCCGAGCTGGTCGACCCGGTGATCGAGGCGCTGACCGAGCCCGCCCACACCCCGCCGATCGAGTTGTGGCGGCCGGCTGTGGGCGCCGGGCTTCCCGTCGTACTGGACAACGCGCCGGTCGCGCTGCGGCATCCCGCCGTACGCGCCGGATGGGAGATCGCCGCGGCGGCGCTGCACGGGTTCCGTACGGCGCTGGACGGTCAGGGCTTCACCGAGATCCAGACGCCGAAGATCGTCGGTACGGCGACCGAGTCCGGGGCCAACGTGTTCGCGCTGGACTACTTCGGCGGGCCGGCGTACCTGGCCCAGTCTCCGCAGTTCTACAAGCAGACGATGGTCGGGGTGTTCGAGCGGGTCTTCGAGGTCGGGCCGGTGTTCCGGGCCGAGCCGCACGACACGATCCGGCACCTGGCCGAGTACGTGTCGCTGGACGCGGAGTTCGGGTTCATCACGGACCATCGCGACGTGCTCGCCATGCTGCGGTCGGCGATCGCGGGGATGCTGTCCTCGGTGGGCTCGAGGGCCGGCGCTGCGCTGGAACGGCTCGGGGTCGCGTTGCCGGAGATCCCGGTCGACGTGCCGGTGCTGCATTTCAGCGAGGCGCTGAAGATCGCCGGCGCGGACCCGGACGAGCCGGACCTGGCACCGGCCGACGAGCGCGCGATCGGCGAGTGGGCGCTGCGTGAGCACGGCAGTGAGTTCGTCGCCGTCGAGGGCTACCCGATGGTGAAGCGCCCGTTCTACACCCACCCGCAGCCGTCCGACCCGCGCTGGTCCAACTCCTTCGACCTCCTCTTCCGAGGCATGGAGTTGGTCACCGGCGGCCAGCGCCTGCACCGGTACTCCGACTACGTCCGTGCTCTGGAAGCCCGCGGCGAGTCGGCGGACGCCCCGGCGTACAGCTCCTACCTCCAGGCCTTCAAACACGGCATGCCACCCCACGGCGGCTTCGCCATCGGCCTGGAACGCTTCGTAGCACGCTTGACAGGCGCAGAGAACATCCGCGAGGTAACCCTCTTCCCCCGCGACCTCCACCGCCTGACGCCCTGATGTGCGTTGCCTCCGCGGGGACAGCTCGTCCCCGCGGAGGCACCTCCATGCATGATGTGCGCATGGTGAGTGTGGACGCGGGGCGGGTGCTGGCGGCGATTGACGACGTTCGGATTGTCGACGATCTGCGGGAGTTGGTGCGGATCCCGAGTGTTGACGGGACGGCGGCCGAGAGCGACGTGCAGGCGTGGTGTGCGGGCCGGTTGGGGGAGCTTGGGCTGGAGTTGGATCATTGGCGGATCGACCTGCCTGAGGTGGCTGCCGACCCGGAGTTTCCGGGGATGGAGGTCGAGCGGGAGCAGGCGTGGGGGTGTGTCGGGGTGCTCGGTGGGTCGGGGACGCCGGGGCTGATTCTCAACGGTCATGTCGATGTGGTGCCGCCGGGTCTGTGGCCGGAGGGCGATCCGTTCTCGGCGCGGATCGAGGACGGGGTGATGTGGGGCCGCGGGACGTGTGACATGAAGGGCGGCGTCGCGGCGATCCTCGGGGCGGTAGCGGCGATCGTTGCCTCGGGCATCCAGCTGCGAAAGCCGCTGGCGGTGCACAGCGTGGTCGGCGAGGAGGACGGCGGGCTCGGGGCGTTCGCGACGTTGCGCCGCGGGCACACCGGCGAGGCGTGCCTGATCGCGGAGCCGACCGCGGGCTGCGTGATCCCGGCCAACTCCGGGTCGCTGACCTTCCGGCTGGAGATCCCCGGCCTGGCGACGCACGGCTCGACGCGGACCCGTGGAGTCAGCGCGATCGAGAAGTTCGTCGTGATCCAGGCCGCTCTGCAAGCGCTGGAGGCCGAGCGCAACCGCGATCCACACCCGCTGCTCGCCCACCTCGAGCTGGCGAACCCGCTGTCCGTCGGCACGATCCAGTCCGGCGACTGGGCCAGCACCGTCCCCGACGTACTCATCGCTGAGGGCAGGTACGGCGTACGCCTCGGCGAATCGCTACCCGCGGCCCGCGATGCCTTCGAGTCCGCCGTCGCCGAAGCGTGCGCCAAGGACGACTGGCTCCGTGACCACCCGGTGAAGGTCACTTGGCCCGGCGGCGCCTTCGCCTCCGGTCTGCTCGCGACTGACGACCCGCTCCTCACCGACACGCTCGACGCGGCCGGTGATCCGGCTCCCGAGGTCAGGGGCGCGCCGTACGGCTCGGATCTCCGTCAGTACGCCGCCGCAGGCATCCCCACGCTGCAGTACGGCCCCGGTGACGTCCGCTACGCGCACGCCACCGACGAGCACGTCCGGCTGGACGAAGTCCTGCACGCCGCCCGCTCTTACGCCCTCTTAGCCCTCCGGCGCTGCGGCTGATACAAAGTCGGCCATGGGACCGTTGCGGGGGCGTTCACAGGAGCTTGGACGGCTCCTGGAGGCGCTGCGCGCGGCCGGTGACGGCCAGGCGTCGCTGGCCGTCGTCACCGGCGAGCCCGGCATCGGCAAGTCCGCTTTGGTGCGGGCAGCGGTCGAGCAGGCCGAACGCCGAGGCTTCCTCGTGGCCAGCGCGGCCGCACAGCAGACCGACAACATCAGCCCGCTCGCCTCCCTCGCGCCCGCCCTCCGCGCCGGTCAGCACCCGCTGATCGACACAGAGCATTTCCTGGAGCTGGCAAGCCTCAACACGCAACCACTGTGGTTGGCTGAGCGCCTGGCCGACCTCATCGGCCGCCGGCTCGACGGCAGCCCCGCGCTGATCGTGCTGGACGACGCCCAGTGGTCCGACCCGCTCACAGCCTTCGTACTGCGCGTCGTCATCCCCCGCCTCTCCACCGCGAACCTCCTCTGGATCCTCGCGACCCGACCGCACCCTGGCGGCGTGACGGACCAGCTGACGGACGCCGTCTGCGCCCAGGTCCCCGTCCACGCCGTCGACCTGACCCCACTGGCCCCGGACGCCATCCAGGACATCGCGGCCGACCTGCTGCAGCGCCCGGTCGACCCCACCCTCGCTGTGCAACTGGCCGGCGTCCACGGCATCCCGTTCCTCGCCGAGCAGCTCATCGCCGGTCTGTACCTCGACAACCCCGCAGCCCCGACCGGTCCGCTCCCGCCCGGTCTGGTCGAGGGCGTACGGCGACGCACCAGCGGACTGTCCGAGCAGAGCCGGTCGCTTGTCCGGACCGCCGCGGTGTTCGGCAGCGAGTTCCGGCTGGAGGACGTCGCCGTACTCATGGCCGAGCCGGTGGCGAGACTGGCGGTGCCGCTGGACGAGGTCATCCAGGCTGGGCTGCTGACCGACACCGGCTCGGTACTGCGGTTCCGCCACGAGCTACTGCGGTCCGCTGCGTTGGCCGACGTACCGCCGTCCGCCCAGCGCGCGTTGCACGGAGCCATCGCCGACCAGCTGATCTCCGCCGGACGCGGGGCGGCTGCGGCGGCTCCGCACGTCATCGCCGTCGCTCAACCAGGTGACGCGTCCGCTGTGGGCACCTTGCGCAAGGCGGCTCAAGACCTGCTCGCCACGATGTCGAGCACCGCCGCCGAGGTGATCCAGGAGGCCTTCGACCTGACTCTGGTCGACGAGCCACTCCGGGCCGAGGTCGGCAGCGACGTGGTCGGCATCCTGCTCGCAGCGCGCCAGTACGACCGCGCCAAGGCCTTCGCCGACGACCTGCTGAGCGGTACGGCGCTCTACCGCGGCCCGATCACCCCCGACCTCACCGCATCACTCCGCCTGCTGCTGGCGCCGTACCAGTGGGCAGCGAGCCGCCTGGATCCCAGAGAGCTCACCGTCCACAACGCTGCGCCACATCTCGCCGAGCGCTTGGCCGCCTACCGAGTCCTAGCTGGCGCAGAGGCTCCTGGCCCGGCAGACGACCCTGTAGCACGTGCTGTGCTGCACGTCGCGGCAGCCGAGCACGCACGGGCTGAGGGCAGGTACGTCGAGGCCCGCGACCTGTACGTCGAAGCGCGACTAGCCGGCGCGGATCTGCCGGACACACTGGTCGAGGTGGGCGAGCTCTACTGCCGCGCCGAGACCGACGAGCTCCCGTCAGCGTTGGAGCGCGTGCGGGAGTTGCTGAGCGCCGGTGACTCGTGGTCAGCGCCTCAGCTCGCCGTACTGCGCGCCCGGCTCGAGCTGGCGGCGGGCAACCTGCAACAAGCCGAGGCAGCCGCCCGGACTGGTCTGCGCTGGATGGCCGACCTCGGCGACTCGACGCAAGCGCCGGTGGCTCACCAGGTGCTTGCCCTGATCGCACTGCTACGCGGCCACCTCACCGAGGCCCGGGAGCTCGCCGGGCACGATCCGACGATCAACGCGCTGCTTGCCATCGCCGACGGCGACACCAAGGCGGCAGCGCGGCTGCACGACGTACCGCTCGACTTTCCGGAGCGTACCGATGTGCTACTGCAGGCTGATGCCGGGGAGCAGTTGGCAGCCCAGGCTGCTGCCACGCCGTCTGCCGCCTTCCGTGGCGCTTGCGAGCTGGTGGCCGCTGGCAACGACCTGCGGCGGTTGCAGGCCGCCACTGAGCTGCTGCGCGAGGCGCACCGACCGCTGCTGCTGGCGAGTGCCCAGGAGCGCTACGGCCCGGCTGAGCTCGAGACCGGCGACCGCTCCATCGGCATCTCGACGTTGGAGGACGCTCTCGACGCGTTGACCCGGCTCGGCGCGACCGCACCGGCTGCGCGGATCCAGGCGAGGCTGCAGGCGGCCGGAGTACGGCGACGTCGCTGGGCCGCCGTACCGCCGCGAGCGCAGGAGGGGTGGGAGGCGCTCACACCGATGGAGCGCCGGGTCGCGCTGCTGGTGGCCGAGGGGCATACGAACCGCTCGGCGGCGGAGGAGCTCGTGGTGTCCGCGAGCACGGTCGGGACGCATCTGCGGTCGGCGTTCGGCAAGCTGGGGGTCAACTCCCGGGTCCAGCTGACCCGGCTGGTGCTGGAGAGGTTCACCCCTCCCCCAAACGCATGAGATTTGGGTGCAGGCGCGCGCCGGGTGGGGCGATCCGGCGGTGGCAAGTTCAGCTGTTCGCTCGATACGGCGGAGCGGCTCCAAGCGGTTTCCTTCTACACAAGCCAACCGAAGGAGATCGAGAAACATGACTGACAAGACCCCGACCGTCGTCCTGGTGCACGGTGCGTTTGCGGATGGATCGGCGTGGGCCGAGGTGATCGCGGAGCTGACCAGCCGGGGCATCCCGGCCGTGGCCGTGGCGAACGAGCTGCGGGGCGCGGGGATCGACGGCAGCCGGGTGGCCGCGCTGGTCCGGGAGATCGACGGCCCGGTCGTCCTGGTCGGGCACTCGTACGGCGGCGCCGTCATCACCAACGCCGCGAACGAGGCCGACAACGTGACCGGGCTGGTGTACGTCGCCGCCTTCGCACCCGACGAGGGCGAGAGCCTGCAGGGCCTGATCGGCGGCTTCCCCGCCAACGACTTCGCCTCCGGGCTCGTCCCGCACACCCTGCCGACCGGTGACGGTGGCGAGGAGACGTTCCTGAGCATCGCGCTGGACAAGTTCCCGGCGCTGTTCGCGGCCGACGTGCCGAACGCCGAACTGCTCGGCCGGTTCCAGCGGCCGATCGCGGCGGCCGCGTTCGAGGAGAAGTCCGGCCCGGCGAGCTGGAAGCGCCTGCCGGTCCACTTCCTGGTGGCCACCGGCGACCAGGCGATCCACCCGGACGGCCAGCGCACGATGGCCGCCCGCGCCGGCGCCACCACGATCGAGGTCGACGCCTCCCACGCCGTCTCGGTCTCCCAGCCCAAGGCCGTAGCCGACCTCATCACCCAAGCAGTCCGCTGAAGTAGTACGCCGGCCGACCCCGACCATCCGGGGTCGGCCCGGACAACCCGCTTACAGCAATCGGTCGAGGGCCGCTTGCCCAGCTGGTCCCCAGTGCGGCTTGCCGCCGGGGAGGCCCTTGTCGCCGTTGATCCCCATCGCGATCAGGAACAGGGCCCGGGTCACCGCCCAGCCGCGAGCTCGCCGTACCGTTGCCTCGTCCACCGGGTAGCGCTCGAAGAACCGGCCGGCGGCGCCGTCCGGGAGCAGGATCCAGGCGGCCGCGAGGTCGGTCGCCGGATCGCCGACGCACACGTCGCCGAAGTCCACGACACCGGTGAGTGTGCCGTTGGCAACGACCACGTTCGCCGGGTGCAGGTCGCCGTGCAGCCATACCGGCGGTCCGTCCCACGCCGGGGCCGCCACCGCGTCCTCCCACACCGCGCGGATCTGGTCGCGGCGGCCGACGTACTCGTGGATCTCCTCGAAGCCCAGGCCCCGCGGCAGACCGGATCGGTCGCTCACCGGCGCATCGGCCGGCGCCTCGGTGTGCAGCGCCTGCAGGAAGTGCGCCAGTACGTCGGCCGCGGCCGGATCCGTGATCGGTGCATGGTCCGCGGGCTCTCCGTGGACCCAGGTGGTGACGAGCCAGGTGTGCGGGAAGCGCTCGGTCGGCTCGCCGAACCGCTGCGGCACCGGCGCCGGCAAGGGCAGCCGCGGCGCGAGCGCCGGCAGCCAGCGGTACTCCTTCCGCAGCAGCTCCGGAGCGCCATCCTGGCGCGCCCACCGCACCGCCAACTCGTCTCCGAGCCGCCACATCTGGTTGCCCCAGCCGCCGACGACCGGCCGCAGCGGCAGCTCGGCCAGGTCCGGGTGTTGCTCCTGCAAGGCTCCGCGCACGAGTTCTTCGTCCATGGAGCGTCAGACGCGTCACATCCGGAGCTGGTTGGGAATAGGTCCGGATCGGGCCAGGTTGCCTCGGGCATGCGTATCGATGTGTGGTCCGACGTGGTCTGTCCGTGGTGCTACATCGGCAAGCGCCGCCTGGAGCAGGCGCTGGCCGCCAGCGGCGAGCAGGCGGAGATCGTCTGGCACAGCTTCCAGCTGGATCCGTCGGCCACCAACGACGACCCCCGGGACCTTCCGACCCGGCTCGGCGAGAAGTACGGCCGCGGCCGCGAGTGGGGCGTGCAGGCCAACGCGCACGTGACCGAGATCGCGGCCGAGCTCGGTCTGGACTACCACCTCGACCAGGCGAAGTCCGCCAACACCGTCGACGCGCACCGCGTCCTGCACCTCGCCCGCGAACTGGTCGACGCCGGCCAGGTTCCGGCCGACACCCAGGACCGCCTCAAGGAGCGCCTGCTCAAGGCCTACTTCACCGACGGCCTCCCGGTCGGCGACCACGCCACCCTGACGAGCCTGGCGACGGAGGTCGGCCTACCCGCCGAACGTGTCACAGCCGTCCTGGCCAGTACGACGTACGCCGAAGAGGTAGCCGCCGACCAGGCCCAGGCACTCGCCTACGGCGCCAACGGCGTCCCGTTCTTCGTCATCGACGAAAAGTACGGCGTCAGCGGAGCCCAGCCCGTCGAGGTCTTCCAGGAAGCCCTCCGCCGAGCCACCGCCGACCGCACCCCCGTAACCCTGATCAGCGCCCCGGCCACCACCTCCGCCTCCGGCCCCACCCCCGGCACCACCTCCACCACCCCCGACGATCCCACCTGCGGCCCCGACGGCTGCCCCATCTAACCCACCCTCCAAGCGGATCTCCCCGCGAAGTCCAGGCCCTCCCCTCGCACGCACCCGGACAACCCCCAACCCGACCGGAGAACCCCAGATCCGGGCGGACAACCCCCGAGCCCGAGGGATATCCACTGAACTCGGGGGTTGCCCCCTGAGATTCTCAGTGGGCAACCCCTCACCTCGGTGGATATCCCCTCGAAGCACGGGCTCTCCCCTCGTACCCGACCGGAGAACCCCCGAGCCGAGTGGCGAACGCCCGAGCCGGGCAGAGAACCCCCGATCCCGAGGGACATCCACTGAACTCGGGGGTTGCCCCCTGAGAACCTCGGTGGGCAACCCCTCACCTCGGTGGATATCCCCTCGAAGCACGGGTGCTCCCCTCTCACCCGACTGGAGAATCCCCGAGTCGACCTGAGAACCACCGAGCCGGGGAGAGAACCCCCGCGCCGAGCGGCGAACCCCCGAGCCGGACGGAGAACCCCCGATCCCGAGGGATATCCACTCAACTCGGGGGTTGGCCCTTGAGAATCTCGGTGGGCAACCCCTCAGCTCGGTGGATATCCCCTCGAAGCACGGGTTCTCCCCTCGTACTCGACCGGAGAACCCCTGCGCCGGGCGGAGAAGCCCCGAGCCGGAGGGATGTCTGCTGAGGTCGGGGGTTGCCCGTTGGGGATTTCGGGGGACGACGCGTCGGGTGGGTGGGGGTGGGGGTGGGGGTGTTTGCCGTGGGTACCGGGAGTCATTCGGAACGTGGTGTATGAAGGAGGCATGACTGTCGTGCGCGCACTGGCCAGGCCGTTGCTGTCCATGATCTTCGTCGTGCAGGGTGCGAACTCGATCCGCAACCCCGAGCCGCTGGTGCCCAAGGCCCAGCCGGTGACTGACCGTCTGGTGCCGATGGTGAAGCGGGTCGCCCCGCCGCAGGTCGGCGACCGGATCCCGGAGACCACGGTCAACCTGGTTCGCCTGAACGGTGCCGTCCAGGTGCTCGGCGGTCTCGCGTTGGCGACCGGCAAGGGCCGTCGGCTCGGTGCCGCGACGCTGGCGACCACGCTGCTGCCGGTTACCGTCGCGGGGCATCCGTTCTGGCAGGTGAAGGACAAGGAGACACGCGCCGCGCAGCGAGTCCAGTTCATGAAGAACCTCGGTTTGCTCGGCGGCCTGTTGCTCGCGGCGGTCGACACCGAGGGTCAGCCGGGGCTCGCCTGGCGGGCGTCGCATGGGGCCCGGGCGGCCAAGCGCGAGACCAAGCGCGGGGCGAAGGCAGCCAAGCGTGAGGCGAAGCAGCTCGCCCACGAGGCCAAGCAGGCGGCCCGGCTCGCGAAGGCGGAGCTCACCTGACCGGACGCAGCTCGACGCTTACCTGACCGGACGCAGCTCGACGCTGTGACGGTGCCCACGTACTCGCCCGAAGGACGACCGGGCCAGGTGCTCTCGTCGCTGCGGGTCCGCCCTGGGGTCGTGGCCGGCGACCTCCGGTTTGCCCGGGACGTCTCAGCCCGACGGCGACCTGCTGTCCTGGGCCAGTGACGACGGTCCATGGTGGTGAGACGGCCGCGCCTGACAGGTGGTGGACCTGAAGCCGGTCACGCTCGCCGACAAGAACCACCCCAGCCAGCAACGGTCAGCGGTCGTGGGACGGCAGCGCCTGACAGGTGGTGGACCTGAAGTCGATCACGCTCGCCGACAAGAACTACCCCGGCCGGCAACGGTCAGCGGGTCGTGGGACGGCCGCGGCTGGCATGTGGTGGACCTGAAGCCGATGATGCTCGCCGACAAGAGCTACCCCAGCCGGCAGCGGACAGCCGGGGAGCACCCGGGACGAGATCCAGGTGCTCGACTTCAGGTTCCCCGGCGCGCTCCCGCCGCCGGCGCTGGGCGGGACGCCGAAACCCCTCGCGCTCTTGGTTTCAGAAGGATGGGGGTGGGGTGACGCTCATGCCCTAGGCTCGGGGCAGGGAATCGAGCCGAAGGAGTGGGATGAGCGAGCAGGGCTGGGCGGCGCCGCGGGCTGAGGGACCGGTCACCGGCCGGGTCACGGTGCCCGGATCGAAGTCGATCAGTAACCGTGCGCTCATCCTCGCCGCGATCGCGGACGGCCCCTCGCATCTGACCGGCCTGCTCGCGGCCCGCGACACCATGCTGATGCGGTCCGCCCTGGTCTCGCTCGGCGTAGGCATCACCGAGAACGGCGGCACGGTCACCGTGACCCCCGGCTCGCTCAAGGGCCCGGCGAGCGTGGACTGCGGCCTGGCCGGCACCGTCATGCGGTTCGTCCCGCCGGTGGCCGCGCTGGCCGACGGTGTGGTCGAGTTCGACGGCGACCCGTACGCGCGGGAGCGGCCGATGAACGTCATCCTGACCGCCCTGCGCACGCTCGGCGTCCAGATCGACGACAACGGCACCGGCCGGATGCCGTACTCGGTGTCCGGCGCGGGCTCGGTCCGCGGCGGCAAGGTCACGCTGGACGCGTCCGGCTCGAGCCAGTTCGTCTCCGCTCTGCTGCTCGCCGGCGCCCGGTACGACGAGGGCGTCGACGTCCGCCACGACGGGAAGCCGGTGCCGTCCCAGCCGCACCTGGACATGTCGGTCGGGATGCTGCGCGAACGCGGCGTCCAGGTCGACGACAGCGAACCGAACCGCTGGGTCGTTGCCCCCGGCCCCATTCGGGCGACGGACACCGCGATCGAGCCGGACCTGTCGAACGCCGCGCCGTTCCTGGCCGCCGCCGTACTCACCGGTGGCGAGGTGACCGTGACCGCCTGGCCGGAGCGGACCACCCAGCCGGGCGGTCAGCTGCCCGAGATCTTCACCCGCTTCGGCGCCGAGGCGACCCGTACGGACGAGGGTCTGACCGTGCGCGGGACCGGCCGGGTGCAGGGGGTCGACCTCGATCTGGGCGAGGTCGGTGAGCTCTCACCGGTCATCGCGGCGGTGGCTGCGTTGGCCGACGGACCGTCGTACCTGCGCGGGATCGCGCATCTGCGCAACCACGAGACGGACCGGCTGGCGGCGCTCGAGCGGGAGCTCAACGCGCTCGGCGGCGACGTGACGCAGACCGCGGACGGCCTGGAGATCCGGCCGAAGCCCTTGCACGGTGGGCTTTTCGGCACGTACCACGACCACCGGATGGCGCACGCGGCCGCCGTACTCGGCCTGCTCGTCGACGGCCTGCGGATCGAGAACATCGGGACCACGGCGAAGACGCTGCCCGAGTTCCCCGAACTCTGGTCGGAGCTCGCCAGCTGATGTCGCGGTACGACGAGGAGGCCCGGTACGACCGGCCGAAGCGCCGGACCCGGCCGCGGACCAAGGACCGCCCCTCGTACGACGACGCCGTCATCGGCTTCGTGATCACCCGCGACCGCGGCCGCTACACCTGCTGGGTCGACGACCGCCAGGTCACCGCGATGAAGGCCCGGCAACTCGGCCGCAAGGGCGTGATCGTCGGCGACCGGGTCAAGCTCGACGGCGACGCGAGTGGCGACGAGGGGACGCTGGCCCGGATCGTCGAGGTGCTTCCGCGGACGACGCTGCTGCGCAGGTCGGCCGATGACGACGACCCGGTCGAGCGCCCGCTGGTCGCGAACGCGGAGCAACTCGTGATCGTGGTCGCCGTCGCGAACCCCGAGCCGCGGACCGGCCTGATCGACCGCTTCCTGGTGGCCGCGTACGACGCCGGGATGCGGCCGCTGCTCTGCCTCACCAAGACCGACCTCGCCGACCCGAGCCCGCTGCTCTCGATCTACCGCCCGCTCGGGGTCGAGTCGGTGGCAACGCACCAGAACGGCGACCTGAGCGAGCTCCGCGAGCAGCTCCACGACCGCGCCAGCGTGCTCGTCGGGCACTCCGGCGTCGGCAAGTCCACGCTGGTCAACGCGCTGATCCCCGGAGCCGACCGCGCCATCGGCGTCGTCAACGAGGTCACCGGCCGCGGCCGCCACACCTCGACGAACGCCCAGGTACTGCGCCTCCCCGACGGTGGCTGGCTGATCGACACCCCCGGCATCCGCTCGTTCGGCCTGGCCCATGTCGACCCCGACCACCTGATCCACGCCTTCCCCGACCTTGCCGAGATCGCCAAAGACTGCCCGCGCGGCTGCACCCACACCGAGTCCGCCCCCGACTGCGCCCTGGACGAAGCCAAGGACGTGGACCCAGCCCGCATCGCCTCCTTCCGCCGCCTCCTGGCTAGCCGCGAAGGCCGCGAAGGCCGAGAAAGCCGGGATGCTCCCCCGGCGGTCCCCGAGGCTACTTAGGAAGCTGCCCGTCCCAGACTGCTTTGGCGCCGGCGTCGCCGGTGCGGATGGTTTGGTAGATGACGAGTACGCCGATGACCACGACGGCAGCGCTGGTGACCAACTCGAGCGGCTTGCTCTTGGTTGCCTTGGCACCCTTTCCGCTGGCCAGCGCGGACGGCCCGCCGAGCAGCAGTACCGCAGCCACCGAAACCACGGCGAACACCAGGCAGAACCAGAACAGCAGATCGCCCCGCTCCTCGTGCACCCGCACTGCCTGCTCCAGCGTCGGCACTGCGGCGACGAACGCCTCCCCGCTCTCCTTCGCGACGTAGGCGAGCACCAGCGCACCGAGCCCGAGCAGCAGCGCCGGCCAGCGAAGCAGCCAGCGCCAGCGTGGCAACACCGCGAACGCGATCAGGGTGAGGGCGGCCACCGGCAGAACGACGACCGCAGCGTGGATCACCAGCACGTGCAGCGGCAGGTCCCCGAAGCGCTCGAACATTGACGCCTCCATGGCAGTCGTGAACGTGATCAGACACTAACTGCACGTTCAACGACTCGATTCGGTTCAATGCGTGCCGCAACCGTTCCGCAACCTTTGCGGACATCTGGTCCGCTGAGCGGGGGTTCAGGCTAGCCTTCCGGCATGCCTTCGCACACGGATGACCTGCGGCTCGCCCACATCCTGGCCGACGACGCGGACTCGACCACGATGGACCGCTACAAGGCGCTCGACCTGCACGTGGCCACCAAGCCGGACCTGACCCCGGTGAGCGAGTCGGACCAGAAGGTCGAGGACGTGATGCGCAAGACGCTGGCCCGGGCCCGCCCGCGGGACGCGTTCGTGGGCGAAGAGGACGGCACCTCCGGCTGGGGAGTACGGCGCTGGGTGGTCGACCCGATCGACGGCACCAAGAACTACATCCGCGGCGTCCCGGTCTGGGCGACGCTGATCAGCCTGATGATCGAGGACCAGGTGGTCGTCGGGGTGGTGTCGGCTCCCGCCCTCGGGAAGCGCTGGTGGGCGTCGTACGGCGACGGCGCCTGGACCGGCCGCGCCCTGCACTCCTCGCAGCCGTGCCGGGTCAGCGACGTGAGCAAGATCGAGGACGCCTCGCTGTCGTACGCGTCGCTCAAGGGCTGGGAGAAGCTCGGCAAGAAGAACCAGTGGGCCGACCTGATGGACTCCTGCTGGCGGACCCGCGCGTACGGCGACTTCTGGTCCTACATGCTGGTCGCGGAGGGCGCCGTCGACATCGCCGCCGAGCCCGAGCTCAACCTGTACGACATGGCCGCCCTCGCGATCATCGTCGAGGAGGCCGGCGGCAAGTTCACCTCGGTCGACGGCGTCCCCGGCCCGAACGGACCCAACGCCGTGGCCACCAACGGCCGCCTGCACGACGAGGTCCTCAAGCGCCTCGACTGATCCGCCGTACCAGGAACTCCGCCTCCACGGCATTGCTCGTGAACGCCAAGGCCTCCTGGTAGGCCGCTCGCGCCTCCGCGACCCGGCCGCACCGCCACAGCAGCTCGGCGCGAGTGGACGCGAGATACGGGTACGTCGCCAACGCGGGATCGTCGGCCAAGTCCGACAGCGCCCGCAACCCGGCAGCGGGCCCGTCGACATAGCTGAGCGCCACCACCCGGTTGAGCGCAACCACCGGAGACGGCCAGCGTGCGAGCAGCAGGTCGTACAGCCCCAGGATCTCGGGCCAGTCCGTGTCCTCCCATCGCTCTGCCTCGGCATGCACCGCAGCAATGGCCGCCATCAACCCGAACCGCCCAGCCGGCCACCCCAATGCCTCGCGCACCAACCCGAGACCCTCCGAGATCAGTTCTCGATCCCACAGCGAACGGTCCTGGTCTTCCATCAACACCAGCTGACCGGCAGCGTCCACCCGTGCTGTCTGCCGCGCCTGCGTCAGCAGCAGCAACGCGAGCAGCGCCGTCGCCTCCCCACTGTCCGGTAGCAGCAGCCGCACCATCCGAGCGAGGTCGATACCCCGCCGGGCCAGGTCCGGCCGCGACAGCTCAGCACCATCCGCAGCTGTGTGCCCCGCGGTGTAGACCAGGTGTACGACGTCCAGCACCGCGTCGGTGCGCTCCGGCAGATCGGTCAGCCGAGGCACTCGGTAGGGAATCCCGGACCGGGAGATCTTGTGCTTGGCCCGCGTGATCCGGGCCTGCATCGCGGTCTCCTTGACCAGGAACGCCTTCGCGATCTCCGCCGACGACAACCCGCACACCAGCCGCAGCGTGAGCGCGATCTGCGCCTCCTGCGCCAGCGCCGGGTGGCAACAGGTGAATACCAGCCGCAACCGGTCGTCCGGGAACACCTCGGCGCCGGAGTCCTCGATCGGGTCAGTCACCAGCAACGGCAGCTTCCGCTCGGCCACCGACGCCCGCCGGCGCAGCTCCAGCGCCCGCCGCGTGGCGACAGTCGTCAGCCAGGCTCCCGGCCGGCGCGGCACACCCTGTTCCTTCCAGTGCACCAACGCCTGCGCGTACGCGTCCTGGACACAGTCCTCGGCCAGGTCGAGATCGGCCGCGACCCGGGCCGTCGCGGCCAGGACGAAGGCCCACTCCGACGAGTGAGCCTCCGCCACGGCCTGGGCGACAGAGTCAGCCACCGTTGACGATCGGCCGGACCTCGACGCCGCCCATCGGCGCCGGCACCTGCTTGGCGATCTCCAGCGCCTCGTCCAGGTCGGCCGCCTCGATCAGGTAGTAGCCGCCCATCACTTCCTTCGTCTCCACGAACGTCCCGTCGGTGACGACGTACCCGCCGTTGCCGTCGGAGCGGATCGAGGTCGCGGTGTCGCTCTCACCGAGCTGCGCGCCGCCGCGCAGCGCCGCGCCGTTGGCCGCCGCGAACGCCTGGTGCCGCTGGTGGTTCGCCTCCGCCACCTCCGGCCCGGCCGCCGCCCACATCGCCTCGTTGTCGTAGATCATCACCAGGTACTTGCCCACCGATGTCACCTCTCCTGTGCAGGTCGGAATCCAGCATCTACCAACCCGATGCGCGGACACCGGCGAGATCGACATCCGACGCGGAGAATTTCCGGACCACGTAGGGTGGCTGGCATGCCCTTGACCTACCCCATCGCGGAGCAGACGCTCGACAACGGCCTCCGCGTCGTCGTCAGCTCCGACCGCGCAGTCCCGATCGTCGCCGTGAACCTCTGGTACGACGTGGGCTCGCGGCACGAGCCGGAGGGGCTGACCGGGTTCGCGCACCTGTTCGAGCACCTGATGTTCCAGGGGTCACGCAACGTGGCGTCCGGGCAGCACTTCAGCCTGCTGGAGACCGCCGGCGCCAGCCTGAACGCGAGCACCTTCTTCGACCGGACGAACTACTTCGAGTCGCTGCCCAGCGGCGGTCTCGACCTGGCGCTGTGGCTCGAGGCCGACCGGATGGGCTACCTGCTCGACGCGGTCAACCAGGAGAACCTGGACAACCAGCGCGACGTGGTCAAGGAAGAGAAGCGGCAGAGCTACGACAACCGCCCGTACGGCGACTCCTACGAGCGGCTGGTCAAGCTGTCCTTCCCCGAGGGACATCCGTACGCGCACATGACGATCGGCTCGATGGCCGACCTCGACGCCGCGTCGGTCGAGGACGTGCACGCGTTCTTCCGGCAGTACTACGGCCCGAACAACGCCGTCCTGACGATCGTCGGCGACGTCGCGGAGGAGGACGCCTTCGACGCCGTCAAGCGGTACTTCGGCCACCTGCCGGCCATCCCGAAGCCGCCGGCCGCACCGGACGGCACGATCGGCCCGCTGACCGAGGTGCTGCGTGACGACGTGGTCTCCGACGTACCGTCCGACCTGGTCACGATGATGTTCCGGCTACCGGTCGACGGCACGCCGGAGCTGGACGCGGCCGGCCTCGCGCTCGACATCCTCGCCGCCGGCCAGAGCGGTCGCCTGAACCGCCGGCTGGTCCGCGACGAGCAGATCGCGCAGTCGGTGTCCGGCGGCGCGCTGCCGCTGATCGGCGGCGTCTCGTTCGGCACGCTGACCGGGATCGCCTCGGACGGCGTGGACCTGCAGAAGGTCGAGGACGCGCTGCTCGAGGAGATCGAGAAGCTCGCCGAGAACGGCATCACCGAGGACGAGCTGGCCACCGTGCAGGCACAGGCCGAGCGGGACTGGCTGGAGCAGCTGGCGACCTGCGCCGGCCGGGCCGACGAGATCTCGCACCACGCCCTGCTGTTCGGCGACCCGAGCCGGATCAACACCCGGATCGACCAGGTCAAGGCGATCACCACCGACCAGGTCCAGGCTGCGGCCTCGAAGTGGATCCGCGCGTCCGGGCGCGCCCAGGTGACGTACCGCCGTACCGAGTCGGCAGGAGAGAACGCATGAACCAGGTTCTGACCACCCCGCCGGCCGTCGGCGCGCAACGCCCCTGGAAGTTCCCGGAAGCGACCACGACGACGACCGCCGCCGGGACCCCGGTGCACGTCTTCGACCGCCCGGGTCAGTACGTCGCCACCGTCCGGGTCACGATCGCGATGCCGCTGATCGCCGAGCCGCGCGAGCTGGAAGGCGTCGCGACGATCATGTCCCGGACCCTCGACGAGGGCACCGAGCTGCGATCGGCCAACGACTTCGCGGCGGCGCTGGAGCGGCACGGAGCGGCGTACGGCGTCGACGTGAGCTCAGACGCGTTGCACGTGGAGATCTCGGTGCCGGTGTCGCACCTGGCCCCGGCGGTGCAGCTGCTGGCCGAGGCGATCACCCGGCCCGCGTTCAACCAGGCCGACGTCGGCCGGCACGTGACGATCCGGCTCGGCGAGATCAACCAGGAGCGGGCGAACGCCGGCTACCGGGCCCGCGAGGCGTTCGCGGCCAACCTGTTCGACAACGCGACCCGGCGCTCGCGCCCAACCGCCGGGACGCCGGACACGATCCGGCCGCTGACGAACGTCCAGGTGGCCGAGTTCTACCGGGACAACATCGGCCCGGGCCGCGCGCAGATCCTGTTCGCGGGTGACGCGACCGGTGTGGACGTGGCCGGCATCATCGACGAGGCGTTCGGCGGCTGGACCTCTGCCTCCGGTCCCGCGCTGGAGACGCCCGAGCCGATCTACATCCCGGGCGACCGCGTCGTCCTGGTCGACCGGCCGGGCTCCGTCCAGAGCCAGCTGCTGATCGGCTGTGCCGGCCCGGACCGTCGTGACCCCGCCTGGGGGGCGGCCGCCGTCGCGAACCACGTGGTCGGCGGCACGATCACGTCCCGCGTCGACACCGTGCTGCGCGAGGAGAAGGGCTACACCTACGGCACCCGGACGAGCTTCGCGGCTCCGCGCAAGGGCGGCACGTTCAGCCTGGGTGGCGCCGTACGCACCGAGGTGACCGGCGCCGCGATCAGCGACGCGCTCCGGATCCTCCGGGAGGCCCGCAACGGGCTGACCGAGCAGGAGGTCCAGGAGGCGAAGGACAGCCTGATCCGGACCGCCCCACTGCGGTACGAGCAGGCCGACTCGATCGCCCAGCAGGTCGGCAGCAACATCGCGAACGGGGTCCCGATCGGCTTCGCCGACACCTACCTGGCCCAGATCGCCGCCACCACCGCAGAGGACGCCACCGAGGCCTACCGGCGGTATGTCGGAACCGACGGCCTGCTGGTCGTCGTCGTAGGGGAAGCGAAGGACGTCCGGCCGCAGCTCACCGAGCTCGCGCTGGGCGACCTGATCGAACTGGGCTGAGAGCGCCGCGCTCCTCTGCTCAGCGCCTGGGTTCTGAGCAGAGGAGCAAGACCATGTCGTTCACCGAGCGGCCGACCGACGCGACCGACCGCACCCACACCTTCTGGTCCCCGTCGTACCCGCTCCAGCCGGGCTTCCCGGACCAACCGGCGTACGGCGTCCTGCGCGACCACTCGCAGGCCACCGTCGCTCTCGTGCTCGGTGCGATCGCGCTCTGCACCGGTCTGCTGATCGTCTCGCCGGTCGCCTGGTGGCTGGGCAGCCAGGCACTCGCCGAGATCGACGCGTCGCCGGGCGTCTACAACAACCGTGGAATGGCGCAGGCCGGGCAGATCTGCGGCCTGATCGGCACGGCCCTGCTCGCCATCGGCCTGCTGTTCATCGTGGCGATGGTGGTTCTCGCGCTCGCCGTCTAACGGGTGATGTAGTTCGAGAGTTGCTCGCGTTCGAATTCGAGTTCGCCGATCCGGGACTTGACCACGTCACCGATGCTGACCAGGCCGACCAACGCACCGTCGACGACGACCGGCACGTGCCGGATCCGGCGATCGGTCATCAGCCGCATCAGGTTGTCGATGTGCTCGTCCGGGCTGCAGGTGGCGACCTCGGACGTCATGATCGAGCTGACCCGGACATCTCCCGCGTCCGGGGTGCCGTTCCACAGCCGCACGATGTCGCGCTCGGAGACGATGCCGGCCACGGAGGACCCGTCCGGACTCACGACCACGGCGCCGATGTTGTGGTCGGCCAGCAGGGCGAGCAGTTCAGTGACAGTGGCTTCTGGGGAGATGGTGACGACCTGATTGCCCTTGCCGCGCAGTACGTCCTTGATCTTCACGGAGCCTCCTGCAAATCGAGGGACCAATACCCCAAGGTAGCGAAATCCCAGCCCCAGCGGCAGCCCTCAACGATCACAGCTTGTGACAGCTCGTACTGCGTGAACCCCTTCACATGATCACTCTCCGTATCCAACCTCTTGGGTGCGTAGGGTGGAAAGGTGAGCTCAATCGTTCCGGGTCCGCAGAAGAAGATCGGCGAGGAGATCGCCGCGGCACTCGCCGGCGCCAAGCCCCTGAATGCAGGTGATCTCAACACCTCGGCTGCCCCCAAGGAGGAGCTGGCCGGGCTCGACGACTGGCCGCAGCCACTGCGTACGACGGTCGAGGCCGAACACGAACGCGTCACCGCCCTCGCCACCAACCGCCGCAAAACCGCCGACCTCGCACTACCCGCGGTCGTCCGCGGCCTCGACGAACTGCTCAACCAGATCGCCGACCGCCTCCAGGCCGACAAACCCGGCCTCCTGCGCAAGCCCACCGCCGCCACTCCCGATGCCCCGCTGGCCGAACTCCTCGGCATCCCCACCGACGAGATCACCCCACCAGACCGCTCCGAACACCGCGCCGCCGTACGCACCATCAAACAACTCCGCGGCCAACTCAAGGACATCGAAACCTCGACCGACCACGCCCGCCTCACCAGACTGACCACCTTCACCATCCGCCTGGCCGTCGTACTGGACGCCGCCCCAGCCGCCACCCCCCTTGTCCCCACCGCCCTCTCCCGCTTCGCCAACGCCGCCCCCGACTACCAGTGGGACTGGCCCTTCCCCCAAAAACTCACCTTCTGGCAACAAACCCACCAATCCCTGACCGCCCGCTAGGAGGCCGCTGACCCCCCGAATCGTGGAATTTGGTCCACTTGGCGTCCCGTTCACGACCGAAATCCACGACTCGGTGGCCGCTCGGCGCGTTGGCCCGGCGCCGACCAGGCCGACCCGTCACCGCGATCCGCGCATGCCGCCGGAGGCGGCCAATAGGACTGCCGCCGCGAAGCGGTGTCCTTTGACCGCCGCGGCGGCGTCCTTTGGTCGTCCCGCCGTACTAGCCCTTGATCGCGCCGCCGAGCGCGAACGCGCCGCCCAGCTTGCGACTCAGCAGCAGATACAGCAGCAACACAGGAGTCGTGTAGATCAACGAGTAGGCGGCCAGCTGGCCGTAGTTGGGTTCGCCATACTGGCCGAAGAAGGTGAAGATGCTGACCGAGGCCGGCAGCCGCTCAGGCGACAGCAGCAGCATGAACGGGACGAAGAAGTTCCCCCACATGCCGATGAAGGTGAAAATCATCACGACCGCGATCCCCGGCCACATCAACGGCAGCACGATCCGCCGCAGCGCCTGCATGTTACTCGCGCCATCCACCCACGCAGCTTCCTCGAGAGACAGCGGCACCCCGTCCATGAACGTCTTCGTCAACCAGATCGCAAAGGGCAGCGAAGAGGTCGCCATGAACATGATCGTGCCGCCGATCGTGTCGACCAGGTTGAGCTGCACGAACAGGCCGTACACCGGCACCATGACCGCGGTGATCGGCAACCCGGTGCAGAACAGCACGGTGAGCAGGAACGGCCGGTTGAATTTCGACTTGAACCTCGACAGCGGGTACGCCGCCAGCACCGCACAGACCATCGTGAGCAGTGCAGCACCACCGCACAGCACCACGCCGTTCAGCACCGGCCGGTACGTCGTGTCGGTGTTGAGGACCGCCTTGAAGTTGCCGAGGGTCGGGTTCGTCGGGAACTCGACCCGCAGACCGGCGGTCCGGTTGATCGACGCGAACAGCACCCACAGCAGCGGCAGGACGAACAGCACGCCGATCGCCAACAGGATCAGGTTGGCGGACAGCTTGCTGATCCGGTCGCGGGCAATCATGCGGCCTCCGAACTCAGTCCACGCAGGTAGATCAGCGAGAAGACCGCGCCGATCGCCAGCATCACCAGGGCGATCGCTGTGCCGTAGCCGATCTGGGAGAAGCTGAACGCCTGCTCGTACATGTACAGCGGCAGCGTCTGGCTCTTGGTGCCGGGCCCGCCGCGGGTCATTGCGTAGATGAGGCCGAACACGCTCAGCGTCTGCAGCGTGATCAGCATCAGGTTGGTCATGATCGCCCGGCTGATCATCGGCAGCGTGACCCACAGCAGCCGCCGGCCGCCGCGGGCGCCGTCCATCTCGGCGGATTCCTCGATCTCCTTGGGGATCTCGCTGAGCGCGGCCGAGTAGACCAGCATCGAGAACGCCGTACCGCGCCAGATGTTGGCGAGTGACACCGCGATGATCGGTGCCGCGTACAACCAGTCCTGGCCGGGCAGGCCGACCGCGTGCAGCATCACGTTCAGCGTGCCCTCGTCGTTGAAGAACGCGCTGAGCAGGTACGCCGCCACGACTTCGGGCAGCACCCAGGCTCCGATGACCGCCGTACCGACGAAGTTGCGAACCAGCTTGGTGGACCGGCGCATCAGCAGGGCCAGGCCGAGACCCAGGGTGTTCTGGCCGATGATCGCGGAGATCAGCGTGAACACCAGGGTCAGCCAGATCGCGTTGGTGAAGGCGCCGCTGCCGAACGCCTTGCGGAAGTTGTCGAGGCCGACGAACCTGACCTCGGCCGCACCGGTGCCGGTGAGCGCCATGTTGGTGAACGCGGCGTACAGGCAGTAGATGATCGGGCCGGCCAGGAAGACCAGCATCAACCCGATCGCCGGTGTCAGCGGCAACATCCTGAACAGCTTGGCGGCGCGCGGCCGCCCGCTCGGCCCGGACTTCTTGCCGGACGGAGCGGGCTTGGCCGCCGCGGGAGCGACTGTCGTCGTCACAGGGAGGGATCCTTCGTCAGCCGGGGGCTAGTTGACGGGGGCTCAGACGGGGGCTACTGCCCGCCGCTGTCCGTGGTCGTCTTGTCCTTGCTGACGATGCCTTCGACGGCTTCGTCATAGTTCTTGGCGGCCTCGTCCGGTGTGGACTGCCCGGTCATCACCGCCTCCATCGCGGTGATGATCTCGTTGGAGACCTTCGGGTACTCGGCGTACGCCGGCCGGTACACGGTGACCGACACCAGGTCCGTGAAGAACTGCGTGCTCTTCGCGGACGACTTGTAGGTCTCGTCGGACGCGACGTCCTTACGTACGGCGATCTGCGCGCCCTCGGTGGCGTACTTCGCCGCGTTCTTCTGGGTCTGCAGCGTCTTGATCAGGTTCCAGGCCGCGTCCGGGTTCTTCGACTTGGCCGGGATCGCCCAGGTCCAGCCGCCGGAGAGGCTGACCTTGCCCTTGCCGCCGCCGTCCTGCGTCGGCATCGCGGTCTGGCCGAGCACCTCGCTCCACTGCGGCCACGGCTTGGCGCCGGTCTTCTGCCAGTTGCCGTAGATCCAGGAGCCGTCCAGCGCGATCGCCAGCTTGCCGCCCGGCAGCAGCTCGGTGCCGACCTTGCTGCCCATGTTCGGGTCGAGCGCCTGCTTCGGCGTCGGCGCAAGGCCCTCGGAGTAGATGGTCTTGATGAAGTTCAGCGAGTCCTTGAAGCCCTGGCTGCCGACGACCCACTTCTGCTGGTCGTTGTTGTACAGCGAGTCCTTGGTGCCGTACAGCAACATCTCGAAGCCCTGCATGGCCGAGGCCTCACCCATCGGCTTGCCCGAGTACACGTTCAGCGGGATGACACCGGGGACCTTCTCCTTGATGGTCCGGGCCGCGCTGAGGACGTCGTCCCAGGTCTTCGGCTGCCAATCGGCGGGCAGGCCGGCCTTCGCGAACAGCTGCTTGTTGTACCAGAGGGCCCGCGTGTCGGTGCCGTCCGGGACGCCGTACGTCTTGCCGTCGAGCGCCTTGGCCGCGCCCTTGGCGGTGTCCTCGAACTGGCCCCACTGGTCCCAGTTCTTGATGTAGTCGTCCAGCGGCCGCAGGTAGCCGGCAGTGATGTCGGAGTTGATCAGGAACGTGTCCTCGTAGACCACGTCCGGCGCCGTGTTCGGCGACCGCATCATCAGCTGCAGCTTGGTGTAGTAGTCGTTCTCACTGGCCACGATGGGCAGGATCTCGACGGTGGAACCGGGGTTGGCCGACTCGTACTCGGTCTTGACGCCGGCGAGGAAGTTCTTCATCACCGTGCCCGGGCCCCACTGCTGGTACGCGATCTTGATGTTCGCCGGGCCGGCGCTCTGCGAGCCACCCGCCTCCGGCTCCTTCGTCGTCGACCCCTGGCTGCAGGCCGAGACCGCCAGCAGCAGCGCACTCACTGCGGCAGCTGCTTTGAAACGTTTCCTTGTCACCATCACGTCCACCTTCGGGCAATCGTTGTCATCCCGGTACCACGACCCAAACCCGCTGGGCTTTTTGCGACCGTAGGAGGCCGAGGCGGCCGAAGTCAATGCTTGACAGACAACGTTGTCCCGGTCCGAACGCCAGCACGCGGTGACCGGCAGGTAACAATCCGGTCACCGCGTTGTCATGACATTCAGGCAGTAGCCGGATTCGCCTCGTGGCGAGGGTGTACGACGCGTTGTGACTTGAGTGCGCCGAGTGCGCAAAGGACCAGTCCGGCGGCCAGCCAGCACCCCAGTACGACGAGGGGCTGCCCGGCTCCGGCGCCGTCGAAGAAGCTCACCGAACGAAGCGCCGTACCCGCGGCTCCCGGAGGCAGCAGCTGCCCCAGCGCACCCCAACCGCTCGGCAGCATCTCCGGCGCACTCGTCAGCCCGGACAGCGGGTTGCCGAGCAGCATCATCACGGCCGCCCCGAGAGCGAGCCCTGCCCGGCCGAACAACCATTCGAGCCCGAGCAGCGTGAGGCTCACCGCGCCGATCGACAGCGCGATCACGCCCGCATTCCCCCAGTAGCTGCCCTCGAACGACCCCAGCCAGAACTGCAGTACGGCGGCCAGCGCCAGCCCACCCGTGATCGCGAACCCGATCGCCCCAACCATCCGCCGGGACCCGGTCTTGACCAGTTGAGTCAACAACGCTGCGGCGATGATCCCGCCGAGCACCAGCGGCAGCGCGCCCGCAGCCAGACCGGCACCCCGCGGGTCGTCCGCCGGCAGCGGTACGACGTCCGTCACCTTGGCCGGCGCCTCGGGCGACAACCGGGTCGAGAGTTGCGTGAGGATCTGCGCGACCGCAGGACTGCCGGCGGAAGCGGTCAGCACCTCGGGCTGCTGCGGGTCGAGCACGATGGCGCCGTACACGTCCCGATCCTCGATCAGCTGCACGGCTGCAGCCCGATCCGGTACGGCGGTGATCTCGAAGCCACCCGGCATCGCCTGCTCGAGACCCTTCTCCACCTGGGCAACAGCCTGCGGAGGTCCGGCCACCGCGAGGGGGACGTCCCGCGGTTCGGACCGCGCGGCCGGCCAGGCGAACGCGATCAGTAGCACGGTAAGCAGTGCGGTCAGCAGCGTGATGATGACGACTACAGGCGGTCGCTGACGGTTGTCGGCGGCGTGTTCGGGGGTGTGTTCGGGCGCTTGCTCGTGGTGCCCGGTCAGCTGAGCGGACATGATGGGGACTCCTTGTAAACCGAATGACCGTTCTTTATTAGTTCGAGCGTGGACCCTGCACCGCAACTTGTCAAGAACGGACATTCGTTTTATGTTCCCAGCATGCCGAAAGTCACCGAGGAACACCGGCTGGCCCGTCGCCGGCAGATCGTCGACGCGGCCCGGCGCTGCGTGATCGAGCAGGGCTTCCACAAGACGACGATGGCCGACGTGATCCGCGAGTCCGGCCTGTCCGCCGGCGCGGTGTACGGGTACTTCAAGAGCAAGGAGGAGATCGTCGCGGCCATCGCCGAGGAAGCACTGAGCACGGTCGACGAGCTGTTCGAGAAGATCCTGGCGAGTGAGAAGCCGCTCTCCCCGTTCGACGCGCTCGAGGCCGCGCTCAAGCACATCGTCGCGATCGCCGAGCGCCCCGGCGGCGACGTCACCAGGGTCGCGATCCAGGCCTGGGCGGAGGCGCTGCGCAACCCCGCGATCATGGCGACCGCGCAGAGCAAGTACAGCGAGCTCCGCGGACACTTCGAGGCGGTCGCCCGGCGCGCTCAGGCCGACGGCACGGTGGACGCCTCGGTCGACCCGCGCTACATCTCCCAGGCGCTGTTCGGCTTCCTCCCCGGCTTCCTGCTCCAGCGGCTGCTGATCGGCGACGTCTCCCCCGAGACCTACAGCGCCGGCCTGCGCGCACTGCTCCAGCCGTAGCGCATTTGGTGGAGTTTCACCCACCATTCACGGCGGTCCAGCACCCTGGGGAGCGGCGCGTGTGCTCCGTAGCGTCTTGCCCATGAAGAAGAAGACGCGACGGTCGCAGGAATCAGTCGGCGGATCCGAGTACTCGGTCGTCCTGCACGACGTACGACGGGTCTACGGCCGTGGCGCCAACGCCGTCACCGCCCTCAACGGCATCTCGATCAACTTCGCCCCCGGCACCTTCACCGCGGTGATGGGCCCGTCCGGCTCGGGCAAGAGCACGTTCCTGCACTGTGCGGCCGGTCTGGACCGGCCCACGTCGGGCAGTGTGGTCATCGCCGGCCAGTCGCTCGCCGAACTGAACGAGCGCAGGCTGACCGAGCTCCGCCGCGAGCGCATCGGCTTCGTGTTCCAGTCGTTCAACCTCCTTCCGGCGTTGACCGTCTGGCAGAACGTCTGCCTGCCGCAGGAGCTCGACGGCCGCCGCGCGAACCGCGCCGCCGTCCGCGACGTCCTCGACCGGGTCGGCCTCGGCGATCGCCACAAGCACCGGCCCGGCGAACTGTCCGGCGGTCAGCAGCAGCGGGTCGCCATCGCCCGCGCGCTGGTCGCCCGGCCCGCGGTGATCTTCGCCGACGAGCCCACCGGCGCGCTCGACACCCAGACCGCCGCCGACGTCCTCGAGCTGCTTCGTGAGCCGGTCCGCACCCAAGGCCAGACGGTTGTCATGGTCACCCACGATCCGGTCGCCGCGTCGTACGCCGACCAGGTCGTCTTCCTCGCGGACGGCGTACTGGCCGGGAGCCTGGTCGCGCCCACCGCGGAACAGGTCGCCGACCGGATGACTCACCTCGGCGCGCGTGCCCTGTCGGCGGTGGCGGGATGATGCGGCTGGCTGTCCGTACCCTGCGCTTCCGCAAGGGCGGCTTCATCGCAACCTTCGTCGCGGTCGTCTTCGGTACTGCGATCGTGATGGCCTGTGGCGGCCTGATGGAGACCGGCATCCGCTCCAACGTCGCGCCGGAGCGCCTCGCGGCCGCGCCGATCGTTGTCACTGGCAATCAGTCGCATCTTCGTCCCGGTGCGGAGGACTCGACTCCGCTTCCCGAGCGGGTCGGCGTCCCGACCTCGCTGCTGGAGCGGATCCGTTCTGTGGAAGGCATTTCGGCCGCGATCGGCGACTACACGTTCCCAGTCGCGATGCTCGGCGCAGGCGCCTCCAAGGGTGCCTCGACGGTTGCTGAAGGCCACAACTGGAGCTCCGCGGCCTTGGCGCCGTACCAGCTGACCTCAGGCCGGGCGCCCTCCGCCGGCCAGGTCGTCACGACCGCGCCGGGCGCGAAGATCGGCGACCGCGTCACCTTCCTCCTCGACGGCGCACCGACTGCTTTCACCGTCAGCGGCATCGTCCAGGGTCCGGCCGGTCACGCGTTCTTCTCCGACCGCGATGCTCGTCGGATTGTCGACAATCCGGCGCGCTTCGCCGACGTCGGCGTACTGATCGCCCCCGGCGCCGACCTCGACGCGGTGAAGGACCGGATCGAGGCGCTCGACGCCGGGATCACCGTCCGGACCGGGATCGACCGCGGCCTGGCCGAGCACCCCGGCGGCGAGTCGCAGGCGGTGGCGCTGATCGCGATCGCCGGCTCGTTCGGCGGGATCGCGACGATGACGATGATGTTCGTCGTCGCCTCCACGCTGGCCTTGTCCGCACAGCATCGCGAGCGCGAGTTCGCGCTGCTGCGTGGCATCGGCACGACGCCCGGCCAGGTACGGCGGATGATCCTCGGCGAAGCGTTGCTGGTGTCGCTCCCGGCTGTGCTGCTCGGCGTCGTTCCCGGCGTCTTCCTCGGTCGATTCCTGTTCAAGGAGCTTGGCGCGCACGGTGTTGCGTCGACTGTCATCGAGTTCTCCCAGGGCTGGATCCCGTTCGCCGCCGGCGCGGGAGCCGCCGTACTCGCGGCCGTCGGCGCCGCCCTGATCGCGGGGCGCAGGTCGGCCAAGATCCGGCCGGTCGAGGCGCTGATGGAGGCGTCGCTGCAGCGCAAGTGGTTCAGCTGGCTGCGGTTGCTCTTCGGTGTGTTGTTCCTCGGCGGCGGTCTGGCTCTGTTGATCGTGACCGCGACCGTGATGACCGGTCCGCTGGCCGGTGCGACCGCCGGGCCGTCGATCCTGTGCTGGGCGATCGGTGTCGCGTTGCTCGGCCCGTTCTGGACGAAGGCCGCGCTGCTGGTGTGGCGTTGGCCGGTGCAGGCGCTGACCCGGGTCAACGGGCGGCTCGCGATTCGCAACGTCACGGCACGATCGGTGGCGCTGTCGGCGGCTGCGATGCCGATGATGCTTGCCGTTGGCATCTCCACCGCGAACCTCTACATGCAGACCACGCAGGTCCACGCCGCCACCGAGGCGTTCACGCGGGACCTTCGCGCGGACGCCGTACTGGTCTCCTCGGCAGGCCTGTCATCTCAGCTGCTCGCCGAGGTGCGCGAGACTCCTGGTGTGGCGAGTGCTTCGGCGTTCGTCCGCAGTACCGGCGTCATCGACGAGCCCCGCAACGCGCCCTTCGACGAGGAGGGCGCTCCCCTGATCGGCGTCGACGCGCAGGGCGCAGACGGTACGGCGCCGGTCCGCTTGACGAGCGGATCACTGGCCGGCCTGACCGGATCGACCGTCGCGCTGCCGGACTATGTGGCCGACAAGATCGATCGGCGCGTCGGCTCGGAGATCGACATGACGTTGGGCGACGGGACGGCGGTGAAGCTGCGGGTCGTCGCAACCTTCGCGGCTGAACGCGGCTACGAGTCCATCATCCTGCCCGCCTCCCTCGTCGCGGCTCACACCACGGACGGGTTGATCACGCAATTGCTGGTCCGCGCTGCGCCCGGCACCGACGTCCGTCCGGCTCTGGCAACGGTTGCGGCCAAGCACCCCGCCGTACAGGTCGCGGACCGCGAATCCCTGGTCGCGTCGAATGCGGAAGACCTGCAGACACAGGCCTGGGTCAACTACATGCTCGTCGGCATGCTGATCGCGTACACCGCAGTCTCGGTCGTCAACAACCTGGTCTCGACCACGCTCCGCCGGCGTCGCGAGTTCGCCCTCCAGCGCCTGACCGGATCCACCCGCGCCCAGGTTCTGCGCATGCTCACGACCGAGAGCACGCTGGTCTGGCTTACCGGTATCACGCTGGGTACTCTCGTCGCCCTGGCCTGCCTGATCCCCTTCTCCGCCAAGGTTTCCGGCTCGTCGCTACCCACCGGCCCGCTGTGGATCTACCTCCTCATCGTGGCAACCGCAGGCGCTCTGACCTTCCTCTCAACCGTCATCCCCGCCACCACAACCCTCCGCCAGTCCCCCACCCAGCCAACCCACACCGACTAGACGGGGAGGGTGAGGTTCCTGCGGCGCAGCGACAGGACCGCTGCTGCTGCCAGCAGGCCACCAGCCAGGCAGAGACCGAGGATCGGCCCGATGGTCGGGTCGACGGCCGGCGCGTTGGGCACGTGGGTGAAGGGAGAAAGGTCCAACAGCCAGGTCGGCAGTCCCAGCGCCGGCCCGAACATCGGACCGACCGCGATCGAGCCCACCACGAGTGCCCAGGACAGGCCGACCGACCATCGCGGCAGCACCATGATCACCGTGACGACTGCGGCTCCCAGGACACCGATGGCTGGGAGTTGGATCAAGGCCGCTCCGACCAGGTCGCGCAGCAACGGTCCGGTACCGCCGGCAGTTCGACCGCCGGTGACCGCCATCGCCGACGCGAAGACGAGAAGGAGCAACACCGACCCGACCAGGGCGTTGACGGCGTACGCGCCCAACCAGCGAACTCGTGAGACCGCGGTGCCGAGCACCGCCTCCAGTTCGCCCTGCGCCTCGTCGTGGTGCAAGCGCAGCAGGAGCGTGGTCACGAAGATCGCGACGGCCATTCCGGCCATCTGCATCATCGAGGCCCAGTAGGCGCCGAGCAGGTCGGCGTCACCGCCGAACGTGCTGTACCACTCGGTCGCCTCTCCCTGAAGCCCACCGATCTGGTCGCTCAGCGCCCCGAACACCAGCCCGAACCCGAGCAGACCGATCACCCAGCCCAGCAGCGCTCCACGCTGCAGCCGCCAGACCAGGCCGATCGAGCTCAGCAGAGCTGGGCTGGCGTGAGCAGCACCCCTGCGCTCGGGCCAGGTACCCCGGCCTACATCGCGTCTTCCGACGAGGACGATCGCCAGTGCGCACAGGGATGCCATGATCAGCACGGCGAGCGCCATCGGCCACCAGGTGTCGTCGGCGAACGGCCGCATCTGCTGGCCCCAGCCGATCGGGGACAACCAGGCCGGCCACGCGCTCGTGACCCGGAGCGCGGCCGAATCCACGGTCCCGAGCATGTTGCCGAGAGCCGCAAGCATGAACGAGACGCCGAGTCCCGCACCGGCAAGGCCGATCGCTCCGCGCGCAGTCGACGTCAGCTGGGACGTCACGGCAGCGACACCGGTGAAGACGATACCCACCAAGGCAATCGAGGCGCCGGCAACCAGCGAGCCGGCTGCGGGCTGACCCGCGATCACCATACCGAGACCGAGAGCAAGCAGCAGTACGGCGTTCGCCGCAAGGGCAACGAGGACGGCGGCAGCCAGGGAGGCATGCCGGCCGACCACACCGGCGCGCAGCATCTCCTCACGACCGAGTTCCTCGGACTGACGGGTGTGCCGGACGACTGCAAGCACGCTCATCATCGCCGCCAGCACGGCCAACGTGAGTGCGTCCCGGTGCAGGGTGTAGCCGCCGACGCTCGGGCCGGTGACCAGGCCGAGCACGCGCATGCCGGGATTCTCGACCACGATCCGGGTGTCCGGCACGAGAAGCTGGGGGTGCTTGGTGTAGCTGTCCTCGAACATGGCGGTGGTCGCCGCCAGGAAGCCGGCCATGCCCAGGATCCACGCCGGCAGAGTGATCCGGTCCCGCCGCAGCGCGAGGCGAACCAGCCGGATCGTTCCGGTGAAGCCGCTCATCGCACCGTCACCACCTCGGCTGTCTCAGCGGCAGGTACGGCGATGTCCTCGTCGTAGTGCCGCAGGAACAGCTCCTCAAGCGTTGGCGGCGAGGTGATCATCGACCGCACCTCGAGCTCGACCAGGCGTCCGAGCACGTCGCTCAAGTCGTCCGGTTCGACGCTGAATTCCGCATGGCAGTCGTGGACTCGGGCGTCGTGCACGCCAGGCCAGGTCGCGATCGACTCCGGCGGTTGGACAGTGTCGACCACAACCGACGTACGCGTGAGGTGGCGCAGGTCGGCGAAGGTACCGCTCTCGGCGGCACGACCGGACCGGATGATCGTGACGCGGTCGCACAGCGCTTCCACCTCCGCCAGGATGTGGCTGGACAGCAGGACGCTTCGTCCGTCGGTCCGCAGCTCCTGGACCAGGTCCTGGAAGGCCGCCTCCATCAGCGGATCCAGCCCTGACGTCGGCTCGTCCAGAAGATAGAGCTCGACGTCGGAGGCGAACGCAGCCACCAAGGCGACCTTCTGCCGGTTGCCTTTGGAGTAGGCCCGGATCTTCTTGGTCGGATCGAGCTGGAAGCGCTCGAGCAGCTCCGCGCGGCGATGTGCGTTCAGGCCACCCCGCAGGTCGCCCAGTACGTCGATCACCTCGCCGCCGGTCAGGTTCGGCCACAGATTCACCTCCCCCGGAACGTAGGCAAGACGTCGATGCAGCTTCGCCGCGCCACGCCAGGGGTCACCACCGAGCAGTACGACGTGCCCGGCGTCGGCACGCAGCAAGCCGAGCAGCACCCGGATCGTGGTCGTCTTCCCAGCACCGTTCGGCCCCAGGAACCCGTGCACCTCCCCCGCCTCGACCTGCAGATCCAAACCGTCGAGAGCCCGAGTGCTCGGCCCGAACTCCTTCACCAGTCCAGAGACCGCTATGGCAGCTGTCATCGAGACCACCCCTCCAGTGCCGCATCCCGCCGCGGGCACTTACCCGCACCCTCAGCACATCCCCAGCACGCAGCCCCGAGCAGGGCCGAACGTCCACAACAACCCGCCCAACGTCCCACCCCACCCACCAGCCTCCGGCCCGCTCGACAGCCACGGACTAGGACCGGCACGACGCCCACCGGACTGGAGCCGACCCGACGACCACCGGACTGGAGCCGGCTCGACGGCCACCGGGCTCGGGTCAGCCCGACGGCCACCGGACTGGAGCCGGCTCGACGACCACCGTGCCGGGGTCGACTCGATGGCTAACGGGCTGGGGTCGGCTCGGCGACGGGTTGGAGGGCGATGGTGGTGGCCTGGACGATGCCGGCGTTTTCGCGGATCCAGCCGGAGAGGACGACCTGCAGGTCCTCGAGGTCCCGCTCCTCCAGGATCACGCCAGGCACCGGCACACTCGCACCCAACTCCGCGAGCACCGGACGCAGATGCTGATCCGCCAGCAATTTGTGGCTCGGCGCCGCAGAGACGGTGACCGGTACCACAACCGCCCCCGCCAACGCCTGCGGCTTCAGCACATCCAGGAAGCTCTTCAACAACCCCGTATAACTGCCCTTGTACACCGGCGTCCCCACCACGAGCACCGACGCCGACGACACCAGATCGATCGCGTTCTCCAGCGCCGCCCGCTGCTCCTCCCCCGCGTTCTCCCCCTCGAAGATCGCCGGCGCAAACGTCACCAGATCCACGAGCTCATCGATCCGGTACGGCGTCCCGAGCTCGGACGCAAGCAGTTCGGCGACCGAGGCGGCCGCCACCGCGGTCCGTGACCCGGCCCGGGGGTTGCCCACCACGGTGACGACAGACTGCGGCCACACCGGCGGATCCGGCACGACCTGCGGTTCGAACGCGACTGAGGGCATCTGACCCATCTCCTGAGCTCGGCAGTGATGGATCGAGACTAGCCAAAGTCGAGCTTCCTACTTGACTTTCTCAGATTCCGAACGCCTGGCCCGAACCTTGACAACCACGAACCACGTCACCGCCGCCACCGCACCCGCGATCACGACCCATTGGAAGACGCCCACCGAGGACTCGACCACGTGCCACCGCTCACCGAGTTGATACCCGGCGATGATCAGCAACGAGTTCCAGGTCAGGCTGCCGACCGCCGTCAGCATGAGAAACAGCGGCACCGACATCCGTTCCACGCCGGCCGGAACCGAGATCAGGCTTCGCACCACCGGCACCAACCGCCCGATCAGCACGGCCCTCGGCCCGTGCCGGTTGAACCAGTCCTCGGCCTTGTCGACGTCCTCCACCTTGACCAGCGGCAGCTTCCCCGCCAGCGCCCTGGTCCGATCACGGCCCAGTCCGGCGCCCACGCCGTACAGAGCCAGCGCACCGACGACCGAGCCGATCGTGGTCCAGATGATCGCGTCGATGAGACCCAGGTCACCCCGGCTGGCGGCGAACCCGGCCAGCGGCAGGATCACCTCGCTGGGCAGGGGCGGAAACAAGTTCTCCAGCGCTACCGCGAGCCCGGCGCCCGGTGCACCGAGCTTCTCCATCAAGCCGATCGCCCATCCGGCCACACCTCCGGTCGGCTCGTGCGTCGCTTGCAGCGCGGTCATCATCACCTGATTCGTCGTGAACATGGCGACGACGGTAGGCGTGCGGACGATGTCCGCACATTGAAGCCAACCGCCGTCTTTTGCTGGGATTTTCCACAGTACAGAACTGAGGAAAACCGCAGTTTCCTCTTGTCCTGTGCCCACTACTCTTGCGTGCATGCAGCAACGACACGGCCTCCTGCGACGGAGCATCGCGACCCTGGCGGGTCTGATGTCCGGCACGCTCACAGCTGTCGTCGAGCTGTGCTTCGTGCTCCTGTCGGCGCTGGCGCTGGTTCCGGTCCTCGCAACACCACGCGCCCGCCGCTCGGTCGAGGCGTTCAATCATCGTTGCGCACGGCAACTTGCAGTGGTCGAGCAGCGCCGGCTCGGCACGTTCCACGAGATCCGGGATCTCGGCCCGTTCACCGACCGCTCGGCGTACGGCTACATCCTCAGACGCTTTGCGATCGGCGGGCTCGGCGGCCTCGTCGTGCTGTTACTTCTGTACGGGCTGGTCGTCGCGGGGACGATGATCAGCGCCTGGGCCCTGGACGGGACCTGGGGCTTCATCGAGAGCGCCGGCCGAGTCAGCACCGGCACGCTCGCGGTCGCGTCGGTTCCTGGCGCCCTACTGCTCTATCTGAACGTGATGGGGCTGATCGGCGTCGTCGACCTGGACGCCCGGCTCGCCCGGCGCCACCTGGTGCCGTCCGTCGAGGAGACGCTCACCCGCCGGATCTCCGAGCTGACCGTGAGCCGGGCCGAGGTGGTCGAGGTCGTGAACGACGAGCGTCGCCGGATCGAGCGCGATCTGCACGACGGCGTCCAGCAACGCCTGGTCGCCCTCGGCCTGCTCCTGAGCCGCGCCCGCCGGACCCGCGATCCGGCGCAAGCCGCCGAACTGGTCCGCCAGGCACACGAGGAGTCCGAGCTCGCGCTCGCGGATCTCCGTGACGTCGCCTGGCGGGTCTACCCGACCGTCCTGGATCAACTCGGCCTCCGCGACGTGATCGCCGTCCTCGCAGAGCGCTCCAGCATCCCGGTGCAACTGCAGTACGACCTCCCCGACCGCCCACCACCGGACCTTGAGACGGCGGCGTACTTCGTCGTCTCCGAAGCACTCACCAACGCCACCAAACACTCCAACGCCACCCACATCGATGTCACCCTCACCAGTCCGGCGCTCACCGCCGACTCCACACACGACACAGACGACGCGAGGATCCTGATCACCATCACCGACGACGGCCACGGCGGCGCCGACCCCCACGGCCGCGGCCTCACCGGCCTGGCCGGCCGAGTAGCCGCCACCGACGGCCACCTCACCATCACCAGCCCGCCCGGAGGCCCCACCACCATCCACGCCGAGTTCCCCTGCACCGTCCCCAAACCCCACTCATCGGCTACGCGGTTGGCGGCTGGGACGGAGGAGGAGTTGTGCGGGTGATCTTGGCGGAGGACTCGACATTGTTGCGGGAGGGCCTGGTTCGGCTGCTGGTTGAGGAAGGGCATGAGGTGCCGGCGGCGGTCGGGGACGGGGACGCGTTGGTGGCGGCGGTGCGCGCGGGGGCCGATGACGGGGTTCTGCCTGACGTTGTGTGCGTCGACGTACGCATGCCACCAACCCACACCGACGAGGGACTGCGGGCCGCGTTGGCGATCCGGGAGACCTGGCCGTCGGTGGGGGTCCTCGTGTTGTCGCAGTACGTCGAGAGGTCGTATGCGAGTGAGCTGATCACCTCCGGGCAGGCACGGATCGGTTATCTGCTGAAGGATCGGGTGATGCGGGTCGAGGAGTTCCTCGATGCGCTCGAGCGGGTCGGGTCCGGTGGGGTGGCGCTGGACCCGGAGGTGGTGCGGCAACTGCTGTCCCGCACCACCCACACCGACCCGCTGGAACGGCTGAGTGCGAGAGAGCGCGAGGTCCTCGCGGCGATGGCCGAGGGGCACAACAACAGCGCGATCGCGCAGCGTCTGTTCATCTCCTCCAGCGCCGTCGAGAAACACGCCAACGCCATCTTCGACAAACTCGGCCTCACCCACACCCCCGGCTACAACCGCCGAATCCGAGCCGTGGTCACCTATCTCACCAACTGACCACAGCTCAGCTCCGACGAGCGGAGACCCAGACCAGCGGGCCTCATTCCACCATCAACTGCGCGACCTCACGCGACTTGAGGGCCGAGGAAGAGGCCGCCGGAGGCTTCGAAGGTCTGGGCGGTCAGCCAGCGGGCCTGGTCCGAGGCCAGGAAGCCGACGACGTCAGCGACATCCTCGGCGCGGCCGAGGCGGTTGAGGGCGGTCAGCGCAGTGATGGCGTCGGTCAGGCCGGGGGTGGCGAAGAAGGCCGCGTTGGCGTCGGTGCGGGTGGCTCCGGGGGCGACCGCGTTGACGGTGATGCCGCGTGGCCCCAGCGACTGGGCGAGGGTGCGGGTCATGGTTTCGAGGGCGGCTTTGGTCATGGCGAAGGAGGTTTGGGTCGGGTTCGCCATCCGGGTGGCGACCGTCGAGACCGAGATGATCCGGCCGCCGTCCCGCAGCAGCGGCAGCACCCGCTGAATGAGGAAGTACGGCGCTCGCACGTTGACCGCGAACAGCCGATCGAACGCCTCAACGGTGTCCGTCTCGATCGGACCGGCCGGTGGGGCGGCAGCGTTGTTCACGAGGATGTCGAGCGGCCGACCGGCCAGACCGGCCTCGAGCTGCGCGACCAACCCCTCCACATCACCAGGCACCCCGAGCTCCGCACCGATCCGGAACCCGCGACCGATCCGAGCAAGCGTCTCCTCGGCTCCGGCCTTGTCGCTGTTGTAGTGCACAGCCACCTCGACCCCATCCGCAGCCAACCGCTCCGCGATCGCTCGCCCGATCCCTCGCGAGGCACCGGTCACCAACGCCACCCTGTCAGAACTGTTAGATACTCTCATGATGTTAGTATCTATCACATGAACCTGAGGGCACGTCGTCGCAGCGAAACGAAGCACACGATCCAGCGACAGGCGATCCGGCTGTTCATGGAACGCGGGTACGACGCGACCACGGTCAACGACGTCGCCGAAGCCGCCGGTGTCTCGGCGATGACGGTCTACCGGCACTTCGCCACGAAGGAGGACCTGGTCCTGTACGACGACTTCGACCAGCAGGCCGCCGCGACTGTCAACGAACTGCGAGCCGACGAGCCCCTCGTCGTACGGATTGCTCGGACGCTCATCGCGACGTACGACCAGGCGATCGCGGACAAGGAGTTCCACCTCGCTCGGTTGCGGCTGATGATCGCGACCGAGGCTCTGCGCGCCCGTCACCTCGACAGTCAGTACGCCACTCAGGAGGCGCTCGTCGCTGCGTTGACAGCCGGCTCGGAAGATCCGGCGAGCGAGTTCCAGGCGCGGGCCGCGGCCAGTGCGTGCCTGGGAGTTGCTCACATCGCCCTGCTGCGGTGGGCGGCCGAGGACGGTGAGCCGGACCTGCGCAGGTTGTTCGAGGAAGCGTTCACGGCGACGTTCGGGCACCCGCTCTGAGGGTGGATCGACGTATATTCCTCGTATGGCAAGTACGTTCGAAGTGCTCGCGGAGGGGCGGCGGCGGGAGATCCTGGACCTGCTGCGGACTGGGGAGCGCCCGGTCGGCGAGCTGGTCGAGGAACTGTCGATGAGCCAGCCGGCCGTGTCGAAGCACTTGAAGGTACTGCGTGACGCCGGGCTGGTCGAAGTCCGCCACGACGCCCAGCGCCGCTGGTACCGGCTGAGCCCCGCCCCGCTGGCCGAGATCGACGCCTGGCTCGAGCCGTACCGCGACCTCTGGCGCTCCCGCCTCGACGCCCTCGAAGCCCACCTCGACACGATGGACTGATGCGGCCCGGGGTAGCCAAGCAGGGCGGCGGGGGTAGCCGAGGCGAGCGCCGGATGGGGCACGGGCGGCCGAGGCGAGCGCCGGAGGGGTGGAGGTGGATGAGGACGGCCCGGAGGGGGTTCCGGGCCGTGCGGTGGGTGGTGGGGTCAGGTGAGTTCGGGGACGCGAAGGTGGGCGATGGCCAGTTCGAACTCGCAGACGTCGAGGACTTCGGCGCCGGCTTCCTTGGTGGTGGCGGAGCGCATCGAGGCGGCGGCTTCGCGGTTGCTGTCCATCGCCTCCTGGCTGTCGTACGTGACGGACGAGACCGCCCGGCCGGAGGCGCGGTCGATCAGCAGGCTGGCGCTGCAGAAGCCTGCCAGGTCTTCCATCCGCGGCAGTGAGGCCAGTTTGTAGACGTCGATCGACCGGTCCAGGTTCGTCGGGTCGACCTTCACCCAGGTCGCGCGGACGCAGGCGCCCTCACCCGAGCGGTGGTCGCGGTGCAGTACGGCGATCTCCCACTCCTCGACCTTGGGGCTGCCACCGCCCATCGTCTCGGCGATCCGTTCGCGGACGGACCGGAGCCCTTCGTCGCTGGCCCGCATCGCCTCCTCCGACTGCCAGGCGCTGGTGGCGATGCACCGGCCTGACTCCCGGTCGGCGAGCATGGACAGCCCGATACAGCCGTCCATGTCCAGGATCATGGGCATCACTTCGTCGCGCACCTGCGCGATGCCGGCGTCGATCGACCCCGGCTTGGCGTTGATCGTGGTGGAACGCGCGTACACGGTCCACCCCCTTACCCCTCAGGGCAGCGCCCCGGTGGCGCCACCGGTCGGAACCCACACTGCTCCGCGAGCGCGGCCCTGGCAATGCCCGGCGCCCACACCCGCCCGCCCGTGTCTCAACGGTCACGACCGCTCACGTTCGGCACGCCGGAGCCCTCGGCCGGCGGTCACCCAGCACGCACCCCACAGCAGGAAGAACGGCGACCACAACAACAGGTCCCACCACGCCAGGTCCCGAGCCAGTACGGCGTACTCGGGCCGTGCCGGTCGTACTCCGGTCAACACGAGGACATCCCCGACGAAGCCGAACCCGACAACTCCGAGCGATCGGGCCATCATGAGGATGCCCAGAGTCGTGGTCGCCACCACGAGTAGCCGGCGTGCACGCGACGTACCCCACGGCCGGACGGTGGCCAGCGCGACGATCACGCCGACGACCGCCGCGCAGGCGAGCGCCCAGTGGCTGGCGACGAAGAGTGGGTCCCGGGTGAGCAGTCGTTCGCGCAGGTCGGGCGGGAGCGGGTCCTTGTCGGCCAGTGCGTTGGCGCCGAGTGCTTGGGCGAGCTTCATCGATCCGTACGCGGCGGAGAGTGCGGCCGCGCCGTAGCCAGCCGCACGCGTGCGGTCAGCGCGCGGCACGGGTTGTCATCGCGTAGGAGCGGAACATCTCCAGGCACAAGGCGATCGCAACCAGGCCAACGACTCCGTGGTACCACTGCCAACCGACGCCGATGCCGACGAACCCGTCCACCAGCATGACCCCGCCACCACCGAGGACGGCCAGCGTCATGACCGCCAGCACGACCAGCATCAAGGGTCTTGGCACCCCGCGACCCCGAGCCGAAACGGAAGCGATGGCGATGCACGCACCGAGTACGCCGGACGCACACGCGAGCCACTGCGCGAGGGTCGGGTCGAGGAAGTAGCCCGCAGTCTCCGCCTCGGACACCGGCGGCCCGCTCGGGAAGCCCAGCCGGGCTTGCAGGGCGAAGGCGGCTTTCCCGGCCGCATACCCGGCAAAGAGCAAAGCCAGCAGGTACGCCGGCCAGCGGCGTACGGAACCGGGGGCAGTCATGGCTCGACGATACGAACGGGCGTCGCACGTCGGACTCCCGCCGGAGAGGGAATCACCTCCCCCCACCGGGGGATCTGCCGGACCCTGGCTGGAACTGTCGGCGGACAGTGATTGGCTGGCGTGGTGACAGTCGATGCAGAGCTTGGGCGGGCGCGGGCTGCCCGGTGGTGGGTGCGGGGGCGGCGGGTCGGGTCGATCAAGCGGGCTGCCGCGTTCGTCGACGACGTGGGGTTCGCGGCGTTGTTCCCGGCACCGCGCGCCGCCGTGCCGTCACTGTGGGAGGCGGTAGCCGGCGAGGACGAGCCGCCGTTCGGCGAAGGCATGGGGACGAACGAGCAGCGCGTCTGGACCTGGAAGGACGAGCTGCCACGCCAGGGACTCGCCTGGTACGGCGCTTATCTCGGCGGCCGAGGATCGTTCCTCGCACCGGATCTCCTCGCAGCGCTCTACCCGGCAGCCGGCCACCCCAGCGATCACGAGACGCTCGATCTCTCGCCCGCAGCCCACGAGATCGCCAAAGCGGTCGCCGCAGAGCCGTTGCCGAGCGCGACCGTCCGCGCACTGATCGGCGACCGCAGCCGCTACCAACGCGCGATCACCGAGCTCCAGCGCAACCTTCTCATCACCACGGCCGGCGTCCACGAGACCGCGTCCGGCTGGCCCGCCGCCCTGATCACTCTCACCTGCGACCAGTTCGAGGTAGGCGGCGGGCCCGACCACGCCCGAGCCACCGAGCGCTTCCTGAGCACGATGCTGCAGACGACGCCCGGCGAGCTCGGCCGTGCCTTCCGCTGGCCGGTGGCACAGGCGCGAGCTCACCTCAACGACTTGGCCGACGACGGCCGGGCGACGGTCGACGGCAACCGCTACCGATCGGTCTAGCGGATCTCGGCGAGGTCGAAGAGGTTGCCTTCGGGGTCGGCGAAGGTGATCCAGTGGGTGCCGAACTCGTCGTACTCGTCGAGGCGCTTGGCGCCCAGGCCGACGAGGCGGTCGATCTCGGCGGACCACTCGGCCGTGGCGAGGTCCAGGTGCAGGCGGTTCTTGCCGTTGCGGCCTTCGGGGACCTTGATGAACATCAGCGGTGTGGTGCTCCCGCCGGCCCGGCCGACGGTGGCGACGAACTCGTTTCCGTAGTCGTCGATCTCCTGCTCGAGGACGGCGGACCAGAAGGCGGCGAGGTCGCGCGGGTTGTCGCTGTCGATGGTGACCTGGGCGATGGAGACGGACATATTTCAGCCTTTCGGTGCGGGGATGCGCTGGATCGGCCAGCAGATTTCGGTTCGCCAGGCGGCCGGGTCGTCCACGTCGCCCGGACTGACGACGTACAGCTCCCGGATCGGTCCGGGTGCGACCTCGCAGTGTTCGGCGACGTGACTGCCGAGCGCGCCGTACGTGCGGTCGAAGTCGGTCAGGGGTCCGGCGTGTACGGCGATCGCGAAGAACCGACCGGGGAGGTCGACGAGCTCGACGCCGTCGGCCGGCTCCTGGTCGGGGGCGACCGGGAGGAACGCGACCACCTCGCCGGTGTCGTCGGTGAAGAACTCGTCGCTGTACGTCGCCCCGGACGTGGCGAAGATGCCACGCGCGGTGCCGACCTCGCCCAACTGTCGGAAGGTGCGCTCACACCAGGGCCCGATCAGCTCGCGCTCGACCTGGTCGCGGACGCCGTACGCGCGGAACGCAGGGATGAAGCGGTACTCCACGTCGAGCGCCGGCTGGCCCGGGGTGAGCATCTCGCGCAGCGAGGTGACGACCTCGCGGGTGTGGGCGAGCTCCTGCTCCATGCGCTCGAGGTGGGCGCGGAGGGTCTCCTCGCGCTCCGTGCCGTCGCTCGTCTCGACGAGCTGGCGGACCTCTGGGAGTGGCATGCGGAGCTCGCGGAGCCGGCGGATCAGGAGGGCGGTGTCGACCTGGGCGGTGTCATAGCGGCGGTAGCCGGACGACGAGTCGACGGAGGCGGGCGCCAGCAGCCCGATCTCGTGGTAGTGGTGCAGGGTCTTCACGCTCAGATGCGTCAGGCGGGAGAACTCGCCCACAGTCACGGTCGCCGTCATGCCCCTAACCTTCCACCCTCCGGTAGCCGGAGAGTCAACCAACACGACAGCCACCCGCCCGGAGACGGGTGGCTGCCGGGTGGAAGGTCAGCCGCGGTAGCGGCCGATGACCTTGGTGAAGTCCCAGGGTTGCTGGGGTACGCCGGAGCAGCTGTCGGCGGGGCCGCCGGTGCAGGGACGGTCGCGGTTGACAGACCAGAAGGTGAAGCGCGCCAGGTGGTGCTGCGACGCGTAGGACAGCATCGACTCGAAGTCCGACAGGTTGACCCGCTCGCCGGCGACGTCGGTGATGCCGTTCATCGAGGAGATGCCGATCTTCCGGTACGCCGCGTCGTCGCTCAGCCCGTACGCGTCCCGGACCCGGTTCTTCAGCCCGTCGGCAGCCTGCCGGGTCAGCGTGGCCATGTTCGTCGTACCGCCGCCGAAGTTGAACGGCATGATGACCCAGCCGTCCAGGTTCAGCCCGGACGCCGCACCGCGACGGATCAGGTCCTGGCCGTCGCCGTCCGGCCCGGTGGTCGACGTGCCGAAGGTGAGGTACGTCGCGATCCCCGGGTTGTTCTGCTCGACGATCTTCAGCGCGTCGATCACCCGCTGCCGGACGGTCGCGTTGGTGAACTCGCCCGCCTCGATGTCCACGTCGAACGCCTTCAGCGACAGCGCGTTGATCACCTTCTGGTACGCCGCCGCCAGCTCACCGGCACTGCCGCAGCTTTGGCCGAGCTTGTTCCCGGACCAGCCGCCGACCGACACGACGACGTCTCCGCCGTTCGCGCGGATCGCGTTGATCGCCTGCTGGTCGACGCCACCGGTCAGCGGCCGCTGGCCGTCCCACATCGGGTTGCAGTACCCATTGGACAGGATGAACGCCATCGTGAACCACTTGACCCCGGTCGCATTCATCACGGTCGCCGGGTTCGGCGGACTGCCCCAACCCTGATAGAGGTACGGCGCCGCCGCCATCGGAGCGCCGCCAGTCGGCGGCGGACCGTCGTCGGCCGCCGGGACGTTCCACTTCTGGTTCGCCGCGCCGGTGCAGGTCCACAACTGCAGCGGGGTCGCGTTCGCCGAGTTGTTGCCGGTGACATCAAGACACTTGTTCGCCTGCGGATTCACCAGGTCACGCCCGGACGTGTACGTCCACTGCTGCGCGCCACTCCCGTTGCAGGTCCACAGCTGGACCCGAGCGCCGTTCGCAGTAGAGCCACCGCTCACGTCCAAGCACTTGCCCAGGGCCCGAATCGTCCCATCGGACGAACGCGTCCACGACTGCGCAGCGGTCCCGTTGCAGTCATACAGCTGTACGACGGTCCCGTCCGCACTGTTGGCACCGGCAACATCAGCGCACTTGCCGGCCAGCCCGGTGATTGTGCCGGTCGCCGCCTGAGCCGGGGACGAAACAACCAGCAAGCCGGCCCCGAGCATCACGGATGCGGCGACTGCCGCCACCCGGCGCATCAGACGGTCCACTTCTGGTTGGCGGCGCCAGTGCAGGTCCAAATCTGCAGCGGCGTCGCGTTCGCGGAGTTGTTGCCGGTCACATCAAGACACTTGTTCGCCTGTGGATTCACCAGATCTCTTCCGCTCGTATAGGTCCATTGCTGAGCACCACTGCCGTTGCACGTCCACAGCTGAACGCGAGCGCCGTCGGCGACCGACCCACCGCTCACGTCCAGACACTTGCCGAGAGCCCGGATCGTCCCGTCACCAGGCCGAGTCCACTGCTGGGCCGTCGTACCGTTGCAGTCATAGAGCTGTACGGCGGTCCCGTCCGCATTGTTGGCCCCGGCGACGTCGATGCACTTCCCGGCCAGCCCGGTGATCGCCGTACCCGTGCCGCCGCCGCTCTGCGAACCCGTCCACGTGAACGTCGCGGACGTCTTGGTCGGCAGCGTGTAGATGAACGACTGCGATCCCCAGTTCACCCGCACCGACTGCGAGCTCCCGGTGGTGTTGAACGCGATCAGCGCCTTCGACCCGTCCGGGTTCTTCCAGGCCACGTTCTTCACCGAGTTGTTGGCGTTCGACTCGACCCGGACCCCGCCCGGCTTCACGAACTTCGTCAGGTGGCCCATCGTGTAGTACTCGACGGTCTTGTCCACCTGGCCCGCGCGGCTGCCGCCACGCTGCACCGTCACCAGACCGGTGCACACGTTGCAGCCGGCGCCGACGTACGGGAGATGGTTCTGGTCGAGGGCGAGGCTCCACTTCACCCAGGACTTGCTCCAGTTCCGGGTGTAGTCGATCAGGTTGTTCATGTCCTCGACCTGCTGGTTCGCGATCCAGGTCCCGCCGGAGTGCTCGGTCATGTAGTGGTTCACGGCCGGGTACTGGTTGTGCACCTGGGTCTGCAGGTTCACGTCACCGCCGTACCCGTGCCAGGCGATGCCGCCGAACAGCGGGTCGTTGCGCAGCGCGGCGTCGGCCAGCGGCGCCGAGCCGAGGTCGTTGTAGTTGCCCCAGTTGTAGTCCAGGATCATCACCTTGGTGGTGAGGCCGGCCGCCCGGAACGCGGGGATCAGGTGGTTCTTGGTGAACTCGAGCAGGCCGGAGCCGTTCCAGTTCATCGACGCGTAGCCGGTGTCGTCGGTGCCGCAGCAGGTCGGCTCGTTCTGCACCGAGACGTAGTCGATGTGGTTGCCCTGGGCCTCGTTCTGCTGGACGTACTTGACGAAGTACTGGGCGTACATCGGGTAGTACTCCCACTTCAGCCAGCCGCGGTTGGTGAACTTGTTGTTGTCCTTCATCCAGGCCGGCGAGCTCCACGGCGCGCCCTTCACCTTCAGCGCCGGGTTGAGCTGCCGCGCCTTCTTGGTCAGCGGCACCACGTCCGCCAGGTCGTGGTTGATGCTGAAGTCGTTCAGGTCGCAGCAGGTGTCGTCGTAGGAGTAGTTGAAGCGGGCCAGGTCGGAGGCGCCCATCGGGTTGCGGACGAAGGCGAGGCCGATCCCGTTGACCGGGTCGAACAGGTCGCGCATCACCTGGTCGCGGGTGGCCGCGGTGATCGTGTTGCTGCTGTTCAGCAGCCAGGCAGCGCTGTCGGTGAACGACGCGCCGCCGCCTTCGAAGGACTGGTACGTCGTGTTCTCGTTGACCGTGATGGTCTGGTTCGCGGTGCCACCGGCCGGGCCGAAGTTGACCGGCGTCTGCTGCTGCAGGCCGCGGGTGACGTTGCGGCCGGCCGAGTCGTTCGTGGTGGTCAGCCAGATGTTCACCTGCTCACCGGCGGCCTGCGCGGGTGGCGGATTTCCGACACTGAGGACGGCGCCGACGCACGCAGCGGCAACCGCGGCCGGCAGGAGGCGTCGTCGCCACAGCTGGGCACGACGAAGTGTCCCGTTCGCGGGCATGGGGCGGTTCTCCCTTGGCTAGAAGGGTTTCGGGGGTTCCGGCGTCTGCCCGCGCCGCAACAGGTGGTCAGCAAGAGGTAACCATCCGTATATAGGTGTGTCAACGGCAGACCCGAACTTTTTTCACGTCTTTTATTTAGTCCCGACCTTGACGTGAAAGCGTTCTCACAGCAAGATCCCGGCCGAGCCCTGTCTCCCGACCGCCCCCGCGAGAAATGAGGCATCATGAAGCGTTCCCGCATCACGGCGCTCGTCGCGATCGGCGCCGCATTGGTCGGCGCCGCACTGCTCCAGTCCCCCGCCAACGCCGATCCCCAGGCGGCCGCCGCACCGACGGCGACCATCTGGGAGGACAACTTCGACGGTCCCGCCGGCCAGGCGCCCGACCAGTCGAAGTGGCGCTACGACATCGGCGGCTCCGGCTGGGGCAACAACGAACGCCAGTACTACACCAACAGCACCCGCAACTCCGCGCTCGACGGCAACGGCAACCTGGTCATCACCGCGCGCCGCGAGAGCGGCGGGCACCAGTGCCACTACGGCACCTGCGAGTACACGTCGGCCCGGCTGCTCACCGCGCAGACCTTCACCCAGACCTACGGCCGGTTCGAGGCCCGGATCAAGATCCCCAGGACCCAAGGGATCTGGCCGGCGTTCTGGATGCTCGGCGGCGGCAACTGGCCGAACGACGGCGAGATCGACATCATGGAGAACATCGGCCGCGAGCCCGCGACCGTGCACGGCACGATCCACGGACCGGGCTACGCCGGCGCCGGCGGGATCGGGGCCGCGTACAACCATCCGAACGGGTGGGCGTTCGCCGACGACTTCCACACCTTCCGGGTCGACTGGGAGCCGAACTCGATCAAGTGGTTCGTGGACGGCGTCCAGTACCAGCAACGGACGCCGGCCGACCTCAACGGCAACGCCTGGGTCTTCAACCACCCGTTCTTCATGATCATGAACGTCGCGGTCGGCGGGAACTGGCCCGGCTACCCCGACGGTACGACGGTCCTGCCGCAGACGATGACGATCGACTACGTCCGCGTCTCCACCATCGGCAGCAGCTCAGGCGGCACACCGATCACCGGCCTGGCCGGCAAGTGCGTCGACGTCGCCGCCGCCAACACCGCGGACGGTACGCCGGTCCAACTGTACGACTGCAACGGCACCAACGCCCAGCAGTGGAGCCGTCCCGGTGACGGCACGATCCGCGCGCTGGGCAAGTGCCTCGACGTCAACGCCGGATCCGTTGCCGACGGCGCCAAAGTCCAGCTCTGGACCTGCAACGGGACCGGTGCCCAGCAATGGGTCTACACGTCCGGCCGGGACCTGGTGAACCCACAGGCGAACAAGTGCCTCGATGTCACCGGCAACAACTCGGCCAACGCAACTCCTTTGCAGACCTGGACCTGCTCCGGAGCAGCCAACCAGAAGTGGAACGTCTAGCTACGCGCCGGCACAACGCCGCCATCGCGTAGCAATCGGAGAACCGGCAGGGTCGCGGCGCCCAAAGCGACCGCGTCCCTGCCGAGTTCACACAGCTCGATCGACACCTGCGAGTACGGCTGCCGCAACGCGTGCTGACCAACAGCCGCCCGCAGGTCGTCCAGGTACCGCTCCCCCAGCAACAGTCCGGCCCATCCGCCGAGCACGATCCGCTCCGGGTTGACCAGGTTCACGAGATTCGCGACGCCCGCGGCCAGGTACCCGACTGTCGCGTCCACGATCGTTGCCGCGACTTCCGACGTACCGACGGCGTCGAGCAGCTCGACGAGAGCCGCCTCCTCATCGGTCGCCGACACGGTTCCACCGGCCTCGCGGTATCGCTCGAGGACAGCCTCGGCGCCGGCGTAGGCCTCCAGGCAGCCAAGCGCTCCACACCGGCACTGGCGACCGCCGTACGCGATCGTCATGTGGCCCCATTCTCCTGCACTGCTGCGGGTTCCGCGATAACTGGAGCCGTCGGCAACCAACGCCGCGCCGACCCCCGAACCGATCAGAGCGACCACGGCATCGGTCGCTCCACGGCCGGCGCCGAACCACATCTCGGCCTGGCCCAGCATGTTCGCGCCGTTGTCCACCTGGATCGGAATCTCGGTGCTCTCGGCAATCATCTCCCGCAGCGGTACGGCGTCCCAGCCGAGCGTCTGCGCATCGACGACGGCGTTGCCCTCGACCACGCCGGCGACCCCGACTCCGACCCCGAGGATCAGGTCGGACCGGACGCCGGACGAGGCGATGACCGTCGAAAGCCCTTCCAGGACGTGCTTCACGACCACCGCGGGCTGCGGTGCGTCGATCGGGTACTCGGCACTCGCCAGCACGTTCATCGCGAGATCGAACAGCTCGACCTTCACCCGGGTCTCGCCGACCTCAGCGCCCACGACGTACCGGAACGTTGGTGAGACCCGCAGCAGCACACGCGGGCGGCCGCCTTCGGAGTCGACCGATCCGGCTTCCTCGACGACGCCCTCGGCGATCAGCTCGCTGACCAGGTTGCTCACGCTCGCGGCGCTCAGCGACGTGCGCAGGCCCAGCTCGTGCCGGCTGAGCGGACCCTCCCGGTAGATGGTGGTCAGCAGCGCCGACCGGTTGGACCGCCGCATGTCGCGCACAGTGGTCCGCCGTACATCCATGCCGTCTACCCCTACCTGGTCCGGCCTCAGGCAGGCCGCTCACGCGAAGTTCATCACGCCACACCGGTAGCCCGGAAGACGGCCTTCATGCAGGTCGTGAACTAAGACCTGATTCGTTACCGTCCCGTGATTGACGGTTGCCGCCCCCTCGGATTCACTCTACGGAACCGCTTCCGAAACCGGTTCCGGCCGACCAGGCCGGGGCCGCACCCGCCCGAGGGGAGCAGTGCCTTGTCGATCACCATCGCCGATGTCGCAGCGCGTGCCGGCGTCAGCAAGACGACGGTTTCGCGCGTCCTCAACGGCAAAGGTGAGCTCGACCTGCGCACCGCCGAGCGGGTCCGCCAGGTGATTGCCGAGCTCGGCTACGTGCCGAGCGCCCGCGCGGTCGGCCTGGCCCGCGGCCGGACCCGGATCGTCGGCATGCTCGTCCCCTCGCTGACCTGGCCATGGATGGGCGAGGTCCTGCAGGGCGCCGTCGATGTGGTCGAGAGCGAGGGCTACGGGCTGCTGCTGTTCACCTTCAACCGGGGTGAGGAGTCGATGCACCAGTTCGCCTCCCAGGTCTCGGCCCAGTCGTTCGACGGCCTGCTGGTGATAGAGCCCGAAGGCACGCTCACCTACATCGAGCAACTCCATGCGCGCGGCCTGCCCGTCGTACTGATCGACGATCGGGCCAAGCGGCCGCAGTTCCCGTCCGTCGCCACCACCAACCGGGCCGGGGGCGAGTCGGCCGCCCGGCACCTGCTCGAGCTCGGCCGGCAGCGGCCGCTGGTGATCACCGGTGTCGAGCGGTTCGGCTGCACGCACGAACGCCTGGACGGCTTCCGCGACACCTACGCCGAAGCCGGGATCGAGCTCGACCAGAGGCTCGTGTTCGAAGGCGACTTCACCCACGAGAGCGGCCGCCGCGGCGTCCAGCACGCCCTCGACCAGAAACTCGAGTTCGACGCGATCTTCGCCCACAACGACCTGTCCGCCGGCGGCGCCATCCAGGCCGTCCGGGAGGCCGGGCGGAACGTGCCGGACGACGTCTCGGTGGTCGGGTTCGACGACATCCCGTACGCCGAGCACACCGAGCCCCCGCTGACCACGGTGCATCAGCCGATGCGCCAGATGGGCCAGGCGGCGGCCCGGATGCTGATGGGGTACTTCGGCGGCACTCCGCTGCCCGAGGACCCGCAAGTGCTGCCGACCACGCTGGTGGTCCGCAGCTCAACCGCCCCGAAGAAGTCACCGTCGAGATCGCCGAAACCCGCCCCGAGACACCGGCGTTCCTGAGACTCCGGCGGCGGGGCAGCTGCCCCTGTCCCGCCGCCGGCGAACCCCTGAGATCGATCCGTTAAGGCGTTCGCTCTTCCCATGAGAGCGTTCTCACGCCACGATGCACTCGCTCACGCGGCTCAGGCGTGAGCAATCCGCCAACAGATGCACAGGAGGAACCGATGCGAGCACGACGCACAGTCGCGCTGGCCCTGACGGGCCTGCTCGCGGCAGCCACATTGGCTGCCTGTAGTAGCGGGGACGGGAGCACCACGACGAGCGGATCCGGCAGCGCCGCCACGGTGCTGAACGTCGGGATGCCGAACGGCCCGCAGACCGAGAACCACAACCCGTTCCTCGGCTCCTCCTCGGGTGCCTCGCTGGGGTACCGGTGGATGATCTTCGAGCCGCTGGTGATGGTCAACGGCATCAAGCCGACCGAGCCGGGCAAGCCCTGGCTGGCCACCGAGTGGAAGTGGGCCGACAACTTCACCAAGCTGTCGCTGACCATCCGCGACGGCGTGAAGTTCTCCGACGGCAAGCCGATGACGGCCGACGACGTCGCGTACTCGTTCCAGCTCCGCAAGGACAACGAGGGGCTGAACCAGGACGCCATCCCGTACGGCGCTATCACCGCGTCCGGCAACAAGGTCGACCTGACCTTCACCCGGTCCCAGTTCGTCAACCAGAACAAGATCCTGACCGTGTTCGTGGTGCCGAAGCACCAGTGGTCGACGCTCAAGGACCCGAGCCAGGACACGCTGAAGAGCCCGGTCGGCACCGGCCCGTACACGGTGAAGTCGTTCACCCCGCAGACGACCACGCTGTCCGTCCGCGACTCGTACTGGCAGGACCTGCCGAAGGTGAAGGAGCTGCGGTACACGTCGTACAACGACAACAACGCGCAGACCACCGCGCTGGCCAACGGCGCGTCGGAGTGGAGCTTCGTCTTCGTCCCGAACGTGAAGGCCGTCTACCAGGACAAGGACCCCGAGCACCACAAGCTGTGGTTCCCGGCGAACCTGGGCATCCACGGCCTGTGGATCAACACCACCCGCAAGCCCTTCGACAACCCGGCGCTGCGGCGGGCGATGGACAAGGTGATCAACCGCGACGACATCTTCATGCAGGGCGAGGCCGGCTACTTCTACCCGAAGGTCGAGTCGATCACCGGCATCCCGACCCCGGCCGGTGAATCGTTCATCGCGCCGGAGTTCAAGGACAAGTTGCACTCCGTCGACGTCGAGGGCGCCAAGAAGGAGCTCGCCGACGCCGGCTTCAAGCTCGAGGGCGACGTGCTCAAGGACCCGACCGGCAAGCCGGTCACGATCACGCTGACCGACCCGGCCGGCTGGTCCGACTACATCACCGACCTCGAGATCATCAAGGACAACCTGTCCACGATCGGCATCAAGGCGACCGTCGACAAGGCCAACCAGGACGCCTGGTTCAAGGCGTTCGACGAGGGCAACTTCGACGCCGGGATGCACTGGACCAACGGCGGCGCGACGCCGTACGACATCTACCAGAACATCATGGACGGCAAGATCCTGAAGCCGGTCGGCAAGGGCGGGGTGAGCGGCAACTACGGCCGGTTCAGCAGCCCGGAGGCGACCAAGGCGCTGGACCAGTACGCCAACGCCACCGACGACGCGACCAGGACCGCGGCGCTGAACACGCTGCAGAAGATCATGGTCGAGCAGATGCCGGTCGTGCCGACCTCGGCCTCGAACGTCGGCGGTCTCTACAGCACCAAGAACTGGGAGGGCTGGCCGGACGAGCAGAACCAGTACGCGCCTGCTCAGCCGACCCAGCAGAACGCGCTGCAGATCGTCCTGAACCTGAAGCCCGCCGGCGCCCAGTGACCGCCGTACCGCGGCGCCGGGATGTCCCCCGGCGCCGCGGTACCACGATTGGAGTCCCATGACGGTTACCGACACCGAGGTGGTCCTCGAGGCTCAAGGCCTCACCAAGCACTTCCCGGTACGGCGGGGAGTCCGCGACCTGCTCACCAAGGAGCGCAAGGTCGTGCACGCGGTCGACGACATCCGGCTCACGCTGCGCCGGGGCCGGGTCACCGCGCTGGTCGGCGAGTCCGGTTCGGGCAAGTCGACCGTCGCCCGCCTGCTCGCCCAGCTGTACGGACGGACGGCGGGAGACATCCGCCTGCACGGCGAGACCGTCACGGTGAAGGGCGGCCGCAAGTTCCGCGCGTACTGCCGCCGGGTGCAGATGATCTTCCAGGACCCGTTCGCGTCACTGAACCCGACGCACACCGTGCGGTACCACCTGACCCGTTCGCTGAAGATCCACGGCCGGGCTGGTGAATCGGCCGCCGAGCTCGAGCAGAACCTGCGCGACCTGCTGCTCCGGGTGCAACTCACTCCCCCGGAGCGCTACCTGGACAAGTTCCCGCACGAACTGTCCGGCGGTCAGCGTCAGCGGGTGTCGATCGCCCGCGCGCTCGGCGCCGACCCGGAGGCGCTGCTCGCCGACGAGCCGGTGTCGATGCTCGACGTCTCGATCCGGCTCGGTGTGCTGAACCTGCTGCGCGACCTGAAGGAACGGCTGAACCTGGCCATCCTCTACATCACCCACGACATCGCGTCGGCCCGCTACTTCGCCGACGAGACGCTGGTGATGTACGCCGGCCGGATGGTCGAGGGCGGTGACTCCGAGACCGTCACGCAGAACCCGGCCCACCCATACACCCGGCTGCTGATCGAGAGCGCGCCGGACCCGGACCGGCTGGACCGGGTCGGCGATCTCCAGTCCGAGGAGGACCGTGGCAGCGGCGAACCGCCGAGCCTGATCGCTCCGCCGACCGGCTGCCGGTTCCACCCGCGCTGCGTGCACGCGATGCCGAAGTGCTCGACCGACCTTCCGCCCCGCTTCGACCTACCCACGAACCACGGTCACTGGGCCGCGTGCTGGCTGTACGAGGAAGGAGCGGCGAAGTGAAGTTCCTGCTGCAACGCGTCGCCTTCTACCTCTTCACCGCCTGGGCCGCGCTGACCATCAACTTCTTCATCCCGCGGATGATCCCCGGCGACCCGGTCACCTCGCTGATCAACAAGTTCCAGGGGCAGATGAGCACCGAGGCGATCAACTCGCTCTACGTGCTGTTCGGCCTCGACAAGGACGCCAGCCTGTGGAGCCAGTACGTCGACTACTGGGGCCAGGTGTTCCGCGGCGACCTCGGGTTGTCGTTCACCTTCTTCCCCACGCCGGTCTCGGAGATCCTCAGCCAGAGCCTGCCGTGGACGATCGCGCTGGTCGGGATCACGACGTTCGCGAGCTTCATGATCGGTACGTCGCTCGGCGTGCTGGCCGGCTGGCGCCGCGGCTCCTGGCTGGACGGGCTGTTGCCGGTGACAACTTTCCTGTCGTCGATCCCGTACTTCTGGCTCGGCCTGCTGGCGATCACCCTGCTGGCCGGCCCGGGCAGCATCTTCCCGTCGTCCGGCGGCTACGAGCCCGGCCTGGTGCCGTCCTGGAACGGCGAGTTCATCGGCAGCGCGATCCAGCACAGCCTGCTGCCGGCGGTCACCATCCTGATCTCCTCGGTCAGCGGCTGGATCCTGAGCATGCGGAACATGATGGTGACGGTCGCCTCCGAGGACTACATCACCGTCGCGCACGCCAAGGGCCTGCCCGAGCGCCGGGTGATGGTCAGCTACGCGGCCCGCAACGCGCTGCTGCCGAACGTCTCCGGCTTCGCGTTGTCGCTCGGCTTCATCGTCGGCGGCACGCTGCTGGTGGAAATCGTCTTCTCCTACCCGGGGATCGGCTACAACCTCTTCCAGGCGGTCGGCTCCAAGGACTACCCGCTGATGCAGGGCATCTTCCTGGTCATCACGCTGTCCGTCCTGGTCGCCAACCTGATGGCCGACATCGCCTACCTGCTGCTCGACCCGCGTACCCGGAAGGAGGGCTGAGATGTCCGCGCCAGCCAGCACCATCACCGCGGTGACGCCGGAAGGTCCCGAGGTCGCGGCCGCGCCGGCCAAGCGCCGCCGGCTGCGGTTCGTCGCCAACCCGAAGGCCGCGACCGGCCTGATCGTGCTCGCCTTCTTCTGCGTGATCGCGGTCATCGGGCCGTGGATCGCGCCGTACGACCCGTCTGCGCGCAGCAGCGACCTGATCCAGCCGCCGTCCGGCAAGCACTGGTTCGGTACGACGCACCTCGGCCAGGACATCTTCAGCCAGGTGCTCGTCGGCACCCGCGGCGTGATGTTCGTCGGCCTGCTGGCCGGCATCGTCGCGACCGCGCTGTCCGTGCTGATCGGGGTCAGCGCCGGCTTCCTCGGCGGCGCGGCGGACGAGAGCCTGTCGGCGTTGTCGAACGTCTTCCTGGTCATCCCGGCGCTGCCGCTGATCATCATCGTCGCCTCGACCATCCCCAGTGCCGGCGACCTGATGGTTGCCCTCGTCATCGGCCTCACCTCGTGGGCCTGGGGCGCGCGGGTGTTGCGGGCACAGACGCTGTCGTTGCGGCGGCGCGACTACGTCGAGGCCGCGCGGGCGACCGGTGAGAGCACCTGGCGGATCATCACCGCCGAGATCATGCCGAACCTGACCGCGATCATCGCCTCCGGCTTCGTCGGTACGGTGATCTTCGCGGTGATGTCCGAGATCACCCTGGCGTTCATCGGCATCTCGACCATCTCCGAGTGGAACTGGGGCACGATCCTGTTCTGGGCGCAGAGCCAGCAGGCGCTGGCCCAGGGCGCCTGGTGGTGGTTCGTCCCGGCCGGTCTCGCGATCGCGATCCTCGGCACGGCACTGTCGCTGATCAACTTCGGCATCGACGAGTTCGTCAGCCCGCGGTTGCGGAGCAGCGGGCACACCAAGGTCAAGACGAAGGACGGTCACTCGGTCCGGATGCGGGTCGGCTTCACCCCGGTCCTCGGGTCCAGGGCCGGCGCTGCGACTCCTGTGGTACGGCGTAAGAAGGAGGCCGCATGAAGGAGCCGGTGCTCGAGATCAAGGACTTCTGCGTCGACTACGGTCTCGGCGACCAGGCCGTCCAGGCGGTCCGCGACGTCACGCTGACCCTGCATCGCGGTGAGGTCCTCGGGCTCGCGGGCGAGAGCGGCAGCGGGAAGTCGACGCTCGCGTACGGCGTGACGCGGCTGCTCCCGCCGCCTGGAGTGATCAGCGGCGGCTCGGTCGTGTACCACCCGCCGAGCGGTGACTCGTACGACGTGATGGCGCTGACGGACCCGGAGTTGCGGGCATTCCGATGGGCCGAGACGTCGATCGTGTTCCAGGGCGCGATGAACTCGCTCAACCCCGTGCACAAGGTCTCGACCCAGATGCTCGACGTCATCAAGGCGCACGAACCCGGGTTGAGCCCGCAGGCACGGACCGCCCGGGCCGCCCAGATGCTGAAACTGGTCGGGATCTCGGCGGACCGGATGGACGCCTATCCGCACCAACTGTCCGGCGGAATGCGGCAGCGGGTGATGATCGGGATGGCGCTCGTCCTGGAACCGCAGATCGTCATCATGGACGAGCCGACCACCGCGCTCGACGTGGTGATGCAGCGGCAGATCCTCGCCCAGTTGGTCGAGCTGCGTGAGCGGCTCGGGTTCTCCGTCCTGTTCATCACGCACGACCTGTCGCTGCTGGTGGAGTTCTCGGACCGGATCGCGATCATGTACGGCGGCCGGATCGTCGAGGAGGCGCGGTCTGCGGATCTGTACAAGGACTCGCTGCATCCGTACAGCGAGGGGTTGCTGAAGTCGTTCCCGGCGTTGCGTGGACCGCGGCGGGAGCTGGCCGGGATTCCGGGATCGCCGCCCGACCTGCGCGGGATGCCGTCCGGCTGCTCGTTCCATCCGCGGTGCCCGCACGCGTTCGACCGGTGCTCGGCCGAGATCCCGGTGCTCGGGATTCCGTCCGCCCGCAACGATCCCAGCCGGTCCGTCGCCTGCTGGCTCCCTGGCCGCGTACCTACCTCCTGAAAGGTTCTCTATGAGCGAGCGAAGCGAGTTCATCAGAAGGCACAGTGCACCTCGTGCTTCATCCGCGCCCGCAGCGAAGCGAGGACGCGGATGAGCACAACTTCTGTCTCGGGGGACGCCGAGCTGATCGCGGGGCTGCCGGCCGGATTCCGGTGGGGTGTCGCGACGTCGGCGTACCAGATCGAGGGCGCCGTCGCCGTTGACGGGCGGACGCCGTCCATCTGGGACACCTACTGCCGGGTGCCGGGTGCGATCGACAACGGCGACACCGGCGACATCGCCTGCGACCACTACCACCGGATGCCGGCCGACGTGGCGATGATCAAGGACCTCGGCCTGGACACCTACCGGTTCTCGGTGGCGTGGCCGCGGGTCCAGCCGCACGGGAAGGGCCCGGTCAACCTGGCCGGCATCGACTTCTACGACCGGCTCGTCGACGAACTGCTTGCCCAGGGCATCGACCCGTGGGTGACCCTGTACCACTGGGACCTGCCGCAGGACCTGGAGGACGCCGGCGGTTGGCCGGTGCGCGACACGGCGTACCGGTTCGCCGACTACGCGATGCTGGTCTTCGACGCGTTGAGCGATCGCGTCGACACGTGGACCACGCTCAACGAGCCGTGGTGCTCGGCGATGCTGGGTTACGCGTACGGCGCTCATGCGCCGGGTCGGCGTGAGTACCCGGCGGCGTTGGCCGCCGTACATCATCTGCTGCTCGGGCACGGTCTGGCGACGACTCGGATGCGGGAGGCGTCTCCGCGGAGGTTGGACATCGGGATCACGTTGAACGTGGCGACGGCGTACCCGGCCTCGGATGCGCGGCCCGACGTCGACGCGGCTCGGCGGGCGGATGGGATAGGGCGGCGCCTCTATCTCGATCCGCTGGTGTTCGGGCGGTATCCCGCCGATGTGGTTGCGGATCTTGCTGCTGAGGGGGTCGCGCTGCCGGTCGTCGATGGCGATCTCGAGGTGATCTCGGCGCCGATCGACGTACTCGGGGTGAACTACTACTTCAGCCAGAAGTTCACCGGGTTCGGTGAGGACGGGCGGACTGTCGATGACGACGGGCGGCCGGTGAGTCGCACTGTCCCGCTGAACAAGCCGCGCACTGCGATGGACTGGGAGATCGTGCCGGAGGGCTTCACCGATCTGCTGGTCGGGATCGCCCGGGACTACCCGGGGCTGCCGATGGTCATCACCGAGAACGGATCCGCCTTCGAGGACCACCCCGACTCGACCGGCTTCGTCGACGACACCGACCGGGTCGCCTACTTCACCTCCCACCTGGCCGCCGTCGCCGCCGCGATCCAGCAGGGCGCAGACATCCGCGGTTACCTCGCCTGGTCCCTGATGGACAACTTCGAATGGGCCTACGGCTACGCAAAACGCTTCGGCATCGTCCGCGTCGACTACGAAACCCAAACCCGAACCCCCAAATCCAGCGCGTTGTACCTGAAGCGGCTCGCCGAGACGCACCGGGGACAGTAGGGCTACGGACCGCCAGGCCATCACAATCACACCGTTCGCCCGCCCGCGCGCCTGAACCGGACCGAGTCCGGCAATTGTGATGGCCCAGCGGTCCGTCTGCCTGGCTTTGGCGGCCGGGCGGCGGAAGTGTGGAGAAATCGTGGAGATCGGGCCTCCATTCGGTCTCCAAGTATTGGGTGCGGTCCTGTCGCAGAGTCGTTGTATCGACGATGGGGGCGGGAATGTACGACGTGGTGGTTGTGGGGGCGCGGTGTGCGGGCGCGGCGACGGGGATGTTGCTGGGGCGGATGGGGTATCGCGTGGTGATGGTGGACAAGGCGCGGATGCCGAGTGACACCTTGTCGACGCATGGTCTGCTTCGGGGCGGGGTGGTCCAGCTGTCCCGCTGGGGACTGCTCGATTCCGTCCTGGCGAGTGGTGCGCCGCCGGTGACGAAGGTGCGGTTCGAGCTTCCAGGTGAGACCAAGGTACGGCGGATCAAGCCGCGCGTCGGCGTGGACATCCTCGTCGCGCCCCGTCGGCAGATCCTGGACAGCCTGCTCGCCGATGCCGCTGTGGACTCAGGCGCGGAGCTCCGAACGGGCGTGACCGCGACCGGTCTGTTGCGAGCGCGCGACGGACGAGTCACCGGCATCGTCGGCCGCGACCGGAACGGCGATCGCGTCGAACTGTCCGCCCGCGTTGTCGTCGGCGCAGACGGTCGCCGCTCACGAATGGCGGAGTTCGTTCAAGCCAGGACGCTGGAGCACTACACCTCGCCGTGCGCGGTCTACTTCACCTACGTGACCGGACTGGCGCCGGACACCTACGAGTTCCATGTCGCGCCGGACGCGTTCGCCGGTGTGTTCCCGACGCACAACGGCGAGGCCTGCGTCTGGCTGATCCGGCCGACTCCACTTCTCGACCCGATCCGTACGGCGGGCTCCCGCCGTACGGCGGCCTTCGTCAGGCAACTCGAGCAACTGGTGCCGAGCCTCGGCACCCGGGTCCGCGCCGGTCGCATCACCGAACGACTGCGCGGAGCGGCCGACCTGCCGAACTATCTCCGCCAGTCGCACGGCCCCGGCTGGGCGCTCGTCGGCGACGCCGGCTACCACCGCGATCCGATCACCGGGCACGGGATCACCGACGCCTTCCGGGACGCCGAACTCCTCGCGACGGCCATCGACCAAGGCCTCCGCGACCCGTCCACCGAGCGCGCCGCGATGTCGTCGTACCAGGCGAATCGGACCGCGATGGCGCGTGAGGTGCTCGACCTGACGCGCGCACTGACCGCCTTCCCAGCACCGGAACGCTTCGTCGAGCTGCAGGTCCGGCTCAGCGACGCGCTCGAACGAGAGGCCGACCAACTGGCCTCGTTTCCCGGCCACCAGGCCGTCACCTCAGCAGCTTGAGAGGACAAGAATCATGACCACCACGACAGAGAACCGCCGCAACGGCGTCGACACCGCGACCTTGTTCGCCACCCTCGACGCGGTCAAGGCACAGCCCGAGCTCGCCCGGTTCCAGTTCCGCGCCACGAACAAGTGGATCAGCGGCACCCACAACCGCGGCACGATCAGCGGGTTCTACGGCGCCGGGCAGGAGCACAGCCACGCGAGCGCCTTCACCTTCGACGCCGACCACCCGCCGGTGCTGGTCGGTGGCGACAACGGCCCGACCCCGGCCGAGCATCTCCTGCACGCGTTGGCCGCCTGCCTCACCAGCGGGCTGGCGAACATCGCCGCCGCTCGCGGCATCGACCTCGAGGAGGTCACCTCGACGGTCGAGGGCGACATCAACCTGCTCGGCATCCTCGGGCTCGACCCCGAGGTCCGCAACGGGTACGAGGCGATCCGGGTCGTCTTCCACGTCAAGGGCGACGAGGCGGCGGAGAAGCTGGCCGCCCTGGTCGATCAGTCGCGCCGGCGCTCCGCGGTGTACGACGTGATCACGCACGGCGTCCCGGTGTCAATCGACGTGGCGACCGCCTAGCTCGGCACTGCCCGGAACACCGAGTCGGCAGGCTCCGTCGCAACCCCGGAGCCGGCCAGCAAATCGCGCACCCCCGGGGTGATCCACAACGACCCCGGGGGAGCCTCGTCGGCCAGGCCGATCGCGACCTGTACGCCGTACGCGTCCAGCTCGATCGCATCGCGCGGGACCTCGGCGATCGCGACGCCGAGCGTGTCGGCAGGATGCAAGAGGGCGAGTCCGGCGCGCACAGCGGTGGCAGGACCGTCGAACAACACGACTGCTCGTGAGTCCGGCCCGGCGCACCGGCGCCCGCCGGCCGCGACCAGGCTCGAGACCAACTCACCGGCAGACGGCCCGGCGGGCGCGGTGACGGCGGTCAGCGCCACCGGCCGGCCGACCGTCTTCGGCAGGTCGGCGACGAACCGCTCGATCGGGTCGAGGATCTGGTCCGGGTTCCCGGAGACGAAGTGGTCGGCCCCCTCGAGCAGTTCCAGTCGCGCGCCGGGAATCCGGTCGGCGATGAAACGAGCGCCGCCGACATCGATCAGGGCGTCGCCGACCCGGTGCAGCACGAGGGTCGGGACGCGGACCGCGGGGAGCGCGTCCCGGACATCGACGAGCGAGTTCATGTCCAGTAGCGCCCGCACGGTGGACGGTGTCGCGGACGCTCGCATGCGCTGTGCCCACCACCGCTGCATCGGTACGTCGGCCGACGGGCAGCGCAGTCGCATGTCCGCCTCCCAGTCCCACCCGTTCACGAGGTGATCGGTGTAGACCCGCCAGACTTCCTGGGGCTGCGCCCAGGGGTAGTCGGGCGCCGAGATCCGCTTGGCGTAGGCGCCGTACAGGACCAGCCCCGCGACCCGCTCGGGATGGGTCGCCGCGCACAGGATCGCCATCGGCCCGCCCTCGGAGTACCCGACGAGCACTGCCCGCTGCGACCCGACCGCGTCCATCACCGCGAGTACGTCGTGCATCCGCGTCTCGAGGTCCGGCAGGCCGGACGGCCGGTCCGACATCCCGGTGCCGCGCTTGTCGAACCGGATCAGCCGGCCCATCGACCCCAACCGGTGCAGGAAGTGGGCGTGCCGCGGATCGGCCCAGTCCAGTTCGAGGTGCGACACGAATCCGGAGATCAGCACGAGGTCGAGGTCGCCGCCGCCGGTCACCTGGTACGCGATGTGCAGGCCGTCGCTGACGGTGTAGCGGATCGGTTCGGCCGGCCGATCCGACGCTTCGACCGGCGCGACGAAGCGGTAGCCGCGACCGTGCAGGGTCCGGATCATCCGCTGGCTGTGGCCGTCGTCGCCGAGCGCGCGCCGTACCTGCTTGATCCGGCTGGTGACGGCCGTCTCGCTCACGAAACGGCCGCCCCAGACACCGTCCATCAGTTCCTCTTTTGCGACCACCCGGTCACGGTGCGAGACGAGGTAGGCGAGCACGTCGAACGCCTGCGGCTCCAGGGGCACCGGAACTCCACCCCGGCGCACCTCGAACAACACCGGGTCGAACTCCAGATCTCCCCCGAACCCAAGCACCACACCCCGACTATGCCCCCTTCTGAACCACTCGGGTAAGGGGCGCCGGGGTCAAGGTCTTGTGGGTTCTCAGGTACGACGCGAAGGTCTCGTGGTCGGTGTTGTTCCGGACCGGGTCCGTGGCGACCTTGAAGGCGGAGTAGCCGTCCGCGCCGATCACCGTGTAGACCAGCGCGGCGACCCGGTAGGTCCTGGCCGGATCGAGTACGGCGCCGTCGATCTTCACGTCGGCCGGGTCGACCCGGTCACCGACCGGGCGGCCGGCGTCGAAGGCGTAGCTGACGTTGCCTGAGACCGCGAGCGGCGCGAACTTCACCGTGCCGTTGGGCTGGGTCTGCCACTGCTGCTCGAGTACGGCGTCCAGTTGTGCACCGGTCAGGCTGACGGTCAGGACCGGGTTGCCGTAGCCGTACGCCTCCCACGACTCCCCCAGCAGCACCCGGCCGTCCCCGTCGCCCGGCTTGTTGCTGTTGGCAACCAGGAGGTCGCCGCGGAGTGCGGTCGACCCGGTGGCCGGCCTGGCTGCGATCAGGCCGAGGTCGGCGGGCCCGTCCTGGCGGGCGGTCCAGAGGTGTACGTCGGCCGCGAGATCGGCGAAGGTGCTCTCGCCGGCTGCGTTCGCCGTACGCGTGAAGTCGCCGGTGACCGTCGCGACGGGCTCGGCGTACTTGCGGTCGCCGGCCGCGGTCCAGTAGTCGACGATGCCCTGGATCTTCGGGTCGGGGGTGACGTCGCGGGTGACCGGGCGGTTGGTCGACGTGGTCCGGTCCCGCAGTACCTCGCCGGTCCGGCGGTCGAGCTGGACGTTGATCTCGTTGATCAGGCGGCCGTGGTTCGCGGCCTCGACGACCGGGCGCGGGTTGCCGGCCGGGTCCGGGATGCTGCAGTTGAACGCCGCGTGCCAGTGGCCGGTGACGATCGCGTCGATCTGCGGCGTCACCTTGCGGGCCAGGTCGATCGCGGGACCGCTCGGGTTGACGCAGTTGTCGTACGTCGCCGAGCCGTCGGTGCCGCCGTCGTGCATGTTGAGCACGATCGCCTTCACCCCGCGCCGGGTCAGCTCGGCCGCTGCCTTGTTCGCGGACTCGACCGGGTCGAGCGCCCTGAGCTCCGGCTGGTACGACGTGGAGCCGACCGGGGTGTCCGGGACGGTCAGGCCGATGAAGCCGACCGGGTACGAGCGGCCGTGGTCGCGGACCCAACGGATCGTGTACGGCGCGACGATCGTGCGGCCCTTGGCGTCGACGATGTTGGCCGACTGGAAGCTGAAGTCGGCGCCGTGGAAGCGGCGGCCGGTCGAGTCCGTGAAGCAGCTGTCCACGCCGACCGTGCCGAAGCACTTGCCCTTCGCCATGTGGTCGACCAGGAAGCTCCTCGACACGTCGAGCTCGTGGTTGCCGACGCTGGAGAACTCGACGCCGAGCGCGTTCAGCACCTCGACGGTCGGCTCGTCCGCGTGCGCGTCCACCTCGAACGGCCACCCGGAGAAGCTGTCTCCGTCGGCGAAGAAGATCGAGTTGCGGTGTCCGGCGCGGATGCTCTTCAGGTGGGTCGCCAGGTACGCTGCTCCGCCGACAACCTGGGCCTTCCCGTCCGGACCGGCAATCGTCCCGCCGTCAGCGGGCGACGGCGGCCGCAGGTACCCGTGGAAGTCGGTGATCGATACCAGCTGCACCGGCACCGGGTCGGTTTGAGCGGGGCTGGCGCCCGCTGGGGCCAGTGCTGCGGCCGGTGGACTGACGCCGGCGACGAGGACCGCGGCGATCGTGGCGGCCAGGGTGCGGGGGCGGATTCTGCGCACAAATGTCTCCTCAACTGTCCGAACAAGCACATTCCGACAAGATGAGACTGGCGCAGAATGAACAACATGTCACCACCACACGGCGAGTCGCCAAACCCCGTAAGAATCTGACACCCGCCCGTTCGAGGGGATAACCCCTTCGCTTGTGGGTTCTCCCCTCGCAGACGAGAGGAGAACCCACAACTCGAACGGATATCCCTCCGAAGGTCAAGCCCCGATGCGCAACGCTGCCCATTCCGGGCCGAAGGGTCTCCCACGCCCCCGGAGCCCCGCCGGCCACGGCCCGCACCAAGCTGGCAGTTGTGGTCGCCCACCGCGGACGACGTTGCGTGGAGGGCCGGGACATGCGGACAGGTAGTGCACCGGCGAAACGCCGTACACGCCGACCCGACGGCGCTCAACCGCACCACCGTCGACCCGGCACAACCTGTCGAAATGCATGCCCTCCCGTCTCGCCGCCACCGCAGACTCACCCACGGCCCAGCCAGACCAGCACACCCGCCATACCAACCACACATCAGTCACAAGAGCCGGATAACCCCTCGCGTTGTCCCTTCTCCCCTCGTATACGGAGGGAGAAGGGACAAGCTCAGGGGTTATCCCCTCGAATGCGGGCCTAGCAGGTTGCCGTTGGGTCGGCCCAGTCGGCTCGGTCGTTGTAGCCGCCGTCGCCGGCGTCGCTGACGAAGAGGTCGAGGACGCGTACGCCGGTCAGGTCGACGTCGATCGACTTCGGGTTGTCGCGGTCCACGACCCCGCTGTCGTACAGCACCTTCCCGTCACCGATCACCTGGAACGTCGCCGTGCCACCCTCCGGCCCGACATTGCGCACAGCATCGTCGATTCCGACCACTCCGGTCAGCCGCGTGCACGCCTTGCCCAGGTAGTACCGCACGGTCGACGGCGACGCCACCCCGATCCCAGTCGCGTACGTCGTGCCGACCAGCTTGATCGGGTTGCCACCACCGACACTCTCGTCGATCGTCGGCGACATCCAGCCGCTGGTCGCGCTGATCCAGTCGTGGTGCGAGAGCGCGACCGTACCGTCCGGCGGTTCCGGCGCGACGATCACCGGCGACACGGTTGTCTGCCGCTGGACGCCGTACCCGAGGGTCTCGTACGACGTCGTCGCTGTGAGACTCGCGGACCCGGCCGGGGCGCCGGCGGGAAGCTTCACAGTGAAGGCGAACGTCGCCTGCTGACCGCTGGCGAGCAGGCCCGGGGACTTGGTCAACGCCTTCACCGTCCACCCGGTGCCACCGGCAACCTTCACGGCCGGCTTGAACACCGGCAGCACGCCGTCGTTGCGGACGGCAACCTGCACCGTCAGCTCGTCGCCACCGGCAACCACCGGCGCAACTCCCTCGGGCTGTGCGTCGGTCCCGACCTTGGTCACCTGCGGAATCCCGGCGGTCACGTGCGGGATGGCCGGCAGGCCCGTGGCGGGCTGCACGCGGAAGAGCGCCGTACCGTGGGCCGGAACCGCCGCGCTGATCGTGCCCGCGCTCTCGGTCACCGCGTTGGTCCACGCGTTCTTCAGCGTGAACCGGTCCCCGCTCAGGCCGACCGCGCCTGCCGTCGTGGTGATCGTCTTCGCGGAGTCGCCACGGTTCAGCAGCACGACCGCCCGGCTGCCGTCCGCGAGCCGCTTGACCCACGTCTCCGTCGTACCCGCGGCACCGACACGGACCGCCTGAACCGCGGCCTTGTCCTGGTTGATCGCGATCACGTCGGGGTCGGTCAGGGTGGCGATCGAGGTCGCACTCAGCTTGCGTACGTCGCTGCCGATGACGAGCGGCGCCGCGGCCACGGCCCACAGCGTGAACTGGCTGCGGAACTCCTCGTCCGTCATGCCGAGCTCAGGTCCGAGGTAGTCGGGGTCGCTGAACGCACCCGGCCTGACCACCTCGGGGTGCCGCGCGTTGGCGTCGTAGTTGCGCAGCACGTCCTTGAACTTGATGTCACCGAGGAACCCGACGTCGGTGTACGTCCGCCACGACTGCGCGATCCCGGGCGCGTACGTCCACGAGTTGATCGACTGCTGGGACTCCGGGTAGTTGCCCCAGTCCGGCGACGTCACCGGGTTGCACAGGTTGAAGATCATCGGCCGGTTGCTGGCGTTGTTCCGCAACGCCTGGGCGAACTCGGTGAACACCGTCTTCGGGTCCAGGTCGGCCGCGATCCCGCAAAGGTAGTCGACCTTCACCGCGTCGAACCCCCAGGCCGCGAACTGGTCCGCGTCGCGCTGGTAGTAACCACCGCTGCCGAGACCACACTTGCCCGGGATGTACGGACCGGCGTCGGTGTAGATACCGGCCTTGAGTCCCAAGCTGTGGATGTAGTCGACGAGCGGCTCGAGCCCGTTCGGGAACTTGGCCGGGTTCGGCTGCAGGTCGCCGGCCGCACTCCGCGGTACGTCGGCCTGCCAGCCCCCGTCCAGCCAGACGATGTCGTAGCCGGCCTTCGCGAGCCCTCGGCTCACCATCGAGTCGGCCACCGACTTGACCGAGTCCTCGGTGAAGTCGCCGGCGAGACCGTAGTACGTGTTCCAGCCCATGTACGGCGTGGGGCTGGGCACGTCGGCCTGGGGCTGCGCCGCGGTCACGCCGGTCGCACTGGCCGAGGTTGTCGTGGTGGTGACGAGCGAGGCGCTCACCAGGGCCGCCGCAAGCAATGCGGATAGTCGCTTCATCTGTTGTCCTTTGCTGCCGTTGAGCGGAACGGTCAGTCGAGTGCTTCGACGACCAGGCAGTTCGAGTCGGCCGAGCCGTCCCAGCGGACGCCGGCCTGCAGCAGGTAGCTGCCCGGGTGGACCTCGTCTCCCACCCGGTAGTTCGTCGCGGGGTCCAGCTGGACGAGCGGCACGCGGCGCGGCCTGGTCGGCAACGTCCCGCGCACGTTGCCGTCACCCGTCTCCCACAGAAACACCACCGACCGGTCGGCGCCGACGTACTGCAGGCCGGCGCCGAGCTGATAAACGGTGCCGTTGGCAACCACGTCGCGGATCGACTTGTACTCCGCGATGTGGTGCCGTGCCGTCTCGAGCTGGTCGTCGTTCCACCGGGACAGGTCAGCGCCGATCCCTAGCACGCCGGACATCGCCACGTGGAACCGGAAGTCCAGCGACCGCTCGCGGCCGTCATGGGTGCCGACGGCATCGGTCACCCACGAGCTCATCAGGTGCGGCGCGTACCCGGTGAGGAATCCCCGCTGGATCCTGAGCCGATCCAGCGGGGCGGTGTTGTCACTCGGCCAGAGCGTATCGACCCGGGCGGCCATCCCGAGGTCGACGCGGGCGCCGCCACCGGCGCAGCCCTCGACGTACACCTGCGGGTGCTCGGCGCGGAGCCGGTCGAGGATCGCGTACAGGTTGGCGACGACGCGGCCATCGAGGTTGCGACGCTGGTCGCCGGCGTCGAGACGCGGGCGGTTCGCGTCCCACTTCAGGTAGCTGATGTCGTACGTCGACAACAGGTGGTGCAGCGTGCCCGAGATGAACTCGCGAACGTCGTCCCGGCTCAGGTCGAGCAGGAGCTGGTTGCGGACCTGGAGTGGCTCGCGGCCCTCGGTGCGCAGGATCCACTCCGGATGTTCGGCGGCCAGCTGCGATCCCGGGCTGACCGACTCCGGCTCGATCCACAGTCCGAAGTCGAGTCCGAGGTCCTTCAGCTGTGTGATGAACGCGTCGAGCCCATCAGGGAACTTGGCCGGATCGACCTCCCAGCCGCCGAGCCCATGCTTGTCGTCGGTCCGCCCGGTGAACCAGCCGTCGTCGACGACGAACGTCTCCACACCGATCGCGGCCGCCCGTCGCGCCAGCTCGAGCTGGTGCTCCGCGCGGACGTCGAACTCGGTGGCGAACCACGAGTTGTAGAGGACCTTCGGCGTACGGCGACGGGAGAAGGAGCGCTGGTAGTCGTGAAAGACGCGGGCGAGGCCGTCTGGTCCTTCGGAGCTGTACGCCCCGACGGCCTTCGGCGACTCCCACGACTCCCCAGGGCCGAGCCTCAGCCCGAGCGTGGAGGGTGCACGACCAGCCTGGATCCGGGTCTGCCCCGTGGTGTCCACCTCTGCCGACATCTCCCACGACCCGGTCCACGCGAGCTGCACGCCGTACCCGTCGACCGACAGAAACGGCGAGTAGGAGTGCCCGGTGATCCCCTGCTGACTCCCGATGCAGAACCGCCCGCGCTCGAGGTCGACCTCAGCCTGCTGGAACTCGCTGTTCCACTCCCCCCACAAGTACCTGACAGGTCCCCGCGCAGGAATCACAAACCCGGCCGACCCATGCCGGTACAAAATGAGCCCGTCCGCACCATCGTTGTGCACCGAAACCCACCGCTCCACCACGTCCCCCACCATCCGGTAGTGCAACACCACCCACACCGACCGAACCTCATCCTTGAACTCCAGTTGCAGCTCCCCGCCTTCACGCACACCGGCGAAGGTCGGGCGGAGCTCGTCCGATCCGTCTGCGCCGGCGACGATCAGGTCTACGGGGGCGCCGTAGCGGATTCCGCGGGCGGCGTACTCGAGGGGTTGGATGTCGGCTCGGGGGAGGAAGTGCTCGGTGCCTTCAGGGGCGAGGGTGGAGGGGCCTTCGGCAACGGCGTGCGGGCCCCAGGCAACCAGTTCGGCCCACCCGCCGTGGTCGGGCACGCCGACGACGTACGACGTGCTCGGGCCGCGCAGGGTCCAGGTCCTCACTTGACGGCTCCGATCGCGAGGCCGCCGACGAAGTGCTTCTGGAAGCGGAGGAAGACCGCGACCGTCGGGATCGCGGCGATCACGGTGCCGGCCGCGATCACGTTCCAGGACGAGACGAACAAGCCCTGCAGACCGAGCAACGCCGGCGTGACCGGCATCTTCTCGCCGGACCGGATCACCGTGATCGACCAGAGCAGGTCGTTGAAGATCCAGGTGAACGACAGCGCGCCGAGCGCCGCCAGCGCCGGCCGGGTCAGCGGCAGGATCACGCTCGAGTAGATCTTCCCCGGCCCGGCCCCGTCGATCGTCGCCGCCTCCTGGATCTCCCGCGGCAGGTCCCGCATGAACCCGTGCAGCACGAACGTGTAGAACCCGAGCCCGAACCCGACATGGACGGCGATCAGCGCGATCAGCGTGTCGTAGTACCCGATCAGCTCCACGAACCGCGAGATCGGGATCAGCAGGATCTGCGGCGGCAGCAGGTTGCCCATCAGCATCAGCAGCAGCACCGTCCGCCGGAACGGGATGCTGTACCGCGCCAGCCCGTACGCCGCGATCGACGCCAGCCCCAGGCTCAGGAGCACCGCCGGGATCGTGACCAGCAGGCTGTTGATCAGGGCCCGGAACTCGTCCGCGTCCTCCCACGCCGACTTGTACGTCGAGAACGTGAACGAGTGCGGCAGCGAGCCCAGCCCGTTCGCGGCGACGTCGTCGAAGCTGCGGAACGAGATAACGATCACCCACAGGATCGGCGCAACCCACAGGAACGAGATCAACCCCATCGTCAGGTGGTACCCGGACGTCTTGAGGCGGTTCACCTGAGGTGCCGCGGGGATGCTCCGTGATGCAGAACCGAAACCGCCCGCGACTCCCTCCCTTCGTGCATCGGGGACTGTCGGTCCCGGCTGATTGAGTGGGTGGCATGTCCAGGTTCCGCATGTACCCATCTGGCGCGCAGGAGCCTGCGCTGCTGCGGCAGTGCAGGCATGCCCGATACATGTGGAACTTGGCGCTCGAGCAATGGTCGATGTGGACCCCCGACAAGGCGCCGGCGGCGAGGTTTGTGGAGCAGGCACGGCAACTGACCGAGGCGAGGGCCGAGTTCGGTTGGCTGCGGGCCGGGTCGCAGACCGTGCAACAGCAGGCGTTGCGGGACTTCGCGCAGGCCGTCAAGAACTTCTATGCCAGGACCCATCGGCGTCCGACCTGGCGCAAAGCCGGGCTGCACGAAGGGTTTCGCATCGTCGGTTCCCAGGCCGCCCGGATCGAGAAGCTGAGCCGGAAGTGGGCGCGGGTGCTGGTGCCCAAGGTCGGCTGGGTGCGGTTCCGCCTGTCCCGCGCGATCCCCGACGCGAAGTCGTACCGGGTCACCCGCGACCGGGCCGGCCGCTGGCACCTCGCGTTCGCTGTCGTGCCGGCGCCGATCCCGGCGCCCGGCACGGGTGAGGTCGTCGGCGTGGACCGCGGCATCACCGTCTCGGCCGCGCTGTCGACCGGCGACCGCCTGACCTGTCCGAGCCTGTCGGACCGCGAGCGCGAACGGCTCAGACACCTGCAGCAACGCCTGGCCCGGTGCCGCCGCGGCTCCAACCGGCGCCTCCGGGTGAGGGCCGCGATCGCGAGGCTGTACTCCCGTGCCCGCGACCGCCGCAAGGACTGGGTCGAGAAGATCAGCACCGACCTCGCCCGTCGCTTCGACGTCATCCGGGTTGAGGACTTGCGGATCGCGCAGATGACACACCGTCCAAGGCCGAAACCCGACCCAGACCGGCGAGGCGGCTACCTGCCGAATCGCCGGCGCGCCAAGGCCGGACTCAACCGGGGCATCCTGGCCAACGGCTGGGGACTGCTCGTCCAGCGGCTGGAGCACAAAGCAGCGGGACGGGTCGAGAAGATCAACCCTGCGTACACGTCGCGGACCTGCAGCGTCTGCGGGCACTGCGCACCGGAGAACCGCGAGAGCCAAGCGGTGTTCCGGTGCGTGGCCTGCGGGCATCGGGCCAACGCGGACGTGAACGCGGCAGTCAACATCGCGGCCGGACGGGCCGTCAGCGCACGCCGAGAGACGCCCGTACGGGTCTCGCCGAAGCGTGAACCTCAACACGCTACCTCCGTGTAGTAGTTGGAATCCTCGATCAGCAGGTCGAGGAGGACGTCAGGACTCCTCCCGGAAGGCGCGGATCAGGTAGCCGAGGATGACGGCGAGGGCGAGCAGGAAGATGACCACGGCCAGCGCGGACGCGTAGCCGAGCTGGGTGGACTGGAACGCAGTCGAGTACATGTAGGTGCTGAGCAGCTCCGACGAGTGGTACGGACCGCCCCTCGTCATCGACCAGACGATGTCGAAGGATCGCAGCGAGTCGATCACGATCACCGACAGGACGACGGAGTTCACGCCCTTCAACTGCGGGATCGTCACGTAGCGGGTCCGCTGCCAGGCCGAGGCGCCGTCGACCTTCGCGGCTTCGTAGAGCGCGGGGTCGACCGCCTTGAGGCCGGCCAGGTACAGCACCATCACGTAGCCGATCTGGCGCCAGAGCGCCGGCACGATGACGGCGTACAGGGCGGTGTCGGGGTCGGCGAGCCACGGGCGGATGAAGTCACCGAGCCCGATCGTGCGCAGGATCGTGTCGACGAGCCCGTCGGGCTGGTAAAAGACGCGCCAGATCAGCGCGGTGACGACGAGCGAGAAGACGACCGGGGTGAACAGCGCGGCCCGGTAGATGCCGACACCGCGTCGCTCCCGCTGCAGCAGCAACGCCATCCCGAACCCGCCGACCACGCTCAGCCCGCCGAACAGCACGAGCCAGATCGCGGTGTTCTTCAACGCCGTCCGGAAGATCGGGTCCGACGGCATGTCGGCGAAGTTCCCGAACCCCACGAACGTCGGCGCCGACAACCCATCCCAGCTCGTCAGCGCCAGCCAGAACCCTTGCAGCGCGGGCCAGAACACCCACACCGCCTCGACCGCAAACGGCACGAACACGAACACCAGGATCAACGGCGACACCCGCCGCGGCCCGGAGCGTTTGGTACGGCGGGACGCGCCCCCGCCGGCCCGTGGTGCGGACCGGCCGGGAGCCGTCTCGGTCAGAGTGGAAGTCACGCCTGGAAGACCTTCTGGGCGGCGGCTTGCCAGTCCTTCAGGATCTGGTCGATCTGGTCGGGCTTGTCGAGGAACTTGGTGAGGGCGGCGTCGGCGGTCGGCTGCAGCGCGTCGCTGGAGTCGCGGTTGAAGAACTGCGTCAGCTCGGCGGCGCTCTCGATCATCGCCTTGCCCTTCGCCACCAGCGGCGTGTCGGCGGCCTTCCCGTCCGGGTTCGCCGGGATCGCCGTACCGGAGGAGTTCTGCACGTAGATCTCCTGCGCCTCGGCCGTCGCCAGCCACGTCATGAACTTCTTCACGCCCTCGGGGTCCTTCGCCTTCTTCGACGCGAAGTACCCGTCCGTCGGCGCTTCCTCGGCGACCGGTACGGCGGGATCGATGATCGGGAACTGGAAGAAGTCGATGTCGTCCAGCGCGTCCTTCGGCGCCGAGTCGGCGAAGAACGTGCCGATCAGGAACATCCCGGTCTTGCCGGCCAGCAGCGCCGACGTCGCCTCCTGGAACGGGAACGACTTGCCCTTCGGGTCGAAGTACGGCAGCGCCTCGCGCCACTTGGTGAAGACCGCCTTCACCTTCGGGTCGTCGAACCGCTCCTGCCCGGCCAGCAGCTGGCGGTGGAACGGCGCCCCGTTGATCCGGATGTTCAGGTAGTCGAACCAGGCCGACGCGACCCACGGCGTGTCCCCGAGCCCGATGCCGATCGGCGGGACGCCCTTGCCCTGGATCGTCTTGCAGACCTGCAGGAACTCCTCCCAGGTCTTCGGCGGCGTCACGCCCCACTTGGCGAAGTTCGACTTCCGGTAGAACATGCCCCACCAGTAGTAGCTGGTCGGCACGAAGATCTTCTGCCCGTTGCTGCTGGTGGACAGCGTCTGCATCGACTTCGGGTAGTTCTGCAGGCCGTCCCACACGCTGGTGACGTCGAGCAGCAGGTCCTTCTTCGCGTACGAGTCCGCGACCGAACCGGCGTACCAGGTGTAGACGTCCGGCGGGCTCGCCGAGGTCAGGTACGTCGGCAGCTGGGTCCGGAAGATCTCCGACGCGACCGTGTTCAGCTTGACCTGGGACCCGCCGGATTTGTTGTACGCAGCAACGAGCTTCTCCATCGCGGCCTTCGCCTGCTCGCTGGAGAGGTTCGACTGCAGCGAGAGCTCACCAGTGGCCGCGCTGCCGCTGCCCGGACTGCTCGTCGAGGTCGCGCACCCGGGCACCAGGGCAGCCGCCCCGAGCAGTCCGAGTCCCTTGAGGAAAGTCCGCCGATCTGCTGCCAGACCCGTCATGCCAACTCCTGGAATCGTCCCGACGGCCATCTGAGCGATGTGCCAGTCGAGTGAGTGGTGTGTTGCGGACGATCTTGCGGCGAGCGCCCCCGGGTGTCAATATTAATTCGTAAATTACGAGCAAATCGCTTGACGGGACAGCGGCGTCACGGTCAACTGGTGCCTCGTTCATCGTTGGAGGCCTGGCGGGATCGCCGGCTGTTGAGGAGGCGCGGGTGCGGTTGACGGGGCGGGTGATCGTGGTGACCGGGGCCGCGTCCGGGATCGGCGCGGCCTGTGTCGAGCGGCTGCTGGCCGACGGCGCGTCGGTCGTGCAGGTCGACGTGCAGCCGTGCAAGGAGGTGCCGGGCCGCGCGATCGCCGTACTGGGTGATGTGTCGTCGCCGGACACGTGGGCCGAGGTTCGGTCCCGTGGCCGCGACGAGCTCGGGCCGATCGACGGACTCGTCAGCAACGCGGTCTTCGTCGACGTTCGCCCGGCGCACGAGCTCACCGCCGAGTCCTGGCAGCGACAGCTGGACGTGAACCTCACCGCCGCGTTCCTCGGCTTCCGCACCCTGTACGACGACCTGACCTCCGTCGTGCTGGTGTCGTCGGTGCACGCGCTGGTCGGCCTACCGGGACACCCTGCCTACGCGGCAAGCAAGGGCGCCCTGGTTGCGCTCGGACGCCAGCTCGCGGTCGAGTACGGCGGCTCCATCCGGGTGAACACTGTGCTGCCCGGCCCGATCGAGACAGCGATGTGGGACCGCGTCGATGCCGAGGGCCGCGAGCAGAGCGCGAAGGCCACGGCGGTCGGCCGGCTCGGGCAGCCGGACGAGGTGGCACAGGTCGTGGCGTTCCTGTTGTCGGAGGAAGCGTCGTACGTGACGGCTGCCAGCCTGGTGGTCGACGGTGGTTGGTCCGCGGTGAAGGACTCGGCATGAGGGAGAGCGGTGTGACGGGGATTCAGCGCGGCGTGACGCGGGGACTGCACGGGCAGATCGTGGAGGTGATGGCGCAGCGCATCCTGTCCGGGCAGATCCCGGAGGGCGCGACCATCAACGTGCCCGAGCTGCAGGCCGACCTCGGCGTCAGCTTGACCGCGGTCCGCGAGGCGTTGAAGGTGCTGACCGCCAAGGGGCTGGTCGACGCGCGGCAGAAGCGCGGCACGTTCGTCCGCCCGCGGTCGGACTGGAACCTGCTGGACGCGGACATGATCCGCTGGCACTTCGACGACGACGTCCGGCCGGAGCTCCTCGAGGAGCTGCACGAGGTGCGCGGCATCGTCGAGCCGGCCGCCGCCCGGCTGGCCGCGCTGCGTGCGGAGTCGACGCACCTGGAGGCGTTGGACGCGGCGCTCGAGGAGATGGCCTCGGCGAAGGACGACCTCGCGGCGGTCGCGGCGGACCTCAAGTTCCACCGGGCGTTGCTGGCGGCGACGGGGAACGAGCTGCTGACCAAGATGGAAGTGATCATGGAGACCGGGCTCGCCGATCGCGACCGGCTCGTGCACAAGGTGAAGCCGTCGGATGATCCGCTGCCCAGTCACCAGCGCGTGGTGGACGCCGTCCGCTCCGGCGACCCTGGTGCCGCGGAGGCAGCCATGCGCGAACTGCTGGCGAAGGCGGCGGAGGACTTGACCGAGGTCCGTGGATCGTCGTCGGCCCGGGGTCGGGGACGCCGCTCGTGAAGGTCGAGAGGATCGAGACCTTCCTGGTCCCGCCGCGGTGGTTGTTCTGCCGGATCGAGACGAGCGACGGCGTCGTCGGCTGGGGTGAACCCGTGGTCGAGGGCCGCGCCGAGGTCGTCCGGACCGCGATCGAGACGCTGTCGGAGTACCTGATCGGCCAGGACCCGTTGCAGATCGAGCGGCACTGGCAGGTGCTGTCGAAGGGCGGCTTCTACCGCGGCGGCCCCGTCCTGAGCAGCGCGGTCGCCGGGCTCGACCACGCGCTCTGGGACATCGCCGGCAAGGTGTACGGCGCTCCTGTCGCCGCACTGCTCGGTGGACGGGTACGCGACCGAGTCCGCGTCTACGCCTGGGTCGGCGGGGACGAGCCGGCCGCCGTGGCCGACCAGGTCGCGGAACAGGTCGAGGCGGGGATGACCGCGGTCAAGATGAACGGCAGCGGCCTGATCCAGCCGTCGCCTTCTGTTGCCGAGATCAAGGACATCGTGGCTCGGTTGAGTGCGGCCCGGGATGCTCTCGGCGACACCCGCGACGTGGCCATCGACCTGCACGGCCGGGTCGGCGTGGCCGGTGCGCGGCGGATCCTGCACGCAGTCGAGGACCTGCAGCCGTTCTTCGTCGAGGAGCCGGTGCTGCCTGAGCACATGGTGCATCTGTCCGAAGTGGTCAGCGCGTCGACCGTGCCGCTCGCGTTGGGTGAACGGCTCTACCACCGCTCCGACTTCGTAGCGCCGCTCAACGCGGGTGTCGCCGTGGTTCAACCGGACGTGTCACACGCCGGCGGGATCTCCGAGCTGCGCCGGATCGCGGTGCTGGCCGACACGCATGGCGCGATGCTGGCGCCGCATTGCCCGCTCGGCCCGATCTCGCTGGCCGCGAGTCTGCAGGTCGCGTTCGCGACGCCGAACTTCCTCATCCAGGAGCAGAGCCGGGGCATCCACTACAACCTCGCGAGCGACCTCACGTCGTACGTGACGGACCCGACGCCGTACACCTGGGTCAACGGGCATGCCGAGTGGAATCCCCTGCCTGGCTTGGGAATCACGGTCGACGAGGCCGCGGTCCGAGCCGCCGACCAGACCGGTCACGCTTGGCGCAACCCCGTCTGGACGCACCCCGACGGCTCGTTCGCCGAATGGTAGTCATCGATGCGGAGGACGGCGGCCGCTGGAAGTCACTGCAGCTGGCAGGCCGGGAATGGCTCTGGCAGGGTCCCGGCCTCCTGAGCGGACCCCGCACGAACCACACCGCCTTCACCGACGCGGGCGGGCTCGACGAGTGCTTCCCCACTGTCCGCGGCACCCCGGACCACGGCGGTCTCTGGAACCAACCCTGGGACTTCGAGGTCACGTTTGGCGATGCCACCCTGACCCGGACCTTCGCGTCCGACACCGACTCAGTGACCGCTGATTACCATCTGCAGGCACCGCCGGGCTACCGCTTCACGTGGGCGGCACACGCACTCCTGGACTGCGCAGTCGGCGCATCGGTGCAGGCGCCCGGCGGCACGCCCTGCAGGCTCTACCCCGAAGCCGCTCCCTATCTCCCGACGCCCTGGCCCGCGGACGCGCCCTGGCTCGACACGACCTGGCCGACGCCGCTCGATCTCAACACCTACGGCCCGTCCGACGGGACCGCGGTAGGCGCGATCCTCGTCGACTGTCCCACGGTCTCCGTCCTCGATCGTGGCGCCCTCCTGCAGCTCGAGTTGAGTTGCCCCGGGCAACCAGTGTCGACGGCGTTGTGGCGTAACCAGGCCGGATTCCCCGACGAGGCGCCGTACCGGAGCCTGGGTGTGGAACCGATGCTCGGGCGGGTGTTCGACCTTGCGGAGGCCGGTCCGGAGGACGCGGCCGTCGTACCGCCGAGTGGCAAGCTGGCCTGGCGGTTGACGGTCTCCGCCAGGCCAGTGTGATGGCGCTACCCGAGCGGCAGATCGAGTACGACGTTTGCGACCGCGGTGCTGTTCGTCATGCGGATGCTGTTGATCTCTGTCGCGGTCAGTGCCCGCTTGTAGATCCGGACCTCGTCCATCGAGCCGTCGAAGTGATGCGCTCCGTCGAGCCGTTGGCCGACGTACATCTTGAACGGCCGCGCCGGGCTGACCGAGCCGGCCGGCGCCGTAACGCTGGCGGCTTGTACTCCGTCGACCCAGATCGACAGCGTGCCCACCTTGCGCTGCAGGGCGACGTGGTGCCAGGCGTTGTTGTTGTAGGCGCTGGTCGTGGCGACGGACGCGGTGTTGCCGTTGGTGGTGATCAGTCCGCGGATGCGGCTGTCCGCGGGCTCGGCCCGCAGCCAGAACTGCGAGAACTCGTTGATGCCGTAAGCCCAGAAGATGGCCTGGTTCGCCGTACTCGCGCCGTACTTGATCCACGCCATCGCGGTGAAGTCACCGCCGCCGACCGCGAGCGACTCCGCGAACGGCAACTGGATCGCGTCGTCGACGCCGTCGAGGTCGCGCGCCTGCCCGAACTTGCCGGTGACCGAGATCGTCCCGCCGCGCAGGTAGCTGTGGTTGCCGAGCCCGGAGACGTCCGGCGTCGTCGTGCCGAGGGGCGCGTCCGGGTGGCCGATGTCGTTCTCGGTGAACCGGGCGAACCGGACCTGGTCGCGCGCGTCGACCGTGCCGCCTTCATACAGCAGCCCGATCTCACCGGTGTCCAGGATCGCCATGTCGGAGTACCCGGACCAGTCGCTGGTGATCCTGGTGCCTTCGGCCACGGACTGCCAGGTCTTGCCTTCGTCGAAGCTGGACCGGATCGTCATGTACCGCCGCCGCTCCGGATCGGCCGGCCCGGCGAACAGGATGCGGTTGTACTTGTCACCGCGATCCACGGCCCGCAACCGCTGCAGCGACGTCTGCACCACTGGAGTGGTCAGGCCGGCGATAGTCGCGTACGGCGCGACGTACGTCTGCCCGCCGTCGTTGCTCACCGCAGACATCCGGCTGGCCCCGGCAGCACCGGCGTTGTTGCGGGCAATTGCGTAGACGCCACCGTCCACCTTCTCGACGACGCTGATCTCCTGCGGTACGGCGCCATCGGACCGCAGGTCGGTCGCCCCCTTGTGCCAGGTCTCGCCACTGTCGTCGCTGTACACCAACTGCCCGGCCGCACGACCGCTGCCGTTGTCGTAGTTGGTCCCGGCCACCAACCGCCCGGCATGCGCACCACGCGTCAGTTGGATGCCGTGCACCGGCCCGGTGGCGTACCAGCCCCAGGCCGGGTCGTCGATCTGGTCGCCGATGTTGCGGGCCGTGCTCCAGGTCCGGCCGTCGTCATCACTGGTCTGCACGTACGGCGTCCGCGGCCGGCTCGTCGTACCGGGGTCCATCGTGCTCAGCAGGACGATCCGGCCGGTCTCGTAGTCGACGATCGGCGCCGGGTTGCCGCGGGTCGCCACCGCGTTCGGGTCGGAGTCAGTGCCGGAGAGCACGGTCTGCGTCGCCGACCAGGTCCGGCCGTCGTCGTCGGACCGGCGCATCACCAGGTCGATCTCCTGCGAGTCCGCACACCAGGCTCGCCGGGCCTCGGCGAAGGCGAGCAGCGTGCCGGCTTTGGTCTTCACGATCGCGGGGATCCGGTAGCAGCCGTACCCCGCGTCTCCCTTGTTGAAGAGGACGGTCTGGGTGATTGCCATCGTGCCTTGGGCGATCGCCGTCAGGGCTTGGGTGGTCTCGTCGGGCGGTGGGCTCGCGGCTGCCGGAAGTGCGGGGACCAGCAGGGCGAGCGCGGCGAGGAGTGGAAGTCGGGTGGGCATGGGCGGATGCCTCCAAAACTGAAAGTAAACAACGGGGCGGTTGTTCACCTCGTAATTTATCCACTTCCGCGCGTCCAAAACCGATGACATGGGACGTCCTATGTCTGGAACGATCCAATAGCGTGGACCCCGAGGAGGAACCATGGATCTGCTTGCCGAGCTCCGGCGCCGCAAGGTGCTGGCCATCATCCGCACCGACGACCCCGACCGCGCCCTGGAGTGCATCCACACCCTGGTCGAAGCGGGAATCACTGCCCTCGAGGTGTCCCTGACCACACCCGGCGGGGTCGAGGCGATCGCCAAGGCGCGCTCGACGTACGACCCGTCGATCCTGATCGGCGCGGGCACCGTCATCACACCCGCCCAGGCCGACGAGGTCGCCGCCGCCGGCGCCGGGTTCGCGGTCACGCCCGCGATCACCCGCGGCGCGCACCGCAGCGTCGAGCTCGGTCTTCCCCTGCTCTGCGGCGCCCTCACCCCCACCGAGGTCGTCGCCGCCCTCGACCTCGGCGCCACCGCGGTCAAGATCTTCCCCGCCAAGGTCTACGGCCCCAGCTACTTCCGCGAGCTGCGCGCCCCACTCCCCGACGCCCCGCTGATCGCAGTCGGCGGCGTCGACGCCGAATCCGCCCCCGAGTACCTGGCCGCCGGGGCCCTGGCAGTCGGCGTAGCCTCCCCCCTCCTAGGCAACGCCGCCACCGGCGGCCCCCAATCCGAACTAGCCACCCGAGCCAAATCCTTCCTAACCGCCGTAACCCCACCCACCCCTTAAACCCACCGACCCACCACCCGCACCCCGCGCAACCCCCAACCCGCACAGGCAACCCCCAATCCGCCCGGACAACCCCCAACCCGAGGGGTTAACCCCGCAAACCGGGGGTTGCCACGGCAAAATCCCAGGGGGCAACCCCCAACCCGCACAGGCAACCCCCAGCCCGCCCGGACAACCCCCAACCCGAGGGGTTAACCCCGCAAACCGGGGGTTGCCACGGCAAAATCCCAGGGGGCAACCCCCAACCCGCACAGGCAACC
>NZ_JBITHV010000012.1:0-190329 GCF_044458365.1 Kribbella sp. NPDC050470 | reverse complement strand
TCCCCCAACCCGCCCGGACAACCCCCAACCCGAAGGGTTAACCCCGCGAACCGGGGGTTGCCACGGCAAATCCCAGGGGGCAACCCCCGGGTTCGGTGGGCAACCTCCGCGCCGATCGCTTTCTATGCCGACCGCTTTCTCTGGAGTAGACCGATGACTGATCTCCTGACCATCGGCGAGACGATGGTTTCGTTGCGGACTGCTCGTCCGATGCGGCTCGGCGGTGATGCGCACCTGTCGATCGCCGGGTCGGAGAGCAACGTCGCGATCGGGTTGTCGCGGCTCGGGCACCAGGCCGCCTGGCTGGGTGCCGTGGGCAACGACGAGCCCGGTCGGCTGATCCAGCGCACACTGCGGGCCGAGGGTGTGGACACGCGGTGGCTCCGGTTCTCGGACGAGTCTTTCACCGGGTTCATCGCGTTCGACCAGCCGTCGCACGACATCACCCGGGTCAGCTACCACCGCCGCGGCTCGGCCGGTTCCACGCTGACCATTACGGAGTGCGTCGCCGCGTTGGAAGCGTCCACGCCTCGGCTCCTGCATGTCACCGGCATCACGCCGGCCCTGTCCGACTCTACGCGGGCTGCGACGCTGGCCGTCGTACGTGCAGCTGCGGAGTCCGACGTACGCGTGTCGCTGGACGTCAACTACCGCGCTCGCCTGTGGTCACGCACCGACGCGGCGACTGCGCTGCGTGAGCTACTTCCCTTCGTACACACGGTTTTCGCGTCCGACGACGAGCTCGACATCCTCACCGACGCCGCCGAACCAGTTCGCGCCCTGCTGGACACCGGCATCACCGAGGTTGTCGTGACCGCCGGTGGCAAGGGCGCCTGGACGCACACCGCCGACAGCACGATCCACCGTGCGGCCCTCCCTGTCACCGTCGTCGACAGCATCGGCGCCGGCGACGCGTTCGTCTCCGGCTACCTCTCCGGAACCCTCGACAGCCTCTCCCCCGAACACCGCCTCGACCGCGCCACCACGTCCGGCGCCTTCTGCGTCACCGCGACCGGCGACTGGGAGTCCCTCCCCACTCGCGACGACCTGAGCCTGCTCTCGCACACCCAAGGCACCGCACTCCGCTGACCTTGCAGTTGACACTGTGTCAAGGCAGAGAGTCGGGGGTGTCATGGTGAACATCGGAGAATTCGCTCGCCTCGGCGGAGTATCGACGCGCATGCTGCGGCACTACGACGCCATCGGCGTACTCAAGCCTGCGTACGTCGATCCGCACAGCGGCCGACGCTCGTACGACGTCGCGCAGCTGGCGACCCTGAATCGTCTGGTCGCCCTCAAAGGGCTCGGGTTCAGCCTCGACGAGGTCGGCCGGCTGCTCGGTGAAGGCGTGGACCCCGCGGAGATGAAGGGGATGCTGCGGCTACGGCAGGCCGAGTTCGAACGCCGGATGCGGCACGACCGGCACGTCCTCGACCGAGTGACAGCGAGACTCCGACTGATCGAGCAGGAGAACCGCATGAACGCGACGATCGAAATCAAACAAGCCGACGCACTGACGATCGCGTCCCTCTCCGCGACCGCAGCCGATGCAAGCCCACAGAGCACCGGCCACGTACTGCGGGATCTGTTCGGCCAGGTGATCGAGCGGATGGAGGCCGTGTATGCCGACCGGACCACGCCCGTGGCTCGTTTCGTCTCGACGGACGGCGGCCCAACGGTCGAGGTCATCGCCGGGTACGCCGTACCCGCTGACTCGGTTCCCGGCCTCGAGACCCGCTCACTGCCGGCCGTCGAGGTGGCCTCAACCATCCACGAGGGCCCGATATCCGGAATCGCCACCGCCTACCAGGCTCTAGCCCACTGGGCCGAGTCCAACGACCACCACAACCTCCTCCAATCCCCCCGCTGGCGCCACCACTTCCTCGAAGCCAACGGCGAAGACGAATCCCACTGGCTAACCGAACTCCAACTAGAACTTCCCTAACCAACCAACTGCATGCTGTGCGGTCAGCGCTCGTCGATGATCTGGGCGTTGGTGGCGGTGGGTGGGGCGGAGACCAGGGACCAGGCGGCTACTGCTTCCGGTGACTGGGCCAGTGGGAAGGCGGCTGCCATCGCCGGGAACGACTCCCACCGCCATGTGTCGGTGTAGGTCCCGTCCTCGAGCCGGACAAGCTGCGTCGAGGTCAGCCCGGGGTGCGCGTCCCGGATCACCCCGATCACCTTCGCTCGTCGCTCGAGAAACTCATCCAGCTTGTCGGGATCAACCGCGTACGTGTGGATCCGCACAACTCCCACACCCGCCTCTGCGTCTGGGGTGGCGGGTGCGGCGGTGGTTTGCGGGGCGGCTGGGTGTTGTGTCGTGTGCATGGTGTTCTCCTGGTGATCTCGGTGTATGTCGGGTTGACGGATCGCGGTGGGGAGATGTGACAGGGGGCTGTCCGCGGGTGCGGGGGCTGAGTGGATGTGTCTGTTGCTGGGCACTGGGAGTTGGACAGCAGTCAGGAATGGAGAGACAGCTATGACCAGTCCCAGTGGGCCCTACGAGGGGTTGACTCCGGTGACGCATGAGGATCCGGCTGAGGTCACTGATACCGAGGTGAACGAGGCTCTCGAGCGTGGTGACGTCGACGTACGTGGGCAGGAGATCCGCCACGACGACGGCGCGCAGCCGGACTCCGACCGCAACGACACTCCTCAACCCCCGACCGAGGAAAGCCAAGCCTGACGAGCATCCGCAGGTCGCGCTCGATCAACTGGTGCCGATCAGGTGTCGTCCGGGTCCTCGACCGGGAAGAGGATGGGGCTGAGCAGGTAAGCGGGAGCGTTCCGGTGTGCTTGCGCCGGGATGAGCTGGAGCAGCTGATCGAGCGCATGCGTCAAGCGATCCTGCTGGTGCTGGCGAACGACGCGGGACACCGCATCGGGTGGGTGGACGGTTCCTGGCACGCTGAGTCTTCCGCGGTACGACGGCTCGTCGCCAGGTGAACGTCGTGCTCCGGTCCGGTCGTGCTGCTCGGGTGGAGGTGGTTCGCTTGCTCGAGGCGGGACGAGTGGACCGTGATGGCGGGCTTCACGCTGTACGACGAGTACGTGCCACACGCCGTCGACGCCGGACGGATTCTGGAGGAGCGAAGAACCGCCGGGCTAGGTGAGGAGGTCGGGGTCGGTTTCTAGCTCTTTTTCGGGATCCAGGGGGAGGACGATCTTGAAGCGGGTGTTGCCGGGCTGGGACTCGACGCGGAGGTCGCCGTGGTGTTTCTTGACCACGATGCGCCAGGAGATGTCGAGGCCTAGGCCGGTGCCTTCGCCGATCGGCTTGGTGGTGAAGAACGGCTCGAAGATGCGGTTGCGGATCTCCCGCGGGATGCCCGGGCCGGTGTCGCCGATCTCGACGACCGCGTAGGCGCCGTCCCTCTTCGTCCGGATCGTCAGGGTGCCCGACCCGCCCATCGCGCTGACCGCGTTGTCGATGATGTTGGTCCACACCTGGTTGAGCTCGGCGGCGTACGCCGGGATCGGCGGCAGCTCCGGATCGAAGTCCTTCACCACCTCGTACCCCTGCAGCTTCCCCGACATCATCACCAGCGTCGACTTCAGCAACTCACGCAGGTCGACGATCTGGTACGGCGCTCTGTCGATCTGCGAGTACTGCTTCGCGGCGCCAACGAGGGTCGAGATCCTGGTGACGGAGTCGTCGATCTCGTTCATCAGCGACTCGGTGTCGATCGTGTACATCAGCCACCGCACGGCACCCTCGAGGTACTTCGGCCCGACCGCGGCCAGCACCTCCTCCATCCACGGCACGTCGAGACCCGCCGCGGCCAGCACCGGCGCGACATCCCAGCTGGCCTGAACGTCGTGGTCGTCCAGCCAGTCGGTCAGCGAGTCCTCGGCGTCGGACAGCTCCATCGGGGAGATGTCCTTGTCCTTGGTCTTGTCCAGCCGCTCGACCGCCGCCTCCTGCAGCTCGACGATCTGGTGCAGCTTGGTCGCATCCAAGGTGCCGTCGGCAAGCATCGCCAGCTTGGACCGCATGCCGGCGACCCGCTGCCGCAGCGTCGCCGCGGCCCGGACCGCCGCCGCGGCCGGGTTGTTGAGCTCGTGCGTGAGGCCGGCCGACAACGAGCCGAGGGCGAGCAGCCGCTCGCGCTCCCCCAGCGTCTCGTTGGTCCGGCGCATGCCCATGATGAAGCCCTCGATCAGGTGCACCGCCATCGGGAACCAGGTGTTCATCATCGTCGCCATGGTCTCGGCGCCGATCACGTAGAACTCCGACGGCTCGGTCACCCGCATCGTCGCCGTGTAGGTCTTGTGGTCGGTGGCGCCGAAGAAGGCATTGAAGGCACCGGCGTAGACCCCGCGCTGGCGGGTCCGGTTGATCTCGACCTCTTCACCGTGGGACAGCTTGCAGAGCCGCAGCTCACCGGACAGCAGCACGTAGCAGCAGGTGGCCGGGTCTCCCTCGCTGAACACGATCCCGTCCTGCACCGACTCGACGTACCCGGCGTCGGAGAGCCACTGCAACTGCTCGTCGGTCAGCGACTCGAACAGGAAGAGCGTGCGCAACTCGTCCGGGGTCAGCCGGCGCGGCTCGGTCTCGACAGTCATCAGAGCATCTCCAGGTATCGGTGCACCAGTGTCACGGCCATCGCTCCGTCGCCGACCGCGGAGGCGACCCGCTTCACCGACTCGGCCCGCACATCCCCGGCGGCGAACACGCCCGGCATGCTCGTCTCCAGGTGGTACGGCTCCCGCTCCAGCGCCCAGCCCGGCGGCTTGCCGTGCAGGTCCGGCCCGGTGAGCACGAAACCGCGCTCGTCGCGGAGCAGGTCACCCGGCAGCCAGTCCGTCCGTGGGGCCGCGCCGATGAACACGAACATCCACTCCGTGTCCACTTCGCGCGACTCACCGGTCACACTGTTCCGCAGGGTTGCCCGTTCGAGGTGGTCGGAGCCCTTGCAGTCGACCACCTGCGTACAGGTGTGGACCTCGATGTTGTCGATCTCGTCGATCTGATTGATCAGGTACGACGACATCGTCGCCGTCAGCGATGGTCCTCTCACCAGCATATGCACGCGTTTGGCGTGTTTCGAGAAGTACACCGCGGCCTGGCCGGCGGAGTTCGCCCCGCCGATGATGTAGACCTCCTGGCCGGCGCAGCTGGGACCCTCGGTCGTCGCGGAGCCGTAGTAGATGCCCCGGCCGCACAGGTCGTCCACGCCGGGGGCGTCCAGCGTCCGGTACGAGACGCCGGTCGCCAGGATCACCGAGTGCGACGAGATCTCGCTGCCGTCCGAGAACCTCAGCTTGCGCGCGGACCCGAGGGTCTCCAGGCCGACCACCTGCCGTGCCGTCAGTAGCTCGGCGCCGAACCGCACCGCCTGACGACGGGCCCGGTCGGTCAACTGTGCACCCGAAACACCGTCGGGAAAGCCCAGGTAGTTCTCGATCCGGCTCGACTGACCCGCCTGGCCGCCGGTCGCCAACTGCTCGACCAGCACCGTCCGCAGCCCCTCGCTGGCGCCGTACACGGCCGCGCCGAGACCCGCCGGACCGCCACCGACGACGACGAGGTCGTAGAACTCCGAGGCCGGCGCGGTCGACAGCCCCACCTTGGTGGCCAGGTCGGACTCGCTCGGCGCCACCATGACCGTGCCGTCCGGCGTGATGATCACCGGGAGCGTCGATCCGTCCACCCCGGCTGCCTCCAGCAGCCGCTTGCTCTCGTCCTCGTCCACGCCGTACCACCGGTACGGCACGGCGTTGCGGGCGAGGAAGTCGCGGGCCGCGAACGACGGCGCCGACCAGCGGTGGCCGATCACCCGGGTCTCGTCGGTGGACGGCTCCGGGGTCGACTTCCACAGGTCGAGCATCGCGTCGACCACCGGGTAGAGCTTCTCCTCCGGCGGGTTCCACGGTTTCAGCAGGTAGTGGTCGAGGTCGACCACGTTGATCGCCTGGATGGCCGCGTCGGTGTCGGCGTACGCAGTGAGCAGCACGCGGCGCGCGAGCGGAAACAGATCCATCGCGGCCTCGAGGAACTCGATCCCGGACATCTGCGGCATCCGGTAGTCGGCCAGCAGCAGCGCCACCGGCTCGCCCCGGAGCTTGAGCTCGCGCAGGGCGTCCAGCGCCTGCCCGGGGTTCTCCGCCCGCACGATGCGGTGGTCCTCGCCGTACCGACGGCGGAGGTCACGGGCGATCGACCGGGAAACGCCGGGGTCGTCGTCCACGGTGAGGATCACCGGGCGGGTCGTTGACGCTGTCATGCCTCCTTCATACCAGCGCCGGACCAACAAGCGGGAAGGGTAATTCCCGCACACCTTTGCTGAGGTTTCCCACAGTCCGGGCCTGCGGGAAACCTCAGGGCAGCGCGGCGAGGTACGGCGCGTGACTGTTCTTGAACTCCCAGCCGTAGTACCGGTCCCAGTTGATCGACCACGTCATCAGCCCGCGGAAGGCCGGCGAGGCCCCGCCACGGAGGCTGTAGCCGCCGCAGTTCTGGCCCTTGACCAGGCAGTCGAGCGCTTGGTGCACGGCTGCCGGGGCGGTGTAGCCGTTGCCTGCGCTGACCGCTGCCGGCAGTCCGAAGGCGATCTGGTCCTGCCGGAGTCCTGGGAACGTCTGACCGGTGTTCGCGACCGGGAAACCGGCCTTGATCATGTCGGTCATTGCGATGTGGAAGTCCGCGCCGCCCATGGTGTGGTACTGGTTGTCCAGCCCCATCACAGGACCGGAGTTGTAGTCCTGGACGTGCAGCACGGTCAGCGCGTCGCGCAGCGCATGGATGACCGGCAGGTAGGACCCGGTCCGGTTGTCGCCGCCGCCCGCACCGCCGTAGAACTGGTACCCGACCTGCACGAAGAACGTCTCCGGCGCCATCGTCAGCACGAAGTTCGCGCCGTACTTCGCCTTGAGCGACTTCAGCGCCGAGATCAGGTTGACGATCACCGGTGTGGTCGGGTTGCGGAAGTCGGTGTCGCCCGCGTTCAGGTACAGCGAGTGTCCTTCGAAGTCGATGTCCAGCCCGTCGAGGCCGTAGCGGTCGATGATCGCGCTGACCGAACTGACGAACGCATCCCGGGCCGCAGCCGTGGTCAGCTGCACCTGCCCGTTGGCGCCGCCGATCGAGATCAGCACCTTCTTCCCGGCCGCCTGCTTGGCCCGGATCGCGCTGACGAACTCCGCCTCGCTCTCCACGTTCGGGCACTCCGCGACCGGGCAGCGGTTGAACCGGATGTCTCCGGACGTCACCGACGTCGGCTCACCGAAGGCCAGGTTGATGATGTTCCACTCCGCCGGCACGTCGGCCATCCGCACGTACCCCGACCCGTTGGCGAAGCTCGCGTGCAGGTAACCGATCAGCGCGTGCTTGGGCAACCCCGTGCTCGTGCAGCCTCCCGTCGTACCTGTCACTGCTGCGGACTTGGCCGACTCACCAGTGCCGTTGTACGCCGCAACCGAGTAGGTGTGACTCGTGCACGTCCCGAGTCCGCTGACGGTCGCCGTCGTACCAGTGACGGTCTGGACGACGTTGGAGCCTTCGTACACCCGGTAGCCCGTGACGGTGCCACTGGAAGCGCCCCAACTCAGCGAGATGCTGCTGTTCGTCGTACCGGTGACGGAAGGCGACCCGGGAACGCCAGGACCGGACGGGTTGCCACCAGGACCATCGAGGCTGATGTCATCCGCCTGGTACGCCGGTTGCCCGTACCAGCCATGCACATACACCTGCACCGACGTCTGACTTGCCCCAGTCGTGAACGAAACGCTCAGCTGCGTGTAGCTCGAAGCAGCCGGCGTCCAGGTCGACGCGCCGCCTGTGACGCCCAGATAGACGTACGACCCACGCACCCAGCCCGACAACGTGTACGCCGTACTGGGCTGCACTGACACGGTCTGGCTGCACTGTGCGTAGTCCGAACTCGACACCGCCCCGTTGAGCGCATAGCCGCCGCTTCGCACCGGGCTGCTGACGACAGACCCGCCAGAGCACGTCCACCCGCTCAGTGACCCGGTCTCGAAGCCCGGATTGGTCAGGACGTTCGCCGCCTGCGCAGTCTGTGTCCCACCGACGAGCAGCAGAACCAGACCGAGCACGACAGCAAGGCACCGTGAACGCATGAGCGGACCTCCCGGGGCGGTTGGAGTTCATTAAGTAGAGACGCTCCTTAACTTCCAGGTCAATGCGCCACCGCTGTCGGCTTCCCGACGCTGTCGGGACCCCGTCGCCGGTTGTTTGGCAGGTTTTCGCCAGCGGCCAGTTGAAGCCAAAACCGTGTAGCCGGCGCTACGTCTTGGCAGGCTCCTCGTCGTCCAGACGTCCCCGTGGAGGCCTACGTGAACCATCCCGTCCTGCGCCGGCGCACCGCTTTGCTCGCGGGCGCCGCGCTGATCACCACCGCCCTGGTGGCTCCACCAGGCTCAGCAGCACCGACCGCACCGCCGCCCGCGTCAGAGGCCACCTCGATGGGGCTGCCGACCTTCGCACCGGGCCGGTACGTCGTGACTCTGGCCGACAAGCCGCTCGCGACGTACGAAGGCGGCATCAGCGGGCTGAAGGCGACCAAGCCGGCCAAGGGCCGCAAGGTGGACGTCGACAGCACCGACGCCAAGCGCTACCGCTCGTTCCTCGGCACCAAGCACGCACAGGTCGCCGCCAAGGTCGGTGCGAAGGTCAGCCAGGACTACTCGACCGCTCTGAACGCGTTCACCGCCTCATTGAGCTCCCAGCAGGTCAACGAGCTCAGCAAGACAGCAGGCGTGGTCTCCGTGGTCCCGGACCAGCTGCACAAGGCTCTGGACGACCGCAAGCCCGCAGACTTCCTCAAGCTCTCCGGCAACGACGGCGTCTGGAAGACCCTCGGCGGTACGACGGAAGCCGGCAAGGGCGTCGTCGTCGGCGTCGTGGACACCGGCGTCTGGCCGGAGAGCGCATCCTTCTCCGGCCCCGCTCTCGGCACCAATCCCCCGACCGCAGCAGACCCCTACCGGCCGTACCGCTCCGGCACCAGCACCGTGATGCAGAAGGCCGACGGCAACACCTTCACCGGAAGCTGCGAGACCGGTGAGAGCTTCACTGCCGACTTGTGCAACACCAAGCTGATCAGCGCGAGGTACTTCGGCGACGGCTGGCTCAACCTGGTCCCACCGGACCAGCGCGCCGACTACGCCTCGCCGCGGGACGGCAACGGCCACGGCACGCACACCGCTTCCACTGCAGCGGGCAAGCCCGGCGTCGACGTCGCGGAGAGCGGCATCAACTTCGGCACCATCTCCGGTGTCGCACCGGCAGCCAAGGTCGCCGTCTACAAGGCGCTCTGGGAAGGCAGGGACGGGAAGAACTCCGGCGGCCTGACCTCCGACATCCTGGCCGCGATCGACCAGGCCGTGGCCGACGGCGTCGACGTGATCAACTACTCGGTCGGCTCGATCTTCGAGACCGCGCACACCGACCCGATCCAGCTCGCGTTCCTGTCCGCGGCTTCGGCAGGCATCTTCGTCTCCGCAGCGGGCGGCAACTCCGGTCCGTACGCGTCCACGCTCGACAACACCTCGCCGTGGGTGACCACGGTCGGCGCAAGCACAGTGGCGCCGTACGCGGGCACTGTGGTGCTGGGCAACGGGCAGAAGTACGCCGGCGTGAGCACGAGCATCGCAGCGCAGACAGGAACCCGCCCGCTGGTGACCGGACCGGCAGTCAAGACCGCATCGGCCAGTGACGCCGACGCGCTGGGCTGTCTGCCCGGCACGCTCGACCCCGCCAAGACCAGCGGCAAGATCGTCGTCTGCGAGCGCGGTGTGGGTGCCCGGGTGGACAAGTCCGCCGAGGTGCTGCGTGCCGGCGGCGTCGGGATGGTTCTGCTCAACGTGTTCGACCAGGACGCGCTCGGCGACTCTCACGTTGTACCGACCGTGCACCTCAACGTCCCGTCTGCTCTCACAGTCAAGGCGTATGCGTCGAGTGCCAGCGCCACCGCAGAGCTAGTGCCCGGCAACACCAGCGGGCAGGACGAGCCATACCCACAGATGGCCGACTTCTCGTCGCGCGGCCCGTCAACGTCGAGCAATGGCGACCTGCTGAAGCCTGACCTCGCCGCACCCGGCGTGAACGTGCTTGCCGCTGTCGCACCGCCGAGCAACGACGGACACAGCTTCGCCTTCTACTCCGGTACGTCGATGGCCGCGCCGCACGTGGCCGGTCTGGCCGCGCTGTACCTGTCCAAGCACCCGGACTGGTCGCCGATGGCAGTCAAGTCCGCGCTGATGACGACTGCTACCGACGTACTGTCTTCTACTGGCGACGTCGACAGCGACCCGTTCGCACGGGGTGCTGGTGAGGTGCAGCCGTCGAAGATGCTCGACCCGGGTCTGGTCTATGACTCCGGTGATGTGGACTGGCTGAGCTACCTCGAGGGCAGAGGTGTTGCGACCGGCACCGGCGTACCGGCTGTCGATCCGAGTGACTACAACGCTCCGTCGATTGCGGTCGGGCAACTGCTCGGCACTCAGACCATCACCCGGCGGGTGACCGCGGTGACCCCTGGGCTCTACCGAGCCACGGTCTCCGTGCCTGGCATGAAGGCGACGGTGATCCCGTCGATCCTGAACTTCACGGCCGCAGGCCAGACCAAGACCTTCACGGTCAAGCTCACCCTCGACACGGCAGCGTCCGGTGAGACCACCAGCGGCTGGCTGACCTGGCAGGGCGCCGGCAAGGCGGTCCGTAGCCCGATCGCCGTCGTACCGACCTCTGTCCTCGCGCCAACCGAGGTCAGCGGCACCGGAGCCTCCGGCACGGCCGGCTTCCAGGCCACCGTCGGCAAAGCCGGCTCCCCCATCCGGGCGTACGGCGTCGTGTCCGCTCCACTCGTCCCTGGTGCAGTGGCGGCCGGGACTGCGGACGCCGACCTGCCTGACTACCCGGTGACCGTCACGACGCAGACCAAGGCGGTGCAGTGGAACATCAAGACCGTCGACCCGGCCGGCAGTATCTGGCTGGTGCTCTACAAGGTCGTGAACGGCCAGAAGCAACTGCTGTCGTTCGTGGGCAACGGGTCCAACCAGGCATCCGCGACGCTCGCGGCGCCGGCTCCGGGCGTGTGGGGTGTTCTCGCGATCACCTTGTCCAACCCGCCTGGTGCTGACACCACGCAGTACACGATGCAGACCAACGTGGTGACCTCCGCTGCGGGCAGCGCCCTCAAGGTCAGCCCGACGGCCGCACCGACCGCCTTCACTCCTTTCCAGGTCACCGCATCCTGGTCCGGTCTGCCGACCGGTCAGCGCTCCACCGGCTTCGTCGAGTTCCCGAACCGGGCCGGCACAGTGGTGACGATCAACTAGATCCAGCGGCGGCGGGCGGCTTGGACGCCCGCCTGGAACCGGGTCTGCGCGCCGAGTGACTCCATCAGCGCGCGGACCCGGCGCTGGGTCGTCCGGGGGCTGATGCGCAGCCGCCGGCTGATCATGTCGTCGGTTGCGCCCCCGGCGAGCAGCAGCAGGATGTCCCGATCGGGCGACCGCAGGGCCGGCACCTCACCGTTGGCGAGCAAGGCCGGCATCGGGATCGCCAGCGCCCACAGCATCTCGAACGTCGCGATCAACCCGTCCAGCAGCCCGGACGACCGGATCAGCAGGTTGGACTCGGCCGGCGCTCGCTTGGTCAGCCCGATCAGCGCGGTGTGGTCGTCCCCGACCGCCATCTTCATCGGCACCTGGGCCAGCACCCGGCTCACCTCGCCCGCCGACTGCAGCTCCGGCAGCACTCCCATGATGTCCTCGGACTCGAACACCTCGGTGCCGTAGATCGCCCGGTACTCGACACCGTCCGCCAGCCGCTCCAGCTCCAGCCGCTGCTGCGTAGACGGCGGCGTCACGTACGGCGGCCGATCCAGCACCCGCACCTCCCGCACAGAGCTCTTCTGCAGCTCCTCATAAGCCCTGAGCAGCGTCGGCCCGTCCTCGATCAGCTCGACCTGATTCCCCTCCAGCACCGGCCGGCCCCGGGCTCCGCGTAGCTCGTCCGCCACCAGTCGCAGTCTCGACAACTGCGCGTCCAGTTCGTCCAGGGGATCCACCACCGCCCCGTCCGCCACCGCAACTCCTCCCCACACCGGCAACAACCGACCTCACACTAAACCGAATTAGCGGAGGCCCAGCAGCGATGTCTCACGCAGCCTTCACGGACACAGTCCAGGGCACGGCCACGGCTGGCCGCAGCGGGCGCAGCAGCCGTCGGGCGTAGGGGCCGGCAGCCAGAGTGGGCTGACCTGTACGGCGCTCGGCGTCGGACGACTGACGACAGGCCCGGCCCGGCTGGGCACCGGCTGTGGGGTGCTCGGGAACCAATGGACCTGGGTGCGGCCGCCGTTGCCATGGGCGGCCAGGAGGGCTTCGATGCCGCCGTCCCAGGTGGAGGTGTTGGGCCAGCGGCCGCGCCATCTCAGGGCCACGGTTCCGTCGGACCACTGGACGCCTTCGGCGAGGGTGCCTGTGGCGCGGATGCCGGAGGCGTGGACGTGGCGGACCAGTCGGAAGAGGCGAGGGGGCCGCTGCGTCGTGTTCACTCCTTCACTCTTGCCCAGCGGCTGCTGTTCACAACAGGTGTGGGCTGTGGGCTGTGTGAACAGCCCACAGCCCACATGTCCTTGCCTACAAGGGTTCTGGCAGCTTTTTGTCGGCGTGGGCTTGTACTGTCTTGGCACGCACCACATGAGCTCGAAGTGCAAACGGGGGTGGTCCTGTGGCTGAGGCAGCGTTCGGCGCGCAGTTGAGGCAGTGCAGGCAGGCAGTCGGCTTGAGTCTGCGCCAACTGGCCGGCCGGGTCGGCTACGACCACAGCTACCTGTCGCAGGTGGAGCGCGGACAGCGCCCCGGCTCTGCCGACTTGGCACGGCTCTGTGATCGCGAGCTCGGCACTGGGAGCCGGCTGATCGCTGCGTTCGAGCAGGGCCGGGCCCGGCCGCAGCCGGCCGAGTCGCTGGTGGCAGCGGATCCGCTGCAGGCGGCTTGGCACGAGCTCGTGCTGTCCTTCGGCATTGTTGATCCGGCTGCCGAGGTCGGGGACTTCCGCGGTGTTCCGCCTGGATGTCTGCTGCCGGAGCTGATCATGGATCTCCGCGCGCTGCCGGCGAGCATGCCGACGCCGGTCGCGCGACTGACCGCGCTCATCGCGCTGACGCTGACCGGGCTCGGGCAGACCTACGCGGCCAGGCGCTGGTGGCAGACAGCCCGAGCCGCTGCGGACAGCTCTGCCGAGCCATCCGTCCGCAGCTCGGTGCGTGCGCTGGAGGCAGTCAGCGGGCTCGCGGAGCGGCGACCACTGCCTCAACTGCTCGACCTCGCCGAAGAGGCCCTGACTCTCGGGCGGCAGACACCGGGCTGCGTCCTGCAGGCGCATGCGGCGCGAGCGCAGGTGCTCGCCGAGCTGGGTCGCAGTGCCGAGGCACACCGCGCTCTTCAGGAGCTCCTGAGTGTTGCGGACGTGGTGCCGGCGACCGGGGCGACGGACGCTTGGCCGACTGACTGGGCGTCGTACCAAGTGCGTTGGGCCGAGGGGCGGATCTGTGCCCGCCTCGGGTATGGCGGCGCCGGTTGTGTGCTGCTGGGACGAGCATTGGAGGAGTGCCCGGAAGCGTGGCTCGGTGAACGTGCCGGAGTGGAGCTCGGGCTGGCCGAGTGTCTTGCTGTGGACGGCGAGGTCGCCGCGAGTGTGGCGCTGGCGCTGCGGGTGTTGGTGGAGTTGCCGGACGAGTGGCACACCTATTACTTGTACGACGCTGCTCAGCGCGTGCTGGACGTCGTGCGCGAGCAGGAGCCCGGGCTGGCGGCGGCGTGGGATCTGCAGGAGGTGCTGAGGCGGCAGGTGTACCTCGATGGCCGCAGAGTGGGCACTGGGTCGAGCGCACTCCAGTGGCAGGGGTAACGTGCCGGAGGTGAGTGAGACCTGGGACTTTGCGGTTGAGGTGCGACACGATCCGGCCAGCGCGGACGCACGCACTGCGGTGCTGGCAAAGCCGGCGTTCGGGCAGGCGTTCACGGACCACATGGTGGTGGCCAACTGGACGGTCGACCGTGGCTGGCATGACCAGAAGGTGACCGCGTACGCACCGCTCACCGTGAGCCCGGCTGCCGCCGTACTGCACTACTCGCAGGAGATCTTCGAAGGGCTCAAGGCCTATCGGCACCCGGACGGATCGGTGTGGGCGTTCCGGCCGGACCGCAACGCCGCTCGGTTCACTACGAGCGCAGCGCGGCTGGCGCTGCCGCAGGTGCCAGAGGACGAGTTCGTCTCGGCGCTGCGGGCGCTGGTGACCGTCGACGAGCCGTGGGTTCCCGCGGCCGACAGCGGCGAGACCAGTCTGTACCTGCGGCCCTACATGATCGCCACCGAGGCGGCGCTGAGCGTGCGACCGGCCCGTGAGGTGCTGTTCGGCGTCATCGCCTCGCCGGCCGGCCCGTACTTCGACACCGGCCCCAAGCCGGTGTCGATCTGGCTGACGACCTCCACGATCCGTGCGACGCCGGGCGGCACCGGCGCCGCCAAGTGCGGCGGGAACTACGCCGCCAGTCTCGCCGGGCTGGCCGAAGCGGTCGCCAACAACTGCGAGCAGGTCGCCTTCGTCGACGCCGTCGAGCACAAGTGGCTCGAGGAGATCGGCAGCATGAACATGTTCTTCGTCTACGCCGACGGCCGCATCGTGACGCCCGAGTTGTCCGGCTCGATCCTCGAAGGCGTCACCCGGGCCTCGGTGCTCGAGCTCGCCGCCGACCTCGGGCACAAGGTCGAGGAGCGCCAGGTGTCCGCGGACGAGTGGAAGGACGGCGTCCGCAGCGGCGAGATCACCGAGGTCTTTGCCTCCGGCACCGCTGCCGTGATCACCCCGATCGGCAGGCTGGCCTGGCCCGACGGCGACCTCACCATCGGCGACCACTCGGTGGACCACGGCGTCGGCCCGGTCACCCGGTCGATCCGCTCCGCCCTGCTCGACCTCCAGTACGGCCGAGTCCCCGACGAGCGTGGCTGGCTGACCCGGCTGGCGTAGTTGCTGCCGGTTGTCCCCCGCGGCGGTTAGGTTGGCCACATGGCTGAGTCCAAGGCGGGGAAGTCGAAGACTCCGGCGGTCGAGCTGGAGGTGGGCGAGCGCACGGTGCGGATCTCCAATCCGGACCGGGTGTACTTCCCGACGCGCGGGGAGACGAAGCTGGATCTGGTCAAGTACTACCTGTCCGTCGGCGACGGGATCGTGCGGGCGCTGCGGGAGCGGCCGTGCATGCTGCACCGGTTCCCCGAGGGCGTGTCCGGCGAGAAGGTGCACCAGAAGCGGTTGCCGCACGGGGCGCCGCCGTGGATGGAGACCGTGCGGGTGAAGTTCCCGCGCTACAACCGTACGGCGGACGAACTCTGCGTCACCGAGGTCGCGCACGTGGCGTGGGCGGTGCAGATGTCGACGGTCGAGTTCCACCCGTGGAACTCCCGTCGCGCCGACACCGAGAAGCCGGACGAGTGGCGGATCGACCTCGACCCGATGCCGGAGTGCCCGTTCGACCGGGTCCGCCAGGTGGCGCACGTCGTACACGAGGTTCTGGACGACCTCGAGGTCGTGGGTTATCCGAAGACATCTGGTGGGTCTGGGATCCACATCTACGTGCGGGTGAAGTCGGAGCATGGGTTCTCCGACGTACGGCGGGCCGCGTTGGCGTTCGCGCGGGAGGTCGAGCGGCGGGCGCCGGACGACGTGACGACGACGTGGTGGCGGAAGGATCGCGATCCGAAGAAGCTCTTCGTCGACTACAACCAGAACGCACGGGACCACACGATCGCGAGTGCGTACTCTGTCCGCGGGAACCCGGAAGGGACCGTGTCGACGCCGATCCGGTGGGACGAGATCGACGACGTGGACCCGAAGGCGTTCACCATCGAGACGGTGCCGGCCCGGTTCGCCGAGCTCGGCGATCTGCACGAGACGATCGACGACACCGCCTACTCCCTCGACACACTGCTCGAGTGGGCGGACCGCGACGAGCGCGAAGGGGCCGAAGAGCCACCCCCGCCCGAGGACTAACCAGTCAATCCGTGGTGCAGCAGGTTGGTGAGGGCGTCGATGGCGGCATCGTCGGAGATCGTCCGGCCGTCCGACGGATTCACGACCAGCCAGGTGTAGGCGAAGCCTTCCATCAGCGCGTTCATTGCCGAGATCGCGACCAGCGGATCGGCCGGCGGGTTGGGCAGGTGGGAGAAGTGCTCGATCATGTGCTGGTCGTCGTCGGCCATGATCCGCTGTAGCCGACGGCCCAGCTCCGGGTCGACCATCGCGGCCTGTTTCACCGCGACCATCTCCGGCAGGTGAGCGCGGTAGAACCGCCAGAACGCCGCGACGTGCCAGCGGATCGACGAGATCTTGCTGAAGTCCGGATCGTGGTCGGAGTCGTCGAGGACGGCGTCATCAGCCGAAGCCAGCATGTCCTTCAGGAGCGCCTCGAGGAGCTCTTCCTTGCCGGCGAAGTGGTTGTAGAAGGATCCCGTCGCCCGGCCTGCGGCCGCGGTGATGTCGGTGATCTTCGTGTTCAGGTACCCGCGCTCGGCGAACACCTCCCGGGCCGCCTGCTTCAGCGCCGCCTCGGTCCCGGCCGCCCGTTCCCGGCGGCTCACCGTGTCCGTCACCAGAACCTCCTTGACACCGAACCCTAGCCAAGTTCATAGTGAATCTAGATTCACTGAATCATGGTTCACCCAAAGGAGACAAGAGATGGCTGTTCTGGTGGCAGGCGCCGGCCCGACCGGGTTGACCCTGGCGATCGACCTGGCCCGGCGCGGGATCGCCGTACGCCTGATCGACAAGGCGACGGAGTACTTCAACGGCTCGCGGGGCGACGGGCTCCAGCCGCGGACCCTGGAGGTCTTCGACGACCTCGGCGTCATCGACGAGGTGCTGAGCCAAGGCCGGTCGCTACCGCTGATGCGCGTGTACCTCGACGGGACACTGGCCGACGAGCGCCGGATGGCCCCGATCCTCGAGCCGACCCCGGACGCCCCGTACCCGAACGCGTGGATGCTCGGCCAGTCCCGCACCGAGCAGATCCTCCGCGACAAACTCCAGGAGTACGGCGTCCACGTCGAGCTCGGCACCGCGATCGTCGGGTTCACCCAGTACGACGACAGCGTGCGAGCCGAACTGTCGACCGGCGAGACGGTCGACGCGCAGTACCTGGTCGGCGCGGACGGCGGCCGGAGCTTCGTCCGCAAGCACCTCGGGATCGCGTTCGAGGGGACGACGGACGAGTCGATCCGGATGCTGCTCGGCGACGTCGCCGCGGACGGGCTCGACCACCAGTTCGGCTACTGGTTCGCGAAGCGGGACAATCCGATGGCCGGGATCGCGCTGACCCCGCTGGCCGGCGGCGACCAGTTCCAGTTCGGCGCACCGCTGGACCACGACGAGGCCGACCCGACGATCGAGACGCTGCAGCAACGAGTCGACGAGTACGCCGGTCCGGGCGTGGCGAAGCTCCGCGACCTGACGTGGTCGACGGTGTGGCGACCGAACGTTCGGCTGGCCGCGAGGTTCCGGGTCGGACGCGTATTCATCGCCGGCGACGCCGCCCACGTCCACCCGCCGACCGGCGGCCAGGGCCTGAACACGGGCGTCCAGGACGCGTACAACCTCGGCTGGAAGCTGGCCGGCGGACGGGAAGAGGTGCTGGCGTCGTACGAGGACGAACGGCGTCGCAACGCGCTGCGGGTGCTCGGGATCAGCGAGGAGCTGATGCAGAAGCACGTCGACGGTGACGAGAGCGCGATGGAACGCGGCGAGAACACCCGCCAGCTCGACGTCTCCTACCGCGACCCGGCCGACACCCGCCCGATCGCCCCCGGCGACCGCGCTCCCGACGCGCCTCTGGTGGATGCCCAGGGCAACAAGCTCCGCCTCTTCGACGTCTTCCGAGGCCCACACGAAAGCCGGCTCCGCTTCACCTCCACCGGTGTCGACGTCGGAGCAGCAAGCTACACATCACCCGAAGCGGTCACCCACTACCACGCCAAGGACGGCGACGAGTTCCTGATCCGCCCGGACGGCTACCTCGCCTAGGATCGTCGGGTGCAGACTCTCGACCCGGCCGCCGCGTATGAGCGCGCTGTCGGTCTGGCCACGCAGGGGCGCCGGGCCGTCCTTGGGATCACCGGGGCACCGGCGGCCGGGAAGTCGACGTACGCCGAGCAGCTGACGGCGAAGCTGGTCGCGGACGGGCACAAGGTCGCGCTCGTGCCGATGGACGGGTATCACCTGGCGCAGTCCGTACTGGACGAGCTCGGGCTCGCCGAGGTGAAGGGCGCGCCGCACACCTTCGACGGGGCCGGATTCGTCGCCATGCTCACCAGACTGAAGCAGTCCCCGGACGAGCAGCTCTGGGCGCCGCGGTTCGACCGTGGAATCGAGGACTCGATCGCCGCGAGCATCGGCGTCGCGCCGGAGGTCACACTGGTCGTGACCGAGGGCAACTACCTGCTGCTAGACGAGATGCCGTGGGCAACCATCCGGACGCTGCTCGACCAGTGCTGGTACGTCGAGGTGCCTGAGCAACTGCGGCACGACCGGCTCGAAGCCCGCCACCGCGCGTTCGGCCGCTCCCCCGAAGAAGCCCACGCCCGCACCTACGGCACCGACGAGCGGAACGCCCGCCGGATCGCGGCCACCGCGCACTCCGCGGATGCGATCGTTCAGCTGCCCTGACAGACCCGCTCGATGAAGCGCTCCACGCCGTCCAGGTAGAGCTGCAGACCGAAGTCGAAGTCCTCGTCCGACTCTTCGTCGAAGGCGCCTACGGTGTCGAAGACGCCGGCGTCCAGGACCCGGGCCAGTGCTGGTAGCTGGCGGGAATCGACGACCCGAGCCAGGACCGCGCCGTACGTGCTGAAGGCGGACGGGTTGTCGGCGAACCCGGCGGCCAGGTCGAGAGACAACCGGATCTCGCCGTGCACGTAGGTCATCAGGCCCATCACGACGCCGACCTTGGCCTCTTCGGGCAGGCCGGTGTCCTGGAGCGCGCCGAGCGCGGCGTCGAACCAGGCGAGGTTGTTCGGCCCGGCGGGCGGGCCGGAGATCGGCAGCTTCGAGTACCACCGGTGCTTGCGGATCGCGACCATCACGCCTTCCGCCCAGAACGTCAGAGCGGTCCGCCAGTCGATCCCTTCCGGCATTGGCTCGGGGCGTTCGAGCGCGGCGTCCGACATCAGCACCAGGAGCTCGTCCTTGCTCTTCACGTGCCGATAGAGCGCCATCGTCGAGTTGCCGAGCCGCTCGGCGACCCGCGCCATCGAGACCGCGGCCAGCCCCTCGGCGTCGGCGAGCTCGATCGCCGACCGGGTGATGTCCTCGACGGTCAGGGACGGCTTCGGCCCCCGCCGACTGCCCTCCCGCAACCGCCACATCAGGGCCACTTCGGACGGCAACTCACTCATTTCCACCGCCTCAGTCTAGGGGTTGCGCGGGCATATAGCGTACCTGCTACGCTATTTAGCGTACTCGATACGCAGTAGGAGGGGACGATGATCGTCGAGGCAACCGGGCTCCGGAAGTCGTACGGCGCGACCGAGGTGCTGACCGGGGTCGACCTGCAGGTCCGGGAGGGAGCGGTGCTCGCTCTGCTCGGGCCGAACGGCGCCGGCAAGACCACGACCGTGCGGATCCTGACCACGCTGACCAGGCCGGACGCCGGCCACGCCACCATCGCCGGGTACGACGTCCTGCGCGAGCCGGCCCAGGTCCGCGGCGTGATCAGCCTGACCGGGCAGTACGCCGCGGTCGACGAGAACCAGACCGGCCGGGAGAACCTGGTGATGGTCGGCCGGCTGATGCATCTCGGTCGGCCGGCCGCGCGACGCCGTACCGCTGAACTGCTCGAGCGGTTCGGGCTGACCGACGCGATGGACCGGCGGGTGAAGACGTACTCCGGTGGGATGCGGCGGCGACTCGACCTGGCGATGAGCCTGATCGCGCAGCCGCGGGTGATCTTCCTGGACGAGCCGACCACCGGGCTCGACCCGGCCAGTCGGTCGACGATGTGGGACGCGATCGGGGAGCTGGTCCGCGAGGGGACCACGATCCTGCTGACCACGCAGTACCTGGAGGAGGCGGACCGGTTGGCCGACCGGATCGTGCTGCTCGACAAGGGCCGGATCGTCGCCACCGGCACCGCCGACGCACTCAAGGCGCAGCTCGGCGGCGAGCGGATCGAGCTCCGCTTCGCGGACGACGTGCAGTTGCTGAAGGCAACCGGGCTGCTCCGGGCCGAGGCGCCGGACGGCGCCGGCGACTGGAGTGGGACCGATGGCGTGCTGGTGGATCAGTTGGTGGTGAGTCTGCCGTCGGACGGTTCGGCGGCCCACCTGCACCACGTGCTGGACGTGTTGCGGGACAACGGGGTGCAGCCGGAGCGAGTGTCGTCGCACCGGCCGACGCTGGACGACGTGTTCCTGGCCCTGACGGCCTGAGGAGGGGTTGAGATGTCACATCAAGGAGCCGCGGCCGCGGTGTCCGACGTGGTCACGATGATCGACCGCTCGGTGCGGCTGATGCGCCGCAACGTGGACACGCTGTTCGTGTCGATCCTGCTGCCGATGCTGATGATGGCGCTGTTCGTCTACGTGTTCGGCGGCGCGATCAACACCGGCACGGAGTACATCAACTACGTGGTCCCGGGGATCCTGCTGCTGACCACCGGGTACGGCGCGTCCAACACGGCGATGGCGGTCGCCGACGACATGACCAGCGGGATGATCGACCGGCTGCGATCGCTGCCGATCCGCAGTTTCGCCGTGCTGACCGGCCATGTGACTGCGAGTATCGCGCGTAACTCCGTGTCGACGGCGATCGTCATCCTCGCCTCCCTGGCGATGGGTTTCCGGCCGGTTGCCGGCCTCGGCGACTGGCTGGCCGCGATCGGGCTTCTGCTGCTGTACGTCCTTGCGCTCTCCTGGCTCGCGGCCGGTCTCGGCGTGATCGCGAAGTCGGTCGAGTCGGCCAGCACGCTGAGCTTCTTCATGCTGTTCCTGCCCTACCTGAGCAGTGCGTTCGTGCAGCCCGAGACGATGCCGTCGTGGCTGCGGCCGATCAGCGAGCACCAGCCGATCACGCCGGTGATCGAGACCGTGCGCGGCTTCCTGATCGGGACCCCGATGGGGAACAACGGCTGGATCGCGCTGGCCTGGTGTACCGGTCTGCTCCTGCTCTCGGTAACACTCGCGACGTGGTTGTACAAGCGCCGCGTAGGCCGTTGACCGCAGGTTTCGGGCCGTTCGGCGAAATCGCCCGGTGCGACGTGCCGGTTTGGTTCGAACATGACCCCGCGACCGGGATACGGTTCAAGTCCCCCCCAACGTGTGGTGGTCCCACTCCCCCCGGGACCCACACGGACAAGCGCCCCGGTCACTGATCGGGGCGCTCTGTTTTCCCTGCAGGACAAGGGATTCCGGACTGGACCTCAACTGCAGGCGACGGGCAGAGCTCGGAGCCCGCGGGTGCGGATCGAGTCGCGCCACACCAGGTCCTCCGGCGCGGCGGCGAGGCTCAGGTCCGGGGTGTGATCGAGCAGCGCTTCGAGCGCGATCGTGGTTTCGAGCCGTGCGAGCGGAGCACCCAGGCAGTGGTGGATGCCGTGGCCCAGCGCGAGGTGGCCGCGAGTACTGCGGTCGAGGTCGACGTGGTCCGGGTCGGGGAAACGGTCCGGGTCGCGGTTGGCCGAGGAGAGACCGAGGAGGACGGTCTCGCCGGCCGGGATCACCACCCCGCCGATCTCCACGTCCTCGACCGGGAAGCGCCGGATCGCGAGGGGCGCCGGACCGTCGTAGCGCATCAGCTCGTCGACCGCTGCGGGCAGCAGCGAGCGATCCGACTGCAGCCGCTCCCACAACGGTCGATCCGTGAGCAGCGCGAGGGTCGCGTTGCCGATCAGGTGGACGACGTTCTCGTAGCCGGCGAACAGGATCAGGAAGACCAGTGACGTCAGTTCGTCGTCGCTGAGCCGGTCGCCGTGGTCCCGGGCCGCGATCAGGTCGGTGATCAGGTCGTCGCCGGGCACCGCTCGCTTGCCGGCGATCAGACCTGCGAAGAAGGTCAGCATCGCCCCGATCGCGTTCCGCGCGTCTTCCGGGCGCGGTGGCGCGAGCATGGCGTCGGTCCAGGCGCGGAAGTCGGTCCGGACGCCTTCCGGTACGCCGAGCAGCTCGCAGATCACGGTGATCGGCAGCGGAGCGGCGTACTCGGCGACCAGGTCGGCCTGTCCCCGGCGGACCACGGGCTCGAGCAGGGCGTCCGCCGTACGGCGGATCGGTTCGGCGAGCGCTTCGACGCGGCCCGGGGTGAAGGCCTTGGTGACCAGCGCGCGGATCCGGGTGTGGTCGGGCGGGTCCATGTTCAGGAGGTTGGCGTCTAGGGCGGGCGGGAGATTGAGGCCGCGGTAGTTGCCGGGCAGCGCGTGCCGCCGGTCCACGGACAGTCTCGGGTCCGCGAGCGCTTGGCGGACGTCGTCGTACCGGGTGACCAGCCAGGAAGGGCTGCCGTCCGGTCCGGCGATCCGGTGGACGGGCCCGCTGGAGCGGAGGGCGGAGTAGCCGGCGTACGGATCGCTGGGCGTGATCGTCACCGGCCCAAAAGTAGCCGAAAAAAGTTCTGGCGAGGTTGTCGAATCCGGCGGATCTGGTCCGACGTATCAGTGAGAGCGACCAAAGGAGAGGGTCAGAATGAACACCACCGCTACCGCCACCACCGACACCGCCACCACCAACCTGATCATCACCATGCTGGCCGAGGGCAGCCCGGTCTGGTTCGTCGCCGGAATGGTCAACATGCGCAGCCACGACGTCTACGTGATCGGCCGAGCCGCCGGCTATCCGGACAAGTCGAAACTGCGCCGGGCCGTCTGGGCGCAGAAGAACCGCACCCGCGAGCTGCAGGCCGCCTGACCTGCCCCCCTCTTCTTCAGGCGCTCGAAGACACCGTCAGCCGCTGTTGCCCACCCGGGCACAGCGGCTGACGTCTGTCCGGAGTGTGGTTGGGCGTAGGGATGGTGGGGCTGGACCCACTCCTGGGCCGATTCGGCCGGATTCGCCGGCCGGGTGGTGCACAGTGAAATCACCAGTCGTGGCGAGAAGAGGTTTCCGATGTCGTGGGCAACGAGAGTCAGCGTGGGATTCGTCCGGGCGTGCGCCGTCACGGTCGTGACCATGCTGGTCCCGGTCGTGTGGGCGATCGCCGGGACGGTGGCCGTCTGGTGGGCGGGCAATCCCTGGTCCTGGATCCCGTTGTTCGTCGTCGCCGGCCTCGCCACGCTGGCCCTCGCCCGCCCGGTCTGCCGGATGGCACGTGCCCTCGTCGCGAGGTGGACGGGCACCGCGCTCCCGGGCGGCTACCTGGAAGTCGGACCGATCACGCAGCTGTCGACCGGGTTCTGGTGGAACGGCACGTCTTACTCGCGGACCAGCAAGGAGGCTCGTGAGGACCAGGAGCTGCGGCTGCGGTTCAAGGACCCGGCCAACTGGCGGGACCTGCGGTTCGTGGCTATCGCACCGTTCGCTGCCGGCCTGGTCGCTGCCATCCCACCCGCCGGCGTGGTGGTCGCCGTCCTCGGCTTCGTGGGATCGATGCCGGCGCTCGGGGTTGCCGGACTGGTCGTGGCGATCGCGACTTCGCCGTACGCGTGGCGTCCGTTCGCGCCGGTCGCCGTACGGTTTCTGCGTCCGTCGGCGTCGATGGCGCTGGCGCAGCGAGTCGACGAGTTGACTGCGCAGCGGGCGGACACGACGGTGGCGCAGGCGGCCGAGATCCGGCGGATCGAGCGGGACCTGCACGACGGAGCGCAGGCGCGCCTCGTCGCCCTCGGCCTCTCCCTGGCCACCGCGGAGAAGCTGATGGAGACGAACCCCGACCAGGCCAAGGCGCTGTTGCGGGAGGCGCGAGTCGGCGCCGCCACCTCGTTGTCCGAACTGCGCGAACTCGTCCGCGGGATCAACCCGCCGGTGCTGAACGAGCGCGGTCTGGTCGACGCAGTCCGCGCACTCGCGATGGACTGCCCACTCGAGACGACGGTCGATGCCGACGGGCCGCTGACCCTGGATCCGCCGATCGAGTCCGCGCTGTACTTCGGTATCGCCGAGCTGCTCACCAATGCGGTCAAGCACGCGCACGCGTCGCGGGCACAGATCTCCATCACGCGCGGCGAGACCGCGATCGTGGTCCGGGTCGAGGACGACGGCCAGGGCGGCGCGAGGGTCGACGCCGCGGGTGGACTGGACGGGTTGCGGCGGCGGCTCGCCGCGTTCGACGGCACCCTGGACCTGACCAGCCCGGCCGGCGGGCCGACCCGTGCGAGGATGACGGTGCCATGCGAATCGTTGTAGCCGAAGACCTCTACCTTCTGCGCGATGGGATGGTCCGTCTCATCGAGGCGTACGGGCATGAGGTCGTGGCGACCGCGGCTACCGGTCCGGAGACGCTCGCCGCGCTGCTGAAATGGCGACCGGACGTCTCCGTCATCGACGTACGAATGCCGCCGACCCAGTCCGACGAGGGCCTGAAGGCTGCGCTGGCCGCGCGCCGCGACGTGCCTGGGCTGCCGGTCCTGATCCTCTCGCAGCACGTCGAGCAGCTCTATGCCCGTGAGCTCCTCGCCGGCGGCGCTGCCGGTGTCGGGTACCTGCTCAAGGAGAGTGTGTTCGAGGCCGACCAGTTCGTCGACGCACTGGAACGGGTCGCCGCGGGCGGGACCGCGATGGATCCGGCGGTCATCACCAAACTGATGTCCAGCTCGAACCAGCCGATCGGCAAGCTGACCGAACGCGAGAACGCGGTCCTCGCCCTGATGGCCGAGGGCCTGTCCAACCAGGCCATCGGCCGGCGGCTGTTCCTCAGCGAGAGCGCCATCAGCAAACACACGACCTCGCTGTTCGGCAAGCTCGGCATCCACGACGACGACAGCAGCAACCGCCGCGTCCTCGCCGTCCTCACCTACCTGGGACTCACCGGTTCTTGAGCTGCTCGGTGAAGAAGCGTTCCACCGTCGGGAGGATCTTGCGACCGGAGTGGGCAGCGCCGGGTACGACGTCGAAGGTGACGTCGAGGCCGTGCGAGCGGTAGTTCTTCTCCAGGGTGCGCAGCCGCTCGATCCGGGTGGTGCCGGTCAGCTCGGCGCCGTCCATCCAGTTGGACTCGCCGCGGTTCATGATCTCCCAGGTCTCGACATCCTCGGAGCCGACCACGAGCTGGATCGGCACCCGGCGCAACGCGTCCACGTCGATCGGCTGGCCGAACTTCTCCTCGAAGCCCTTCGTCCCCAGCCACCAGGGCAGGGTGTCGTCGAGCTGGGTGATCCGCCCCGGCGCGCCGATCGAGGCGGCGGCGAGCCGGTCCGGGTGCAGGTAGAGGAACCGGTGCGTGAACTGCCCGCCGCCGGAGAACCCGTGCAGGTAGAACTTCTCCGCGCCGACCGGGAACCGGTCCGCGACCTCGTCCACGATCGCCAGCAGCATCCGGTCGAACCGGATCCCCTGGTACTCGATGAACTTGAAGTTGTGCAGATCGGTCGGGTCGACCAGCCCGGCCGGGAAGATCGGGGTCAGGATGACCGCGCCCTGCTCGTCCGCGAAGTCCTTCAGCTGAGTGCGGTAGTTGGCCGCCGATCGCGCCGTACCGTGCTGGACAACCACCAGCGGGGCGCGGTCGTCGTCGGCCAGCTGCTGCGGCACGTACAGGCAGTAGTGCAGCCGGGGGTCGGCCTGGGACGCGAAGATCGGCGTCGCCCCGCGCTGGTAGAAGGTCGAGGTGTGTGTCATGGACGTCCTTCGGTGAGTGCGAACGCGGCTCTCAGCTCGCCGACCCGCTCCGGCTGCCAGCCGGGTCCGGGGGCGGAGGAGAGCAGCATCTGGGTGTAGGGGTGCCGGGGCCGGCGCAGCAGTGCGCCGGTGTCGTCCTGCTCGACGTCCGCGCCGCGGTACATCACGACGATCCGGTCGGTGACCTCCCCGACCACGGCGAGATCGTGGCTGACGAAGACCAGCGCGATCCCGGAGGAGGCGCGGATCTCGTTGAGCAGGGCAAGGATCTTGGCCTGGACCGAGACGTCCAGGGCGGAGACCGCCTCGTCGAGGACGAGGACCTTCGGGCGTACGGCGAGCGCCCGGGCGATCGCGACTCGTTGCCGCTGGCCACCACTGAGCTCATGGGGCCTCGAGGCCAGCAGTCGTTGGTCGAGTCCCACCTGGTCGAGCAGCCGGTTGACCTCGTCGGTGGGCGCGTCTTGCCGGTGCCGGCGCAGGACGTCGCGAAGGCAGCCTTCGACGGTCAGCCGCCGGTCGAGTGAGGTGTACGGGTCCTGGAAGACCATCTGGATCGCGCGGGCACGCTGCAACCGGGCCGCCCGCCCGCGTCCGGACCGATGGATCTCGACACCGTCGATCGTGACGCTGCCGGAGTCCGGCGCGGTCAGGCCGACCAGCATCCGTGCGACCGTCGTCTTGCCGGAGCCGGACTCGCCGACCACGCCGAGCGATCCACCGGCCTCGACGCTGAAGCTGATGTCCTTGGCCGCGACGGTCGGGGCCGCTCCGCGACGCCCGCCGTACGTCTTGCCGAGGTTCTGCACCTGGAGCAGGCTCATGACGGCACCTCCGCACGCTCGGGCAGCTTCGGTACGGCGTCCGCCAGCGCCCGGGTGTAGTCGTTGGACGGGTTCTCGAAGATCGTCGCGCCGGGCTGGTGATCGACGATCAGGCCGTCCTTCATCACGTAGACGCGATCGCAGTACGCGCCGGCCAGGTGCAGGTCGTGGGTGATGAACAGCACCCCGAGATCCCGCTCCGCCCGCAGTCGCTTCAGCAGCGCCAGCACCTCGGCCTGCGTGGTCACATCCAGCGCACTCGTCGCCTCGTCGGCCAGCAGCAACCGCGGGTCGATGCTCAGCGCGGCCGCGATCACCACCCGCTGCAGCATGCCGCCGGACAACTGGTGCGGGTACAGCCGCAGCAGCCGCTCAGGATCCCGCAGTCCGACCTCGCCGAACAGTTCGACGATCTTGCCGCGCGCAACGTTCTTGCGCACGCCGTGCACCTGGACGAGCCGTTCGGTCGCCGAGTCGCCGATCCGCCGGACCGGGTTCAGAGCGGTGCGCGGCGCCTGGAAGATCATCGCGGCCTGATGTGCCCGGACCTGCTGGACCTCGGCCGGTGCGCACGACAGTACGTCGGTGTCGCCGACCACGACCGAACCGGAGGTGACGGCCCGGTCCGGGAAGAGCTTCAACGCCGCCCGGGCCGTGGTGGACTTGCCGGAGCCCGACTCCCCCACCAGCCCGACGGTTTCGCCGGCGTCGACGGACAGCGAGATGCCACGCAGGATCTCGGTCGTGCGGACGCCGACCTTCAGGTCATCGATCTGCAGGAGGCTCATCGGCGCACCGCCAGCTTGTCGGAGAGCCGGACGCCGACCACGTTGGTCGCGACGACCACGATCGCGATCGTCAGACCGGGGACCAGCGCTGGGCCGACGATGCCCTGGATGACTCCGGTCCGGCCTTCCTGGACCATCAGGCCCCACTCCGAGCTCGGCGGCTGGGAGCCGAAGCCGAGGAAGTTCAGCGACGCGAGACTCATCAGTCCCTCCCCGAACAGCACCACGAGGTACCCGACCAGCGTCGGCAACAGGTTCGGCAGCAGGTAGCGCAGGCACAGGAAGAACCCGCCGACCCCCTGCAGCCGGTACGCGTCGACGTACGGCCGGGCGATCTCCTCGAGCGCGATCGACCGGGTGAACTTGGCGATCGCCGGTGCGTAGGCGAGCGCCAAACCGAGCACCGAGGTCAGCTCACCGCGGTCGAACACCGCGATGCACAGCACGACGAACAGCAGGCCCGGGAACGCGAACATCACGTCCGTGATCCGGCTCAGCGCGGTGTCGACCCACCCACGTTTCCACGCGGCGGTCACACCGATCAGCACGCCGAGCACGGTCGCGACGGCCAGCAGCGCGATCGCCCCGAGCAGGCTCGGCCGGGCGCCGTGGATGATCCGGGACAGCAGGTCCCGGCCGAGCTGGTCGGTCCCGAGCCAGTGCTCGGCACTGGCCGGCTGCCAGATCGCGCCGAAGTCGGTCTTCGCCGGGTCGTACGGCGCCACCCACGGAGCGAACGCGGCCGCGAGCACGGCGACCACGAGCACGCCGGCGCTCAGGTAGAACGGCCACTCGTGCTTGCGGCGTACGCCGGTCACATCGGTCAGTACGGCGGTGGCAGTCATGCGGCACTCCTGGCCAGAACGCGGGCGTCGAGCAACGGGTAGAGCAGGTCGACGATGACCGTGACCGCCATGTACGCGATCACCATGTAGAGCAGGATCGCCTGCACCACCGGGAAGTCGTGCGTGTTGATCGCCTCGACCAGCAGGCTGCCGATGCCGTTCAGGCCGAAGACGCCTTCGACCACGACGGTGCCGGCCAGCATGCCGGCCACGATCAGGCCGCACATCGTGACGATCGGGCCGAGCGAGTTCCGCAGTACGTGCCGGACCACTGTCCTGCGCTGGGCCAGGCCGTAGCTGCGGGCGGCCTCGACGTGGTCGAGGCTCTGCTGCTCGACCATCGTCTGCCGGGTGACGCGGCTGACCACCGCGACCGCGCCGAGGGACAGCGCGATCGCGGGCAGGGTCAGGTGGTGGATCCGGCCGAGGAACCCCTCGCCCGGACCCGACACCGCGAACCAGCGCAGCTTCACCGCGAACACCGAGATCAGCACCACTGCGACGACGAAGTTCGGGATCGAGGTGGCGAACGTCGTCACGCCGGTGATCAGCGCGTCCACGGCGGTCCCGCGGCGCAGCGCCGACCAGATCCCGAGCAGCACGCCGATCACGATGAACAGCACCGACGCGTACACGACCAGGGACAGCGTCACCGGCAACCGGCTGCCGAGCAGCGTCGTGACCGGTTGCTGGTAGACCATCGAGGTCCCGAAGTCGCCGTGCAGCAGGTCCTTCGCCCAGGTCAGGTACTGGGTGACGAACGGGTCGTCGAGGTGGTACTCGGCCCGCACCGCGGCGATCCGCTCCGGTGTCATGTTCTCCGGGTTCCCGATCAGGAACGACACCGGGTCCCCGGGCGCCGCGTACATGCCGGCGAAGATCACGAACGAGCTGATCACCAGGGTGAGCACCATCGCGCCGAAGCGCCGCAGTGCGATCATTGCAGGCATTCCGACCCCCACTCAGGCCCCCTTGGTCCCCAGGTCGGCGGCCCACGGGTAGTAGCGGTAGCAGCCGCTCGCCGGCACCCCGGTCACCTTGCTGGACAGCGCGACCGTGCTCGGGCTCTGCACCACCGGGATCCACGGCATCGCGTCGTTCCAGCGCTTGGCCAGGTCGATCGCGATCGTCGCCCGCTCCGCGTCCTCGAGCGCGGCGCGGCCCTTGCTGACCAGCTCGTCGTACGCCGGGTCGCGCAGCAGCCACTGCACCGAGGAGTTGGTGGCGCCGTTCTTGTAGAAGCCGACCGGGTCGTTCTTGGAGATGAAGTAGTCGTCGCTGAACAGGTCGGCGGTCTTGCGCACCGACTCGTCGGTCATGTCGTAGCCCTGGGTCGGGATCTGCGTGATCGTCGCCTGCAGCCCGATCTTCTGGGCGGCGTCGACGACGGCGTTCGCGATCACGTTGCGGACCGGGCTGCCGTCGCTGGCGACCACGATCGGCTGGGTCTGGCCGACGTCCTGCACCAGCTTCTTCGCCGCGTCCAGATCGGCCTGCTGCGGCGAGGCGGGCAGTCCGCCGAGGGCGTCGTACGCCGCCTGGAACTTGGCCTTCTCGTAGCCCCACGCGCCGGAGCCGACCGGTTCCTTCCAGGGCTGGCCGAGACCCGAGAGCGCCGCCTTGGAGACGCCTTCGCGGTCGATCGCCAGCGCGAGCGCCTTGCGGAGCCGGACGTCCTTCAGGGCGCCCTTCTCGGTGGCCATCAGGTTCCAGACCCGGGTGTCGGGGCCCTGGCTGACCGTGGTGACGCTGCCGGCGGCGAGCTGAGTCGCCGAGGACAGGTTCTCCAGGTACGAGCCGGTCGCGGCGCCGGTGACGAGCGAGTTGACGATCACGTCGTCACTGCCCCACTTGAAGGTGATCTTGTCCGTCTTGGCCGCCTTCTCCGGGTTCCAGTACGTCGCGGCCTTGGTCAGCGTGATCTGCTTGCCCGGCGACCACTCGCTGAGCTGGAACGGGCCGGTGCAGGCGTCCTTGCCGTCCGGGCCACCGAACCTCTTGCCCTGGGACTCGACCAGCTTGCGGCTCCAGACCACGCCCGCGTCACCCGCGATCGCCTCGACGAAGACGGCGTCCGGCTGCTTGAACTTGACGGTGATCTCGTTCGGCCCGGTCTTCGCGACACCGGTCACGTTGACGTACTCGTCGGACTCCGAGGCGCCTTCGGCCGAGTGCCGCTGCAGGCTCCACAGCACGTCGTCGGCGGTCATCGGGCTGCCGTCGTGGAACTTCACGCCCTGGCGGATCGTGAAGACCAGGCTGGTCTTGTCCTTCCACTCGTACTTCTCCGCCAGCCCGGGCTTGAGCGTCAGGTCGGGCTGGAGCTGCAGCAGGCGGTCGCAGACGTTCGCCATGATCAGGTCGCTCTGCGAGTTCGCCGCGTCCGCGTCGAGATCGAGCGACCGCGGTTCCTTGGTCATGAACCAGGTCGCCTGGTCGAGCTGACCGGCCGCGGCCGGCGTGCTGTCGACGAGCTTGACCTGGTCCTTGACGGGCGACTGTGCGGCGTTCTGGCCACCACCACACCCTGCGAGGAGGAGTACGGCGGAGGCACAGAGCACCGCACTCACTGGCTTGGCGGACATGGGGACTCCTAGTCGTAAAGATTGAAGGGGACGAGCTCGTATTCGTGCTCGCAGGGTGTTCCGGGCGTCACGTAGTACTCGCCGGTGGTCAGATCGACGCAGCTGGACAGCAACGTCGACCACTGGCGCAACGGGTGCAGCCGATCGTCCGGGTGGGCGCAGAGCGAGTCGGGGTGACCCAGGTGGTCGGACATGGCGGTGCGGATCGCCTTGCGGACGTCGGTCGACGTCTGGGCGTCGCGCAGACCCTGTTGGGCGCGCGGGACGCGGAGCAGCGAGTCCGGCGACATCGGGCGGTGGTCGGCCGCCAGCTGCGGCGGGACGAACGCCTGGTAGTGGTTGCCGTGCACCAGCAGCCCGTCGGTGGGGTATTCCCAGCCGTGGGCGCCGGGGGTGGTCTCGAGGTCGATGCTGTAACCGGATCGGTCGGTCAGCAGCGCGTTGCTCGCGATGTGCGCGCGAGTCTTGACCAGGACCTTGAGGGCGTCGGAGATCGAGGCCGAGTCGAGGACGAGCCGGCGGATGACGGTCTGCGGTACACCAACGGTGTCGTCGAACCGGCCGCCGAGCCCGTTGGCGTTCAGCGCGATTCCGCGGTCGTTCGCGCCGTGCCTGCCGATCTGGCCGGCCTCGACCTGCATGACCACGGTCGGTTTCGGCGGCTGGACGATCCGCAGGATGACGACGGTGTCGCGGACCGCGTGCCGCCAGTCCCAGTTCTGGCCGACGTAGACGTGCCCGTCGGTCGCCGTCAGCGAGTACGACGTGCAGCCGTCGGGGACCTCGTCCACCTCGGCCGGCAGCGGGGCGTCGTACACGATCTCGCCGCGGCAGTTCAGCACCACGATCTCCCGGGTGGAGACGCCGGCGCCGTCCGCGATGCCGCGGATCTCGTCGTACAGGTCGGGGAAGTCGCTGCTGATCAGGCGCTCCCAGGGGGCGGACTGCTCGAGGATCTGCGCCCAGGTCCGGCCGGTCTGCAGCTCGAACGCCTGGCCGTAGTACTCGATCGCCGCACCGATCAGGTCCGCTGCGGCGCGACCGTACTGCCGTCCGCGATCATGAGCGGAGGGACTGGACACTTCGATGATCCGCATCAGCTTCCTTAGACGATGTGTTACAGAACTGGGTGTGCTTGGATGAGTTGTTACAACTGCGATGGGACGGGATGATACACAGATGGCCGATGATGTAACAGGGGTTACGAGAAATCCGGCGATCGCCGAACTCCGGAGCCGGATCCGGGACCACTGGGACGAGTTCACCCCCGCGTCCCGGGCGGTCTGCCGGTCGCTCTCGGAGATCTCGCCGGAGCGGCTGCTCTACCTGTCCGCGGCCGAGCTCGGGCAGCTGAGCAAGACCAGCAACGCCACCGTCGTGCGCACCCTGCAGTCGCTCGGGTACGCCGGGTTGGCCGAGCTGAAGGACATGGTCGCGTCACCGTTCCAGCACCCGAGCCGGCGCGAGGAGCGGCTGCGGAGCCGGATGGAGGCGACCGGCGGCGACCCGAAGCACGTCTGGGACCGGGTGATCACCGAGGCGCTGGAGCGGATCGAGTTCCTCAACCAGCACATGTCGGTGGACGCCTTCCAGGAGGCGGTCCGGCTGCTGCTCGACGCGCGCGAGATCACGACGTACGGGTTCGGCGCCAACTACGTCGCGGCGGAGCACCTCACGCTGAAGCTGCGCCGGTTCGGCCGCCGCAGCCGGTGCATCCAGACCGCCGGGTTCCGGCTGGCCGACGACCTGCTGGCGATCGGGCCCGACGACGTGGTGATCGTGATCGCCCCCGGCCGCCTGGTCATCGACGCCGAGGTCGTGATCGACCGGGCCCGGGCGGTCGGCGCCGGCATCATCCTGCTCAGCGAGCAGCTCATCGCCGAGCGGCTGGCCGGCGACGTGACCGTGGCGATCCACGTCCCGAACACGGTCACCGGGATCACCGCGGAGGTGCTGACCACGATCGTCACCACCGACGCGCTGGCCCAGGCCGTCGCGGCCGCGGACACCGAGCTGACGCTGGAGTCGGCGCACACGCTCGAGTCGCTTCGGCAGCAGTTGGGGTTCTGATGCTCTCGGTGGATGTCGTCGACTACCACACCGGTGGCGAGCCGTTCCGGATCGTGTCATCGGTGGAGGTCCCCGGCGCCTCGGTGCTCTCCCGGCGAGAGTTTGCGCAGACCTCGGCGGACGTCGACAGGGTCCGGCAGTTGCTGGTCAACGAACCGCGCGGGCATGCGGACATGTACGGCGGCTTCGTGGTGCCGGGCGATGACTCCGCCGCGCACTTCGGCGTGCTGTTCTGGCACAAGGACGGGTACTCGACGGCGTGTGGGCACGGGACGATCGCGCTCGGCGCCTGGGCGGTGGAGACGGGCCTGGTGGCCGCCTCGCCGGACGGGGTGACGGATGTGGTCATCGACGTACCGTCCGGACGGGTGGTCGCGCGGGTCACGTGCTCTGGTGGCGTGGTGTCCAGCGTCGCCTTTCGCAACGTTCCGTCGTACGTCTTCGCTCGTGGTTGGGCGGTGTCGACCTCGCGTGGGGAGACGGTGGCCGACGTCAGCTTCGGGGGTGCGTTCTACGCCTCCGTCGCGGCGTCGTCAGTCGGGCTGTCGGTCACACCCGACTGCTACGCCGACCTGATCGCGGTCGGGCGGGAGATCAAATGGGCGCTGGACTCGCAGGCCGTGCACCCGACCGACCCGCGGTTGAGCGGGATGTACGGGACGATCTTCTACGACGACCTCGGCTCCTGGGACAGCGGACCGCGTCAGCGGAACGTGGCGATCTTCGCCGACGGTGAGGTGGACCGGTCGCCATGCGGCTCGGGTACGTCGGCCCGCCTGGCCCTCCTGTACGACGAGGGCCGGCTGGCGGACGGCCAGGTGCTGCGGCACGAGTCGATCGTCGGCAGCACGTTCCACGGCCGGGTTGTGGCGGAGGCCGACGGCGGCGTGATCACGGAGGTCGAAGGTGAGGCGTACCGGACCGGCACCGCCACCTTCAGCCTCGACCCCCGCGACCCGCTCGGCACGGGTTTCACGCTGCGCTAAGCACTAGCATCGGGCGCATGATCTTCATCACCGCGAAGTTCCGTGTCCAGCCCGAGCACGCCTCGGACTGGCCCTCGATCACGGCTGAGTTCACCCAGGCGACCCGGTCCGAGCCGGGGTGCCTGTGGTTCGACTGGTCCCGCTCGATCGACGACACCGACGAGTACGTCCTGGTCGAGGCGTTCGCCGACGACGACGCGGCCAGCGCGCACGTCACCTCGGACCACTTCAAGGCGGCTCAGCAGCACCTCCCGCAGTACCTGGTCGAGACGCCGCGGATCGTCAACTTCAAGCTCCCCCAGAACGAGTGGTCCGAGCTCGGCGAGCTCGCGGTCAAGTAGTCACGACCACCGTGTTCTGCGCGGCCGCGATCTGCCACCTGCCCTCGTCCTTGGCCAGGAAGTAGACCGGGCTGCCGTGCTCCACCGGCAGTTCGCCGGTGGAGCCGTCGCGGCGCTGGTAGGTCTGGTTGACGTTGACGACCGCGATGTCCGGCCGGACGAACAGCAGGTGGTCCGGGACGTAGGTGGCGTACGAGTCCTTCGTCGCCCCGGGCAGCACCCGGCTGGTGAACTCGGCGATGGTGTCCCGCCCGTACAGCCGCTTGCCGTGCCCGGTCACCCACAGCGCGTCCTTGCGGAACAACGCGATGAACCCGTCCACATCCTCGGTGCTCTGAGCATCCTGTACGGCGTCGACCAGCGCCACGATCGCGTCGACGTCGGCCTGGCTCGGGATCTCTCCTTCGATCTTCATGACCCCGATCGTGGTAGTTAAACCATGCTTGAGGTCAAGACGCTCCGGCCGGCGATCTGCCGGACGACGTACGCCGCGTCCTTGCCGACTCCGCCGACGGTGTGCGAGTTGAACATGTACTGGAACTCCTGCCCCAGCACGTACAGCCCCGGCTGTCCGACCACCGTGCCGCGCTGGTTCGCGAGCCGTCCGGACGAGTCCAGGCCGGGCAGGTCGATCCAGCCGAAGTCGGGCAGGAAGCCGGTGGCCCAGATGACGTTCGCGACGTCGAGCAGGTCGCCGTCCTCGGTCTGCGGCCGGCCGTCGACGACCGCGCCGATGCGCGCGACGCGTTCGATGCCGACGGCAAGGAGGTCCTTCTCCTTCTGCCGGATCAGGAACTCGCCGTGCCCCTCGAGCGCCTCGGCCTGCACCTTGCGGCCGGGCTTCTTGTCCTCGGTGAGGATGTGCTCCCAGACCCACCAGATCAGCGGGAACGCCACCCTTCCCTGCCAGCCGCGCACCTCGATCGGGATGTAGCCGACGTTCCGGCCGGCCAGCAGCACCTTGTGCGTCTTGCCGACCTCGACCCCGATCTCGGCGCCGGAGTTTCCCGCTCCGACGATCAGCACCGTGCCCGGCTGCAGCTGTCCGGGGTTGCGGTAGTCGGCCGAGTGCAGCTGGACGATGTCCGGCGACAGCTCACCGGCGAAGTCCGGGATCTTCGGCACCCGGTGCACGCCGGTCGCCAGGATCACGTTGTCGGTCTCGAACGACTCGGTGCCGGCGGTGACGCGGAAGCCGTCGCCCTCGCGGAACAAGCCGTCCACTCTCGTGCCGAGGCGGATCGGCAGCTGCTGCTGCTCGGCGTACCGCTGCAGATAGGCGGCCATCTCGTCCTTCGACGCGAAGCTGAAGCCGCCGCCGAACTTCTCGCCGGGCAGGTTGTTGCGGTTGGACGGAGTGAACAAGGCGAGCGAATCCCAGCGGTTCAGCCACGACCCGCCGACCCGGTCGGCCCCGTCCAGGATGACGAACGGCTTGCCGCGCTGCGCCAGGTGGTAGCCCGCCGACAGCCCGGCCTGCCCTGCTCCGATCACTACTGTCTCGTACCTCATGGTCCCTCCTTCGATGGTGTTTCGAAGGTAGGAATCCGGGCTGTGGCGGTGCGTCGGCGAAAGTACCCAACGGGTCGAATGGGTACCTGCTCAGACGAGTTTGTGTTCGAAGCCGTAGGCAGTGGCCGCCGACCGCGACGAGACGCCGAGCTTGATGAAGATGTTGCTCACGTGCCGGTCGACGGTCCGTTCGCTGAGCACGAGCTGTGCCGCGATCGCCCGGTTGGTGGCTCCGGTGGCGACCAGGCGTAGTACCTCGATCTCGCGCTGTGTCAGCTGACCGTCCTGGCGCTGCAAGTCGGTCTTCGCGCCGAGCTTCTCCAGCGTCGCGCGCGCCGTCACCGTCTCCCGGTCCGCCGACTCGCCGTCGCCGAGCGCTCGGCAGGCGTCCGCGATCAGCAACCGCGTGCGAGCCTCCTGGTACGGCGCTCGCAGTTCGACCCACCGCCGGAGCGCGGCACGGGCCGGGGTGAGCGCAGCCTCCGGGTGGTCGCCGGCGAGCTGGATCATCGCCTGGGCCTGGTCGCACAGTGCGCCGACCACTGCTGTACGGCACTTTTTAGCGAAGATGCTCAGGCCCTCGACCGCTGTCGCGGCTGCCTTGGCGTCCCCGGCCGCGAGGAGGATCTCGGTCGCGGCGAAGAGGACCTCGATGCGTTTCGCGTCGTCCTGCTCCTCGGACAGACAGCGGCGGATCATCGCCGCGGCTGCCTGCACACTGCCCTGCTGGAGCCGCAGCAGGGCCAGCCCGGGCTGCGGGTCGGTGCCGAGCCGGCTCGCCTCGGTGAAGCACTCCTCGGCATCCGTGAAGTGGCCCTGGAGCCGGTCGAGGTTCCCCCGGACGTACGCCGCGACCCCGACGGCCCACAGGTCGACCTGGTTCACACGGGCAAGGTCCTCGCGAGCATCGGTCCAGTCGCCGCGCAGTTGCTTGAGCTCGGCGCGTCGTACCTTGCACTCGCCGGTGAAGTTGCCCAGCTCGGGCTGGCTGTCGCACCAGCGAGTCATCGCGGCGGTCCACTGCTCTGCGCGACCCAGCTCGTACACCGTCCAGCAGCCGGTGATCGCACCGCAGTAGACGATGCCGGTCACCATCGGCGACAGCTCACCGGACGACAACTCGACCATGGCTTCGTCCAGCCTGGATAGGCCTTCACTCGAGCGGCCAGCCTGCAGCAGGAGCAGCCCTTGCTGGTGCAGCGCGAGCCCCACCAGGTCGCGGCTGCCGAGTCGGCGACCGGCTGCGACCGCCTCGCCGACAATCGCGATCGCTTGGTCGAGATCGGTGACCTGGAAGGCCTGGCTCATCCCCAGCACAGCGGCCGGCACCGAGTCGGTGCCGTCCTCCTCGATCAACCGGGCCGCACGCGCCAGCCAGCCGCCGCCGGCCACGACGTCGCCCTCGACCATGCGCTGCATCCCGGTCCAGAGCGCTGCGCCACCCGCCCCTAGCAAGTCGCCTTGGGCGAGCAGTTGCTCGTAGGCGCGCTCACGGATGGCGTGGTAGTCGTCCATCCGGCCCACCAGCATCGCTGCGACGGCGTAGCGATCCAGGTCGTCGGCGCTGAGGCCGTCGGCCGCGGCGAACAGCTCGTACGCGCGCGCCCAGCGGCGTACGTCGTACGCGCTCCGAGCCTCGGCAATAGCGTCCACGAGCCCAGTATCAGCCGCCGTGCTCGATCCGGTGCTGCTCTGCCAGCTCTTCGAAGTGGTCCGCCGGCGCCGGGCTCAGCACGACCTCGCTTGCACCGACGACTTCCTGCACTCGCTCGACCACCTCAGCCGCCTTCGCCGGCGACGCGTAGATCCCCAGCACCAGGTCGTCCTCCCCGCTCACCGAGAACCCCCACGGCACCTCACACGGCCCGTCATGCCCCTCCACCGGACACAAGACGCGCGCCACCGGCTCCTGCAGACTGAGCTCCCCACCTCGGATCAACACCTCATAAGTCATCACACCCCGCAAACTACTGATTTCCCACCGCACCCACATCGGGGTTTCCGCCGGGATCTACCCTGACCCGAGCTACGACTGGAGGCGTATGGACAAGTTGTCGGTTGCAACTTTCAACACCCGGGGGATCCCGGTGCTGAGATCACGGCTGCGGGGGCGGTACGGCGTGATCGGGCGCGAGTTCGAGGGGTCGGACCTGGACGTCGTCAACGTCCAGGAGGTGTTGACGTACTACCACTTGAGGCAGCTGGTCCGGTGGATGCCGTCGTACCGATGGATCAGCTACCGGCGCTCCCTGGTCGGACCCGCCGGCGGGTTGGTGACGTTCTCTCGCCGACCGGTCGAAGCCACGGACTATGTCCGCTTTCCCTCGCGGTTCAAGGGCACTCTGGTCACGCGCCTGCCGGTCGGGTACGTCGTCAACACACATCCGACCGCGAACGTCGACGGAGACTGGTCGGAGTCCAACCGCTTCTACGACACGCATCGCGCGCAGCTCGCCGTACTCGCCGATGTCGTCGACGCGCTGCCAGGGCCGGCGATCGTGTGCGGCGACTTCAACGTGCCACGCGACAGCGACCTCTTCCGTTCCTTCATCGCCAAGGCCTTCCTGATGGACGCCTTCGCCGGCGCGTGTCCCCCGACCTTCCGGGCCGAGTACCTCCCGCCGGGCCGGACCTCGCAGTGCATCGACTTCGTCCTGGTCACCGGAGCCGTCAACGTCGAGTCCGCCGACCTGATGTTCACCGACCGCCCCGACATCTCCGACCACCTCGGGTTGTCCGTCAGGCTGAGCGTTTCCGGGTGAAGCGGAATGAGCACGCAGCAGCAGGGAGGGTGAGCTTCGCACGGCACGCGCTCTACCCAAAGTGTCGGCGGACCTATCTACGCTTGGTCGAGCCGAAAGGGCGCCATATGGAGTACGACGGTATCGAGCGGTTGCGCGACCGGCATCCCGCGTGGCGACTCCTGCGGGCAACGAACGCACCGCTCGTGCTGTCGTTCCTCGGCCGGTTCTTCGTGGAGGACAACCACGGACCGACCCCAGCGGCCGCCCTCGAAGCAGCACTTGACGACGTTCTCTACACGCTCAACTCAGGTGCATCTGAGGACCCCCGCTATCCCCGTCCCGCCCTCGACTATCTCGAGGACTGGGCAGCGGCGGAGGCGGGCTGGCTACGTCGCTTCTATCCGCTCGGCTCCGACGAGGTCCACTACGATGCCACACCAGCGTTCGAGAAGGCGTACGCGTGGGTAACCGGCCTTCAGACCAGGCCGTTCGTCGGTACCGAATCGCGGCTGCAGACGATCGTCGATCTGCTCCGTCAGATCGTCCACGGCACCGAGACCGATCCGGGCGTCCGGCTGACCGAGCTCCGGCGGCGACGCGCAGGTATCGACCAGGAGATCGCCGATGTCGAGGCCGGCATCGTGACGACACTCGAGCGGACCGCGCTACTCGACCGCTACCAGCAGTTCGCCGGCATCGCCCGGGAGTTACTGTCGGACTTCCGGGAAGTGGAGGACAACTTCCGCGCGCTGGACCGAGCCGCTCGCGAACAGATCGCAGCGTGGGACGGAAGCAAGGCCGATCTGCTCGCCGACCTGATTGGGAGCCGCTCGGACATCACCGGATCCGATCAGGGGCGCACCTTCCAAGCGTTCTACGACTTCCTGCTCTCCGAGTCACGCCAGGACGAGCTTGCCGGGCTCCTGGCACGGGTGCAGTCGCTCGACCAACTCGACGCCGACCTTCGTCTGCGGACGATTCACCACGACTGGTCGGAGGCGGCCGAACGCACCCAACGAACGGTCCGGCTGATCTCGGAGCAATTGCGACGGTTCTTGGACGACCAGATCTGGCTGGAGAACCGGCGAGTGCTCGATCTCGTCAGGTCGGTCGAGGCTGCGGCATTGGCCTGCCGGGAGCAACCGCCGGATGTCGGACTGCAGGTCGACGTACCGGGAATCGCGGTTGCTCTGCCGTTCGAGAGGCCCCTTTACGACGCCCGTCCGACAGCGCAGCTCGACAGCCTGCTGGGGCCTGCTGACGATGAGGTCGTGGATGTGGCTGCACTGCTCGGGCAATCGTTCGTCGATCCGGTTCGGCTGGCCGACAACATCCGATCCCTCGTCCCGGAGCGCAGCTCCGCCCTGCTCGAGGACATCATCGGCCTCTACCCACTCGAGCACGGTGCGGCCGAGATCATCGGCTATCTCGCCCTATCGGACGACGACATCGAGGTCACCATGGACGAGGACGACGAGACACTTGTCGAGTACGACCAGGGTGGCGTCTTACGGCGAGCACGGCTGCCGCGGGTCACGGTGACCCGACGATGAGAACGCCGGAGGAACATGCGGTTGCGACCGCGATCATCCGCCTGATGCGAGGCGTGGTCTATCGCGAGACTGACGAGGACACCTGGTCCGCGCTCGACCGCCATGCAGGCCCGGTACGCGATCACTTCGCTGCGATCGGGGTGGACCTGGTCGTGGACCACAGTGAGGGCTACGCCTACCTCAAGAGCCGCGACGAGGACGAAGGCGAGGAAGCGTTGCCGCGGCTGGTGAACCGCCGAAGCCTCACTTACAACCTCAGCTTGCTGCTTGTCCTGCTGCGAAAGCGCCTGGTGGAGTTCGAAACGACGGGCGGCGAAGGCAAGCTCGTGCTCACCCGTGACCAGACCGTCGAGATGCTCAGGCTGTTTCTCGCCGACTCGACGAATGAAGCCCGAGTGATCGACCAGGTGGACACGACCATCAGGAAGGCCGCAGAACTCGGCTTCCTGCGGCAACTCCGAGGCCAACCAGACCACTGGGAGGTTCGGCGCATCCTGAAGGCGTACGTCGATGCGCAGACCCTGTCCGACTTCGCAGGCAAACTGCAGGAGTACGCGAGGACGGCCGGAGGAGGCGACGATGCCTGACGGATTGTTCTCTTCGGTCGAACTCGAGCCGAGCAGCCACGCCGGCTACCGGCTACAACGACTCGAGGTCTTCAACTGGGGCACTTTCGACAAGCGCGTCTGGCGGTTGATCCCTGGTAGCGAGACTGCGCTGCTGACCGGCGACATCGGCAGCGGCAAGTCCACGCTCGTCGATGCGATGACAACATTGCTTCTCCCGGCCAACAAGATCTCCTACAACAAGGCCGCGGGCGCCGACGCCAAAGAACGAACACTGCGCAGTTACGTCGAGGGCCACTACAAGTCCGAGCGTATCGAGTCGTCCGGGACGTCGCGCGCGATCGGCCTGCGAAACCACACGTCGTACTCCGTGCTCCTGGGTGTCTTCGTCAACGAGGGGTACGGCGAGACGGTCAGCCTCGCACAGGTGTTCCATCAGAAAGACAAGGCCGGCCAGCCGGACCGGTTCTTCGTCACATCACCCAAAGAATTGTCGATCGAGAGCGACTTCACAGCATTCGGCACGGACCTGAACGATCTGCGCCGGCGGCTGCGCGCGTCCGGCGCCGATATTCACAAGGTGTTCCCCGACTACGGCCGCCGGGTGCGGCGGCTGCTCGGCATCAAGTCGGAGCAGGCGATGGAGCTTTTCCATCAGACCGTCTCGATGAAGTCGGTGGGCAACCTCAACGAGTTCGTACGCAACCACATGCTCGAGCCGGTGGACGCAACAGAGAAGGTCAAGGGCATCGTCGCCCATTTCGAGGACCTGACGAAGGCGCACGACACCGTCACCCGAGCACGGGAGCAACTCGAGGCATTGCGCCCCCTGGTCGCTACCAGTGATCGCTACGACGAGGCCCTCGCACGTCGTGGCGACCTGGAACTGCAACGGGACGCCGCACGGATGTATTTCGCCGAGTTGCGGATCGGTCTGCTCAGCTCGGAGATCGAGGCCAACACACAGCTACGCGACGAGCGCGCGAACCAGATCAAGGTGAGGCGTGAGGTCACGGAGGGACTGGCGCGCGAACGCGAGGACTTGATCACAGCGCGAGCCGGCGCCGGCGGGAATCGGGTGGCCGAGTTGGAGCGGCTGGCAGCTGACGCGACTACGCAGGCGGCGCATCGAAGGGAACGCCGTTCGAGATTCGATTCGCGCGTGTCTGACGCCGGGCTCACCGCGGTGTCGGACAGCATCGGTTTCTCCGCCCTGGCGGCAGTCGTGCGAGAGCAGTCGACCATCGTCGCGGCAACGCAGGCCGGGCTGGACGAGAAGGTGGCTGAGCTGACCGGTCGGAGGCAGGAACGGCGTCGTCTCGGCGAGGAAACCCGCGCCGAACTTGCGAGCCTGGCGAGCCGCACGAGCAATCTGCCGAGCAGCCAACTCGCCGTACGACGGCAACTCTGTCACGACCTCGACCTGTCTGACGACGACGTGCCCTTCGCCGGCGAGCTTCTCGATGTGGCGGAAGAGTTCGGTGACTGGAGGGGAGCCGCCGAACGAGTCCTGCGCGGATTCGCTCTGTCGCTTCTTGTTCGACCCGCGCACTACGACAGGGTCGCCCGGTGGGTCAACGAGCATCGGCTGACCTACCGGCGCAACGACGGCCGCGTGACTGGAACCAAACTTGTCTACGAGCGAGTTCCGGCCCGCCGCGTACCGCTGCGGCCTCGCCGCACAGGTTCAGGTCTCCTGTTGGCCGATTGCATCGAAGTGCGGGACGGTGAGTTCCGCGATTACCTGGCTGACGAGCTCATCAAACGCGCGGATTACCGCTGCGTCGAGACGATTCAGGAGTTTCGGTCCGAGCATCGTGCGGTGACCCGCGAGGGGCAGATCCGGGCGGGCGAGCGGCATGAGAAGGACGATCGGTCGAGGGTCGATGATCCCCGTTCCTGGGTGCTCGGTTGGGTCAACGAGCGGAAGATCGATGCGCTCACTGAACACCTCAAGGAGCAGCAGGACTCGCTGCTCGCTGCCGAGGATCAGTTACGCGATGCGCAGACAGAGCGTGAGTCACTTTCGACGCGCGGGACCGCACTGGCACGGCTGGCGGAGTACACGTCTTGGATCGACGTCGATTGGGAGGACGCCGAGAGTCGTGCGGCCAGGGCCGAAGATGAGCGTGCCCGGCTGATCAGTGGATCGACGGAGCTGGCAGAGATCGAGCGGCGCCTGGCCGAAAACGCGGGGCAGGCGGAGCGACTCGCCGACGAGCTGTCTGGCCTGACCCGCGAGATCGGCAAGCTTGAGGACCGCATCGAACGCGATACCGCCGACCGTGGGACGGACGAAGCACTCGTCGCTGCACAGCAGGCCACGACCCTTGAGACCGCGCGCCTGTCGTACCCGGATCTGACCAGCCGGCTCGGCAAGGCCATGCCTCGCACAGCGGCCTCGTGCAGGCCTGTCGCGGAATCGCTGACCACAGAACTGCAGGCAGCGATCGACCGCATGGCAAAGGAGCTGGGCGGCTACACGCAGAGCATCCTGCAGTACATGAGCGACGTACGCCGCCGTTGGCCGGAGGCAACGACCGAGATGGATGCAAGCATCGAGGCGCGCAGCGAGTTCCGAGAGTTCCACGACCGGGTCACCAATGACGACCTGCCTCGTTTCGAAGAGGACTTCAAGCGCCAGCTGAACACCAACACGATCAGGGAGCTGGCGCAGTTCAACAACTGGCTGCGGCGTCAGTCGGAGGAGATCCGCAGCCGAGTGGACCGGATCAACGAGGCACTCGGCGCGATCGACTACAGTCCCGGACGCTACATCCGTCTGGACACCGAGCGCACAGTCAACCAGGAGATCCAGAACTTCCGCACCGATCTACGGGCCGCAACGGACGACACTTTGGCACCGGAGGACGATCACTACTCCGAGCAACGGTTTCTCGACGTCCAGCGCATCATCGAGCGGTTCAGGGGCCGGGAGGGACACAGCGACAGCGACAAGGCCTGGACCCGCAGGGTCACAGATGTGCGCAACTGGTTCACATTCTCCGCCTCCGAGCGCGAGCGGCTCACCGACGACGAGTGGGAGCATTACCGTGACTCCGACGGCAAGTCCGGCGGGCAGAAGGAGAAACTCGCCTACACGATCCTGGCGGCCTCGCTTGCCTATCAGTTCGGCCTCGAGTGGGGCGCAGCAAAGTCGCGTGACTTCCGGTTTGCCGTCATCGACGAGGCCTTCGGCCGAGGTTCGGACGCGTCGACCCGGTACGCACTCGAACTGTTCGCGAAGCTCGGGCTGCAACTGCTCATCGTCACCCCGCTACAGAAGGTGCACGTGATCGAGCCATATGTCCGGTCGATCGGGTTCGTCGACAACCCAGGCGGGAGCTACTCCCGCCTGCAGACCTTGACGATCGAGGAGTTCCGGGAACGCAGGGCAGGGCACCAGGCATGACGGGATGGACAACGGTTGCCGATATCCACGCGCGTATCAGGCGCCGCTGGGACGATGGCACGCTGCTGCGCGCGCTGTCAGCGGGCGATCCATTTCCTGTCATCGAGATACCGTTGAGCGGCCCGCGGCCCGCTCAGATCGGCGACGATCTCGCCGCAGTGCAGTCGTGGATCGCAGCCCTCGACTCCGGACGGCGCGATGACAGGCACTACTCGCTCGAGTTCGCGCCGGTCGGTGGCCGGGTGTTCGGCCGTAACCGCATCCCGAGTCGCGCCAAGGTGGCGACGTACGACCAAGTGTGGGCACTGCTCGGCGTCGGCCGCGAGGTGAGTCGATACCGCGAAATCCTGGCGCTGGCCGCCGCCGAACCCGCCGTCCGATCGTGGATCGCCAGCCAGCCGTTGCGAGCACTCGCACTCGACCCGGCCTGGCCTGCACTGCTCGCTGCGTACCGCTGGCTCAGCAACGAGCGCGACTCTGGGAAGTACCTTCGCGAGATCAGCGCTCCCGGTGTCGACACGAAGTTCGTGGAACAGCATCGAGCTGTGCTTTCCCGGTTACTCGGCGTCCCGGCATCGTCGACGAGCTTCATCGCCGCCCTCGGCCTGCGAGCAAAGCCAGAACTGATCCGCGTACGCTCCGATCCCGCACTCAGACTGGCTGGGCAGTTCAGCGACGCAACCGTCCGGGTCGAGGAGCTGGCCCAACTCGATCTTGAGGCCCGCCGTGCAGTCATCGTAGAGAACGAGATCACGTTCCTCAGCGTGCCTGTGCCCGCTGGTGGAGTCGCCATCTGGGGAAAGGGATTCGAAGTCAACCGGCCGGGATCGCTACCGTGGCTGCGAGGCACAGAGGTGCACTACTGGGGGGATCTTGACACGCACGGGTTCGCCATCCTCAGTCAGCTGAGAGCCTGGCTGCCGCAGACACGATCCTTCCTCATGGATCGGGAGACGCTGCTGGACCATCGTGGGCGTTGGGTCCAGGAGAGCTCGCCAACGGCAGCTGCCCTCGAGCGCCTGACAACAGATGAGGCAGCCCTGTACTCCGATCTGGTGACCGACCGGCTGGGCCTGCGGGTCAGGCTCGAACAGGAGCGAATCGACTGGGTGTGGGCCGAGAAACGGCTCCCGTACGTATAGCTCTGCAACCGGCCGCAATCAGCACCCCTAGGGCCCAGACCTGCTCGTCGCAACGCGGTAGAAGGCCGACGTGAGAGCCCAACCACATGTCCCCCGGACAAACGAAGGCCCGGACCTGATGGTCCGGGCCTTCTTCCGTAGCGGGGGCAGGATTTGAACCTGCGACCTCTGGGTTATGAGCCCAGCGAGCTACCGAGCTGCTCCACCCCGCGTCGTTGTGGTTTTAGTTTAGTGGATCGGGGCTGAGCAACCAAATCGGCTCCCGGGGTGGCGGTGGGTGACTCAAACCCCGTGCCAGCTGCGGGTGGGACGGCGTACCTTCCGGGTATGTCCCGACACGTCATCCGCCCGTTCGAGGAGGCGGACCTGCCCGCGGCGGCCCGACTGCTCGCAGAGCGGCACAAAGAGCACCGGAAGCGGCACCCTCTGCTGCCGGCGGACTACGAGGACGAGCAGCTCGCAGTGGTCGAGGTCACAGCCCTCTGGGAGAGCGAGAGCGCCTCTGGCGCCGCGCTGACAGAGGGCGGCGAGCTGATCGGCTATGTGCTGGGGGTGCCGAAGGCCTCGTCCTGGGGCCCCAACGTCTGGGTCGAGGCCGCCGGCCACGCTGTACGTGAGCCAGAACACATCCGCGACCTGTACGCCGTTGCCGCCGCCAAGTGGGTGGACGAGGGCCGCATCGCGCACTATGCGCTGGTGCCCGACGACGCGGAGCTGGTGGACGCGTGGTTCCGCCTGGGGTTCGGCTCGCAGCACGCACACGCCATCCGGCCGGCGCCGACCACACCGCTGGTCGCACCACCTGATCTGACGGTACGGCGTGGCACGCGCGACGACATCGCCGTACTGGCTGAGCTGGACCTGATCCTGCCGCAGCACCAGGGACGGTCGCCGGTGTTCAACTCCGGGGAGATTCCCACACTCGAGGAGGCGCTGGCGGATTGGGAGGAGTCGATCGACGACCACGACTACGCGACCTTCGTCGCCGAGTACGACGGTCGCGTGATCGGCTCGTCGATCGGGTGCTCGCTGGAGAAATCGAGTGCGCACAACGGACTTGCCCGGCCGGACAACGCGGGGTTCCTGGGCTTCGCCGCCGTACTGCCGGAGGCGCGGGGTCACGGTGCCGGGCGTGCGCTGGGCGAGGCGGTGGTGCAGTGGGCGGCTGACACCGGCTACACGTCGGTGGTCACCGACTGGCGGGTGACGAACCTGTTGTCGTCACGGACGTGGCCACGGCTCGGTTTCCAGCAGACCTTCCACCGGCTGCACCGGTTGATCGGCTACTGACGAAGCTTTTCCACAGCTTCGAAATCGCCGTCCGGGTGGGGCTGCGATCGGTGCATCTTCCAAGGCAAGAAGACGCTCTGCAGCGGGTAGGGCGTCGACGTTGCTCAGGAGACAGCCATGACGCGTTCTTCCCTTGGTTCCCGAGTCGTACCGCAGGCCCGTCGTATCGTGATCGGGAGCGCGGTCGTCCTCGCCGCACTCGGCGCCTGGACGACCGCCCCGGCCGCCGCCGAGCCGCGTCCTGGGTACGTCGTGGCTCCCCCATCGACCGAGCAGAGGGCTGACAACTTGGACGGCTTCGTCATCGAGCACCTTCCGGCCGGCGTCGGCACGCCGACCGACTTCGAGTACGAGTGGGAGGACATCCGCTTCCACAGCCGGGTCTGGGAGACCGGACCGGATCCCGAGGGCGCCTACAAGGTCGACCTGACGATGAAGACGCTGCGCGGCGAGAAGCTGACCGATCTCGAGGCGCTGAAGGCGTTCCTGATCGAGTACGAGGGGAAGGACCCGGACACCTGGGAGCTCCGCGCGGTCAAGATCGGTGCGTACGACGGCCTGATCGCGGACGGCGACGAGGTGTTCTACTTCGTCGCACCGGGAGTCGCGGCCGAGGTGTCGCTCGATCGCGGGCGCTTCTCCGAGCAGGATCTGCTCGACACGGCGACGGGCTTCCGCCCGGAGGACTGATCCCAGCCGGTGCCTGAGGCAACTGATGCTGCAGGCAACGGCACGGGGCGGTGACCCCGACTGCATGTCGGTGTCGCCGCCCCGGATGAGCAGCCTCGAATCAGCCTGTCGGCGACGACGGCGGAGTCGACGGAGCCGGAGTGGCTGACGGTGTCGCGGTCGGCGCACCACTCGGCGCCGGTGTGCCCGGCGTCGGTGTGGCTCCCGCCGCCACGGCACGGTCGAGCGCTGCCTTCATCAGTTCGACCTGCTTCTGGTACTCCCCGAGGTTGCCCTTCTGCAAGGCTGCCTGGGCCGCCGCGTAGGCCGCCTGGGCCTGGGCCAGCGCCTGCTTGACCGTCTGGTTCGTGGTCGGCGGGTTCTGGTTCGGGTTCTGGTTCGGTGGTTGCTCACCGGTGCTGATGTTGGTGTCGAACACCTTGTTCAGCGCCTCCTGCAGCGTGCTGCCGTAGGCGACGCGGTCACCGAAGGACACCAGCACGTACCGGAGCACCGGATAGCTACCAGGTCCGCTGGTCCGGACCGAGTAGACGGGCTGGACGTACAGCAGACCACCGCCGAGCGGAAGTGTCAGCAGGTTGCCGAACTGTGCTCTGGCGCCGCTGGTCGGCTGGTTGATCGGGAGCAGCGCCGATCTGATCCCGTCATCGGTCTGGAACTTGTTGAACACCTGTCCAGGACCCGGGATCTGCACGTTCCCAGGTAGTCGGAGGATCCGGAACTTGCCGTAGTCCGGCGAGGTCGCCTCGGCGTCGACGGCCATGAACGCGGTCAGGTTCTCGCGTTCCGCGTTCGGCACGTACACCGAGGTGAGCGAGAACTTCGGAGCGTCCTGATCGGGCATCCGCAGCGAGAGGTAGAACGGAGGCTGTTTCACTTGAGCAGACGAGTCCGCACCGGACGAGACCGCGGTCGGGTCCGCCGGGACGCGCCACAGGTCGCTGTTCTGGTACCAGGTGGTCGAGTCCTGCACGTGGTACTTGGCCAGCAGGTCGCGCTGGACCTTGAACATGTCCTCCGGGTAGCGCAGGTGGGCCATCAGCTGAGGCGAGATGTCCGAGCGCGGTTTGACCGTGTCCGGGAAGGCCTTCATCCAGGTCTTCAGGATCGGGTCTTCCTCGTCCCAGGCGTACAGCTCGACCGAACCGTCGTACGCGTTGACGACAGCCTTGACCGAGTTGCGGATGTAGTTGATCTCCTCACTCGGCTGCTGCGCGATGGTGCCGCGGCCGGTGGTGGTGTCCCGGGTGCTGTCGTCCAGGGCGACCTTCTCGGAGTACGGGTAGTTCGCCGACGTGGTGTAGCCGTCGACGATCCAGACGACCTGACCGTCCACGATGGCCGGGTACGGGTCGCCGTCCGGAGTCAGCCACGGCGCGGCCTTCTCGACGCGCTCGCGCGGATTGCGGTCGTAGAGGATCTTCGAGTCGGTGTTCACCCGGCTGGACAGCAGGACGTTCGCGTCCCGGAACTTCGTGGCGTAGAGCAACCGGTTGAAGAACGTTCCGACCGGCACGCCGCCCTTGCCGGCGTAGGTGTTCAGCGTCGGGTCGCCACCGTTCTTGCCCTCCGGCGTGTCGAGCTCGACCGCTTGCCCGCCCTTCGGGCCGCCGACGATCGAGTAGTCCGGGGACTGCTCGCCGAAGTAGATCCGCGGCTCGTAGTCACCGAGGTCACCTCTCGGCGGCAGGTCCCTCTCCGACCAGACCGGCGTACCGTCCGCGGCGCGCTGGTTGCCGTTCGCGGCGACGACGCCGTATCCGTGGGTGTAGACGGTGTGGTCGTTGTTCCAGTTGCGCTGACCGGCCGGCAACCGGTCGATCTGCACCTCGCGGACCGCGATCACGGTGTCCTTGACCTCGTTGCCGATCTTGTACCGGTCGACGTCGAGGTCCGTCGGGAACGAGTAGAAGCCGCGGACCTGCTGCAGCTGCTCGAAGGTCGGCCCGACCACGCTCGGGTCGATCAGCCGGATACCCGGCAGGACCTCGGCGTCACGCGCGAGCTCGGCCGGGGTCGCCGTCGTGTTGGCCTGGTAGTTGATCACCTGGCTGTCCTCCAGGCCGTATGCCTGACGCGTCGCCTGGATGTTCTTCGTGATGTACGGCGCCTCACGCACCGGCTCGCTCGGCCGCACCCGCAGCTGCTGCAGAGCCGCCGGCCACAAGGCACCGAGCAGGATCGCCGACAGGATCAGCACTACGGTCCCCACACCTGGCAGCAGCCAGGTCCGGCGGACCACGTTGGCAAAGAACAAGCCCGCGCACAGCACAGCAATGACCGCAAGGATCTCCTTGCTGGGCAAGACCGCATTGTCACCTGTGTAGGAGATACCGGTGAACAACCGGCTCTCCGACGTCGTCAGCCCGTAGCGGTCCAGCCAGTAGCTGAAGGCCTTGAGGAGGACCAGCAGGCCGAGCAGCACGGAGAACTGCACCTGCGCCGCACCGGAGGCCTTCTGTCCCTTCGCGGACGGGCGGAAGCCGCCGTACAGGTAGTGCGTGATGACGGCCGCGACCAGCGACAGCAGCACGATCGAGTAGCCGAAGCCGAGCAGCACGCGCAGCCACGGGTAGTCGAAGACGAAGAACGCGATGTCCTTGTTGAAGTGCTTGTCGGTGACGCCGAACGGGGTCCGGTTCCGCCAGGCCAGGAAGACCTTCCACTCCCCCGACGCGGCCGATCCGCCGAACACCAGCATCAGCGTCGCGATCACGCCGATGGCGATCTTGCCGCGCTGCTGCAGCAGGTCGCCGTACCGCTCGAACCCGGGGCTCGGCGACGGTGCGAGGGCGACCCGTGGCCGGGTGCGGTACGCGATGATGATGTTCGCGACCACGGCCGCCGCCATCAGCAGGCCGATCACCACGAACAGCAGCACCCGGGTCCCCAGCACGGTGCTGAAGACCGAGCCCAGGTCCACCGACCGGTACCACAGCCGCTGTGTCCAGACGTCGGTGAAGACGCTGAACAGGATGAGCAGGACGATCAGCGTCGCGATCGTCGGCAGCAGTGCCCGGGGCCGTCCGCCAGATGTTCGCCGCGTCCGCCGCGGCTCCTCCGGCATGTCATAGACGCCGTCGCTCATGGTCGGTTCTCCTCGTCGTCACTCATGCCGTCGACCCCAGGACCTTCGCCCGGCCGGCTGTCGGCCGAAGGTTCGAATGTCAAAGACAGTACTTCGCACAGCGTGGGGACCAAGTCGGTGCCGGTCAGCACCGCACTGTCCTCGTCATGTGAACGTAGCCGAACGGCCCCGAAGCGGGCGCCTTCGCGCAGCACCGCGGCGACCATCCGGACCTCGTGGCGGCGTGGGTCGCTGCCCGCCATCCGGGCGAGCTCCGCGTCGGACTCGACGCCGGACAGGCCGGCTTCGGCCGAGGCCGGCAGCACGACCCGCTCGATCGCGAGCGCGCAGCCGCTGACGCCGTCCGGCCACTCGATGCGGCCCAGCGCATCGGCCAGGTGTTCGTCCTCGAGGCCGCCGGGCAGCTCGCCCTGCGCGACCGGGGTCAGCGGCTGGGACGCGTCCTCGGCGCCGAGCTCGGCGGCCAGTTGCGGCTCGGCGCGCAGCAGTTCATCGGTCGGGACCAGGGCGAACAGTTGCGCGGGCTGGTCCCAGCCCGCGCTGCTCACGTGCTTCTCGATCTCGATCACCGCGCGGCTCAGCGCGTCGGGAGGCAGAGTGCCTACGGAATCCATGCCGCCTGATCTTCCCTTCGGCTGGCCGGTACGTTCTGGTGGCTCACGGCGTACATGTCGGGACCGATCCACTTCCGGTGGACAGCGCCTTGAGGGCGCCGATCGCCTCGTTCAGCGTGGTGATCTTCACCAGCTGGATGTCCTTCACGTCAGCGTGCAGCGCGGCCTCGCAGTTCGGGCCCGGGACCAGGAACACGGTCGCGCCGTCCTCCTTGGCGCCGGCGATCTTCTGCTGGATGCCGCCGATCGCCCCGACCTGGCCGAGGGCGTCGATGGTCCCGGTGCCGGCCACGTGCTTGCCGTCGAGCAGCGGGCCCGGGGTCAGCTTGTCGTAGATGGCGAGCGCGAACGCCGTACCGGCGCTGGGGCCGCCGATGTCCTGGCCGAGGTTGACCGTCACCTTCACCTGCGAGTCGATGCCGATCGTGATGCCGACCATCGGGCGGGTCGCCTCTCCTGGCGTGGCCGCGGTCTTCAGCAGCACGGTCTGCTCGGCGGTGCCGCGGCGGATCAGGAAGATCACGTCGTCGCCGACCTTGTGCTCGCGGACGAGCTCGCCCACCTGCGCGACCTGCGACACCGTCTTCCCGTCGACCGCGAGTACGACGTCGCCCGGCTTGAGCTTGCCGTCCGCCGGGGTGTCCTTGGCCACCGTGGAGACCTTCGGGTGGAACGGGACCCTCGCCGCCTGCAGAGCGGCCGCGATCGCGCTGTCCTGCGAGCCGGTCATCTCCGCGGTGTTCTGCTCCTCGACCTCGTCGGCGCTCTGCTCCGGCGGGTAGATGATGTCGCGCGGGAACAGGTCGTGGTGCGGGTCGAGCCAGTTGCGCATCGCCTGCGGCAGGGTGAGCTCGCGCTCGGGCGAGGTGACCGAGACCGTGGTCAGGTCGAGCCGGCCGGAGGTCGGGAACGTCTGGTGCCCGGTGATCTCGATCACCGGCTTGCCCTTGGACTCGCCGAGGGTGTCCTTCACCGGACCCGGGCTGAACGAGACGAACGGCACCGGAAAGGCGGTGACCAGCCCGAGCGAGATGACGAGCACGACGATCGAAGCGACCAGCGTGGCGGTACGACGTGTCACGAACCCTGCCCTGCGATCTTGGTGGAACCGAACGTCTCGGCCGAACCGAGCTTCCTGGTAACGGCAAGCGTCCCTGATGAGTCCAACGCTCCGGCCGGCCCAACCGTCCCGGCTCCACCGAAGCCGGTCACGACGGATCGCTGCACAGCCCCGCCGCCCGAGTCCTTGGAGGTACGGCGGAACGGGCCGCGACGACGCTCCGGAGTGGCTCGCGGGCCGGGCGCAGCGAGGGTCTCGTTGAACCGACGGAAGTCCTCGACCGATGCGAAGGCGGCGCCGGACCGGCGCGGACCACGGCTCCGCCCGCGCCACGCGGCCCAGCACATCGCCAGGAGCGTGGCGACCAGCGGGAACGCCAGCCACGCCAAAACCCTCATCCGGCCACCTTCATGCGCCCAGAGTACGTGTCAGTGAGCGCCGACCCACTCGCTGGTACCGTCGCTGAAGTGCTGGTGTTTCCAAATCGGGACCTCGGCCTTGAGATCGTCGATCAGCCGCCGGCAGGCGGCGAACGCGGCATCCCGGTGCGAGGCGGCCACAGCGACGATCACCGCGGCGTCCCCGATCTTCAGATCCCCGGTCCGGTGTACGGCGGCCAGCGCGGTCACCGCGGTGTCCTCACAAACACGCTCCGCAACCGTCTGCAGGTGCTTCAGCGCGTCCGGGTGCGCCTCGTAGCTCAGCCGGTCCACCGGCTTCTCCTGGTCGTGGTTGCGCACAGTGCCGATGAAGAGAACAGTGCCGCCGGCGGTCGGATCCGCGACAGCAGCCAGCACCTCATCGCTGGACAGCACCCCGTCCCGCACGTCCAGCAACCTGATCGCGCCGCCCATCCGTCCCTCCTCCCACCAGAGTCCCCACCCAACCACAATCCGCCCCCAACTCCCACAATTCTCCCCCACCGCGGTCTGCACGCAGTACGCCGGCCATGCCTCGACCTCGTCAGCCGGGGAGTCGGGGGAAAGTCAGGGGTCTGCCAGGGGCGAAGTAGAGGAGTAATGCGTTCGCCGGGGGAGGAACCGGCGGGTGGAACCAGTACGTTGGAGTTGTACGCCCCACCCGCACAGGAAGGCCCACTCCGATGAGCGACGAACCGGACAACCCATTCAAGGGAACTCCGTTCGAGGCCATGTTCCAGCAGTTCTCCGGTGCGGCCGGCGCGGGCGGCGCTCCCGACCTGAACGCGATCTTCGCGCAGGTCCAGCAGCTGCTCAGCGGCTCCGGCGACGGGAAGCCGGTGAACTGGGACCTGGCCAAGGACATCGCCCGCAAGACCGTCTCGGCAGGCGGGGATCGCTCGATCACGCCTACGGACTCGGACCGCGTGGCCGACGCCGTACGGCTGGCCGAGCACTGGCTGGACGAGGCGACCACGCTGCCAGAGGCGTCCACGACGACGGCTGCCTGGAGCCGGGCGGAGTGGGTCGAGAACACGCTGTCGGTCTGGCAGACGATCGTCGACCCGGTCGCCGAGCACGTGGCCGGTGCCATGGGCAACGCGCTGCCGGCCGAGGCTCAGCAGCTGGCCGGGCCGATGGCGGGAATGCTGCGGCAGCTGGGCGGCTCGATCTTCGGTGCGCAGGTTGGTCAGGCGCTCGGCGAGCTCGCCGGCGAGGTCGTGAGCTCGTCTGACATCGGACTGCCGCTCGGTCCGACCGGCCAGGCTGTTCTGCTGCCGGACAACGTCGCGAAGTTCGCGGAAGGCCTGGGGCTGGCCGACGAGGACGTCCGGCTGTACCTGGCGCTGCGTGAGGTCGCTCACCAGCGGCTGTACGCAGGCGTGCCGTGGCTGCGCCAGCACGTACTCGCGGCCGTAGCGGACTACGCCTCCGGGATCGAGGTCGACACCGGCAAGATCGAACGCGCGATGGCCGACATCGACCCGCAGAACCCGGAGGCCATGCAGGAGGCGCTCGCCGGCGGCCTGTTCGAGCCGGAGGACTCCGAGCAGCAGAAGGCGGCCCTGGTCCGCCTGGAGACCGCACTCGCCCTGGTCGAGGGCTGGGTGGACGACGTCGTACGGGAGTCGACCAAGGACCGGATGCCCGCCGCAGTGCAACTGGCGGAGACGGTGCGCCGTCGCCGCGCGGCCGGCGGTCCGGCCGAGCAGACGTTCGCGACCCTGGTCGGACTCCAGCTCCGCCCGCGCCGCCTCCGCGACGCCGCCAACCTGTGGGCCGCCGTACGCGACGCCCGCGGAATCGAAGGCCGCGACGAGCTCTGGTCCCACCCCGACCTCCTCCCCAGCGCCTCCGACCTGGACGACCCCATCGGCTTCGCCCAACACGCCGGCGAACTAGCCGACATCGACATCACCGACTTCCTCCCCAACGAAGACGACAACCCCGACACCCCCAAGTAGTCGCCCCACTCAGACGGCGCCCGATCCACAGGACTCGGGCGCCGTACGACATCTCAACCCGATGCGAGCGTCCCGCGCAGTCCTGCGGCCGACGCCGGTGCGGCGCGATGTCCCGACGCATCCAGCGTCCGGCACCAGCGCGCTACCTCGACGCGGGCTGGTGATCCGACGCAGTGTGGTACGAGGCCTCGATGCCACCGCGATGTCTCGGCGCAGGCACGGCATCTCAGCGCGGCCAGTGCCCCGGCGCCCGGCTCGGGCGTGATGCGGCGGCGCAGGTGCGGTCTCGCCGTGGGGCGCGGTGTCTGGCGCGGGTGTGGTGGGGAGTGGTGTCGGGATGGGGGAGACTGGCGGGGTGTTGCATGGGGATGCGGTGGAGACGTTGGAGGGGTGGAGTGCGCCGGATGAGGAGCAGGGGGAGTTGCGGGCGCATTATCTGCGGCATTTGAGGGAGCGGCCGGATGGGATGTGGCGGAGTTGCCGGCCGGAGCATGTGACGTCCAGTGCGCTGGTCGTGGATGCGTATGGCAGCCGGGTGCTGTTGACGTTGCACAAGACGGTTGGGCAGTGGCTGCAGCTCGGCGGGCACTGCGAGGCTGGCGACACGACGCTCGCCGGTGCCGCCCTGCGCGAGGCGACTGAGGAGTCGAGGCTGACGGGTCTGTCCATCGACCCGAGCCCGGTACAGCTTTCCCGCCACCAACTTCTGGCTGGTGGATGCGCAGGCGCGTACCACCTGGACGTCCAGTTCCTCGTTACGGCAACCGCTGGTACTGAGTACGTGGTGAGCGAGGAGTCGCACGACCTCGCCTGGTTCCCGATGGACGCCCTGCCGGACCTAGACCACAGCGTCCAGGACCTAGTCACCAGGACCCGCCACCGCCTCACCCTCACACCACGCACGCTTAGTAGCTAACAGCAACTACCTGTGCACCCCGCGAGTCTGCATCGCAGCTGCGGGTCGGCCGGTTCAAGCCGACCCGCACGCCACCAGACAGGCACCCCCTCAGCACCCGCCGCTTACCTTCCCCCGCATCCCCGTTGCACCGCTATCCCCGCGGCACCGCTATCTCCGTGCCCCGCAACCTTCGTTCCGCGCGTCCCCTCGAGATCCCGTACTGCGTTCTCCCGAGCCCCCGTGCTTTGCGGCTTCCTGCCTCACGCACTGCGTCCCCCGTGACACCCGTGCGTTGCGTTCCCCCTTCGTACTGCTTCCCGGTGACTCCCGTCGCGCTGACTCCCCCGGATGCCCCACGTCGCACCGCGTCCCCCAACGTGCTGCATTCCCCCGTGATGCGTCCAACTGCGATCCCCCGTGCCGCGCGCACTGAGTCCCCCGTGAACCCTGTGATGCTGTGCATCCCCCGACCCCCGTCGCACTGCACTTCCCCCCGCGACCACTGTCGTACCGCGTCCCCCGACGTACTGGGTTCCCCGGCCCCCGCCCACTGAGTCCCCCGCGAACCCCGTCGTATTGCCTTCCCCCGGATGAGCCCGCCGTACTGCGCTCCCGTAGGAGCTCGTCATCCGGCGATGCCCATGGTTTCCCGTGTGTGCTTGTCGATCTCCACGTCAACGCGCACGTTGCTGCTTCCCCCGTGGCCCCTGGTACTTCGATTCCCCCGTCATCCCCCGCTGTACGGCGCTCCCCCGTAGGCACCTGTCGTACGGCGATTCCCCTGGCTCCCACGTGATCGTGCTGTGGTGCCCACATCCCCGTGCGTGTTGTCGGCCCCCGTGCCGACGCGCACGTTGTTGCTCCCCGTTGACCTGCTGTTCCCCGCGCCCCCTCTTACTGCGATCTCCCCGTGTTCCCCTTGTACTGCGCCCCGTGAGTCCCCTGGACTACTGCGCTTCCCCGTGAGCGGTCTTCGTACCGCGATCCCAGTAGTGCTGTGGTGTCCATGTCCCCGTGCGTGCTTGTCGGCCCCCCGTGCCGACGCGCACGTTGCTGCTTCCCCCGCTGGCCTGCGGTTTCCCCGTCCCCCCGGGCACTGCGATTCCCCCGTGATCCCCCTTGTACTGCGGGCCCCCGTGTGTCCCCGCCGTACTGCGGTCCCCGTGAGCGGACTTCGTTATTCGATCCCCGTCGTGCTGTGGTGTTCGACTTCACCGTGGTGCTTGTCGGTCCCCGTGCCGACGTGGTGTTGCCCCCGTGCTCTTGTACTGCGATTCCCGTCGTACTCCAGCTCCCACCGGGGGCGCGCGGTGCGGCTCCTGGTGGGAATCCCCCAGGTGTCGGGTACCGCCCCTGAACGGCATCGACACCTTGGCGGGGGCTTCCCCCAGAAGTCCCGCTGCCTGGTGAACGAGCGGGGAGGAGGAAGGTGACGGGTTACGGGTGACGAAGTATGGATCTTGTGGCGTCCCAGCCTTCGAGGCCGGGATCCAGTCGCGCTATGTCAGCAGGTGATTGCAGACGGTGCCAGCCGGGGCCGATGGCGACGGCGTGGCGGCGGGGTTTGCGGGACTCGAGGTCCGCGAGGGGGGTGTTGAAGGTGGGGGCGGTGGTGGTGACCCAGTCGGCGGTGGGGATGTTGACTCCGATCGCGGCGAGGGTGCCGTCCTCGGAGGGGGTGACCGCGATGTCGGCGGTACTGAGGGCGCGGAAGAGCTTGCCGATGAGGAGGCCTGGGAGGTCGGGTACGTCGTGGCTGACGGCGACCACTGCTGCGGCCGGGCCGGCGAGGGCTACTGCGTCGAGGACGGTGTTCGCGGCGTAGACGGGTGTGCCCGGCCAGGTGAGGGCGGCCACCTCGGCCACCGCGGCGTCGCCGCCGCCCAGCACGGCTACTGCGACGTCGACGCGGTCGAGCGCGGCCAGTACCTCGTAGGTGTCCTCGGCGAGCGCGAGGCGCCACGCCTCCGGGTCGCGGCCAGGCGGCGCCCAGGTGCCTGCTGCCGGCACGACCAGCACAACCACCCGCCGATCGGCTGCGCGGTCCTGCGCGCCATCCTGAGCGCGGTCCCGCGCGCCGTCCTGCGCGCCGTCTTGAGGGCGTTGGTTGGTCATGCTGGGAGGTCCAGGTCGTGTTGGGTGCGGGCGGCGGCTACCTCACGGAGGTGGGACTCGGACCAGGCTTTGGTGGCGGCGGCGAGGGGTAGCAGGGTCTGGCCGAGTGGGGTCAGCTCGTAGTCGACGCGGACCGGGATCGACGGGGTCACCGAGCGGGTCAGGAGGCCGTCGCGCTCGAGGGAGCGCAGGGTCTGGGTGAGCATCTTCTGGCTGACGCCGGCGATCCGGCGGGACAGGTCGGAGTACCGCTGCGGGCCGTCGGCCAGGGCGGTGATGATGAGGGTCACCCACTTGTCGTTGATCCGGTCGAGCAGTTGCCGGGCCGGGCAGGCGGCCAGGAAGGCGTCGTACTCCTGGCGCTGGGGCATGGCTCTCCTCACGGTGCGGTACGCACTCCGCAGTGCATACTTCCCCGCAGAGAGTAACTCTCCAGCGAGCAGGAGGCGCTGAGTGCCCTAGGCAACGGTCGAGGCCGTGAGCTCCGGTTTGATCAGGCCGAGGCGGAGGGCGGTCATGATCGCGTTGGCACGGTTCGTCGCGCCGAGTTTGTCGTAGACGCGGGACACGTAGGTCTTCGCCGTCGAGAGGCTGACGAACATCGTGGCCGCGATCGCCGGCACGGACAGTCCCGTGGCCAGCAGCGCGAGGACCTCGCACTCGCGTGGACTCAGCACGACCCCCGGCGCGGCGGCGACGTTCCCGCGGCGGGCGAGGGCGTGGGCTAGGCCGGTTGCGGTGAAGGAGGCGGCGGCCACGGCGGCGTGCCGGATCGCTCCGAGGACTTCAGTGTTCGGGGCGGTCTTGCCGACGAAGGCGGAGACGCCGGTCTCCAGGGCCCGGAAGAGCACGTCGTCCTCGGCCTGGGCCGTGAGTACGACGATGCCGAGCTCGGCATGCCGGTCGCGGAGCTCACGGGCCAACTGGAGCCCGTCTGCGTCCGGGAGCGCGACGTCGAGTACGACGACGTCCGGGCGTGTGGACTCGACCAGAACCGGCGCCTCGGCGGCGAGGGCGCACTCACCGACGATCGTGATGTCGGCGTCGGCGCCGACGAGCCGGATCAGCCCGTATCTCGTCAGCGTGTGGCCGTCGATGACGACGACCTTGATCGAGCTCTGCATGGTCGGTCCCCCATGGAATCTCTCCTCGGCCCCCAGCTGGAGAAGCTCTGTTTGTCACCTGCTGTAACTGTGATCGGGAGACACCTACAGCCCGTTACGGAATCCGCGCGGGTGCTTTCCACCCGGTTAGTTGAACACTTGGTTACCAAGTTCCTCGCGGACCTCAGGCCGGAGCCGGTAGATCCTGCCGGAGCAGGCCGAGCTGGAGGGCGGTCATTAGCGCCTGCGCACGGTTGGACGCGCCGAGCTTCTCGTACACTCGGGCGACGTACGTCTTGGCCGTCGAGTGGCTGACGTACATCGCGGCGACTGCCTCAGCCGCCGGAGCAGTCTTCGGGACGAACGCCGAGACCCCGATCTCGAGTGCCCGGAACAGCACGTCGTCCTCGCCGTTGGACGTCAGCAGCACGATGCCGAGCCCGGCGTACCGGTCCCGGAGCTCACGGGCGATGGTCAGCCCGTTCGCGTCCGGCATTCAACCTCCCCGTGTCATCGTCACAGTAGGTAACGTGCCACGGGTCGGCTAGGTACTTTGGACCCTAGTCGGCGGGACTTTCAAGCACTCGTCAGTACGGCGACCAGCGCCCCGCCGAGCATGAACGGACCGAAGCTCAGAGCGTGCTGCAACGTGACCCGGCGAGCGGCCAGCAGCACCACGCTGACCACGCCCATCAGCACGAAGCCCAGTGCGGCTCCGGTGAGCAGGGTGGACCACCCCAGCCAGCCGAGCGCGATGCCGAGACCGCCGGCGAGCTTGATGTCGCCGCCGCCGAGCTGGCCGCGGCTCAACATCCCGAGCACCAGGTAGCCGCCACCGAGCACCAACCCTCCGAGCAGTGCACTGAGCAGCTGAGCCGGCTGACCGTTGATCAGCGCTGCCAGTCCGAAGAGTGCAACGAGACCTGGGTACAGCGGCAGCGTCAGTCGATCAGGCAGCCGCTGTACGGCGATGTCGACAGCCGCCAACGCCACGCCGACAGCCCCGATGAACGCGAACGCGGCCGCATCCGGCAGACCGGCGAATCGCGATAACAGCAACGCGAGCACGGCGGCCGTGACCAGCTCGAGCACGAGGGGTACGCCATACCAGCTACGACAGCCTGTGCAGCGAGCACGTCCGCTGATGGGTACGCCGCAGCCGGCGCAGGCAGCGCGTTCGCCGACTGCCACGGACAGCCGGTAGACGGTGGCGCGCAGGCCCATACCTGCGGCGAAGCCGAGCACAGCGCCGGCGACTGTCCAGGTGAGGTTCATACCGGCGAAGCTAACCGCGCGCATGCCGCCGCAGAACCAGCTGCCGGCAGAACTGGCCGACCGGCGACGTTGCCCGGCCGTCCGGCCGACGGTGTCGGCCGATCGGAGGACAGCCGCGTCGCCTGCTGTCGTCCCATCGTCCATCGCGTTCTGGCCGATCGCCCGATGCCGCGACGAGGCAACGATCCAGCACTGTTCCGGTAGCGAGCGGCACCGAGTCGCTCGATCAGACGGTGGGACTCAACGCCCGCCATTTCAAGGAGGAGTTCCACATGCGTCAGAACCTGGTCACCTTCGTGCAGACCTACACCAAGCAGCTCCGTCGCGACGACCGCGGCGCGTCCATGGTCGAGTACGGCCTGCTGGTCGCCCTGATCGCCGTCATCGTGGCCGCCGCCGCGGGCCCGCTGGGCACGGCCATCGCCCAGCTGTTCACGGACGTCACCAACAGCCTCTGAGCGGTCTGCCGATCCACTGTGGGTGGTGCGGCCCGGCCGAATCATCGGGCCGCAACCACCCCACCCAGCGAGGAGTTCCGATGCGCCAGCTCGTGCACTTCGGCAAGGACGTTGCCCGCGGCGACCGCGGCGCGGCCATGGTCGAGTACGGCCTGCTGCTGATGCTGATCGCGATCGTCGTCGTACCCGCGCTGATCATGTTCGGCCCGGCCATCGCCGACCTGTACACCGCCGTCATCGGCAGCTTCTGATCCAACCGGGAGAACTCATGAGGCCTACACGAGGGGACCGCGGCGCCACTGTCGTCGAGTTCGCGCTGCTGCTTCCCCTGCTGTTGCTGGTGGTGCTGGGCATCGTCGACTTCGGCAGGATGCTCAACGCACAGATCACTCTCACCCAGGCAGCCCGTGAGGGCGCCCGGCTCGTCGCACTCGGCCAGCCGAATGTGGCGAGCCGCACGCAAGCCGCCGCCACCGGGCTGAGCCCAGTGGGCGTGGCGATCCAATCGGCCTGTCCGGTCGGTGCCGGGCCTACGAGCAGCGGAAGTGTGCAGACCAGCTACAGCTTCTCGTTCACGCCCGGGTTCGGAAACATCGTCAGCCTTGTCGGCGGCAACGGCCTGAGCGGCCAGCTCACGTTGACCGCGAACGGAGTCATGCCATGCGAGACCTGATGGAACGGCTCGTCCAGCCGATGAAGCGACTGCTCGGCGCCGAGGACCGAGGTGCGATCGGCATCGTGGTCAGCGTGCTGTTCGGGGGCGGCGTACTGCTCGGCATGGCCGCTCTCGTCATCGATGTCGGCATGGTCTACCACGAGCGCGCCGGCCTGCAGAACGGCGCCGACGCCGGCTCACTCGCCGTCGCGAAGAGCTGCATCGTCGAATCCGCGTGCGTACCTGGTACGGCAGCCACCTACGCGAACCTCAACGCCAAGGACGGCACCTCGGCCGTGACACTCGTCTGCGGCAACGACAGCGTCAACAACAGTCTGTCCGGCTGCCCAGGGTCTTCCGGCACCATCGTCGACTGCCCGACCGCACCAGCGGCAGGCACGAACTACGTCGACGTCCACACCGCCACCAGAACCACCGGCGGCTCGTCGCTGCTGCCACCGGTGTTCGCAAGGGCAATCACCGGCAACGCCGGCTACCAGGGCGACACGGTTCTGGCCTGTGCCCGCGCGAGCTGGGGACCCGCGATGGCAGCCTCGAAGTCGCTGGCGATGACGCTGTCGCTGTGCGCCTGGACCCAGGCCACCGGCGGCACTCCGCCGACCTTCGGCACCGACGTGCGGATCTTCGTCCGCGACGCACCCAACGCGCCGACGTGTGACGGTCTGAGCCGGCCCGGTGAGTTCGGGTGGCTGGCCGACAATGGCGACTGTACGGCGGAGGTCGACCTCACGCAGAGCGGCTACGTCACCGGGAGCGACCCGGGCAAGAACATCTCCAAGGCGTGCCAGGACACGTTGACGTCGTACCTCGCGAGTGGCGCGCCGATCTTCATCCCGATCTTCGACACGACGACGGGATCCGGCAGCGGCGCGACGTACCACCTGGTCGGGCTCGCCGCGTTCGTGCTGACCGGCTACGCGAACATGAACCCGCTCACGGACGAGATCCCGTCGCCGTTCACGAAGGCCGACTGCCCGAACGGGAAGACCACACCGTCCTGCATCTTCGGGCACTTCACCCAGGCACTCGTGCCGATGTCCACGACCATCGGCGGCGGCACGTACTTCGGCGCCACCGCCATCAAGCTCGCCGGCTAGTACCGCCAGCAGAAGAGAGAAAGCTATGAAACGTCGGGTTTTGACCATCGTGATGGCGGTGGCGCTGGCCGTGCTCGGAACGCTCGCCGTCCTCGTCTACGTCAACAACGCAGACGCCCGCGCAGTGGCGGGACAGCAGGCAGTCACCGTTCTCGTTGCGGACAAGGCGATTCCGTCCGGGACCAAGGTGAGTGACGCGAAGCCGTCGCTGCGCAAGGAGACGCTGCCGGCGTCCTCGGTGTCCACCGAGGCCGTCGCCGAGATCACCGCCGCGCAGGAGGAGCTGGTCACCTCGACCGACCTCAACCCCGGTGAGGTGATCCTGAAGTCGATGCTGGTGTCCACCGCGCAGGCCCCGGGCGGGCTGGTGATCCCGGAAGGCAAGGTGGCGGTCACCATCACCCTCTGCACGCCGGAGCTCGTCGCCGGCAACGTCCGGGTCGGGTCCGACGTCGCGGTGTTCGGCACCGTGGTCACCGGTTCCACCGGCGAGGTCAGCGCGCAGCCGAACTGCACCGGCCCGCACAAGCAGCAGACCGGCAAGGGCGTCGGCAACACCCGCGTCGTGGTGCCCAAGGTGCGAGTGATCGCGATGGGTCCGGCGGCGTCGACGCAGCCGGACGACTCCAAGAACAGCAGCGTGTCGCAGCGATCTTCCGCAGCTGCTCAGAACGACCAGACGCTGGTGACGTTCGCCGTCAACCAGGACGACGCCGAGCGCCTGATCCTGCTGACCCAGACCTCGCTGCCGTACCTGGCGCTGCTCGGCCCGTCGGCCAAGGTCACGCCCGACGACCACGTCGTACCGCTGTTCCCGCCCGCGGCCAAGAAGAAGTGAGGCGATCGAGATGACCATTCTCTGCCAGCTGGCCACCTGGCCCGGCGAGACGACAGCAAGCACCGTCGACGATCTCGACACCGCGCTGCGCGCCCTGATCGACGACCCCGCCGAGGACCTGGTCGTGGTCGGCCCGGACACCGAGAAGGACGAGTCGCTCAGGTTCACCGCGCACCTGCGGATCGACCGCCCGGCGGTGGGCGTGATCCTGGTACGGCGGCACGTCGACGTCGACCTGCTCACCGAGGCGCTGCGAGCCGGCGTCCGTGAGGTCGTCACCGCCGGAGATGACGCCGCGTTGCTCGCGGCCTGCGACCGATCCCGGGCGCTGTCGGGTCATGTGCGTGCGGTCGACGAACCGATGCAAACGCCGCAGGGCAAGGTCGTCACCGTGTTCGCGGCCAAAGGCGGTTGCGGCAAGACGACCTTCGCGATCAACATCGCCGCTGCGTTGGCCGCCGCCGACCAGCGGGTGTGTGTGCTGGACCTCGATCTGGCGTTCGGCGATGTGGCGATCAATGTCCAGGTCGAGCCGCTGCGCACGATCAGCGATGCGTTGCCGATGGGCGGCCACCTCGACACGACCGGGGCCGCCTCGCTGCTGACGCCGTACCGGCCTGGGCTGGACATGCTGCTGGCGCCGGTCACGCCGGGCGATGCGGAGAAGGTCCCGGCCGCGCTGGTTGGCGAACTGCTCGCCGTACTGCGCGGGATGTTCGACTTCGTCGTGGTCGACACGCCGGCCCAGTTCAGCGAGCACGTGCTGACCGCGATGGACGCCTCCGACCACCATGTCTTGCTGACCACGCCGGACACACCGGCGCTGAAGAACATGCGGATCACGCTGGACATGCTCGATCTGCTGTCCTACTCACGCGACATCCGGTCGATCGTGTTCAACCGCTCTGACGCGAAGGTCGGGCTCTCCGCGGGCGACGTCGAGCGCGTGGTGCGCAGCACGATCAGCGCGCAGGTGCCGTCGAGCCGCAACGTCCCGATCTCGATCAACAAGGGCACGCCGATCGTGATCGCGACGCCGGCCCATCCGGTCAGCCAGGCGATCACCCGGTTCGCTCGCGAGCGTCTGCTGAGCCTGACTGCGCCGGCACGGCACAAGGCCTTCGCAGCGCGGCGTGGCGCGGGGAGGCGATGATGAACCTGTCCGAACGGCTGGCCCAGCGGCAGGGCCCCGCAGTCCGGCCTGTCCCTGCCCCAGCTCCTGAGGTGCCGCGTCGCGCTGCACGGAACGCGGACCCGTTCGCCGGCGTGAAGCGCAGCGTGCACCAGGGACTGCTCGAGACCCTGGGCCCCAAGTTGTACGACGCCCACCTCGATCAGCACGAGCTCGAGCAGAAGGTCACGCAGACCCTGCAGGCCGTGCTGCAACGCGACGACACCCCGATGACCGTTTCCGACCGCGCCCGGGTGGCGCAGGAGGTCGCCGACGAGATCCTCGGCCACGGCCCGCTCGAGCCCTACCTGCGCGATGCCGGGGTCTCCGAGATCATGGTCAACGGCCACGACCAGATCTACGTCGAGCGCGACGGGCGGCTGGTCCCGGTCGACGCTGCGTTCACGGACGAGAGCCATCTGCGCCGCACCATCGACAAGATCGTCGCCCGGATCGGCCGCCGCGTGGACGAGGCCAGTCCGATGGTGGACGCCCGACTGCCCGACGGCAGCCGGGTGAACGCCGTCGTACCGCCGATCGCGCTGGACGGTTCGCTGCTCACGATCCGGAAGTTCTCGAACGACCCGTTCACCGTCAACGACCTGATCTCGTTCGGCACGCTGACCGGTCCGGTCGCCGACCTGCTCGAGGCCTGCGTGCGGGGCCGGCTGAACATCCTGATCGGCGGCGGCACCGGCTCCGGGAAGACGACCACGCTGAACGTGCTGTCGTCGTTCCTGCCCGACGACGAGCGCATCGTCACGATCGAGGACGCTGCCGAGCTGCAACTGCGGCAGGACCACGTCCTGCGCCTGGAGTCCCGGCCGTCCAACGTGGAGGCCCGCGGTGAGATCGCGATCCGCGACCTGGTCCGCAACTCGCTGCGGATGCGCCCGGACCGCATCATCATCGGCGAGGTCCGCGACGGCGCCGCGCTGGACATGTTGCAGGCCATGAACACCGGTCACGACGGCTCCATCACCACCGTGCACTCCAACGCCCCGCGGGACTCGCTCTCCCGGCTGGAGACGATGGTGCTGATGGCGGGCGTCGACCTGCCGCAGCGCGCGATCCGCGAGCAGATGGCGTCCGCGATCGACCTCATCGTGCACCAGGCCCGGCTCAAGGACGGGTCGCGCCGGATCACCCACATCACCGAGGTGAACGGCATGGAAGGCGAGGTCGTCACGCTGCAGGACCTGTTCCTGTTCGACTTCCACGCCGGCGTCGACGAGCACGGCCGGTTCCGGGGCGCGCTGCGCGGCACCGGCCTGCGCCCGGGGTTCCTCGACCGGCTCGCCGACCAGGGCATCTACCTGCCACCGCGGCTGTTCGGCCTGGAAGAGGTCGCGCGATGACCAGAGCACTGCATTCCTTGCTGGCGGTCGTGGGCGTCGGTCTCGCGGCCGTGCTGCCGGCCAGCGCACACGCGGACGGCGATCCGTCGGCTCGCATCGACTCCGTCCAGGTCAGTCCCGGGAAGGCCGGCTTCGTTCTCACCACCGCCAACGTCTCCGGAAGGCTGGACTCGTCCACAGTCCGGGTCCACGCCGACCGCACCGCACTGCCGGTGCGCGTGACTCCGCTCAGCAGCACGAAGGCGGCCACGGCGCCGCCGCGCGCGGTGATGATCGTGCTGGACACCAGCGGCTCGATGGCCGGCACCGGACTAGTCGCAGCACGTCAGGCTGCACTGAGCTACCTCGCCAGCCTGCCGTCCGACGTACAGGCCGGCTTGCTGACGTTCTCCGACGAACCGCGGTTGGTCGTCCCGCCCACGACGAGCCGCAACTCGGTTCGGAACGCACTGGCGCGAGTCCAAGCCGTCGGGGACACCGCTCTGTACGACGCGGTCCGCGCAGGGATCGCTGCACTCGATGCCGCCCGGCTCGGCTCGTCGGCTCAGCGCCGGCTCGTCGTACTGTCCGACGGCGTGGACACGTCCAGCAAGGCGGCGCTGAACGAGGTCACCGGTCAGCTGCGGGCCAACCGCATCCCCGCTGATGTGGTCGCCTTCCGATACGGCAGTGGTGACGCGTCAGCTGCCCAGCAGATCGCTTCGGCCGCTGGTGGGCGCACCTTCACGGCTCAGAACGCCGGTGAGCTGACGGCCGCCTTCGCTGCCGTGGCGCGCAACTTCACCGCTCGCGCGAAGGTCGACTTCGACGTACCCAGTGAGCTCGCCGGTCGTCAGGTGATGCTGCGGGTCACCATCGGCTCGGTCAGCGCGAAGAGCTCAGTGACCTTTGCCGCCGTCACGCCGCCGCCCGCCAAGGCCACGCCCGCGCCGTCCACCGCTGCTCAGCCAGCTCCACGGATCGTCTGGTCCTGGCAGCGCCTGGCCCTGCTCGGCGGCGTCTTCCTCGTGGTGCTGCTCGCCGTGATCCTCCTGCGTTGGCAGGGCGCACGCGACGACACCGCGCGGCGCCTGGTCCAGCAGGTCAGTCACTACGGGCCGCGGCAGGATGCTCACCAACAGGACGCGTCCGAGGGCGCTGCCGCCCAGACTGCGATCGGAGTCGTCGGCCAGGCTCTGCGTTCCAGCGGAGCCGAGCAAGGACTCGCCAACCGGCTCGATCTCGCCGACGTGAAACGTACGCCGGCCGAGTGGGCAGTGCTGACCCTGTGCGGTAGCGCAGCATTGGCAGTCGCGGTCATGCTCGTCGGCCTGCACCCACTGCTGAGTGTGCCGATCGGGCTCGTCGCGGGCTGGCTCGCTCAGCACGTGTTTCTCAGTGTCCGCATCGCACGCCGCCGCGCCGCGTTCAGCGAACAGCTCCCCGACGTCCTGCAGCTGATCGTCGGATCGCTTCGCTCCGGGTTCTCGCTGGCGCAGGCCGTCGATGCCGTCGTCCGCGACGGCACGCAACCCGCCGCAGCCGAGTTCTCCCGGGCGCTGGCGGAGACCCGGATCGGGGTCGAGCTCGAGGACGGGCTCAACCGCGTCGCCGGGCGGATGCAGTGCGAGGACCTGCGCTGGGTGGTGATGGCGACCCGGATCCAGCGGGAGGTCGGCGGCAACCTGGCCGAGGTACTGCGGAACACGGTCGACACCATGCGCGAACGCGCACAGACCCGGCGCCACGTCCGCGCCCTGAGTGCCGAGGGCCGGTTGTCCGGCTACATCATCGTCTGCCTGCCGATCGTGCTCGGCGTCTGGATGACGATGACGAAGCCGCAGTACATGAGTCCGCTGTTCAACACACCGGTCGGTCTGATGATGGTGGCCGGCGGGGCCGCACTGATCGTCGTCGGCGCCTTCTGGATCCGCGCACTGGTCAAGGTGGAGGCCTGAGATGACCACAACCGTCTTCCTGATCGGCGGACTCGCCGCCCTCGGCCTCGCCATCGTGCTGGCCGTGATCAGCATCGCCGCACGGCCCGCAGAGGGCGGTGTCGCCACCGCACTCGCCACGATCGACAACCACTACACACGGCATGCGCCGACCCAGGGCGAGGCGGTGCGCGATCCGTTCGCTTCGCTGCCGGGATGGCTCCGGGGCCTCGCAGTACGCCTGTCGCCGTCGGGGGTCGCCGCCAAGCTCCAGCGCCGGCTCGACCTCGCGGGCAACCCTTCCGGGTGGACACCCGACCGGATCCTGGCCGCGAAAGGCCTTGGTTTGTTCATCCTCGGCGGCCTCGGCGCCGTCTACGGGCTGCGCAGCGTCGGCATGCTCATCGTCGCAACCGCTGTCGGGGCAACCGCGGGGTTCTTCCTGCCCGACGTCCTGCTCTACAACGCCGGCCAGAAGCGCCAGCAGAAGATCCAGAAGGCGCTGCCGGATGCTCTGGACCTGCTGACGGTCTGCGTCGAGGCCGGGCTCGGCTTCGACGCGGCGATGTCGCAGGTCGCCCGCAACACCCGCGGTCCGCTGGCTGCCGAGTTCGCCAGGGTCCTGCAGGAGACCCAGATCGGCACAACGCGTCCACAGGCCCTGCGCGCGATGACCAACCGCACGACCGTGCCCGAGCTGCGAGCCTTCGTGTCCGCGCTCATCCAGGCCGGCGAGCTGGGTATCACCATCGCGGACGTACTGCGCGAGCAGGCCAAGGAGATGCGGTTGCGGCGCAAGGCGCGGGCGGAGGAGAAGGCACAGAAGGTACCCGTCAAGATCCTCTTCCCGCTCGTGTTCTGCCTGTTCCCGTCGATGTTCATCGTCATCATCGGCCCGGGCGTGATCACCATCGCCGAGGTCCTGTTCGGCAAGTAGGCCTCAGCCGAGGGCAGTGCGGAGGCGGAGGGCTACCTGGAGGTCCAGGGCACGGTCCGGTTGTTGCCATCCGTCGCCCAGCAGGGCAGTGATCCGGTCGAGGCGTTGCTGGACGGTGTTGGGGTGGATGTGGAGTGCGGTGGCGGCTCTGGTTGGGCTTTGACCGGCGGCGAAGTACGCCCGGAGCGTCCCGACCAGGTCCGTCCCGCGCTGCTCGTCGTACTCGATCACTGCGCCGAGCACGTGCTGGACATGGGCCCGTACGTCGACCTCGGCGGCACCGATCAGACCGGCCACACCGAGGTCGTCCGGGGTCGCGGACTCGCCGGTGCGGCCGAGTCGCTGCATGGTGGTGACGAGGTGGACTGCCTGCCGGTGTGCCTCGACGACTGGGTCTCCCCACGCTGCCGGGCCGGCGACGCCGATCGTGACGCCGGTGCGCTTCGCGGCCTCGGCCAGCTCGCGTGCAGCGGTCGGAGCGTCGGTCCGAGCGACCAGGAGCACCAGGTCACCGCCGTACGGACCGGATAGGACCAGCTTGTCCTCGAGCGGTGCGGACAGCCGAGCCCGTACGGCGGAGTGGTCCCCACGGCAGACCGCTACGACGAGGCGGTCGTGGCGACGGTTCGGGGCCAGCAAACGGAGGCGGTCGGTCAGTGTCCTGGGGTCGGCACTGCCACTCAGCACGTCGGCCAACAGGTCGGCCTGGGCACGTTGGGACTGCTCGGCGGCCTGGCGACGGAACAGCAGCACCAAGGCAGTCACCACGGCGGCGCGCTCGACGATCCGCCGGTCCGCGCCGGACAGGTCGTCGACACCGCCGATCACCAGTGCACCGAGGCGCTCGCGCTTGGCAGTCGCGGCCACCACCCAGCAGTCACCGACGCGAGTCAACCGGCCGGACTCGGACTCTTGCCACGGTACGGCGGACCGGTCCGGCAACCCGGCGACCGCCAGTTCGTTGCCGACCGCATCGACCACGACGACCCACACATCGAGCAGCTCGGCCAGCGCGGCGGCGATCGCGTCGACGTCACCGCCGGACAGCACGATCTCGGCGAACCGGTCGTGTGCAGCGGCCGCGTGCTCGGTCCCAGCGTGCGCTTCGGACAGCTGGTCGAGCGCGGCCGCAGTCTCGGCCGCCGCTCGGACCTGAACGATCGTCACGGCCGCGAGGGCCGCGAGTGATCCGAGCAGCGACACCTCCTCGCGGCTGAATGGCCGGCGGGTCCGGTTGGACGCGAACAGCACGCCGACGAACGCTCCGTCGACGATGAGCGGCGTACCGAGGATGGCGACCAGGCCCTCCTCGCCGACCGCGTCGTCGATGTGCGTGGTGTGCCGGAAGCGCCGGTCGGAGGGGTAGTCCGCGGTCCAGTAGGGCTTGTAGGTCTCAGCGACCAGACCGCCGAGTCCGGCGCCCAGCGGGAGGCGGACCTGCTGGAAGGCCGCTGACACGGACCCGTCGGTTGCGCGCATGTACGTGTCGCCGCGCGCGTCGTCGTACAGGGTCAGGTAGGCCACGTCCGCGCCGAGCAGGGTGCGGGCTCGGTGGACGATGGTGTCGAGGACCCGGCCCGGGTCGCGGGTGGAGGCGAGCTCGCGCGCGACGTCGACCAGGGCGGACAGCTCGGCCTCGCGCTTCTTGCTGGCGTCGATGCCGGCCCGGATCCGCAGCGCGAGGTCCCGGGCGACGGAGTCCTCCCCCGCCGCCCGGGCCAGCTCGCTCCCTGGCGCATCCTCGGCCAGCAGCCGTAGAAGCTCCTCCACGTGGGCGATGATGCCACCTAGACGGTGGTCAGGTCCCGCTTGTGGGTTTCGGAGTACGACGTCACCGCGATGACCGAGATGACTGCGCAGACGGCGACGTACACGGCGATCGCGTAGCCGGAGTCGTACGCCTTGAGCAGGGCGACCGCGATGAACGGCGCCAGGCCACCCGCGATGATCGACGCGAGCTGGTAGCCGACCGAGACACCGGAGTACCGGACCCGGGTGCCGAACAGCTCGGTGAAGAACGATGCCTGCGGCCCGTACATGGCGCCGTGCAGCACCAGTCCGACCGTCACGGCCAGGGTGGCCAGGGCGAAGTTCTTCGTGTCCACGAGTGCGACGAAGATGAAGGCCCACACCCCCACACCGACCGCACCGATCAGGTAGACGGGCTTCCGGCCGATCCGGTCCGACAGCGCGCCCCACATCGGGATGGCGCAGAAGTGGATGGCCGCGCCGATCAGGACGGCGTTCAGCGCGAACGACTTGCCCAGACCGAGCTGTTCCTTCGCGTACGTCGCGATGACGATGGTGAAGATGTAGTAGCTGACGTTCTCCGCCATCCGCGCGCCCATCGCGGTCAGAATCTCCCGCGGGTAGCGGGTGATCACCTCGAGCAGCGGCAGCTTGTCGGTCGGCTGCTGCTTGGCCCGCGCCTCCTTGAACACCGGCGACTCCTCGATCCGCAGCCGCACCCACAGCCCGACCAGCACCAGTACGGCGGACAGCAGGAACGGGATGCGCCAGCCCCACGAGTCGAACGCCGCGTCCGACTGGAACGCAGCCAGCCCGGCCAGTACGCCGTTGGCGAGCAGCTGACCCGCAGGAGCGCCGGCCTGCGGCCAGGACGCCCAGAAGCCACGCCGTGCCGGATCACCATGCTCCGACACGATCAGTACGGCGCCACCCCACTCACCACCGAGTGCGAAGCCCTGGATGAGCCGCAGCACGGTCAGCAGGATCGGAGCGAGCGCGCCGACCTGCGCGTACGTCGGCAGCAGGCCGATGGCGAACGTCGCGACACCCATCATCAGCAGCGACAGCACCAGCAGGTTCTTACGGCCCAGCCGGTCACCGAAGTGGCCGAACACCACGCCACCGATCGGGCGGGCGAAGAACCCGACCGCGAAGGTGGCGAAGCTCAGCAGCGTCCCGGTGAGCTCCTCGCCCTTGGGGAAGAACAGGTCGCCGAACACGACCGACGCGGCCACGCCGTACAGGAAGAAGTCGTACCACTCGACGGTCGTGCCGACGAGACTCGCGCCGACCACCCGCACGATCGGCGTCCGGGTTCGGACCGGTTGTGTTGCTGTCATGACGGGCTCTCCTGAGCTAGTGGGCGGTCCAGCCGCCGTCGAGTACGAACGAGCTCCCCGTGATGGAGGCGGAGGCCGGGCCGCAGAGCATCGCGACCAGCTCCGCCACTTCGTCCGGCTCGATCAGCCGCTTCACCGCGACCGGTTCGAGCATGACCTTCTCCAGCACCTCGGTCTCGGTCAGGCCGTGCGTGGCGGCCTGGTCCGCGAGCTGGGCGGTGACCAGCGGCGTACGCACGTAGGCCGGGTTCACGCAGTTGCTGGTCACTCCATGGGCCGCCCCCTCCAGGGCGACCACCTTGCTGAGCCCTTCCAGCCCGTGCTTGGCCGCGACGTACGCCGCCTTGAACGGACTCGCTCTCAGCCCGTGCACCGAGCTGATGTTGACTACCCGGCCCCAGCCGGCACCGTACATGTGCGGCAGCGACTGACGGATCAGGCGGAACGGCGACTCGAGCATGAGCCGCACGATGTAGCTGAACCGCTCCGGTGGGAACTGCTCGATCGGTGCGACCTGCTGGACACCCACGTTGTTCACCAGGATGTCCACGTCCGCCGGCAGCTCCGGCAGCCGCTCCAGGTCGGCCAGGTCGGCTACGACCGTCTGCACACCCTCGAGCGCCTCGAGTCCGGCAGCGTCGTAGTCCACTGCGACGACCTGTACGCCGTCAGCCGCCAGGCGCCGGGCGCACGCGGCCCCGATGCCGGACGCAGCTCCGGTGACAAGAGCACGACGTGGGGTAGCCATGCCGGAGACTTTAGGAATCCGGTGCTACCCCAGCCATGGGATGCGACCACATAAGTGCCGCATGTGATATGTGCTAGCGCACCAGCGGGACCTTCGACCAGTCGGTGTCCGAGGCCAGGTAGAAGCCCGGGTACGACGGCTGGTTGTACGCCGTGTTCTGCCGGGCGACCTCGACCCGGTACTGCGGGTCGTGCATCAGCGTGTACATCTTGCGGTCCGTGAGCTCGGTGCTCAGGTAGATGCGGATCGCGGTGCTGTCCGCCGTACGGACCAGCAGCTCCTCGCGCCAGTCGCCGAGGATGTCGGCGACCAGGGACGGATTGCCCTTGGTCCCGTTGTTCGTCAGCGTGCCGTCCGCAGTGAGGAGCGTGCCGCGTTGCCAGTCCTTGATCGTCGGGGTGACGGTCCCCGAGCCGTCGACGATCTGCGTCGTTCCGTCCGCGGCCCAACGGATGCTCTGGTTGGTGCCGGGCTGCGCCGTACCGAGTGCATCGCCGTCCGCGGAGCGCAGTCGCATCGCCCACGTCTCGAGGCCGCCGCGACTCACGTGACGATTACGGCAAACGCTTTCCGGATACCGTAGGACGGCCGGAACACACTGTCGAGGAATCTGTCCACAACCGGCCGCAGCGGGTGTCGCGACGACTGAGCTCACTGACGACATCTATCGAAACCGGCGCGGCTGATAGCTGGACCTTATGGTTGAAACATGGTCGATATCGAACAGCCGAAGAAGAAGGCCGCCGGCGTCCCCGCGGTGCTTTCGTCGTTCAAGTTCGGTTTCCGCGAGATGGGCCCGGTCCGGACCGGCAAGGTCTTCCTGAAGATGAACCAGGACGGCGGCTTCGACTGCCCGTCCTGCGCCTGGCCGGACCCGGACCACAAGCGCAAGCACGCTGCCGAGTTCTGCGAGAACGGAGCGAAGGCGGTCGCCTGGGAGGCCACCCGCAAACGGGTGCCACGGGACTTCTTCGCGAGCCACTCGGTCGACCAGCTGAACCAGATCTCCGAGTTCGAGCTCGGGAAGCTCGGCCGGATCACCGAACCGCTGCTGCTCCGGGCCGGCGCCACGCACTACGAGCCGGTCGGCTGGGACGAGGCGTTCCAGGTGGTCGCGCGGCACCTGAAGGGCCTCGACGACCCGAACGACGCCGTCTTCTACACCTCGGGCCGGACCAGCAACGAGGCCGCGTTCCTCTACCAGCTCTTCGTCCGCGCCTACGGCACGAACAACCTGCCGGACTGCTCGAACATGTGCCACGAGTCCTCCGGTACGGCGCTGACCCGGGTGATCGGCAGCGGCAAGGGCGCGGTGACGCTGGAGATGCTCGAGCAGGCCGAGCTGATCGTGGTCGTCGGCCAGAACCCGGGCACCAACGCGCCCCGGATGCTCAGCCACCTGGAGATCGCCAAGCGCAACGGCGCGGACATCGTCTCGGTCAACCCGCTGCCCGAGCCGGGCCTGATGAACTTCAAGAACCCGCAGCGCCCGGGCGGCTGGGTCGGCAAGGGCACCCCCCTGGCCGACCAGCACCTGCAGATCCGGATCGGCGGCGACCAGGCGCTGTTCCTTGCCGTCGGCCACCTTCTGCTCGAGGCCGAGGCTGAGAACCCGGGCACCGTGCTGGACAAGGCGTTCATCGACTCGCACACCAGTGGCTTCGAGCTCTACGCCAAGCACAACACCGAGCTCGACTGGGCCGCAGTCGAGCTGGCCACGGGACTTCGCCGTACCGAGATCGAGGAGTTGGTGCAGCGGTTCATCGCGTCCAAGGCGACGGTGATCTGCTGGGCGATGGGCCTGACCCAGCACCGGGAGGCGGTCGCGACGATCAGCGAGATCGTCAACGTGCTGCTCCTGCAGGGCAACATCGGCAAGCCCGGCGCGGGCCCGTGCCCGGTGCGCGGGCATTCGAACGTTCAGGGCGACCGCAGCATGGGGATCTGGGAGAAGATGCCGGATGCCTTCCTGGACCGGCTCGACCGGGAGTTCACGTTCGCTTCGCCGCGCGAGCACGGCGTGGACGCAGCCGGCACGGTCAAGCGGCTGCGGGACGGGACGGTCCGGGTGTTCGTCGCGATGGGCGGGAACTTCGCCTCCGCGACGCCGGACACCGAGGTGGTGCACCGCGGGCTGCGGGAGTGTGACCTGACCGTGCACGTCGCGACCAAGCTGAACCGCTCGCACACCGTCACCGGCCGCGAGGCGTTGATCCTGCCGACGCTCGGACGGACCGACCACGACCACACGCCTGCCGGTCCGCAGTCGGTGACGGTCGAGGACTCCCAAGGCGCGGTCCACCTGTCCACCGGCAACCTGATCCCGCCGGCGCCGGAGATGAAGTCGGAGATCGGGATCATCTGCGGGCTCGCGCAGGCCGTCGTACCGGCCGTCGGCGAGATCCCGTGGGCGGACTTCGCCGACGACTACAGCCTGGTCCGCCAGCGGATCGGGCGGGTGGCCGACGGGTACGAGGACTTCGAGGACCGGCTGCGGGCGAACGAGGGCGGGTTCCTGCTGGCGCACGCGGCGCGGGACCGGCGCGAGTTCCGGACGTCCGACGCGAAGGCGCAGTTCACCGCGAACGACCTGAGCTGGCTGCCGACCGAGCCGGGCCGGCTGTTGCTGCAGACGATGCGCAGCCACGACCAGTTCAACACCACGATCTACGGGCTGGAGGATCGCTACCGCGGCGTGCACGGGACCCGCGAGGTGGTCTTCGTGAACCCGGACGACCTGGCCGAGCTGGGCTTGAAGGACGGTGCGTACGTCGACATCGTCAGCGAGTTCGAGGGTGTCGAGCGACGGGCCGCCGGGTTCCGGCTGGTCTCGTACCCGACCGCGCGGGGATGCGTGGCGGCGTACTACCCGGAGACCAACGTCCTGATGTCCGCCGACGACCTGGCCAAGGGCAGCAACACCCCGGTCGCCAAGGGGCTGACAGTCAGGCTGGAGCCAGTCTCTTCCTGAACCACGGCTGCAGCACGGCCAGTACGACGGCCGTCGCCGCGCTGACCAGCCAGAGTCCTTCGGGGCCGAAGGACTCCAGCAGGCGCGTCACGGTGAGCGGCGCGATCGCGGTCGCGATACCCCAGCTGAGCCCAAAGACGGCGAGGTAGCGGCCGCGAGCGTGGTCCGGCGCGAGCCCGGAGGCCAGCGTGAGGTAGCGGGTCAGGAGGAACAGTTCGCCTAGGCTCCACAGCACCGTGGCCGCCAGGAAGACGGACAGGCTGTGCGCGAACGCGCTGATCACCAGACCGATGGCGACCAGGACGTAGCCGATCGTCAGCGCGCGGAAATCGTCCAGGTGCTGCACACGGAGGAGGCGTTGGGCAACGATCAGGGTGACTGCCGAGACGGCGAGGATGAAGCCGGTGCCGGACTTCGGCAGGCCCTGTTCGAGCAGGGTGAGCGGGATCCCGATCACCAGTTGCATGTAGATGGTGGCGAACACCGTGCCGCCGGCGAGCAGGAGCAGCAACCGGCGATCGCGCCACACCGCCGTGACGGTCGCCCGCTCGCTGTCTCGTCGTACGTCGGCCGGCAGTGCGCGGGCGACGAGGATCGCGCAGGCTGCGCAGGTGGCGGCGTCGGCGACGAACAACCACCGCAGGTCCCAGTGACTCAAAGCCGCGGCGAGGAGACCGGCGAGCACTCCGGCGGCCGCCATCGCGGCGCTGAGCAAGCCGTACGCCGCCGGCCGGTCAGCAGGATCGGTGACGTCGGCGATCGTTGCCTGGCTGGGCGGTTCGTAGATCTCGAAGACCAGACCGAGCAGGAGAGTGGCGAGGATCGCGGACCAGAGCTGGTGGGAGACCGCGATCCAGGTCTGCGCGACGGCGCAGCCGGTCAGGCCGAGGACGATCGTACGGCGACGTCCCAGCCGGTCGGCCAGTTGGCCGCCGAGCAGCCGGGACGGGATCGTCGCCGCTCCGAACAGCGCCAGAATCAGCCCTGTCTCACTCAGCGAGGCGCCGAACTCGACCGTCAGCACCACTCCGAGGAACGGCAACGTGAACGCGCCGATCCGGTTCACGGCCCGGGCCACCACGAGCACCCACACCGCTCCCGGCAGCCGTGGACGAACCACTTGGGCTGCGATGCTCATGGGCGATCTCCTCCTGCGTGACTATCTAAAGCGGTATGGTTAGTCACGCGAGATCGACTGTACGGAGAATGCATGTGACCGGTCAAGTGTCTTTTGATAGTCACACGCGCAGCGTGCTGGCTGCTGCGGTGGAGTACGTGAACCGGTTGACGCCCGGCTATTCCGGCGGCTCGCCCTTCGCCGCGCCCACCGATGCAGCGCAGGCTGTCGGGGATGCGCTGACCGCGATCGGGTATCCGCGTCCCGACGTACCTCGGGCCGACGCGGAGCGACTCGTCGAGCTGGCCGGCCGGATGCGGATTGTCTTCGAGGCGGCGCAGTCAGACGACTTCGACCAGGCGGCCACGGAGGTCAACGCGCTGCTGCTCGACACCAACGCGCGCCCGCAGTTGGACCGCGGCCGGGAGCGGCCCTGGAGCCTGCACTTCCACGGACCGAACGACGAACTCGCCAACGGCTGGGCGGCCGGATGCGCGGCCGGTCTCGCGATCGCCATCGGCAGCGACCTCGGCGGCCGCCTCGGCGTCTGCGCGGCGCCTCAGTGCGACCGCGTCTTCGTCGACGTCTCGCGCAACGCCCAGCGCCGCTTCTGCTCCCCCCAATGCCAAAGCAGAGTCAAAGCCGCAACCCACCGAGCCCGCCGACAAACCTGACCTCGGCCGGATCCTGGTTGTCGAGCAAGATTTCGGCCCGGGCCTGAGGTTGCACCTGCGCAACGTAGAGCTTCTCGCCCGGAATGTACTTGGTGCGGTACCGATGCTCAGCCGCCTCGGCCGACGGCATCCAGGCCTGATCCCGGGCGATGCCGCGACGAAGCACTTCGTCGAACGTGACGTCCACGTAGATCCGCAGATCCCAATGAGCATCGAGCTCTGGCCGCTGCAGGAATGCTCCGTCGACCAGCAGCACGGCATCCTCGGCCGCGACCGCTGCCGGCCGGTCGAGCACGATCTGAGCGGAGGGGTCCATCAGGCCGGTCGTGTACCGGCGATCGCCCCGCGGCCCGAGCGGAGTCAGCAGCCGGTCGCGGATCGCCTCGTTGTCCCAGGTCTCGAGGTAGTACCCCTCCGGCGAGTCCACCGGGTACGACGTCCGCAGCTCGACCGCACGCTTGAAGTAGTCGATCCCCACGCGGATCACCTCGCGTTCGGTGCGATCCCGCAGTACCTCGGCCAACTCGTCGGCAAGGGTCGTCTTGCCCGCCGCCGAACACCCGTCGATCGCGACCCGCACCGGATGCGGACGCTCCACCGACAGCACCAGGTCCGCCAACTTCCCCAACGTCTCGGCCCGCTGCGTCACGCTGCCTCCTCGTCCGACAGGCGAGCGCCCCACCATAGTCTGGTGGGGCGCTCGCGTCGTAGCGGAATTGTCAGCCGACTGGGGTGAGCTCGCGCTCGTCCTCGGTCGGAGCCGCCGGGGCGGCGTGCTTGGGTTCGCGGCCGCGGAGCCACTTCGGAGCCCACCAGTTCGCGTTGCCCAGCAGGGTCATGATGCTCGGCAGGACGACCGCGCGGATGATCGTCGCGTCGATCAGGATCGCGACGGCCAGGCCGACGCCCAGCTGCTTCATGTCCAGCGTGCTCAGCGTCGCGAACACCGCGAAGACACCGATCATGACCGCCGCCGCGCTGGTGACCACACCCGCGGAGCTGGTGATGCCTTCGGCAACGGCCTGCCTGGTCGGCACCCCGCGCAGCACCGCCTCACGGATCCGGCTGACGACGAACACGTGGTAGTCCATCGACAGGCCGAACAGCACCACGAAGAGGAACAGTGGCAGCCACGAGACCACCGCCCCGTTCGAGCGGAAGTCGAGGATCCCTTCGGCCCAGGTGTTCTGGAACACCGCCGTCACTACCCCGTACGCCGCGCCCGCGCTCAGCACGTTCAGGAAGATCGCGGTCAGCGCGACCACCACCGACCGGAACGTCACCATCATCACGATCATCGTCAGCAGCAGCACGAACCCGATCACCAGCGGGAGCTTCGACTTCGTGTGCGCCGCGTAGTCGACGTCCGCGGCCACGAAGCCGCCGACGGCGTACTCGACACCCGGCACCTTGCCGACCGTCTCCGGCATCAGCTCCTTGCGCAGCTTGGTCAGCGAGTCGCGCGCCTCCTGGCTTCCACCCTCGTACGGCGTGGCCACCTCGACCACCGTGACCGTGCCGTCCTTGGAGACCCGCGGCTCCTCGAGCCCGTCCTGGGCGTAGAGCTTGTCGTTCTGCGTGCGCTTGCTCAGCTCGGCCAGCGCGGCCGCCACGGCCGGCTGTTGGTTGGCCGGAGCACGGACGGCGACCTCGTGGCTGGTGCCCGTGCTCGGGAAGGCCGCGGTCAGCCGGTCGTACGCCTTCATTACCGCGGTGTCGCGCGGCAGGTCCTCGGTGCCCGGGAACTTCAGTGTCATCCCCAACGCCGGCGACGCAACCGCGAGCAGCGCGGTCACCGACACCAGTAGCGTGGCCACCGGGTGCTTCAGCGCCGGCTTCAGCACGGCCGGCCAGAACTTCGGCGTCCCCTTGCTCGCAGTCAGCCGCCACAGGAACGGGATCCGCGGCCGGTCCACCCAGCGACCGAGCTTCGCCAGGACGGCGGGGAGCACGGTCAGCGAACCGACGACGGCTACGGCGACGACCAGGATCGAGCCGACCGCGAAGGACGAGAACACCGCGTCACGGGCCAGGAACAACCCGGCCATCGAGATGATGACTGCCATCCCGGAGACCACGACCGCGTGCCCCGAGGTGGCTGCGGCGATCTCGACCGCGTCGACGTGACCTCGGCCCTTGGCACGTTCCTCACGTTCGCGGCGTAGGTAGAAGAGCGAGTAGTCGACGCCGACCGCCATACCGATCAGCAGGATGACGCTGTTCACCGCGTCGACGGCTGGGACGAGTTGGGACGCAGCCGCGGAGAGACCGATCGCGGCAGCGACGGCGGACAGCGCGAGCACCAGCGGCACACTCGCCGCGATCAGCGCGCCGAACGCGACTAAGAGAATTGCCAGTGTCACCGGCAGGCTGAACATCTCCGCACGCTTGAAGTCCTTGCCGAGCGTCTCGTCCAGAGCCTTGCCGATGGACAGGCCGCCGACCTCCTCGATCCGGAGGTTCGGATACTGCTGCTGGACCTGGGCGGTGGTGTCGAGCAGCGGCTGCACACGGTTGTCATCGGTTCCGTCCTTCAGGGTGACCCTGACGATCAGGGCGTCCTTGTTCGGCGACGGCATCGGCTGAGCGACCTCCGCGACCCCACCGAGGGCGCGCATCCGCTGGATCACCACACCCGCCGCCTTGGCCGCCTCGGCCTGGTCTAGCGTCCCGGACGGCGAGGTGATCAGCACGCTCTCCACGTCCGGGTCGGCGAAGTTGCCGGACTTCACGATGTTGTCCGCGCGGGTCACCTCGCCGATGTCACCGTCGCCGTCGGACTCCTTGGTTCCGGTCACCGAGCCGACGGCGAAACAGGCGATCACCACGACCACCCACATCGCGATCGCCCGCCACGGATGGGTGGCACTCCAGCGCGCCATCCGCACCGTGATCTGTCCCCTGGCCATACATTCCCTGCCCCTCTGCGCCCCCTCCGGCGCCCCACTCAGCGCACCTGGCGTGGCGCTGGCTACAGGTCAAAAGCCTGGTCGCAGGAGGGTGGTCGCCACCATGCAGGAAGCCACCGAGTTCACCCTGAGGGAAACCCCACCCCTCCCCTGCGGGAAACCACACCGCCGTAGGGGGAGCACCCTGCAGGAAACCACGCCGTGAGGAGCCGGGTGCGCAGGGTGGTGCTCAGAAGTCGTCGAGGTTCAGGGAGGAGGCGGCCGAGACGCCTTCCAGGTAGCCCTCGGCGCGCTCGGCCTTGGGGTAGCGGTGGACCAGCGCCCAGAAGGCGGCGTTGTGGGCCGGCTCGACCAGGTGGGCCAGCTCGTGGATCAGGACGTAGTCCACGACCCAGCCCGGCATCGCCTGCAGCCGGGTCGACAACCGGATCGACCGGTCCGCCGGAGTGCAGGAGCCCCACCGTCTGTTTTGGTTCGAAACCCACCTCACAGACGCAGGTTCGGGCACTTCCGGCAGATGACGACACGCGAGTTCGTGTGCTCTGGCCAACAATTTTTCGTCCGACACGCGGGATCGGCTGCGCTGCTTGTCCAGCCGCGCCAGCATGGTCTCGACCCAGCGCGCCTCCTCGGCGGCGGACAGCCGGTCGGGCATCAGCACGACCACCCGCTCCCCGTCCCGGTACGCGCTGACGGTCCGCTTGCGCCGCTTGCTGCGGCGGATATCCACGTACGGCGGGATCGGGCGCGGTGGAGAGTCGGCCATGGCTCAGAAATGTACCCCCCGAATCCGACAACTTTCTTGCGTCCACATCCTGTGAATCGACGTTTCCGCAGGTCAGACGCCAGATCTTGAGCCGGCCGATCCCGGTTGTTCACATCCTGTTCCCCTGCCCGTCCACAGTGCACGGCGGCGCGTCCCACAGGTTGCACACAGGGTTATCCACAGGGGTGGACAACCGGCCCTTGCCTGCGCCGCGCGCGCCTCCTAGCGTCAGGGTCAGCAGGCTCCCGGACCGCCTCCGGGGCCGTTCGGAGGGGAAGCCGAGCGGTTCCGAAGGCGAAACCCCGGGAGCCTGCTCTGTAGCTGCCAGACAGCTCGGAAAGGGCTTTCCTAGGGTCATCCCAGCGGCGCTCGGACGGGGAGGTGCGCTTGAGCGTGCGCCTGGCTGCCGTAGGGTGAATCCCGACTGGGCCGAACGGCCTACGGCAGGACGGTCTGCCGTTAGCATCCACGACTGCCTGGGGTGAGAACCCCGGGCTGAAATTCAGAGCAAGGAGAGGGCCCTCATGGCAGAGACCTGGAGCGGCGAGTTCTACTGCGTCAAGTGCAAGGCCAAGCGCACCGCCGACGGCGAGGTCAAGGTCAACGACAAGGGCACGCGCATGGCCAAGGCCAAGTGCCCCGAGTGCGGTACGAACCTGAACCGGATCCTCGGCAAGGCCTGACGCACCAAGTCGTGGGGCGGTGCCCGGCACACCCGTGCCGGACGCCGCCCCTCGTCCTTCCCGGAGGGCCGTCGGACCCGCCGGGCCACCCGGCCGGGGCCGGGCTTGGGCGACCGGACAGAATGGGAGGGTGTCGGACCTCCCTCGTAAGGCGCTGAGCCGGACCGCGAAACTTGCCAGCCTGCCGCTCGGCGCCGCCGGGCGAGCCACGGTCGGGCTGGGCAAGCGGATCGGCGGTGCGCCCGCCGAGACCGTGATCGCCGAGTTCCAGCGCCAGACCGCCGACCGGCTGTTCGCCGTCCTGGGCGAGCTCAAGGGCGGCGCGATGAAGTTCGGGCAGATGCTCAGCCTGATGGAGTCGGCGATGCCGGAGGAGCTCGCGGCGCCGTACCGGGCGACGCTGACCAAGCTGCAGGACTCCGCACCGCCGATGCCGGCGTCGACCGTTCACACGATCCTGTCGCGCGAGCTTGGCCGGCGCTGGCGGGACCGGTTCGAGGAGTTCGACGACCTGCCCGCCGCGGCCGCGTCGATCGGCCAGGTGCACCGCGGCACGCTGAAGGACGGCCGCGAGGTCGCGGTCAAGCTGCAGTACCCGGGCGCCGCCGAGGCGCTGCGCGCGGACCTGCGCCAGCTCGGCCGGTTCGCCCGGACGTTCGGCACGCTGGTCCCCGGGCTGGACATGAAGCCGCTGGTCGCCGAGCTCCAGGAGCGGATCGGCGAGGAGCTCGACTACGACCGCGAGGCGCAGGCCCAGCAGCAGTACGCCGACGCCTTCAAGGGCCACCCGGAGTTCGTCGTCCCCCGGGTCATCAAGCACTCCCCCAGCGTCATCGTGTCGGAGTGGATCGAGGGCCGGCCGCTGTCGTCGTACATCACCGACGGCACCAAGCAGGAGCGGGACGAGATCGGGCTGAAGTACGTCCGGTTCATGTTCAGCGGCCCGAGGCTGGCCGGCCTGCTGCACTCCGACCCGCATCCCGGGAACTTCCGGGTGATGCCGGACGGCCGCCTCGGCGTGGTCGACTTCGGGCTGTGCGCCCGGCTGCCGGACGGGCTGCCGCCGGCGATCGGGCGGCTGCTGAGCATCTCGCTGGCCGGTGACGGAACCGCGGTCCGCGACGGCCTGCGGGCCGAGGGGTTCATCAAGCCCCGGATGGAGATCGACCCGGACCAGCTGATGGACTACCTGCGGCCGTTCGCCGAGCCGGCCCGGACGGAGACGTTCCAGTTCAGCCGCGCCTGGATGCGCGAGCAGGCGAACCGGACCAGCGACTTCCGCAGCCCGAACGCGTCGCTGGCGCTCAAGCTCAACCTGCCGCCGTCGTACCTGCTGATCCACCGCGTGTGGATCGGCGGCGTCGCCGTACTGTCCCAGCTCGAGGCCGAGGCGCCGTTCCGCTCCGTCCTGGACGAGTTCCTCCCGGGCTTCACCCGCGACTAGGGCTGGTCAAGCGCAGGCACTGACCGGAGCGTGCGGGCCAGCAGGATGCTGACGACGGTCAGGGCGACCGCAGTGATCCCAGCCGCCGCGTGCAGACCGTCGGTGAAGGCATCGCGAGCAGCGTCCAGTACGGCGGTCGGCGCTTCGGCGAGCGAACTGCCGCCCTGCCCGTCCATCTGACTGCGGTACGTCGCAGCGACCACGCTGCCCAGTACGGCGATGCCGAGCGAGTATCCGAACTCGTTCGAGGTCTGGGTCAGCGCACCAGCCGCGCCGGCCTTCTCCGGCGGCACCGACCCGATCACCAGGTTGGTGCCCAGCGTCACCAGCGGCGCAGCACCGATGCACTCCACGGCGAACGCGACGACCAGGACGGCAGTCGACTCCGCCTGACTCATCACCGCCATCCCGACGACCGTGAACGCGATCCCGCCGGGGATCAGCGCGCCCGGACGGATCCGGCGGGCCAGCCGCGGCGCCAGCTGGAACGCCACGGTCGACGTCACCATGCCCGGCACCAGCGCGATCCCTGCGGTCAGCGGCGTCATCCCCTGCACCAACTGGAAGTACTGCGCGACGAACACCATCACGCCGCCCGACAGCATCGAGTACGTCATCATGCTGCCCAACGTCACCGCGAACGTCCGGCGGATGAACAGCCGCACGTCGACCAGCGGGTCAGCAAGCCGCCGCTGCCGCCGTACGAACAGCACACCGAACACCGCGCCCACGACCAGCCCGCCGACGGCCGTCGTACTCACGCCGTGCGAGGCCAGCTGCTTCAGCCCGTGCACGGCCGGCAGGATCGCAGCCAGCGACAGGACCACGCTCACCAGGTCCAGGCGGCCCGCCTGCTCGTCGCGGAACTCCGGCAGCAGGAACGGCCCGACCGCCAGCAGGACCGCCATCGCCGGGACGCCGATCAGGAACGCCGAACCCCACCAGAAGTGGTCGAGCAGCACCCCGCCCAGCACCGGGCCGACGATGGCGCCCACCGTGAAGCAGCCCGCCCAGACACCCAGCGCGGACGCCCGCTGCCGCGCGTCCGGGAACAGTGTCGAGATCAGCGACAGCGTGCACGGCGCGATCGCCGCACCTGCGATCCCGAGCACGGCCCGGGCACCGATCAGCATCTCCGGACTCGTCGAGTACGCCGCCACCACCGAAGCGACCCCGAACACCGCAGCGGCGGCCAGCAGCAGCCGGCGCCGGCCGATCCGGTCCCCCAGGTTGCCCATGGTGATCATCAGCCCGGCCACCATGAACCCGTAGACGTCCAGGATCCACAGCTGCTCGCTGCCGGTCGCGCCGAGCGCGGCGGTCACCGCGGGCACAGCCAGTAGCATCACGAACAGATCCAGTGACACCAGCAGCGTGGCGAGGCACAGCACGGCCAGCCCGATCCACTGCCGCCGGGTCGCTGTTCCGGCCGCGCTCTCGGTGACTGTCATTGATCCGGTCCTTTCGCAGGAGTTCTTGCTCTCACTCCTGCGTCGGACGGATCACCGCCGGATCGACACCCGGCCCGGAATTCGCCCTACCAGTAGACCGAGTCCAGCTTCCCCTCGATGTTGCGAACGTTCTCCCTGGCGCAGCGGTCGCAGTACAGCAGCTTCCGGCCGTTCTCCACCGAGGTTCCCCAGGTCAGCGGCACCTCTTCGGTCTCTGCCTGCTGACCACACATCGAACACGTAGCTCTGATCACGCGCATCAGTGTGCACCTCCCCCACGCCGGTTCCCCCTCCGGCCTTCCCCCATCCACTATGAACTGGCCGAGGGGCGGCATCCAGTGGATGCCGCCCCTCGGTGGTTCAGCTGGTCAGGCTGGGGTGCCTGCCGGGCGGTCCTCCCTTTCGGACCGCCCGCAGGCTTTCGGTCGTGCTGGTGGATCAGACCAGACGGGCAAGCGCGAGGCGCGCGCGTGCGCTGGCCCTCTCCGCTCGCCGGCTGGCCCGCTCGGCCCGCTTCTGCGCACGCTCCATCGAGAGCGCGAGGTAGAAGCGCCGGTTCTGCTCTGCGTCGTTCAATTTGGAACGACAATGAGCACGGGCAAGATCTTCATTGAGTAAATGCATCTCAGTTCTCCTGGGTGAAGTCTGGTTCGTCATGGTCTGGGGTCTCGATTCGGATCTGGGATCGTCAGGCAGCGGTCACGGTGTCACTCTTGCGGGGACGCCCACGGGGCCGCTTGCGCGGAACCACCACTCCCTGGACGAACAGCTCGCCGCCCCACACTCCCCACGGCTCGGAACGCTCGAGCGCTCCGGCCAGGCACTCGGCCTTCAGCGGGCAGGTGGTGCACAGCGACTTGGCGTACTCGACGTCCGCCGGCGATTCGGCGAAGAAGAGTTCTGGCGCGTAGGACCGACAGGGCAGGTCCTGCGACGAGGCCACCTCGGTGAAGACATCGAGGAAGCTCACGCTCATTCCGGTCACCTCCCAGTGACTTTGGTGCTGATCTCTTGTCGTCGGTGACGGTCAACGGTTGATGACCGCCAAAATCAGGGACAAACAAAAGGGCCGCGGGACCCTTTTCGGGTTCCGCGGCCTTGGAGGTGCCGGCTCTGACGTCTGTCAGACCGGTGGACTCCATGCTCGAGAACCCGAACCGCCGTACTTCACATCGCCGACAGCTCCGCCCTTGAACTGGGCAGCGCCGGAAGCCATGAGCACAACGGTCGCGACGTGCAGGCGCGGCGAGGCACCCTGAATCGGGGCGCACGGCAGCGCGGCAGCGTCGCTGAACGGCTTCTTGACCGTGTTGGTGATCATTTCCAGGGCACCTCCTCTCGTTGTGGCGAAGCGGGCGGTTAGCTCGATCGCTATGGTGGTTTGAAGTTTTCGGCCAGGCTTCGACCGCAGAAAGAACAGTACGCCGTCCCCAGCGGAGCCCGCAAACTATTTAACGCCAGTTCGCGAAGTTGGCCGGAAGTTGCCGCCGAGGTGGCCGGAACTGGCTGCCACAGCACACTTCCAGCACGCTCCGGGACGTCATCCGCACGCTCCGGGATCGTTGCTTCTGTCACCTAAATGCCACGTCTGCCGTGAGCAGAACCCGGCACGTCCTCCACCATGCGCCTTCCCCACCCACTCTGGCAACACATTTCCTTCGACCTGCCCGAACGGGCAGGGCCGGATCGGCAGGTTTTCCACGGCAGCCGCGCGGATACCTGCAGGACGACCTGGGGAGAAGGGTGGGGATCGTGCCGGAACAACGAGCAGCCACGGTGCCGGGGGTCGAGGCGGAGACCCCGAGACAGATTCCGGCGGCCGGCTGGTGGCAGGTGATCAAGCGGGCGTGGAAAGAGGCCAAGGCCGATCAGGTCCCGTTGCTGGCGGCCGGAGTGGCCTTCTTCGGGTTCCTGTCGCTGTTCCCGGCCATCGTCGCCGCGGTGCTGGCCTACGGGCTGATCGCCGACCCGGCGCAGATCCGCACCCAGGCGGAGGAGCTGGGCAAGGCGATGCCGGCTGCGGGACGCGACCTGCTCCTCCAGCAGATCGACGCGCTGACCTCGGCGCCCAGCCGGAGTCTCGGCATCGGCGTGGCCGTCGCGGTAGTCGTCGCGTTGTGGAGCGCCTCCGGCGGCGTCGGCTACCTGGTCACCGCGGTGAACATGGCGTACGACGAGGAGGAGTCGCGGGGCTTCGTCCGCCAGAAGCTGCTCGCGCTCGGCATGACCCTGGGGGCGATCGTCTTCGTCCTGCTGGCCGTCGCGCTGTTCGCCGCCGGCGCTGCGATCGGCGACGACGTACCGGGACCGGTCCGCGTCGGCCTGCAGGTCGCGCGGTTCGCGCTGGCCGTGCTGCTGATCCTCGTCGTGCTGGCGGTCGTCTACCGGGTCGCTCCGTCGCGGGACGCGCCGCGGATGCGCTGGGTGTCCATCGGTGCGGCCGTGGCGATGGTGATCTGGCTGGCCGCCTCGGTCGGGTTCTCGATCTACGTCGAGACGTTCGGCAACTACGCCAAGACCTACGGCAGCCTGGCCGCCGTCGCGATCCTGATGCTCTGGCTGTGGCTCACCGCGTACGCCGTCCTCCTCGGAGCCGAGATCAACGCGGAAGCCGAACAGCAAACAGCCCGCGACACCACCAGGGGTGAACCGATGCCGCTCGGCCGGCGCAATGCAGCGAAGGCCGACTCAGTCCCCGAGTAACCTGCCAAGGTGGCACTCGACGAGCTCCGGGACCTGCTGGTTCGGCATGTCCGCGCGGACGAGTCCACTGCGATCGATGGCTTCTACATCGCGAAGGTCGAGCGGTCCGGGCCACCGGCGCCGTCGATGTCGGGCGTGGTCCTGGCAGTTCTGGTGCAGGGTGCGAAGCGCCTGGTCGTCGGCGACCGTGTGTACCTGTACCGCCCAGGCGACTACCTGGTCGCCTCGGTCGACCTTCCCGTCACCGGCCACTTCGTCGACGCCACCCCGCAGGACCCTGCGCTCGGCCTCGCGCTGACGCTCGAGCCCTCGCTGATCGCCGACCTGCTCCTGCACGCCGCGCCGGGCGATCTGCCCCGCCCGCGCGCAAGCGCCGTACCGGCCATTGCGGTCGGTGCGCTGACCGACGACCTGGTGGACAGCCTGGTCCGGCTCGTTCGGCTGCTGGAGCGCCCGCGGGATCGGGCTGTGCTGGCACCGATGGTCAAGCGGGAGATTCTCTGGCGGCTGGTCACCGGCGAGCAGGGCGTAGCCGTGCGCCAGCTCGGTCTGGCCGACAGCAACCTCAGCCACATCACCCGCGCCGCCCGCTGGATCCGCGACCACTACGCCGAACCGTTCCGCGTCGAGGACCTGGCCCGGCTGACCGGCATGAGCCCGTCCGGGTTCTACCGGCACTTCCAGACCGTCACGGCGCTGAGCCCGATCCAGTTCCAGAAGCAGATCCGGCTGCAGCAGGCGCGGCTGCTGCTCGCATCCCACCCGCGCGACATCACCACCGTCGCTCACGAGGTCGGCTACGACAGTCCGTCCCAGTTCAGCCGCGAGTACCGCCGCCAGTACGGCGTCCCGCCCAGTGAGGACGCAGGCCGTCTGCTCGCGCCCACGCCCTGAGTCAGCGCGTGCAGAGCAGCAGGATCCGCTCGCCGTACTTGGTCAGCTTGGTGTGACCGATGCCGGGGATCCGGCGCAGAGCCTGCTCGTCGGTGGGCCGGGTCTCGGCGATCGCGGTCAGTGTGGCGTCGGTCAGGATGACGAACGCGGGCATGCGCTCGCTCGCCGCCTGCTCGGTCCGCCAGGCGATCAACGCGTCGTACAGCTCCTGGTCGATCGATGACGGGCAGTCCTCGCAGCGGCCGAGCTTCCGCGCACCCGGGTCGAGCAGGCCACGCCCGCAGACCCGGCACTTCGGGATCGGCTTGCCGGCCTTGGTCGATCGCTCGCCTGACGGCTCCCGGGTGGTCGGCCGGGACGGCGTACGCACCCCGATGGGGTCGAGGAAGCGCGTCGGACCGCGCTGACCGCGGCCGCCCGGGGACCGTGAGGTGGACCAGCTGATGAAGAGCTGCTGCTTCGCCCGGGTCACACCGACATAGAACAGCCGCCGCTCCTCCTCCACCTGCGCCGGCGTCTGGGCGTAGCTGATCGGCAGCGTCCCCTCGTGCGCGCCCACGATGAAGACGCAGTCCCACTCCAGCCCCTTGGCCGCGTGCAGCGTCGCCAGCGTGACGCCCTCGGCCAGCGGCGCGTGCTGGATCGACGCCCGCCGGTCCAGCTCCGCCATGAGCTCCGGCAACCGGGCCGACGGGTTCTCGCGGGCGAAGTCCGACGTCATCGTCACCAGGGCGCTCAGCGACTCCCACCGATCCCGCACGGCGCCCGTGCCCGTCGGCGGCTCCGGAGTCCAGCCGGCTCCGCCCAGCACGCCGGTCACCACCTCGACCAGGTCGTCGGACACATCCCCGGCCTTCGCCTGACCCCGCAGCAGTACGGCGGCCTGCCGGATCTCGGCGCGCTCGAAGAAGCGCTCGGCCCCCTTCAGCACGGTCGGGATCTTCCGCTCGGCCAGCGCCTGCTCGAAGTTCTCCGACTGCGCGTTCGTCCGGAACAGTACGGCGATGTCGCGCAACTGCACGTCCTCGTCCTGCAGCCGCGTGACCGCCCGCGCCACCGCATCGGCCTCGGCGACCTCGTCGGAGTACTCGCGGTACACCGGCGCCGGGCCCGCCTCACGCTGCGACCGGAGCGTGACTCGCCCCGGCAGCCCGGCCGGACCGGTCGCGTCGAGGATCTTGTTGGCCACGTCGACGATCTGCGGGGTGGACCGGTAGTCACGCACCAGCTTGATCACCGTCGCGGACGGGTGCCGGGCGGCGAAGCGGACCAGGTTCTCCGGTTCGGCGCCGGCCCAGGAGTAGATGGTCTGCGCCGGGTCGCCGACCACACAGACGTCCTCGCGCCCGCCGAGCCACAGGTCGAGCAAGCTCTGCTGCAGCGGACTCACGTCCTGGTACTCGTCGACGACGAACGTCCGGTACTGCCGCCGGATCTCCGCCGCCACCCGCTCGTCCTCGGCGAGCAGCGCGACCGCGCAGAGCAGCACGTCCTCCAGGTCGATCCGGCCGCGCTCCAGCTTCACATCCTCGTACGCCGCGAACACCCGGGCGATCGTGGCCGGGTCGAACGCGGCCAGCGTCCGGCCCGAGCGGGGCGCCAGCTTCGCGTAGTCGTCCGGCCGGACATTGCTCACCTTGGCCCACTCGACCTCGCCGGCGAGGTCGCGCAGCGCCGGAGTGTCCACGCGGACCCGGCAGCGCGAGGCCGCCTCGGTCAGCAGCGGGAACTTGCGGTCCGCGATCGGTGGCAGCTCCCCGCCGTACACCTTGGGCCAGAACCACTTCGCCTGCCGCAGCGCGGCGGAGTGGAACGTGCGCGCCTGCACGCCCTCGACGCCGAGCTGCGCGAGCCGGCCGCGCATCTCCCCCGCGGCTCGCTGGGTGAAGGTGACCGCGAGCACCCGGAGCGGGTCGAACGTGCCGGTACGCACGCCGTACGCAATCCGGTGGGTGATCGCCCGCGTCTTGCCGGTCCCCGCCCCCGCCATCACCACGACCGGCCCGTTCAGCGCGGTCGCGACCGCCCGCTGCTCAGGGTCGAGCGCCTCCAGGAGGTCATCTGGGCTCAATACGTTTCCCACCCCACCACCCCGGTCAGGGAACGCGGAACGTGTGAGATCGCTCACGGACGGGGACATTCGGGAACAGCACCACCTGCGAGCCGGTTCGGATACGTCGAGAGCAACCCTAGACGGGCGGCCCGACAGAAACCCCCTCCCACCGCACGAAGGAGTCAGCCGATGGCGGCTTTCACGATGTACTCGACCCCCTGGTGTGGCTACTGCCACCGCCTCAAGGGCCAGCTCAAGCGAGCCGGGATCGAGTTCACCGAGGTCGACATCGAGCAGGTCCCGGAGGCCGCGAAGATCGTCGAGAAGATCAACAACGGCAACCAGACGGTTCCGACCGTCGTCTTCGAGGACGGCACCGCGATGACGAACCCGTCGCTGGCCCAGGTCGCCGAGAAGCTCGCCGCCTAGGTCCCGCGATCACGGCGCCGTCCCGAGCGGGCGGCGCCGTTCGTGCTGCCCGCACACTCATAGGGCGCGAGTTATGGACTTTACGGTCATGACCGTTATACCTTCCTCGGAACAACGCCGCAGGGAGCCCGCCCATGATTCCGCGCCGTCATTTCCGCCATGTCCTGATTCGTGCCGCTCTGGCCTGCGCCCTGATGCTGGGCCTCCTCGCCACCGGCGGCCGCACCGCCTCCGCCGGCCCGGACCCGCAGCGGCCGGAGCCGTTCCCGTCCGAGACCGGACCGATCCGCAAGGACGACAGCCGGATCGGCATCGCCGCCGAGGATCCGGTCCGCGACCTCGGCGCCCCGATCAGCTCGCTCACCGTGATGGAGGGCGCCGTCGGCCGGACGCCGGACGGCCGCGACGTCGTGTACGCCGTACCCGCCGGTGAGAACGCCCAGCTCAACGTCGTCGACCTGCACAGCCGCCAGCTGATCCACGCGCTGCCACTGGCAGGGGCAGCGGGTGCGTGGGCGATCGTGGTCGCGCCCGACGGCCGCCTGTACGTCGGCACCTACCCCAACGCCCACCTGTATCGCTACGACCCGGGCACCGGCACCGTCACCGACCTGGGCCAGCCGATCCCCGGTGAGTCGGTCATCTACGGCCTCACCGCGGACCAGAACGGCAACGTGTACGCAGGCACCTACCCGACGGCCCATGCCTTCAAGTACGACCCGTCGACCAGCCAGGTGACTGACTACGGCTCACTCGACCCGGTGCAGCAGTACGCACGGTCGACCGTCTACGACCCGGACCACAACAAGCTGTTCGTCGGCATCTCCACCCCGAACGCCAGGCTGCTCCGGATCGACGTGGAGACCCGGCAGGTCGAGGACATCACTCCGCCCGGTACGACGGCCAAGGACTTCATCGACCTCGACTACGCGAACGGACGGGTCTTCGCCAACGCCAGCAGCCGGCTGGTCGTGGTCGACGCGGTGACCGGCGAGCAGGTCAAATTCACCGACGCCGCCACAGGCAGTCTGGTGATGGACTACCCGATCGCCGCCCGCGGTGTGTCCGCAGCGGGACCTGGTGGCGTGTACTTCACCAACAACACGCTCGCCCTCACCCACTACGACCTGGACACGAACACCGTCGGTCCGGTGTCACCGCCCCGCACGGTGACCCGTGGTGCATCGATCGGCTACGGCTGGGTTACCGAGAACGGCAGCCAGGTGCTGTACGGCTTGGCGGGCAACTACTCCGGCGGAACCTTCCGGTACAACCCACAGGACGGCACGCTCGCGCAGTGGAGCTCACCGTTCCAGTACGTCCCGGTAGCCCTCATGCACGCGCTCGCGGACCCGGCGACCGGGAAGGTCTTCGTCAACGCGTACCTCAACGGTTCGACGTCGGTCTACGACCCAGCCACCGGCAAGTCCACGGTCACGACGCGCCAGGGCCAGGTCGAAGACTGGGCCTGGGACGGCAACGGCAAGATGTACGTCGGCATCTACCCCTACGGCAGGTTGTCGCTGTGGGATCCGAACGCACCCGCCACGCCGACGAACCCGAAGGAACTCTTCAGCCTCGTCGACAGCCACCACCAGAACCGGCCCGTTGCAGTAGTCCCTGCGGGCGACAAGGTCTACGTCGGCACCACTCCGGCGTACGGCGAGTACGGCGGAGCCCTCACGGTGTACGACGTTCCGACCGGAGCGTTCACCGTCTACCGCAACCTGGTGGCCGACCAGACCATCTCCTCACTGCTACCAGTCGGCACCGCAGTGTGGGCCGGCTCCGGCATCGAGGGCGGCCAGGGCACTGAGCCGATCGCCACCGAGGCCCACCTGGTCAAGGTCGACCCGTCCACCGGCGCCGTACTCACAGACGTCGTACCCGTGCCTAATGCGGCCAGCATCAACGAGCTGACCATCGGTCCGGACGGCAACCTGTGGGGCCTGGCGGACGGCATCGTGTTCGTCGCCGACCCGACGACCGGCGCCGTACTGCGACAGATCCCGGTCTTCAGCGGCCGCGCCGGAGCGAACGACGGAGCCCTGCAGTGGCGTGACGGCTACCTGTACGGCGTCACGGCCGGGCGACTGTTCGTCGTGGACAGCCTCGGTGGCGTGTCGATCATGCTGCGCGACCACGGTCTCAACCGGCTCACCCAGACCCCGGACGGCACGTACTACACGCTGCTGCGACCGGACGGCTGGACCAACCCGACCAACCTGGCCTCCTACACCCCACCGACCGATCCGTGTCCGCAGTCCGACCTCCGGGCGACCGTGTGGACCGGGAACATCAACAGCCACGTGACGAACCGGCACGTGGAGTACGGCTGCACGCTGACCGACGTACTGCCCGATGCGAAGGCCGACTGGCCCAGCCACGCCGCCTACGTCATCGCGGTGGACAAGAAGGCCAGAGAGCTGGAGAAGGCAGGCACGATCGAACGTTGGGAGGGTGCCCTGATCCGGCTCGCCGCCGCCCGCTCCGACGTCGGCCGCTGATCACCAGCTGCCGGTGAGCTCCTCGCCGTACCAGCCTTCGATCAGGCGGCGGGAGATGGAGATGTTGCCGGGGAGGGCCATCGTGCCGGCTTCGACCAGCGCACGAAGGTCCTCCCGGGTGAACCAGCGGGCCTCGGCGATCTCGTCGGCGTCCACCTCGATGTCAGTACTCACCGCCTTGGCGTAGAAGCCGAGCATCAGGCTGGACGGCAGCGGCCACGGCTGACTGCCGGCGTACTCGATCTCCTCCCCCACCAGCACACCGGTCTCCTCGAGCACCTCCCGCCGTACGGCGGCCTCGAGCGACTCACCCGGTTCGACGAAGCCGGCCAGGGTCGAGTAGCGGCCCTCCGGCCAGGCCTCGTTGCGGCCGAGCAGTGCGCGGTCCTGGTCGTCGGTGACGAGGACGATGATCGCCGGGTCGCTGCGCGGGAAGTGCGACAGACCGCACGCCGGGCACTGCCGCACATGGCCTGCCTCGGCCACCTCAGTGTGCTCGCCGCAGTTCGCACAGTGCGTGTGCACGCCGTGCCAGTTGGACAGCCCGACCACGTGGACCGCCATACCGGCCTCGCGATCGTTCAGTACGGCGCCGATCTCACGCAGCCCGCCGTACGACTCGTCGGCCTCTGTGTCGACCAGTACGGCGAACACAGCGCGACCCTCTGCGGTCTGCCCTGCACCAGACTCCCGGTCGATGCCCAGGAAGACCCGCACACCCTCCGGCGCCTCGGACGGGTGCACCAGGTTCAGCGCGCTGCGGTCGGCGGTCACCTGGAGCTTGTCACCGGCGACGAGCGCCACCTGCGTGTCCGGAGCGACCCAGGCCTTCTCCAGCCAGTCGTGGTCGCGCCTGCGATCGGCGGCGCGGTCCAGCACGGACCGGGACAGGGCTAGCGAACCACGTGCGATGGAGTAGGCCACATACCTCAACATATCCCGGCACCGTGAGAGCATCCCGGCATGAGTATTCACATCGCCGCCAAGAAGGGGCAGATCGCACCGCGGGTGCTGTTCCCGGGGGACCCACTGCGAGCCAAGTGGATCGCGGAGACCTACCTGTCGGACGTGATCTGCTACACCGAGATCCGGAACATGTTCGGGTTCACTGGCACCTACAAGGGTCAGCCGATCTCCGTCCAGGGCTCCGGCATGGGCCAGGCGTCCGCCTCGATCTACGCGCACGAGCTCTTCGCGGAGTACGACGTGCAGACGCTGATCAGGGTCGGCACCTGCGGCGCGCTGACCGAGGCGGTCCGGGTCCGCGACGTGATCGTGGCGATGTCCGCGAGCACCGACTCGCAGATGAACCGGCTGCGCTTCCACGGCATCGACTACGCGCCGACGGCCGACTACCAGCTGCTGCGGGCCGCAGTGGACGCCGCCGAGGCGGGCGGGCTGAACGTGCACGTCGGCCAGGTGTTCTCCGGCGACCTGTTCTACAACGACCGTCCCGAGCTGGTCTCGCAGACGGCGGCGTACGGCGTGCTGGGCATCGAGATGGAGGCTGCCGCGCTGTACACGCTGGCGGCGAAGTTCGGCCGCCGGGCGCTCGGCATCATGACGGTGTCGGACCACCTGATCACCAAGGAGGAGACGACCGCCGAGGAGCGGCAGACGACGTTCTCCGAGATGATCACCATCGCCCTCGACGCGGCGATCGAGGTGCCGGTCTGAACCGGCGTCTGGGCACAGTCACCGCCCTGGCCACCCTGCTGCTCCTGACTGCCTGCTCAGGTAACGACGAGCCGGCGGCAACCGAGTCGTCTTCCAGTCCGACGCCGACCGTGCTGCCGGATCTCACCGCCACGCAGGTTGTGAGCGCGCTGAAGACGGACGGTTACGACTGCACGACGGACGTCGCTTACGCGGTCTGCCGGAAGGGGATCACCTCGATCGGGGTGCTCACCGGAACGCACCCGCGACCGCCCGTGCTGTCGGTGCAGGCGTCCGGTCAGGTGGACGTCGCCTGGGGCGAGATCTCCAACTCGCTGCCGCGAATCCTGGAGCTCGCGCACGTCAACCAGCCGGAGATCGCCGGCTGGTTCGACCAGCAGAAGGGCAAGCCGATCGCCCAGCAGGCGTTCGGTGACTGGCTCGTCGACATCTCGGCCGAGGTCGACACCGAGGAACCCGGCGTACACCTGACCCTCACCGACAAACTCTGCAAGACGAACTGTCAGGCCGAGTAGGCTCCGGCCGCAGCCTGGGGCCCCGTCAAGTCGCGATCAGTTTGGGAAGGACCTGGCTGACTCGGTCGGTGAGCTGGGTCGGGACCTCGTCGGGGTCGGCGGCGTAGCCGACGACGGCCTGCTCGAACAGGCCGTCGATCAAGGCGTACGCCGTGGGGGCGTCGACCGTCGGCGTGCCGTCGACCAGGTCGGCGTACCGGGTCAGGATGCGCCAGATCATCTGCTCGAGCAGTTGGTCGATCGCGGTGACGTCGTCGCGCAGTTGTTCCTCGAACATGCTCTGCGCCCGTAGGTCGTACCAGAGCCGGTGCATCGGGGTCTCCTCGACCAGCGTCTGCGTCATCTTGGCGAGGAAGCCGGTCGCGAGCTCGTCGGCCGAGGCCGCGGTCTCGACGACCTCGTCGTACCGCTGCGCGCACTTGGTCTTGTAGTACCGCACGCAGTAGCTGATCAGGTCGATCTTGTCGCGGAAGTAGTAGTGCACGACGCCGTGGGTGAACTCGGAGTTGTTCGCGATCTCCCGCAGGCTGGTCCGCGCGTACCCGAGCTCGCCGAGCGTCTTCAGCGCCGACTCGGCCAGCGCGACCCGGCGGCGCTCGATCTTGTCGATCCCGGACACCCGGGCGGGCCGATCCGGCTCAGCGGCCTCCGCTGACGTCAAGACCAACCACCTCCCAGTGCGTCGAGCGTCAATCTACCCGCCGCGGACCCAGGCGCGACCCGCGGTGGGAGATTTCTTGACAAGTGTCAAACAAAGTCTTGACGACTGTCAAAGGATTCTCCAGAGTGAAAAGCAAGCGCGATGCTTCGAGCAAAGGAGCTTCAGATGGGCGGACTCGACCTCTCCGGCCGCAAGGCCCTCGTCACCGGCGGAGCCCAGGGGCTCGGCGAAGGGATGGCGAAGGCGCTCGCGGCGGCCGGCGCCAAAGTGGTGGTCAGCGACATCCAGAAGGACACCGGCGAGGCGGTCGCCGACGCGCTGGACAGCGAGTACGGCGCCGGCAACGGCTTCGTCGCCCACGACGTCACCGACGAGGGCAGCTGGGAGAACGCGGTCGTCGCCGCGAACGACATCCTCGGCGGCCTGGACATCCTGGTGAACAACGCCGGGATCGAGATCACCAGCCTGCTCACCGAGGTCACCGCCGACGAGATCCGCCGGATGCTCGACGTCAACATCCTCGGCACCACGCTCGGCATCAAGTGGGGACTGCGCACGATGCGGCCGGACGGGCTGGCCGGCCAGGGCGGTGCGATCGTCAACGTCGCGTCGGTCGCCGCGACCATCGCGTTCCCCGGCATCGCGGTCTACTCCGCGACCAAGTCCGCGGTCGACCGGCTCACCCGGGTCGCCGCGATGGAGTCCGGCAAGCTCGGGTACGGCGTCCGCGTCAACTGCATCTACCCCGGCCTGGTGCCGACCGCAATGGGCGCCGGACTGGCCAACGACGTGGCCCGGCTCGGACTGTTCGAGTCCCCAGAGGCAGCGGTCACCGCAGTCGTCGGGCTGACCCCGGCCGGCCGGCTCGGTGAGGTCACCGACATGGCCGACGCGGTCGTCTTCCTCGCCTCGGACGAGGCCCGGTTCATCACCGGCGCCGGCCTGCCGGTCGACGGCGGAATGGGGATGTGAGGCCCCATGACCACCAAGCCTGTCGTCGTGTACGGCGCTTCCGGCTACACCGGCCGCCTGGTCTGTGAGTTCCTCCGCCAGTACCACGTCCCGTTCGTGGCCGCCGGTCGCAGTGAGGAGAAGCTGAAGGAGTCGATGGACTCCCACGTGGCGGGAATCGAGACCGCCGACTACGAGGTCGCCGTCGTCGACCACGACGTGGCTGCGCTGACGGACCTGTTCAAGGGCGCGTCCGTCGTACTCAACACTGTCGGGCCGTTCAGTGAGCTCGGTCCCGCGGCTGTGGAGGCGGCGCTCGCTGCAGGAGCGCACTACACCGACACGACCGGTGAGCAGGACTGGCTGATGACCTGCGACGAGAAGTACGGCGCGGACTTCGCCGCAGCCGGACTGCTCCTCGCGCCCGGCATCGCGCAGATGTACACGACCAGCGAGATCGCTGCACAGCTGTGTCTGGAGCAGCCGGGCCTGGACACGCTGGACATCGCAGTGTTCTGGGGCGGCAGCCCGACCATCGCGTCGACGCGCACCATCCTGGTCAATGCGGCCACCTCCAAGGCCCACTACCTCGAGCACAACGAGTACACCGAGTTCCCAGAGCAGGGATTGGTGCCACTGGTGGTTCCCGGTCACCATGAACTGGCACTGTCCCTGCCCTGGGGCGGCATGTCGCACCCGGTCTGGTTCAAGCGCGACCCGCGCGTGGCCAACTGCAAGGCACAGGGCGGTGTCTTCAACGCCGCCCTGATGAACGGCGTGCCGCAGATCGTCGCCGCTGCACTGGAAGCGACCAAGGACATGGCTCCCGACGAGCGCAACGCGGCGCTCACCGAGACCGCCCGCCAGGTGATGAACCAGATGCCGCCCCGGGAGAACCCACGCGTCAACAAGACCCTGGACTCCGTGCACGCCTCCGGACCGCTCGGCCGGGCGCACTGTGTCATCCACGGCAACAGCAACTACCAGCAGACCGGTTTGCTGCAGGCCTACGCGGCGTACTCGCTGCTGCAGACTCCGCCGAAGCGGGTCGGGTTCGCCAGTGGCTGCCAGGCGTTCGGTCATCGCGAGCTGCTCGGCGTACTGCGCAGCTTCGGGCTGGTCTCCGAGCCACAGCTGACCGTGCTGCACTGAAGGGGTTGCAGTGAGACTGGTCGACTACCTCGACAAGGGCGCCTCGCTCGGTCCGGACGCACCGTGCCTGACCACCGACGGCGAGACGCTCACGTACGGCGAGGTGCAGCAGCTGTCGTACCGCATCGCGGCCGGTCTCGCGGCGACCGGCGTACGACCGGGTGGCAAGGTCGCGATCCTGTCGGCGAACGACCCGATCGCCTTCAGCTGCGTGTTCGGGATCAGCCGGGCCGGTGCGGTCTGGTGCCCGATCAACCCGCGCAACGAGGCGGCCGAGAACCGCGAGCTGCTCGACCAGTTCGACTGTGAAGTGCTGATCTACCAGGCGGCCTTCGCGCCCCTGGTGGATCGGATCCGGGAGGCCTTGCCGAAGGTGCACACCTTCGTCTGCCTGGATGCCGATCCCGACTCCGGCCGAGACCCCCACGTCCGTGGCCGGAGTGTCGGCTGGGACGCGTTCTGCGGGGGCGTGTCCCAGCCGGCCGTCGATCTCACCGGGCCCGACGATCTGGCGTTGATCGTCGGTACCGGTGGGACCACGGGGCGCCCGAAGGGCGTCATGCTGAGCAACCGCAACCTGGAGACGATGACGGCGCTGACCCTGATCGGCTACCCGTTCGGCGACCGGCCCGTCTACCTCGCGCTCGCGCCGCTGACCCACGCGGCCGGCGTGCTGTGCTTTCCCGTCCTGTCCTGCGGCGGCGAGATCGTCATCATGCGCACCCCGGACGTGCACGCGTTCCTGGAGCTGATCCCACGGCACCGCGTCACCCACACGTTCCTGCCGCCGACGCTGATCTACATGGTGCTAGCTGCCGAGGAGCTCGACAGCACCGACCTCACGTCCCTGCGGTGTTTCTGGTACGGCGCCGCGCCGATGTCGGTCGCCCGGCTCGAAGAAGCGCTGTCCCGGATCGGCCCGGTGATGGCCCAGCTGTTCGGCCAGACCGAGGCCCCCATGATGATCTCGACGATGGCGCCGGCCGACCACTTCGATGCCGACGGCAACATCGCCCGGTCGCGGCTGTCGTCGGCGGGCCGTCCGTCCCCACTCGTCACGACCGCGATCATGGCGCCGGACGGATCCCTCCTGCCGCCCGGCGACCGCGGTGAGATCGTCGTCCGCGGTTCGCTGGTGATGCAGGGGTACTACCGCAACCCCGAGGCCACCGCGGAGGCGTCGCGGCACGGCTGGCACCACACCGGCGACATCGGCTACCTGGACGCGGACAACTACCTCTACATCGTCGACCGCGCCAAGGACATGATCATCACTGGCGGCTTCAACGTGTACTCCACCGAGGTCGAGCAGGCGGTGCTGGCGCACGCCGCCGTCCAGGACTGCGCGGTGATCGGCCGCCCGGACGACAAGTGGGGCGAGCGGGTGGTCGCGGTCGTCCAGCCGCTGGCCGGCGGCGACGTCGATCCACGCGAGCTGATCGCGTTCGTGAAGGCCCGGATCGGTAGCGTGAAAGCGCCCAAGGAGGTCCTGGTCTGGCCGGACCTGCCCCGGTCCAAGGTCGGCAAGGTGCTCAAGTCCGAGATCAAGGAGCGCCTGACTTAGTTGCCGGCCGCGACCGCCCCGGTGCTCACGACAACCGCAGTGGTCACCGCAGCTTGCATCTCCGAGACAGCCTTCTTCACAGCGTCGGCGGCCCAGTCCGACTCGGCGATCTCCTTCGCCCGATGCTTGAGCGCCTTCTTGTCGACCGCGTCGGTGACGATCTTCGGTACGACGTTCAACGCGCTCAGCAAGGCGACCAGCGCCCCGGTGCGCTCGTCCGGCGTCGTACCCACTTTCAGCACGCTCTCGAGCGCCGTACGCATCTCTGCCTCGTGCCGCGCGTCCTTGGCCGGCCAGCGGGTCACCGGGAACAGGCCGAGCACCTTGTCCTGGTCCGCCTCCAGCACGCCGCGCTCCGCGAGCCTGGCGAGCACCTGCTCGCGCAGCTTCTTCGAGAGCCGGCCGATCTGGTCCTTGGGTCGCTTGCCGGGCTTGCCGGCCACGTAGGCCAGCCGCTCGTCCAGGATGCCGTCACCGGTCGGGGTGGCGTCCAGCACCTTGAGGCGGCCGCGCTTGACCTCCTCGCCCTCACCAGCGACGTCCAGCTTCCCGAGCATGGTCAGCTCGATCAGCACGGCCCCCGCCAGCGCGTAGTCCAGCCCTGGCGACCCGGTGATCGGCTTACCGCTCTCGTCGTCGTACAGCAGCAGCAAGAGATCTTCGGCAATCAACATGTGTCCAACGTAGGCAAACGGGTGTTGGGCGCACATCCGCCTCGCGGACTACCTGTGATCTCCGCCTCCCGTCGAGCCTGGAGGTGGACGCCGGAACTTGACGCGTTGACTATCTAGTAAGGTAAGCCTTAGCTAACAGGTTCGCCCACCTCGAAAGCAGACCGCCATGACCAGAGCACTGCCCGAGCCGATGTACCGGCGCTTCTTCGCCGGCATCGGCACCCTCAGCCTCCGGCCGTTCGACCTGACCGAGGATGTGCCGACCTTGCACGGCTGGGTCACGCAGCCCTACGCGCAGTACTGGGGCCTGCTGGACGCCTCGGTCGACGACGTGCGCGCGGAGTACCGCCGGATCGAGAGCACCGGACACCACCGCGCCTTCCTCGGCGAGCACGACGGCCGCCCGGCGTTCCTGATGGAGCGCTACGAACCGTCGTACGACGCCGTCGCCAAGACGTACGACGTCGCGCCCGGCGACGTCGGGATGCACGTCCTCGTTGCGCCGCCGCAGGCCCGGATCCCGGGCTTCACCGGCGCGATCTTCGAGACCATCCTGGACAGCCTGTTCAGCGACCCGCTGATCGACCGCGTCGTGGTCGAGCCGGACGTCCGCAACACCAAGATCCAGGCGCTGAACGAGCGGATGGGGTTCCGCAAGCACAGCATCGTGGACCTGCCCGACAAGCAGGCCTGGCTGAGTTTCTGCACCCGCGACCAGTACGCCGAGGCGACCAGGATGAACGAGGCCGGCTGACCGATGACCACCGAACATCTCACCCCCGAGGCCTGGGCCGTCGCGAACCGCGCGCTGGTCCGCAAGGCGCTGGCCGAGTTCAGTCACGAGCGGATCCTCGAGCCGGTTGCCGTCGGCAACCTGTACGAGGTGGCGAGCGCGCGCAGCCGGTACACCTTCGCGGCCACCCGCTACCCGCTGAACCACTGGGAGGTGGACGCCGAGTCCATCCAGCGGGACGGCGACCGCCCGGTCGACGCGCTCGACTTCGTCACCGAGTTCCACGAGCAGCTCGGCATCGGCGCCGCGATGCTGCCGGTGTACCTCGAGGAGATCAGCAGCACGCTCGCGAGTACGGCGTACAAGCTGTCCAAGCCTGCACAGACCGCCGGGGACCTGGTCGACGCGGACTTCCAGGTGATCGAGTCCGCGATGACCGAGGGGCACCCGTGCTTCGTCGCGAACAACGGGCGGCTCGGCTTCGGCGTCACCGACTTCCGGGCCTTCGCGCCGGAGACCGGGCAGCCGGTCCGGCTGACCTGGATCGCCGCCCGCAAGGACCGCGCGACGATCTCGCACAGCACCACGATCACGTACGACGACCTGCTGCGGACCGAGCTGGGACCCGACGTGCTGGAGCGCTTCGCCGCGGAGATCGTTGCCGCGGGCGCCGACCCGGCGGACTACGTGTACCTGCCGGTGCACCCGTGGCAGTGGGAGAACAAGACGTCGATCACGTTCGCGGCCGACATCGCGCAGCGGCACATCATCCACCTCGGGTCCAGCGACGACGACTACCAGCCACAGCAGTCGATCCGGACGTTCTTCAACCGGACGGAGCCGTCGCGGCACTACGTGAAGACGGCATTGTCGGTGCTGAACATGGGGTTCATGCGCGGGCTGTCGCCGACGTACATGGCCGCGACGCCGGCGATCAACGACTGGGTGTTCGGCCTGGTCGCGAACGACCTGGTGCTGAAGCGGTACGGCTTCTCGGTGCTGCGGGAGATCGCGGCCGCCGGGTACCACAACCGGTACTACGAGGCGGCCACCGAGAAGACGTCGCCGTACCGGAAGATGCTGTCGGCGCTGTGGCGGGAGAGCCCGGTGCCGACGCTCGAGCCGGGCGAGCGACTCGCGACGATGGCGAGCCTGCTGCACGTCGACCGGGACGGCACGTCGCTGGCCGCGGAGCTGATCCGGGCATCCGGCCTGGCGCCGGCCGACTGGCTGCGGTCGTACATCGACGCCTACCTGATCCCGTTGCTGCACTGCTTCTACGCCTACGAGCTGGTGTACATGCCGCACGGCGAGAACCTGATCCTCGCACTGCGGGACGCCGTGCCGATCCGGGTGATCATGAAGGACATCGCCGAGGAGATTGCGGTGATGAGCCCGGACACGCCGCTGCCGGCCGACGCCGAGCGGGTGCGGGCCGACGTACCGCACGACGAGAAGCTGCTGTGCGTCTTCACCGACATCTTCGACTGCATCTTCCGGTTCCTCTCGCCGATGCTGGACCGGGAGGGGCTGCTGACGCCGTCGGAGTTCTGGTCCGTGGTCGCGGCCGCGGTGCGGGACTACCAGGCGGCGACGCCCGAGCTGGCCGACGCGTTCGCGAAGTACGACGTCTTTGCGCCGTCGTTCGCGCTGTCGTGCCTGAACCGGCTGCAGCTGAAGAACAACCAGCAGATGGTGGACCTGACGGACATTGCCGGGTCACTCCAGTACGTCGGGACGCTCGACAACCCGCTGGTCACCGAAGCAGCTGACTGACCAGCGTGTCGGCCAGCCAGCGCTCGTAGTCCTCGACCGGCCAGTTCCGGTCGAGGACCAGGGTGCGGTAGATCTCCGCCGCCGTGCACGCGATGAAGAGGTCCAGCGCCTTGGGCTTGAGCTGGCCCTTGAACGACTTCAGGTAGATCTCGAGCTCCTGCTCGCGGGCCCACAGCATGCGCTCGAACTGCTCGGCGATCTCGGCGTCGACGCGGGCGGCTTCCTGGTAGATCCGGATCACGTCGACGCCGGTCTCGAACTGCCGGGTCTGCCAGTGCGCGGCGGCGCGCAACCTGGCGGCCGGGTCGGCGATGGCGAGCGACTCCTGGGCCAGCCGCCGGGTCTCCGCCTCGACGATCCAGATCCGGGAGATCTCCTTGAGGATCGCGGCCTTGTTGCCGAACGCCGAGTAGATGGTCTGCGCCGGGATCCGGGCCGCCTCGGAGATCGCCGCGATCGTCGTCGCGACATACCCCTGCTCCGCGAACAGCTCGCGGGCCGCCCGCGCGACCTGCTCCTTGGTCGCCTGTGCCTGGCGAGCGCGGTGGGATTCCTCCTTGACAGCCACGTCAAGAATCTATCACTCTGTTCATCATAGTCTTACTCTGATGAACAGATGGGGGATCTGATGAAGACACTGGAGCTGTACGCCGATCCGGCCTGCCCGTGGAGCTGGCTCGCGGTCCGCTGGCTCACCGCGGTCGCGCCGGAGCGGGAGCTGCAACTGACGTTCCGCTCGTTCAGCCTCTGGATGCGCGACGGCTCGGACCAGGCACCTGGCGTGCCCGAGTTCGTCCGCGCGGTGGCTGTTGCTGCGAGCAAGGAATCCGTGCGGGTGATGCGCGTCTTCGAAGCCCTGCGCGACGCCGGACGTGGGGATGCGATCGAGCGGCTCTACCTGGAGTGGGGCTCGCGGGTGTTCGTCCCCGGTCCGCCTCAGGCGCCGGCGCGTGTCGTACTCCTCGAGGCTCTTGCGGCCGCCGAGTTGGAGGCGTCCTGGGCAGACGCTGCCGACGATGTCCGGTGGGATGCCGCGATCGAGAGCTCGAACGCTGCGCTGGCTGCATTGACGTCAGGTACGCCGGTGGTGCCGACGCTGGTCGAAGGACGACAGGTGCTGTTCTCGGGCGCCGTACTGTCCGCTCCGGTGTCTGTGGCGGACGGGCTGGAGGTCTGGGACGCGCTGGAGATTCTCACGTCTGAGCCGTCGTTCGTCGGCCTGTCCGCTGCGGGTTTGCCGATGCCTAGCTTCGCTCAGTGATCGGCGCACCTTCGATCCAGGCAAAGGTTGTCCCGCGTTGGTCACGTACTGTCGCAAATCAGCTACGATCGCACTTGCCGCGTTCGACAGCACCGGAGTAGGGAGTAGCCATCGATGGCCGACAACGAAGTACCTGCCATGTACGAGCGACTCAAGCTGGACCGGCCGCACGGCGCGCGGGTCTACGACTACTTCCTCGGCGGCAAGGACAACTTCGAGATCGACCGGCAGGCGGCTGAGCACCTGCTGCAGGCGTTCCCCGGGTTCCGCACCGCCGCGCAGTCGAACCGGATGTGGATGCACCGCTCCGCCCGGTACGTCGCCGAGGAGGGTGTCACGCAGTTCCTCGACGTCGGCACCGGCATCCCGACCAGCCCGAACCTGCACGAGGTCGTGCAGGAGGTCGTGCCCGAGGCCCGGGTCGTCTACGTCGACAACGACCCGATCGTGCTCGCGCACTCACGGGCGCTGCTGACCAGCCGTCCCGAGGGCAAGACGACGTACCTCGAGGCGGACGTGACCGACCCGGCGTCGATCATCGGCTCGCAGGAGGTCAAGGACACCCTCGACCTCAGCAAGCCGGTCGCGCTGAGCCTGGTCGGCGTCTTCCACTACCTGCCCGACGCGCTGAAGCCGTACGACCTGGTGAAGCAGCTCCTCGAACCGCTCGCGTCGGGGTCGTACCTGATCTTCTCGCACTGCACGCCGGACTTCGCTCCGGACCTGTGGGAGCGGGCGATCCAGGTCTACAAGGCCGACGGCGGCGACGCCCAGGTCCGCAGCAAGGAAGAGGTCACCCGCTTCTTCGACGGCCTCGAGCTGATCGACCCCGGCGTTTCCGCCCCCTTCCGCTGGCACCCCGACGCCGAGACCAACCAGCTCGTCGAAAAGGGCGAGTTCACCGACGTTATGTGCAGCCTCTGGGTAGGCGTAGCCCGCAAACCCTGACCCACCCACCCCACCAAGAGCCGGCGACTCCATGCTGAGTCCCCGGCTCTTCGTCGTACCGCGACTGCGGTCTGTCGTGGGGCGGCTGTGGATAACTTCTGCGGTGGGTCGGGGGACTCGGTCAAGCTGGGGTGGTGCGCAGCGAACAGACGATTGAGGTGCCCAGGGACGGCCGCCGGTACGAGATCGTGGATGGCCGGCTGCTGGTCACAGGTGTCCAGCCACCCGCCCATCATTCAGCCGTCATCGCCCTGATGATCCGCCTCAAACAAGCCTGCCCACCGCACCTACTCGTCTCCGTAGGCTCCCTCGACTTCCGCCCCACCCGCACCATCTCCCTCCGCCCCGACCTCCTCGTCTGCCCGCGCGAGACCGCCGGCCCCCACCTCCTCCAATCCCCACCCCTCCTCGCCGTCGAAGTCCTCTCCCCCTCCACCCGGACCACCGACGTAGTCCTCAAACGCACCCTCTACGAAACCCACGCCGTCCCCACCTACTGGCTCCTCGACCCCACCCACCAAGAACTGACAGTCCTCCACCTGACCCCCACCGGCTACACCTGCCTGGCCGTCGTCCACGCCGAAGAACCCTTCGAGACGACAACCCCCTTCCCCATCACCTTCACCCCAGCCGAACTCACCCGCTGACCCAGGGCATCCCGGGGCAACCCGGGGCAGATCGCCGATTTGGCACCGACCACCCACGGACACCCACCATGCTGGTCGAGTGACCGAGAAGGAGGCACCATTGTGTCCGTGGAAACACATGAGCCGGGAACGTTCACCTTGGCCGATCTCGAAGATCTTCCCGACGACGGGAAGCGGTACGAACTGGTTGACGGAGTGTTGCTGGTGACACCTGCACCACTGCCGATGTATCAGCTTGCTGTTGTCGAGCTGACGGTCCTGCTCCGGCAAAGCTGCCCGGATGACCAGCGGGTGTTCGTTGCGCCACTGGACTTCCAGCCCACATCTCGCCGTTCCCTCCAGCCGGACGTGCTTGTCTGCCGCCGGGTGGACGTCGGTCCGAAGGCGATCGAGAAGCCACTGCTCCTTGCCGTCGAGATCCTCTCGCCGGCCACCCGCTCGACGGACCTCGTCCTCAAGCGGAGCCTCTACGAGGAGGCCGGCGTGACCTCGTACTGGACCTTCGATCCGGCCAAGGTAGAGCTCACCGTGCTCGAACTGGTCAATGGCGCCTATGACGAGCGAGCCGTGGTCACCGGCAAGGACGCGTTCGACGCCGAGCTTCCCTTCCCGGTGCGGATCGTCCCCGCGGACCTGGTGGACTAGCCGTTCAGGAGGGTGGTCAAGGCTTGTTTGTCGGGGAGGTTTGGGGGGCGGATTATGTCGCCGGTTCGGACGTAGTAGAAGGCGGCGGTTACTTGGTGGACGGGGATGTTGTGGAGCTCGGACCAGGCGACTCGGTAGATGGCTAGTTGGAGGGGGTCGGCGGTTTCGGTGCGGGTGGTTTTCCAGTCGATGACCTCGTAGCCGCGGGAGCCGTCGGGGCGGACGACCTGGTAGACGGCGTCGATGCGGCCGCGGACGACGCGGCCGGCGATGGCGAGGGCGAACGGGGCCTCGATCTCGTACGGCGTGGTCTCGCCGAACGGGCCGGTGCGGAAGGCGTCCATCAGGTCGGTGAGGTCGGTGTCGTCGACGATGTCCTCGTCCGCGGCGCCCGGCAGGTCGTCGGGATCGAGCAGCAGCTGCTGGCCGAAGTAGCTCTCCACCCAGGCGTGGAAGCGGGTGCCGAACCGCGCCGCCCGGTTGGGTTTGCGCGGCATCGGCCGGGCCAGCTCGGAGGCGAGCCCGTCCGGGTCCTTCGCCAGCCGCATCACCTGGGTCGCCGACAACGCGGTCGGCAGCTCCACGTCGTACGCCTTCCGGCTCCGGCTTACCCTTGCCTCGGACAACAACCGCTCGATCTCGGCGTCCCAGCGCGCGACCGTCGCCTGCTCGTCCAGCAGCAACGACTCCTCGGCCTCCAGCGACGGACCCTCCGAGCGCGCCAACTGCACCAGCGCCACTCCGTCCAACCTGCGCTGATAAGCCTCGGCGTCGTACTGCGCCGGCCACGGCGCCTGTGTCTGCTCGGCGAGCTCCGGGTTCTCCTCGGTCAGCTCCGGCTGCTCGGCCCACGCGACGACCCGCTCCCCCGCGTGCTTCCTCAGCAGCTCGAGGTACGACGACGGCCCGCGCGGCCGCTTCTGCGTCGGCCCCCACCAGTGACCGGTCGCGACCAGGATCTCCTTGGCGCGCGTGAAAGCGACGTACCCGAGCCGGCGTTCCTCCAGCGCGTTCACGTCCTTGCACTCTTCGGCGAACGCCTTCAGCCCGGCGTTGGACAGGTCGTGGAAGTCGGGCAACGTGTCCGCGTCACCGCGCAGCGGCCACGGCAGCACCTTGGCGTTCGTCGTCCACTTGTCCCGGCCGCGATCCGACGGGAACACCTTCTGCACCAGCGTCGGCACGAACACGATCGGCCACTCCAGGCCCTTCGACCGGTGCGTGGTCAGCAACTTCACCGAGTCGGCTTCACTCGGTACGGCGAGATCGAGGCCGGCGGCGTACTCCTCCTCGGCCGCCAGGTACGCCAGCAGGCCGTCCAGCGACCCGTCCGACTCGGTCGACACGAAGTTGCCGACGGCATCCATGAACGCGGCCAGGTGATCCCGGCGCCCGGAGTCGACGTGGTCGGGTGTCGCGGTGAGCTCGACGTCCAGGCCGATCGTGCTGATCACCCGGCGCACCAGGTCGAGCAGCGGCTCCGCCGCGTGCGCACGCAGCTCGCGAAGCTCGGTGGACAGCTCCTTGAACCGGACCAGCGCCTCCGGCGCGTACGGCAGCGGCCCCGGATCGTCGACCGCTTCGGCGAGCGAGATCACCTCGGTCGAGTCCATCCCGGCGACCGCCGCATCCAGCGCGGCGACGAGGTCGTCCGCGTCCGGTCGGTCACCGGAGTCGGCGAGCGCGCGGGACCGGTTCGCGAGCAGGGCGAGGTCGCGGTGACCGATCCGGTACCGCGGACCGGTGAGGATCCGCAGCATCGCGGCGTTCGCTGTCAGGTCGTTCACCGCTTGCAGGGTGGCGACGACGTCGACGACCTCGGGTAGCGCGAGGAGCCCGCCCAGGCCGACGACCTCGACCGGGACCTTGCGGGCGATCAGGGCTTCGTGGACCGCGCTGAGGTCGACGTTCGTGCGCATCAGGATGCCGATGTCCTTCCACCGGCGGTTCGGCGTCCGGTGCGCGGCGACGATCGCGTCCGCGACCCACTCGATCTCCTGCGAGCGCGTCTCGAACAGGCCGACCGTGATCGCACCTTCCGGCGCATTCTCGGGCGCTTCGAGCGGGATCACCCCGGGGTGCTGTTCGTAGAGCTCGGCCGCGTGCTGGTTGGCCGCGGCAAGGATCCGGCTGCCGCACCGCCGGTTGACGCTCAACACATAGCGCTGAGCCGGAGTGCCATCGGCCTGAGGGAAGTGTTCGGGGAACTCGTCCAGGTTGGCAACGGACGCGCCGCGCCACCCATAGATCGCCTGACACGGGTCACCGACCGCCGTCACGGGATGACCGCGACCGTCCGGCCCGGCGAACAGCGCAGTCAGCATCCGGCGCTGCGACACCGAGGTGTCCTGATACTCGTCGAGCAGCACGACCTTGTACCGCGACCGCTCGGCGACCGCGACCTCCGGGCACTCCTCCGCGAGCCGCGCACCGAGCGCCATCTGGTCCGCGAAGTCCACGACTCCACGCTCGGCCTTGTACGCCTGGTACTCCTCGACCAGTTGCAGGATCTCGCCGCGCTTCAACGCGGTCTCCCCGAGCTTGCGCACCTCGATCGTCTGCTTCCGCGCCGCCGCGACTTCCCGTCGTACTGCCTCGTCGTGCTCGCGTACGTCGTCCGCGCGCAGCAGGTGATCCGCGAGCTCACCGTCCAGCGCGAGCAAGCTGTTGACCAGCGTCGGCACGTGATGCGACGCGTGCCGGATCGGCCCGGCGGAGCGCCGTACGACGCGACCTGCAAGCTGGAACCTGGTCGCGTCGGCCAGCACGCGGGCGTCCGGCTCGAGCCCGAGCCGCAGACCGTGCTCGGCGATCAACGTGCCGGCGAACGCGTGGTACGTCGACACGACCGGCTCACCGGGCTCCTCCGGCTCCCAGTTCGGCACGTTGCTGCGCAGGTGCGCGGCGAGGATCGGGTGCTGGTCCTTCGGCAGCGTCGACCCGAGCACGCCGGCCTTCGTGAGGTCGTCGCGGATGCGCACATCCAGCTCGTTGGCAGCCTTCTTCGTGAACGTCAGCCCGAGCACTTCCTCCGGCTTCACCTGCCCGGTGCAGATCAGCCACACCACCCGAGCCGCCATCGCGGTCGTCTTCCCGGACCCGGCGCCGGCCACGATGACGCCGGGTGCCAGCGGAGCCGTGATCGCCGCCAACTGCTGATCACTGAACGGAATCCCCAGCAGGTCGCACAACTCAGCCGTCGTGTTCAGGTGAGCGCGCATCAGAGGATCTCTCGGCCTTCGGGTTGGATGGGGCAGAGCGGGCGGGCGTCGCAGCGGCTGCAGCCGTCGTTGCGTTTGGCGACGAACTCCTCGGAGCGGACCATCGCCGCGGCGTCGTCGACGGCCTCGTCGAGCCAGGTGCGGCCGTCCTCGTCGGACTCCAGCGGACCTTGGTGCTGGACCTTCGGGAACCCGCTGTCGTCGTGGCGCAGCTGAACCAGCTCCGCGCCGCCCGCGACCGGATCCTCACCGAGCTTCTGCAGCTGCCGAGACGCGATCGCGCGCTGGTAGATCGCCAGCTGCACGTGCCGCTCCAGCGCCGGCTTGGTCGGGATCGAGCGCCCGGTCTTCAGGTCGACCACCCGGATCGTGCCCTCGGAGTCCTCCTCGATCCGGTCCATCCGGCCCTTCACCCGGACGGCGGGCTTGTCGGTGTCCGGCAGCAGGACGTCGAAGTCGACCTCGGTCCCGACCAGCCGCCGGTCCGGCCGGCCCTTGTGCCACGCGACGAACCGCCGCAACGCGTCCTCGGCCTCGACCCGCTCGCGGTCCGAGATCCACGTCGACTCGAACTCGAGCTGCGTCCACACCTTGTCGAGCCAGCCGTTCAACTCGTCCGAGTCCGGCGGCAGCGTCCCCGTCGCGACCGCGTCCGCCAACGTGTGCAACACCATGCCGAAGCCGATGGCCGACGTACTGGGTGTCTCGCCGCCTGCCCGGCGCTGCAGGAACCAGCGCAGCGGACAGTCCACGATCGTCGTCAGCGCACTCCCCGACAACGGCACCGGCTGGTCGGGGTCGGCGATCGGCTGCTCGGATCGAGTCCGCTCTCGCACACCCCACCAGCGCGTCGGATCCGCCGTCGGCACCAGGGGCTGCTCGCGCTCGTCCACCGCATCCGCCAACTGCGCCAACCGATCAGCCGCGACACGACGCAGGGCAGGAGACGACGACGGATCCGCCAGCACGCACCGCAGATCCGCGACCAGACCGTGCAACGACAGCGGTCGCCGCGGCCGTCCCGCGACCAGCTTCAAAGGAATGTCCAGCTCGGCCAGCAACCGCGACGGTTGATCCCCGTCCGCCTCCGGCGCCTGCACCGCGGTCACGATCAGCCGCTCCCGCGCCCGCGTGATCGCGACGTAGAACAGCCGCCGCTCCTCCGCGAGCAGCGCACCCGCCGACAACGGATCCACCAGGCCGTCCGGCCCGAGCCGGTCCGGCTCCAGCAGCGACCCGCGCCGCCGCAGATCCGGCCACTGCCCTTCCTGCACACTCGCCACGACGACGAGCCGCCACTGCAGCCCCTTCGAGCGGTGTGCAGTCATCAGCTGCACGCCGGCCTCGCGATACGTCCCGTCGAACCGGTTGTCCCCGGCGATGTCCAGCGACTCGAGCTCCGAGAGGAACGCCGACACCCCCTTGAACCCGACCTGCTCCTCGGCCCGGCCGGCCGCGTCGAACAACGCGCACAACGAGTCCAGGTCCCGGTTGGCCGTCCGAGCCTGCTCACCACCTGAGTGCGCCTGCCCACGAAGCCGCCGCAACCACGGCGACTCCGACCACAGCGACCACATCACCTCGTCCGGCGCGGCGCCGGCGGTTACGATGTTCCTTGCCTTGAGCAACCGTTCGCCGAGGGCCACAAACCGGGCCTCGGCCGGCGACGACTGCTCGTCGAGCAGCAATGGATTCAGCAGCGCCTCCCGCAGCAGCTCGTCCGACGACCGCGGCAACCGCTGACCGCCCGCGGCCTCGCGATCCCGCCGCCGAAGCACCCGAGCCAACCGCCGCAACTGGCCCGCGTCCATCGCCCCCAACGGCGACAACGCCAGCGCCCGTACGACGTCCACCGTCAGCGTCGACGGATCCGCAACGGCCCGCAACGCCAGCAACATCGGACGTACGGCGGGCTCTCGCGACAACGGCAACTCGTCACCGGCCACGTCGACCGGGATCCCGGCCGCCGCGAGCGCGCGACGCAACGGCGGGATCGACCGACTGCCGGACCGCACCAGCACCGCCATCTCGTGCCAACCGACCCCGTCCTGCACATGGGCACGCCGGAGCAGGTCCGCGATGTGCTCGAGCTCTGCCCCGCTGGTCGAGTACAGGTTGGCCTCGACCTTGCCGGAGCCGTAGACACATCCACTCGCATCCGGGTTCCGGAAGCGCTCGAACGTGTCGCGGTCCAGCGTCCCCGGGACACCGAGTCGGCTGACGACGTTGCGGGAGACGCGCTGCAGCGTCGTACCGAACCGTCTGGTCGTGCCGAGCGCGATCTGGTCGGCTTCCGCGCCGGTCGCCGTACGGAACTCGTCGGTGAAGCGGAGCAGACCGCGGACGTCGGCGCCGCGGAAGGTGTAGATGGACTGGTCCGGGTCGCCGACCACGACCAGGTCGCCGCCGTCGCCCGCGATCGCCTGCAGCAGCTGGGTCTGACCGGGATCGGTGTCCTGGTACTCGTCGACGAAGACGGCCTTGAACTCGCTGCGCAGCTTGGCCTTCACCTGCGGTTGCTGCGCGAGGATCACGGCGCGGTGGATCAGCTCGGAGTAGTCGAGCACCTGCTCGTGGTCGAGGATCTGCAGGTACTCCTCGAAGAAGTCGCCGACCGCGACCCACTCGGCGCGCTCGGCGGACCGCCCGATCGCGGACAGGTCCTCGGGGTCGAGCCCGAGCTGCCGCGCCTTGCCGATGACCGCCTGCACCTCGTCGGTGAAACCGCGCGTCTTCAACGCCGGGTGCAAGCTGCTCGGCCAGTGCACCGCGCCGACCTCACGACTGCCCGACAGCGCCTCGGTCAACCGCAGCGACTGCTCCGGCCCGGACGGGAGCCGCAGTGGTACGTCGAACGCGTCAGCCGGCGTGAACCGGCGCAGCAACGCGTAGCAGAAGGAATGGAATGTCATCGACGGCATCACTCGCGTGGTCCGCCCGAGCCGGCCGGTGATGCGGTCGCGCAACTCGGTCGCCGCCTTGCGCCCGAACGTCAGCACCAGCACCTGGTCCGGACTCAGCCCGCGATTGCGCACCCGGTCGACGACTGCCTCGACGAGCGTCGTCGTCTTCCCGGTCCCCGGTCCGGCCAGCACCAGCAACGGTCCGCCCGGATGATCCACCACCGCCTGCTGATCCGCATCCAGGACAGGAGCATCCGCGCTGCGCCCCTCCGCCCGGACCAACCTGTACCGCGTTGGATTCCGGGACCCCTGTCTGCTGACCACCGCCACATCCCATCAGAGCCCACCGACAATCCGCGGGGGCACACACCGCGTACGACGAACCTCGCCGGACTGCGGACAACTTCCGGTCCGTTCGCGGCATCAAGTGGTGCGTAAGACCGGCACCCTCAACGGCCGGTCGGGCATCGGCGGTGCGGAGGTCCGGGGCGGGGCCGGCGCACCGCCGGTGCCGTCACCCGGTGCCGTCATTCCCCGGGATCCCAGCGCACCTGGCGCAGGTTGACCCGGCCGTTCGTGACGCGGACGCCGTCCGAGCGCAGCCGGTGCAGTTGCTCGTCACCGACCTCGTCGGCCGGCACACCGCTGGCCCGAATCACCCGCCACCACGGCACGCTGCCGCCGTACTCGCGCATGATCGCGCCGACCTGGCGCGGCCCGCCCTGACCGACGAACTCGGCGATGTCGCCGTACGTCGCGACGCTGCCCGGCGGGATCGACTCCACGGCACGCAGCACCGCCTCGACGTACTCCTCCCTGTCCACGGCCCCAACCTAGCGGCAACCGCCGACAGCTCAGGCCAGTGGCGCCAGCGCCTTCGCGAGCGGCTCCACGACCGACGGCGGCGCGTCGAGCGGGAGGTTCATCACGACCAGGTCGACACCTGCTTCGCCGTACGCCGCCGCCTGCGCGACCGCTGCGTCGAGGGGCTGGTCGGGCTCGATCCGGACGTTGACCGAGCAGGTGATCTCGTTGACGTCGCGGCCGACGTCGGCGCAGTGCTGGACGAGGATGTCCTTGAGCGGCTTCCACTCCTCCGGGCTCGGCACGATGACGTTCCAGTGCTGGGCCCAGCGGGCGACCGCGCGCAGCGTCCGCTTCGGCCCCTTGCCACCGATGGCGATCGGCGGGTGCGGGGTCTGCACGCCCTTCGGCTCGCAGTACGCGTCGGTGAGCTTGATGTACTGGCCGTCGAAGTTCGCGACCTTCTCGGTGAGCAGCGCGATGATCGCCTGCACGCCCTCGTCGAACCGGTCGAAGCGCTCCTTCAGCCCGTACAGGTCGATGCCGTACGCCGCGGTCTCCATCTCGTTCCAGCCGGCGCCAAGGCCGAGCTCGAGCCGGCCGCCGGAGATGATGTCGGTGGTCGCGGCCATGTTCGCCGTGACCGCGGGATGGCGGTAGATCATGCCGTTCACCTGGCACCCGATCCGGATCCGGTGCGTCGCCTGGGCGAGCGCGGCCAGCGTGGTCCAGGCCTCGAGGTTCGGGCCGGCCATGTCGCCGCTCAGCGGGTAGAAGTGGTCCCAGTGCCACGCGGACTCGAAGATCTCGAAGTCGTCCGCGGCGATCCACACGTCCCGCATCTGCTGCCAGGTGGTGTGCTCCGGCCTCGTCTTGATCGCGAACCGCATGACCGCCTCCTAGGTAACCGTTTGCCCGCCGCGACCGACCTTACCCCTTCGACCGAACCCGCACGAGCCGCCCGAAAAGGCAGGGCACGCCGGGCTCGCCCACCGCGGCGGGCCGCGGACCGGAAGACTTGGAACAGGTCTGGGGCAAAGGGGTTGGCATGGCGAGGTACCTCCCGCGTGAGCTGATCGAGGACACCTTCTGGGTGCGACTGCCGCCACCCGCGCGCAGCATGATCCTGTTCGGACTGCTGTTCGCGTTCGCGGCGCTGCTCGGCATCGCCGGGTCGGACGGGACCAGTGCGAGCACCACATTCGTGACCAGCGTGCCGTGGACGATCTGGCGCGTCGTCGCCGGTGCGGCTCTGGTCGTCTTCGTCGTACTGACCATCCAGGCGATCCGCGTCCTGCAGCACCCGGCCAACTGGGGCATGTACCCGAGCCGCGAGCGCAGCTGGCGCTATCTGATCAGCGCGGCCGTCGGCGCTGCCGCGGTGACCGCCTACCGGCTGCTCTTCCCGGAGGTCAGCCCGGACCTGCCCATTCAGGGATTGCACCTGCGCACGGGCATCGTGCTGGTGACCGGCCTGCTCGCCAGCATTCCGTGGCTGACCATCGTGTGGCTCGCGCACGCCGAGTGCCACGACCTCGGCAAGGACAGCTACCGGCGGTCCGGTGACGCGTTCCGGACCCTCATGGACGAGTCGAACGGCGACCCGGCGCACCTCCGCCCGGCCGTCGAACGACTCCTGCGGTTGTGGCAGCTGCTGGTGCTGTGCGTCGGCGCGTTCACCGTCGGCGTGGTCGCCGCGGTCGCGACCTCAGGTGCGTTGCGCGGTGCGTTCGTGGCAGCACATCCGGACCGGGCCGGCGAGTTCCCGCCGTCCAACGTCCTGCTGTACGGCGGGATGTTCGCGCTCGGTCTCGCGGTGATCGCCGTACCGATGGCGCTGGCCTGGCGGACGCGCGCCGAGGAGCTCCTCGATCACGCGTGCCCGTTGCCGGAGGACGGCCGACCGACCGAGGAGTGGATGGAGGAACGGCACCGGATCGAGCACCTGCTGCACCTGGACATCTCGATCCTGCGCAACCCGCTGACCATTCTGAGCGTCATCGCGCCGTTGCTGATCAGCGCACTGGCCGCGTTCCTGCCACAGCTGGCCGGCTAGCCGCCGCACATCGGCACGACCGGGCGGCCTTCCTGGAAGGCGGTGACGACGGCGATGGCCTCGAAGATCAGCGCGGCCGTCGCGGTGCCGAACAGGACGATCACGATGAGCTGGCGGTTGTGCCGGAACCAGCGCAGCAGCAGGAAGAGCGCGACCGCGCCGGCGGCCAGGCCGGCGAAGCCCAGGACGTACGCCGACGTCGGCAACGGGATCGTGCCGTCGCAGCTGTCCTGCCGCCGGCGGATCAGCTCGGCCTGCGCGTTGGTGTTGATCGTCGACAGCAGCACACCGGCGACCAGCACCCCGAACACCACCGCCTGCCGGTGCCGACCGGCCGGCGGCGCCTCCCCCATGAGCCCGCCCCCCGGTCGGGCTCAGTCGAGCCCGAGCCGGGCCCGCACCTCGGGCCGGCGCAGCGGCGGCACGGTCTGCGGCGGGTTCCGGCGCTGCGGCATCTCGGCCAGCAGTTGCTCGGTGATCCGCGCGACCTCGGTCGCAGCGCGCTCGATCGGCTCCCGGGTGGCCCCGCTCAGCGAGCCGACGCCGGTCACCTTGCGCACGTACTGCAACGCGGCCGCGTAGATCTCCTCAGAGGTCGCGGCCGGCTCGAGTCCCCTCAGGACGGTGATGTTTCTGCACATGTCACGACAGTACGTGGCCACGCGGACCAAACGATGTCCTACAGGCTATTGACTTCCCTAATACCTTTAGGTTTTCCTCAGTGCATGAGCACTACTTCCGGACTGGACCGCCGGACCCGCCGCCGCCAGGAGACCATCGAGGAGATCCTGGCGGTCGCCATCACGCTGATGGAGACCGAGGGCGTCGCGGCGCTCAGCCTGTCCGCAGTGGCCCGGCAGCTCGGCATGCAGCCGCCGTCGCTCTACCAGTACTTCCCGTCCAAGATGGCGATCTACGACGCGCTCTTCCAACGCGGCAACGAGCAGCTGCGGGACGCCTACCGGGCCGCCTACGCGTCCGCGAACACCGACGAGCCACTCGAGGTCGGACTGGTCACCGCCACTGCGTTCTGCCGCTGGTGCCTGGACCACCAGGTGTACGCCCAGCTGCTGTTCTGGCGGACGATCCCCGGCTTCGAGCCGAGCCCGGAGGCGTTCGCGCCGGCCCAGGAGTCGATCCAGGACCTGCGGGACTACCTGCAGTTGATGGTGGACGCCGGCCGCCTCCGGCCCGAGGTGGCGAGCGAGGAGGGTGTGGCGCTCTACACCTCGATGCTGGCCGGCTTGCTCTCGCAGCAGATCGCGAACCAGCCGGACGCGTCCTTCGAGGACGGGCGGTTCATTCGGCTGCTGCCCGTCGTACTCGAGATGTTCTATCAGCGGTATGCACCGACCAGGGGGTAGTCATGACTGCAGTACTCGCGGGGGAGATCGGCCGAGCCGGCCGGGAACGGTGCCGAGTGCACCGGGACGCCGAGCTCGAGGCGTGGCACGAGCTATTGGCGTCGATCGAGGGGTCCGAGTGGCACCGCCGTACGGTGTGTGACGAATGGGACGTCGCGGATATCGCCGGGCACCTGATCGGCCAGGCGGAGGACGTGAACACGCCGTGGTCGTTCCCGCGCCGGTTCCGCAAGGCGAAGCGCGTGTACCCGGACAAGCCGCGGTTCGACGCGCACATGATGGTCCAGGCCGACGAGCACCGGGGTACGCCGCCGGCCGAACTGCGGGCGTTGTTCGACAAGGTGTGGGCGAAGGCGACGCGGAAGATCTCGCGCAATCCGGAGCTGTTCCGGCGGATCAGCATGAACGTCGAGGGCCTTCCGATGGCCCTCGGGTACATCCAGGACATCCTGCTCGCGCGGGACCTGTGGATGCACCGCGACGACATGTGCCAGGCGCTCGGGCGGCCGTTCGACGCCGGTCCGTACGCCGACGAGGTGATCGCACAGGTCGTGTACGACGTGGACACGCTGCCGTTCTGGGGTGAGCGGCCGAGTGTCGTGCTGGAGCTCACCGGCCAGGGCGGCGGGACCTACCGGCTGGGGAGGGACGAGCCGGTCGGCCGCGCCGCCGTGGACGCGGTGAGCTACATGCGAACGCTGTCAGGCCGCGACGACAACCCAGTCGTCACCGGCGACCCATTGGCCGCCGAGGCGGTCGCAAGCTGCCGCATGCCTTTCTAGTAGGCAGGCTGGCTCGGGTCGATCTGGTCGACCCACGCGACCACACCGCCGCCGACGTGGACGGCGTCGGCGAAGCCGGCGCCCTTCGCGATGGCGAGGACCTCGGCCGAGCGGACGCCGGACTTGCAGTGGAAGACCAGCTGCTTGTCGTGCGGCAGCTTCTCCAGCGCGACGCCGGTCAGGAACTCCGCCTTCGGAATCAGCACCGAGCCCGGGATCCGGTTGATCTCGTACTCGTTCTGCTCCCGGACGTCGATCAGCACGAACTCCTTCTCGCCGTTGTCCTTCAGCTTGATCCACTCGCTCAGCTGCCTGACGGAGATGGTCGAGCCGACGGCCGCGTCGGCCGCCTCCTCGGTCAGCGCGCCGCAGAAGCTCTCGTAGTCGATCAGCTCGGTGACGGTCGGGTTCTCACCGCAGATCGCGCAGTTCGGGTCCTTGCGGACCTTCAGGGCGCGCCAGTTCAGGTCGAGCGCCTCGTAGATGTTCAGCCGGCCCAGCGACGGGTCGCCGATGCCGGTGAGCAGCTTGATCGCCTCGGTCACCTGTGCGGCGCCGACGGACGCGCACAGCACGCCCAGCACGCCGCCCTCGGCGCAGGACGGGACCATGCCCGGTGGCGGCGGCTCGGGGTAGAGGCAGCGGTAGCACGGGCCGTGCTCGGCCCAGAAGACGCTGACCTGGCCGTCGAAGCGGAAGATCGAGCCCCAGACGTACGGCTTGCCGAGCAGCACCGCGGCGTCGTTCACCAGGTACCGGGTGGCGAAGTTGTCGGTGCCGTCGACGATCAGGTCGTACTGCTCGAAGATCCCGAACACGTTGTCGTTGTCCAGGCGCTCCTCGTGCAGGACCACGTTCGTGTACGGGTTGGCCTCGAGAATCGACTCCTTGGCCGACTGCGCCTTGGACTTCCCGACGTCGGACTGGCCGTGGATGATCTGGCGCTGCAGGTTCGACTCGTCGACGGTGTCGAACTCGACGATGCCGAGGGTGCCGACCCCGGCCGCGGCCAGGTAGAGCAGCGCCGGGCTGCCCAGGCCGCCGGCACCGATCACCAGCACCTTCGCGTTCTTCAGCCGCTTCTGCCCGGCCATCCCCACCTCGGGGATGATCAGGTGCCGCGAGTACCGGCGAACCTCGTCGATGGTCAGCTCGTCAGCCGGTTCGACCAGCGGTGGCAATGACACGTTGTCGGCTCCTCGTGAACGATGTAAGTCAGGCTCTCCGGTTTTCAACCATCCGTCCCACCTCCATGTTCCCGCACATCCCCAAGCACCCCGGCCCGGGTCCGTATCGCGGGACCGATGTCTCACGGTGGGATGCGGACCTGCAGGCCATCACAACGCGCCCGATGTGAGCGGCGCCACGCTCGGCAGCAGCTCGCGGGCTCGATTGGTGTGGCCTGCAGGTCCGCCCCCACCTCAGTCGTTGTCGGTGATGGCGCCCTTCAGCGTGAGCGGGAGCCTGATTTCGGCTTCCTCGACCGCGGTGACCTGGATGGTGAAGGTCTCGGCGGGTTCTTTCAGCTTGTCGTCGACCAGGCGGACGACGAGCTCACCGGTGGTCCGACCGGGCTCCACATATCCGTTGACGCCGCGGTCGGGTGGGTCCTCGCCGTGGTCGTGCTCGCCGATGTAGTCCTTCCGGATCACCGCCGTGCCGTCCTTCAGCTGGCCCAGGACGTTGACGTACTTGTCACTGGGCGCGGACAGCGTGACCGGGAACCGCACAGCGCCCGCCTTCTCCGACGCCGTCCCGTTCCCGATCGTCAGGGTCGGCGTGGCGTCGTCGTCGAGCACCAGCCCGTGACCGAACGACTGGTTCAGCAACCCGTTCCGGGGCGCCGACAGCACCAGGCTGAACGGCAGGTCGTAGCTGTCCCGCGTGTTCCCGGCGACCGGCACGCTCACCTTCTGTCGCACCTGCCCCGGCTTGAACACCAGCTGCCGCGCGACATCCCCGACGGCCGTCCCCAGGTCCCCGTTGGTCTCGACGTACACGCTCACCGGGCGGATGCTCGGGCGCGACATCGTCACCCAGAAGTCCATCGACTTCGTGCCCTTGTCGCCCTCCTTCACCGTCACGCTCGACGCGGACAACTGCGGCAGCAACCGCGCCGGCGCCGACAGCCCCACCCCAGGCGACGAGAACGCGACATCGCTCACGTACGCCGACCCGCTGGCCACCCGATCCGTCCGCAACTCCACCGCACGGACGTCCCGCAGGTTCACACCGCTCAGCGATCCCACTGGGATCCGCACGGTCCGCAGCAGGTTCTTCGGCAGCCCACTGCCGTCACTCCCCGGCATCCGCACCAGCGCATCACTCACACTGGAGACCGGTACGGCGGCCGCCCGGCCCTTCCCGTCGACCACACGCACACTCAGATCGGTCCGAGGCGCACCAACCGGGTCCGGAGCCGCACGGAACGACAGTGCGGCAAAGGGCCGTACGTCACGCTGCCAAGCGGGCAGGTTGAGTCGCAGGACCCCGTCCTTCCCCGTCCACTTCAGCTTGGTGACCGCAGTGGTGGGTGTGCGTGCGGCGTACCAGGAAGCGACCCAGTGCGGCGCGTTGGCCCAGTCGTCGGTCGTCATGCACGTCGCGGCCGCGGCAGCCCGACCGGACGGCTCGCTAAGCCCCGCACACACCTCGGCCGACGCCTTGCCAGTGACCGCGCCGGCCGGCAGCGCCTTGTCGAGCGCGTTCACGTCCCGCCGCGACACCAGCGGTGCCTGCGACACCACCCGTACGACGGCCCGGCCCGCCGACGCCGCCCGCGAGTCAGACCCGTCGAACTGCGGCAGGAACTGCTTCTCGTGCCCAAGCTGCAACCGGAAGAAGCCCGCGACGTACGCCGTACCGACTGCCTGCTGCTCCTTGGCCGCCAGCCGACCCGCGTACTTCGCGCCGCACGGCGACTCCTTCTCCTCGCCGAACCAGTCGTCACCCGACGGCGCCTCGGACTGCCCCGGAGTCCACTCGGTGTTGAAGAAGTTGTGGTTCGCACCGAGCACGGTCACTGTCGACCGGGGTGCGGTGTCGCCGCTGACGGAGTAGCGCGTGTCGTCGTAGAACTTCTGCCCCTGCAGGTCAGCGACATCACCGTCGCAGTACGGCAGCAGCACGCTCATCGCCACACCCGGCACGGTCGCCCGCGCGAAGTCGGTCGGCGCCAGCGGCAGCACCGCGCGGATGCCGTACTGCCCACCGCGATCAGCATTCAGTACGGCGGCCCGCGCGACGCCCTCGCCACCCCGCGAGTGGCCCATCAGACCGACGTTCTGCAGGTTCACCTTGCCGACGAACTGACGTCCGAACGGTCCACCGCCGGTCGTCGACCACTTCTTCCACAACGCCAGGTGATCCAGGATCAGCTCGGCCCGCGCCTGCGCACCCGAGTCGTAGACGTCACCGTCGTACGCGTTCACGGCGTTCGCGCTGATCGACACGACCTGGTAGCCGTTGCTCGCGAGCGCCGCTGCCGGACCGTCGTACCCACGGAAGCTCGGCACCGCCTTCATGCCGGCCGGGCACGGCCACGGCTTCTCCGGCTGTTCGACGTCCTCGCCGTAGCAGTACTGGTGCCTGCCGTGCAGGAAGACCACCAGCGGCCGCGGCCCGACCGCACCACGCGGCGAGTACACCTTCCCGCGCATCTCGGCCCGCTGCTTGATTCCCGGCAGGTAGACGGCCTCGTCGCCGAGGTCGTACTCGGCCGTGTCGACCTGATACTTGCCCGAAGCACCGGGATCGTCCTTCAGCAGCGGCCCCTGCTTCGCTTTCAGCCAGTCGGCGTCGGTCGGCCCAGCCACCTGGCCGCGGTTCCGGCCGGCGCTCTTGCCGAGGTCACCCGACCAGACCAGGCGTACGTCGCGCGCCTTGAGCACAGCCGGATCAGTCGTGACCAGGGTCAGCGTCCGCTGGTCCGGCGACTGCCTCGCCACACCGACCGGTGTGCCGTTCACGGCCAGCAGCGGCAGCGACGCGCGCATCGGCGCCGGCGCTTCGAGGCGCAAGGTGAGCCGGTAACCCCCGGCCACCGGCTGCACGTCCCAATTGTTGCCAGTAGCAACTGATGATGGCGGAAGTTGTGGTGCGGCGTGCGCCTGCAGCGCCCCCACACCCAGTAGTGCGACCATCCCCAGCGACAGGCTTCTGATGAGTCTGCCCGTTACCCGCACAGTGGTCCTCTCGTTCGACGAACTCGATGTTCGTCCGACTTCATGGGCGAGAGGAAAGTTGATCCGACCAGGCGCTCAACCGTGTCTCAGTACGACCACAGCTAGGACTCGATCAACTGGCGGAACGCGCGCTCGACCTGAGGCGCGTGCTCCATCTGGGCGACGTGCCCGGACTGCGGGATGTAGAGCGACCGCGCGTTCCGGAAGCTGCGCTGGGCCTTGGTCCGGATCCGCGGGTCGACCAGGCGGTCCTTGCCTCCGTACACCAGCAGCACCGGGCACTCGACCTGGGCCGCGACGGCCCAAAGCGACCGGTGCGGCAGGGCGACCGACGAGCGCAGGATGCTCCGGGCGCCCTCGACCATCGCCTGCATCCCCCACGGGTCGCCGTCGCGGCGGCGCAACTCGGCCTCGTACGCCGCCCGCACCTCGGCCGGCAGCATCCGCGGCTCACCGAACACCATCGCCAGCGACGCCCGGAACCGGCGGTCGAACGGCAGCCGCCGGGTCCGCTCCAGCACCACCCGGCCGAGCCGCGGGGTCGCGACCGCGGTGAACCACAGCGCACTGGCGGAGACCCGCGGATGTGGCAGCGCGGGCGATATCAGGGTGAGCGACGCGACCAGGTCGGGCCGGCGCGCGGCCAGCGCCACCGACGACGCTCCGCCCATCGAGTTGCCGAACAGGTGCACCGGTTGGCCGCACTCGCGCTCGATCAACTCGATCAGAACTTCGACCTGCCCGTGGATCCCAGCAGCCCCGGCAAGCGGCGTACGGCCGAAGCCGGGGAGGTCCGGTGCGATGCCGCGCACGGAGTCGCTGAGCCGCAGCCCGAGCTCGGTCCAGTTCAGCGATGATCCGCCGAGGCCGTGCACGAAGAGCGCGGGCGGGAGGTCCGCCGCGACCCCAGGGACCTCTCGGACCAGGAGATCCACCCCTGCGACCGGCACCTGCCGGGCCGGCCACTCCTGCGCGCCGAGCGGCACGCCGCTTTCGGTTACTGACGCGTAACTCTCCACGAGTCCCATGGTAAGACCCCTAGGTCCGGGACACTCCAGGCAGGACGCAGTACCAGCAACCGCCCCAGCCCACGAGGAAGAAGCACACGTTAGGACGGGTTGCGGGTGGAGACTGGGAGGCATGGCAGCCGCAGCGCAGCAACTGACGACCGAGGTCGATGGGCAGACGATGAAGCTCACCAACCTCGGAAAGGTGCTGTACCCGCAGACCGGCTTCACCAAGGCCGAGGTGATCGACTACTACCACCAGGTCGCCACGCTGCTGCTGCCACACCTGTCCGACCGTCCACTGACCCGTAAGCGGTGGCCTGACGGCACGGAGGCGGCGTACTTCTTCGAGAAGAACGCTCCCCGCGGTACGCCGGCCTGGGTGCGGACCGTCACACTGCCGACGCCCGGCAGCTCGACCGGGCGCGACGAGGCCGAGTTCGTGGTGGCTGACGACGTACAGACGGTGGTGTGGCTGGCCAACCTCGCGGCACTCGAGCTGCACGTGCCGCAATGGCGGATCGGCCTGTCGGACCACGGCAAGGATCCGCAGGCCGACCTGATCGTGTTCGACCTCGACCCGGGGCCGGGAGCCACGATCGTCGAGTGCTGCGACGTGGCGCTCGCCCTGCGGGAGCTGCTCAGCCACTTCGGGCTGGAGGGATGGCCGAAGACGTCCGGCAATAAGGGCATGCATCTGTACGTGCCGATCGAGCCGGCGCCGTCGAAGCAGACCAGCGCGTTCGCCAAGCAGCTCGCGGAGCAGCTGGCCGAGGCACTGCCGGAGAATGTGACCGCCAACATGACCAAGGCGCTCCGGCCCGGCAAGGTGTTCATCGACTGGAGCCAGAACGCCAGCGCCAAGACCACCCTGGCGCCGTACTCGCTGCGCGGCTCCGACGAGCCGCGGGTGTCCACGCCGATCGACTGGGACGAGGTGGCCTCGGCGACCAGCCCGGAGGAGCTCAGGTTCCTCCCGCACGAGGTGCTGGCCCGGATCGAGGAGTACGGCGACGTCCTGGACGGCATGTACGACGACCCGAAGCCCCTCCCGCAGTAACTGTTCGTGACCGCCGTTCCACCGAGAGGAGACTGAGTCGCATGACCAGCGAGACCGACTACGAGGGTCCCGGCTTCGACAGCGTCCCCGATGACGCGCCCGAGGCCGACGTGCTGGAGCAACGCCAGAGCTCGACCGTGGTGGACGACCACTCCGGGGAGTCCGGGGCGCCGATCGAGGCCGACCCGGCCGATGTGGACGAGCAGCGCCGGGAGATCGGCGACGAGGACGAGGACGACTACCGCTGAGCGTGGATCAGTACGCCGGAAGGACGCGCAGTACCACGATGGAAACCCCCATCGGCGGGGAAGCTACTGGCCGGAAGGACTGCTGGGTAGGATTCGGGGAACGACCCGGCGGTCGAGCCCGAGCCGCCGGTGCCGCACCACCGAAGGAGCCGACGTGTCGACGACACCCGAGACCGCGCCGAAGCGCGGTAGCCGCCTGCCGCGGCTGGCCCGCCGTGCGCAGCTGCTCGAGGCCGCCCAGGAAGTCTTCGTCGCCAACGGCTACCACGCCGCCGCGATGGACGACATCGCAGACCGCGCCGGCGTCTCCAAGCCGGTGCTCTACCAGCACTTCCCCGGCAAGCTGGAGCTGTACCTGGCGCTGCTGGACACGTCCTGCGACGCGATCGTCGCCTCGGTCCGGGACGCGCTGAAGTCGACCGACGACAACAAGCAGCGGGTCGCGGCCACCATGCACGCGTTCTACGAGTACGTGGCGAACGCGCAGGGCGCCTTCCGGCTGGTGTTCGAGTCGGACCTGACCAACGAGCCGGCCGTGCGGGAGCGGGTCGACCGGGTCACCCACACCTGCGCCGAGGCGGTGTCCGAGGTGATCAGCGCGGACGCCGGCCTGAACCGGGAGCAGTCGATGGTGCTGGCAGTCAGCCTGGTCGGCATGGCCCAGGTGAGCGCCCGTTACTGGCTGGCCGCGGACACCCCGTCGCTGACCCAGGACAACGCCGCCAACCTGGTCGCGTCCCTGGCCTGGCGCGGTATCGGCGGTTTCCCGCGCACCGAAGGCTGACCGCGCGGCCGCAGGACCCGTTCTGCTCTCGGCGGACGGGTGAGAGCTGGCGGCGTGCAGCGGATAGGCTCGAACAGTCACCGGCGAGAGCCGCCGGTCGGAACGTGCCCGGAGGGTTTCGTGGAGGTCAAGATCGGCGTGCAGCACGCCAATCGTGAATTGGTGCTGGAGAGCGAGCAGAGCCCGGACGAGGTGCAGCAGGCCGTCGCCGACGCGCTCAGCGGCAAGTCCGGCCTGTTGCAGCTGACCGACGACAAGGGCCGCCGGGTGATCGTGCCCGCCGACCGGCTCGCGTACGTCGAGATCGGTGAGGTGTCGATCCGCAAGGTCGGCTTCGGCGCGATCTGATCCCGGTCCGGACACAGTCGCGCGTGTCCCGGTTGCGGAGTGCCGTGCAATGGGCACGATGGCGGTAGACCTGCGTTGCGGTGGTCTGGTTTGGTCACGGGGCACCGGACAGGGCGCAGGTCAGCCATCCCTCAAGGAGGAACCGTGTACTGGGTCTGGATGATCATCGTCAGCCTCATCGCGGGCATCATCTTCGGGCCGCTGGCCCGCTTGGTGCTCCCCGGCAAGCAGAACATCAGCCTCGGCTGGACCATCCTGGGCGGCGGCATCGGCGCCTTCCTGGGTGGCCTGATCGCCTACTTCCTCGGCGTCAAGGACACCAGCGGCCCGGACTGGATCCAGTACCTGATCCAGATCGTCTGCGCCGCGATCGTGATCGCGGTCATCTCCGCCCGCAACAGCAAACCATCAGCCGCCTGACGCACTCTCCCAACGGCCGCCGCCCTTCAAGGGCAGGCGGCCGTTGCCGTGCTCAGGCCTGGAGGCCGAGGGCGGTCATTCGGGCGGTGTGGGCTTCGGTGAGGCGGGTGAACATCCGGCCGATCGCGGCCAGGTCCAGGCCTGGGCGGTCGACGCTGCCGGCCAGCAGCGCGGCCAGCGAGTCGCGGTCGGCGGCGATCCGCTGCGCCTGACTGAGGGCCTCGCCGACCAGGCGGCGTCCCCACAGCGCCAGCCGGCCACCGAGCTTCGGGTCCTCTTCGATCGCGGCCCGGACCCGGTCCACCACGAACTCGGCCTGCCCGGAGTCGGCGAACACCTCGAGCACCAGGGACCGGGTCTCCGCGTCCACGAACGAAGCGATCTCGCGGTAGAAGTCGTTCGCGAGGCCGTCTCCGACGTACGCCTTGACCAGGCCCTCGAGCCAGTCCGATGGGGCGGTGTGGTCGTGGAACGCGTCCAGCGGGGTGACGAACGGCCGCATCGCCTCCATCGGGTCCACCCCGAGCGCGACCAGCCGGTCCCGCAGCCGCTGGAAGTGGCCGAACTCGGTCGTCGCGAGCGCGGCGAGCTCCGCCTTGTCGTTCAGCGTCGGCGCCAGCTTGGCGTCCTCGGCCATCCGCTCGAAGGCGATCAGCTCGCCGTACGCGAGCACTCCCAGCAGATCCACCGCCGCGGCCCGGTAGGCGGGATCATCAAAGGCCGTCTGCTCCATGCCCGGCACCTTATCTGTCCACCGCCACGAGTGGCGCAAACCACACGAAGCGGCGTTGACAGCTTCAGCAGTTACACTGGTGGGCGATTCGCCGGTGACGCGCCCAGATGGGCAAGCTGGTGCGAGGTGCTTGCACAGTGTCCCCGCGCCTCACGACGGGGCTGCAGAGCCCCAGGCGCCCGGCCACTGATGCAACTGTCCGCACAAGCATGTGAGAGGCGATCAGCCTGACCACCTTCCGAGAGCTCGGGGTGCTGCCCGAGATCTGTGACGCGCTCGACCGCGTCAACATCGTGGAGCCGTTTCCGATCCAGGAAATGACGCTCCCTGTCGCCCTGATGGGCACCGACCTGATCGGCCAGGCCCGGACCGGGACCGGTAAGACGCTCGGCTTCGGCATCCCGCTGCTGCAGCGCACCATCTCCCCCGGTGAGGCCGACTACGAGGAACTCGCCGCGCCCGGCAAGCCGCAGGCGCTGGTCGTCACCCCGACTCGCGAGCTGACCATCCAGGTCGCCAAGGACCTGACCACCGCATCCACCGTCCGGACCGTCCGGGTGCTGACCGTGTACGGCGGGGTCGCGTACGAGCCACAGCTGGACGCGCTCAAGACCGGTGTCGACGTGGTCGTCGGCACCCCGGGCCGCCTGCTGGACCTGGCGAACCGCGGTGTGCTCGACCTGAGCCACATCAAGGTGCTGGTGCTGGACGAGGCCGACGAGATGCTCGACCTCGGCTTCCTGCCCGACGTCGAACGCATCCTGCGCAAGACTCCCGAGCTGCGCCAGACGATGTTGTTCTCGGCAACGATGCCGTCGGCCGTGATCGGCCTGGCGCGCACCCACATGCGGCACCCGCTGAACATCCGGGCGGAGTCGCACGAGGACACCCAGATGGTGCCGACCACGGCCCAGTTCGTCTACCGCGCGCACGACCTGGACAAGCCCGAGGTGGTGGCCCGGATCCTGCAGGCCGAGGACCGCGGCCGGGTGATGATCTTCTGCAAGACCAAGCGCGAGGCGTCCCGGCTGACCGACGACCTGCAGGACCGCGGCTTCAAGGCGGCCGCGATCCACGGCGACCTGAACCAGCAGGCCCGGGAGCGGGCGCTGACCCGGTTCCGCGGCGACAAGATCGACGTCCTGGTCTGCACCGACGTCGCCGCCCGCGGGATCGACGTCGAGGGTGTCACCCACGTCATCAACAACACCTGCCCCGAGGACGAGAAGACCTACATCCACCGGATCGGCCGGACCGGCCGGGCCGGGGCGAGCGGGATCGCGATCACCTTCGTCGACTGGCCGGACGTGACCCGGTGGAAGACGATCAACAAGGCGCTCGACCTGCCGTACGACGAGCCGCAGGAGATCTACTCGACGTCGCCGGAGCTCTACCACGACCTGGGCATCCCGCACGAGGCCAAGGGCCGGATCCGACAGGCTCGCGAGGCTCGCGAGCCGCGGGAGGACAAGCCGCGGCGCCGTACCGAGGAGAGCGGCGAGCGGGCGGCGGCGCGCAAGCGCACCCGGACGCGGAAGCGCACTCGCTCGGGGCAGCCGGTCGAGGGCGACGAGAAGTCCGAGGCCGACGTCACCGCCAAGACCCAGGTGCCGCCGACCGAGGAGTCGTCGACCGAGGCCGCCGAGGCGCCGCGCGAGCGCAAGCCCCGCAAGCGCACCCGGACCCGGAAGACCGCGGAGGCGCCGGCCGAGGTTGCCGACGAGGTCGTGTCTGAGGTTGCCGACGAGGTCGTGGCCGAGGCTGCCGCCGAGGTGGTTGCGGACGAGCCGGCCGAGAAGCCGGTCAAGCGCACCCGGAGCCGCACTCGCAAGACCGCGGCCGCCAAGGCCGAGGCCCCGACTACCGAAGCACCGACTGCTGAGGCACCCGCTGCCGACGCGCCGGCTGCTGAGGCACCCGCCGCTGAGCTGCCCGCCCCTGGGACCAGCCCGACCCTGCCGACCTTCACCGCTCCGGAGTGACCTGCCCGTCGCCCGACCGTGGCTGAACGGTGATCTGAGCCTGCAACACCCTGCCCCTCGGTGGCCGTCCTAGCGGTAACCACGAGAGAGGGGCATGGGTGATGAGGCGGATCAAGACTGCCGCGGCCGGGGTGGCATTGCTGGGGATGGTGCTGCTGGCAGGGTGCTCCGGCGAGAGCGGCAACAGCGAGGCCGGAACTGCTGCACCCGCTGACCGGCAGGACACCGGCTCCAACGAGTCGGCCAACGGCAACGCGTCAGGCACTGCACCACAGGGGCAGGACAAGGCGGCAGCTCAGCCGACGCTGACCCGGGCGATCATCAAGACCGGGTCGCTGACGATCGAGGCCGAGGACGTCGACGCCCAGCGGCAGCAGGCGATCACGGTGATCTCGGGGCTCAAGGGCCAGGTCGCCTCCGAGGACACCGGCAGCGACGACGACGGCAAGATCACCCGGGCGAACCTGGTCCTGAAGGTGCCGACCGCGTCGTACGAGACCGCGATCCAGCGGCTGTCCGAGCTCGGCAAGCGGATGCAGATCCACCAGGAGTCGAGCGACGTCACCGAGCAGGTGGTCGACGTGGAGAGCCGGATCGCCTCCCAGCGCGCCAGCCTGGAGCGGATGCGCACCCTGCTCACCAAGGCCAACACGATCGGCGAGATCGTCTCCGTGGAGACCGAGCTGACCCGGCGCGAGGCCGACCTCGAGTCCCTGCTGGCCAAGCAGAAGAACCTCGCCCTGCAGACCGAGCTCGCCACGCTCGCGCTCACCCTGACGGCCAAGGGCGAGCCGCCGGTGCCGACCGACCCGGATCGTGGCTTCGTGGCCGGGCTGAAGGGCGGTTGGGACGCGTTCGCCGCGGCGTTCGCCTTCCTGGCGACGGCACTTGGCGCACTTCTGCCGTTCCTGGTGCTGATCGCGCTGATCGCCGTACCGCTGTGGAAGTTCCGGAACCGGGTCCGGCGGCAGCCGGCGCCGGACAGCGGGCCGTCCGTCAGCGGGCCGTAGGTCAGAGCAACGCGCCGGCCAGCGCCCGGTAGGCCTTCGCACCGGGCGAGGCCGGCGACGTGGTCAGCACCGTCTCGCCGATCGCCGGCGCCTCCGCGAACCGGATCGACTTCGGGATCGCCGGCTCCAGCACATCCAGCGAGTACGTGTCGGCGATCGTCTCGAGCACCGCGCGGGCGTGCGTCGTCCGGCCGTCGTACAGGGTCGGCAGCACGCCGAGAACGTTGAGGCTCGGGTTGGTCAGCCGCTGTACGTCGTGGATCGTGTCAAGTAGTTGCCCTACGCCACGATGTGCCAACGTCTCGCACTGCAAGGGGATCAGTACGTCGGACGCCGCCGACAGCCCGTTCACCGTCAGCAGGCCGAGCGTCGGCGGGCAGTCGACGATGATCCAGTCGTACGACGCTCGCAGCGGGCGCAACGCGGTCCGCAGCACCTGCTCCGGGCCGCTCTCGCGGGCCAGCTGCACCTCGGCGGTCGCGAGCTCGATCGTGGCCGGCAGCAGATCCGGACCTTCGTCGAACTCGACCAGCACCTCGCGCGCCTTCACGCCGCCGAGCAGCACGTGGTGGATCGACTTGTCCAGGTCCTCGGGATCGATACCTATCGAGAACGTCAGGCAGGCCTGCGGGTCCAGGTCGACCAGAAGCACCCGTTGACCACGCTCGGCCAGGGCAGCGCCGAGCGTCGCGACGGTGGTCGTCTTGGCCACGCCGCCTTTCTGGTTGGCTACCACCATGGTGCGAGGCACCCGGCCATTGTGCCGCACTCCGGAACGCCGGACCGCACCCCGGGGGTTGACCTCAACCCTGCTTTAACTCCCACCATCGGTTGGCATGGACCAGATGACAGCGACCACAGAGGTCAAGGCCGGGCGGCGGGAGTGGCTGGGGCTCGCCGTACTGGCGCTGCCCACCATCCTGATCGGCATGGACGGCACGGTGCTGCACCTCGCGGCCCCGGCGCTCAGCGCCGACCTGGCGCCCAGCTCCTCCCAGCTGCTCTGGATCATCGACGTGTACGGGTTCGTGGTGGCCGGCCTGCTCGTAACCATGGGGACGGTCGGCGACCGGATCGGCCGTCGCTGGCTGCTGATGTTCGGCGCCGCCGGATTCCTGGCCGCGTCGGTCTTGGCCGCGTTTGCGACCAGCGCTGAGCTGCTGATCGCGGCCCGCGCGCTGCTCGGCCTGGCCGGTGCGACGCTGATGCCGTCGACGTTGTCCCTGCTCAGCAACATGTTCCGCGACCCCGGTCAGCGGCGGCTGGCGATCGCGATCTGGATGACCAACTTCATGATCGGCGGGATGGCCGGTCCGCTCGTCGGCGGCATCCTGCTCGACCACTTCTGGTGGGGGTCGGTGTTCCTGATCGGCGTGCCGCCGCTGATCGTGCTGCTCGTGACCGCGCCGATCCTGCTGCCGGAGTTCCGCCACGTGCACGCCGGGCGGATCGATCTGGCCAGCGTCGCGCTGCTGACGGGCGCGATCCTCCCGGTCGTGTACGCGATCAAGGAGACCGCGAAGGACGGGTTTCCACCTGAGCAACCTGGGGATCGCCGTGGCCGGCGTACTCCTGGGATGGGTGTTCGCGCGGCGGCAGTTGGAGCTCACCGAGCCGCTGATCGATCTGCGGCTGTTCCGGCGGGCCGCGTTCGGCGCGTCGCTCGGGGCGCAGACGTTCGGGTTGTACGTGCTGGCGGCGATGCAGTTCCTGACGGTTCAGTACTTCCAGCTCGTGCTCGGCATGTCGCCGCTCGAGGCCGGGCTGTGGATGCTGCCGATGATGGTGACCGGGATCGCCGGCACGCTCGGTGCGCCGTGGGTCGTGCGTCACCTGCGGGCCGGTACGGCGATGACGCTCGGCTTCGCGGCCGCCGTACCAGGGCTGGCTTTGATGGCTCTGACGGACCGCTTGCCGGTGGTGCTCGGCCTGGCCGTCGCCAGCCTGGGCATCCAGGTGGTGCTGGCCCTCACGTACGACGTCATCGTGAGCAGTGCGCCGCCCGAGCGGGCCGGTGTTGCGTCCGGGATGGGCGAGACGGGCACTGAGCTCGGCATGGCGCTCGGGATCGCCATCGCAGGCAGCCTGGTCACGGCCGTCTACCGGGCCGGAGTCCCGGCGGACGCGCCGGACGCTGCGCGCGACACGCTGAGTGGTGCGATTGCGGCTGCGGATCGCCTGCCTGGTCCGGCCGCCGAGCAGTTGCTGTCGCTCGCGCGTGACGCGTACACCAACGGCGTACAGCTGGCGGTCGTCGTCAGTGCGGCCATCGTGATTCTGCTCGGCGTGGCCACGGCCACACTGGTTCGGACGGACTGAGCGGATACCCTCTTTACTTGTGAGTACGCCGCGTTCGCTGACGTTGCCCGACGGGGTTCACCCTGCGACCCTCGAGACCGACCGGGGGTCCTTTGCGACCCTGATGGCGGTGCCGGACATCGGCACGCCGCTGGGCACGGTGCTGCTCGTGCCGGGGTGGACGGGCAGCAAGGAGGACTTCACGCCGCTGGTGGACCACCTGTGCCGCTACGGCTGGCGCACGGTAGCGGTCGACCAGCGCGGTCAGTACGAGACGGCCGGCCCGGCTGACCCCTCGGCGTACGCGCTGGCCGAGCTCGGCGCGGACGTGGTCGCGATGAGCATGGCGCTCGGCGGCTACAGCCAGCTGGTCGGGCACTCGTTCGGCGGGCTGGTCGCCCGTGAGGCGGTGCTGACCGATCCGTCGGTGTTCTCGACGATCAGCCTGCTGTGCTCCGGCCCGGCGGCCTTCACTGACGAGGCGAAGGTGCAGGGCCTGCAGATGCTGGCGTACGGGCTGGACAACCTGCCCATCGAGCAGGTGTACGACCTGAAGCTCCAGCACGACAGCCTGGCCGCCGGATACATCGCGCCGCCCGAGGAGATCGCGGCCTTCCTGCGGAAGCGGTTCACCGGCAACGTCCCGGTCAGCCTGGCCGAGATCACCCGGCGGCTGATGGACGCGCAGGACAAGACCGATCAGCTAGCGAAGTCCGGCGTACGCGCGCAGGTCCTGTACGGCGAGGGCGACGACGGCTGGCCGCTTCCGGTCCAGCGCGCAATGGCCGAGGGGCTGGGCGTCGAGGCCGAGGTCATCCCGGACGCCCTGCACTCCCCCGCCATCGAGCAACCGGCCGCGACCGCGAAGCTCCTGGTGCGGTTCTTCCACGACCGGGACCGCTTCGAGGGGTAGCTCACACGCCATCCACCCGGGACGTCACCGCCTCAACGGAGCGGCTTCACCGCCGGGTTGATCTTCAGCAACTCGAGCCCGACCGGCGCGAGCGCGGCCTTGACTTGCTCGGTGTAGACCACGACCCCGACCTCCGCCGGGCCACCACCCGGGGTCGAAGCGGTCGTCACGAGCATGCCGAGTTCCTTGCGGCCAGTCAGAGTCGTCAGTTTCTGGTAGATCCTGTTGGTGTCACCGCGGCTGAGCAGGGCGCGGGAGACGCAGAGGTTGCCGTGGTACACGTTCTCGAAGCTGGTCTGGAAAGCGGCGAGATCCCCGTGGGCAACGCCGATCTGGACAACGACCGGCTTGCCCCGGCCATGACCCCTCGGGTGCTGGACGACCGGGTCGGCGATCTGGTCGCTGTGCGCGTCGAGGAACGCCAGGACCGCGGGTGAGTTCAGGTTGCTCGGCTTGGCCACCCAACCGCCCGTCGGCGGCGGGCACGGCAGTGTCGGCAACGGCGTGGCCTGCGGTGGGACGAAGGCCTTCTGCTCCTGGACCTCGATGGACCGATCGGCCCAGGTCCCGGTCAGCGTCGCGGTGCCCGTTCGTACTCCCTTGGTCGTCCTGACGTTGCCGAGCCGGTCGAGGTCGACATTCTTCAGGGTCACAGCGAGCTCCGCCGGACAGACCGGGGCTGGTTCCTGACCGGGCGGATATCCCACCAGGTTCGTCGGCCGGGACGGGCAGAAGACGGGGTCCTGGCCGGGTGCGGCGATGATCTCGCCGCCGGCCTGGACCTTGTCGCCAGGGCGGACGAGCAACTGATCATTCGCCGGATCCGCCGGCGCTTCCGCGAGCTGCGGTGTCGCGTTGCCCTCAGCAACTGATGGCGGTCCGGCCGTGGGCTCCTGCTCGCCACCCGGCAGGACGGTGAGCGCGGCCGCGGCGATCGCGGCGACGCTGGCGGCCGCCAGGGCCGGGACCCAGGCGCGAGGGCGGCGGCGACCGCCCATGATCCGGTCCAGGTCTGGTTCGGGAGCTGACGGCTGGTCCGCGCGCCATCGCGCGCCGGCCCGCGTGAGCAGGTCGTCGACCTCGTCGGTCGGGTTCATTCGCTGACCTCCAGCAGGGTGCGCAGGCGGGCCCGCGCATCGGACAAGGTGGACTTGACGGTGCCTTCGGAGCAGCCCATCACCGCGGCCGTGTCGGCGATCGACAGGTCGGCGAAGTAGTAACAGTCCACCGCGAGGCGCTGCCGTGCCGACAGGCTCGTGAGCGCGTGGTCCACGTCCATCCGGGCGTCCAGATCCGGTCGCGACATCGGCCCGTCGTGCTCGTCCAGCTCCGCGGCCGGGCGCAACCGCCGGGCCGCCTTCCGGGCCTGGTCCGCGGTGATCGCGAGCAGCCAGGCCGAGGCAGTCCCACGGCTGGCGTCGTACTGACTCCGCTTCGCCCAGGCGCGCGCGAGCGCCTCCTGCACGATGTCGTCCCGGTCCGCGCCCACGGCAAGCCGAGCCGCCAACCGAGCCATCGCTGGCAGGTGCGGCCGCACCCACTCCGCAAACCCGGCCCCGTCCGAAGGCGGCCCCACCACCACAGCCGGCTCTTCCGTCATCGTCGGCATACCTCGTCTACCCCCGAATCCCACTTCCGGTTGGGTCCCTACCCGATTTCCAACGACCCCACCCATCCCAAGTCACACCCCCACCCCATCCGTAACCACCCCGACTTATCCACAGATCCCGTTTTCCACCCCACAACCCCCTCCCCCACTCACTACGGTCAAAGCACCAATCGACCTGGGGAGACCACATGCCACCCGCTCCGGACCGCCCACCCGAGCCGTCCGCCCTCCACGAAGCCTTCCGCCGCAACGGCCCTGTCGACTGGGGCGACAACGTCGTGTCCGCGGCAGACATCGCCCGGCTTCACGGCGCGAAGGCCACGAGAAGGAGCCTTCGGCTGCTGGAGCACACAGTCGGCCTCGAGCCCCGGATAACTGCCCAGTTCCTCGCCTCGCTGCCGCCATCTGCATCGCCGTACCACCTCGCCCGCCGCGTCAAGTCACCGGAATCGCTCGCCCGGAAGATCCAGAACACCGCGACGAAGCGGCGGCGGGTGCCACTGGACGACGTGCTGCGCTACACGGCGCTCACCGCCTCGCCCGACGAACTGGTCGAGGCCGCACGCCGTGCGATTGACAGCCTGACGGACCAGGGGTGGCGGGTGAAGTACGCCGTGCAGTCCTACACCGATGGATCCCGCTACAAGGGGCTTCATGCCTACCTCGCCGCCGACGGGATCGAGCGGGTCGAGGTGCAGTTTCACTCCGCCGATTCTGTGAACGTCAAGGAGTTGACGACTCCTTGGTACGAGATCGAGCGCAGCGGCGAGTTCCCGAAGGAGGAGCGCGCCGCCGCGCGGCAGAAATGCGTTGATCTGTCGGCGACGCTGTCACCTCCAAGGGGCATCGAGAGCCTGACCGTGCTCGGCGGCCGGTCGGTGGCGGTCTGCAACTACAGTGACTCCCGACAGCGGCCGAATGCCCCCGAGCAATTGTCGGCCGACTCATCACCAGCGACGGAGCACCTGCCAGTGATCACGAAGAACGACGGGATGATGCGATGAAGCTCTATCTGGTGAAGGAAGAGGACGATCCGCGGTGGGTCGCGGCGCTGGCGCACGAGACGATGTATGGGTACGTGGCGAACACGGGAAAGTTCCATGACAACAATGCCTTGCGCAACGACTACTACATGGAACGGCACTTCAGCTACGAGGAGATCGGGCCGGCTGAGGCCAGGCGGCTGATCGATGACGGCATCGGTCGCTTGGACGAGGTCGAGGAGGCGGAAGACCTCGCGATCTGGCAGTCGGACCCCAAACCCCTCGACCCCACCGACGTACTCTCCATAGCCGCTGGCTACCACCGCTGACATGACGCGCTTGTATCTCGTGAAGGATGGGGCGCGGGAGCTGTGGGTGGCTGCGTTGGTGGATGAGGACGTGTGGACGTACGTCGTCAACACGGGCAAGTTCCACCGGAACGAGGGTGCCCGGCACGACTTCTACTTTCTGAACGAGCTGGAGTACGCCGAAATCGGCATCGCCGAGGCCGAGCGTCTGATCCGTTCCGGGATAGGCACAGTTGACGAGCAGGAGCTTGCCGACTCACTCCAGCGGTGGCGCGACGACCCGGACGGCATGCACGCCGAGGTCGTCTTCGCCTCCATGGCAGCGGACCTCGCCTAGACATATGAGTCTGTACGTCGTGAGGGATGGGGAGCGCCTCCTGTGGGTGGTGGCCGTGGTCGGTGAGGATGTCTATGGCTTTGTGCCGGAGACGGGGAACTTCCACCGCAACGAGGGCCTGCGGGGCGACTTCTTCGTTGAGCAGGAGCTTCAGTACGAGCAGATCACCGTGTCCAGAGCCAAGGCGCTGATCGAGGCCGGCCTCGACCCGCTCGACCCTGACGTGATGGCAGACCACCTGACCGAATGGCGGGCCGACCCCAAGGCATTCGTCCCCGAGCAGGTGTTCGCCACCGTCGTCGCGGACCTCCGATGAGGCGCTACTTGGTGGAAGAAGACGAGCTACATGGAGCGTTGGTTCTCGTATACGGAGATTGGGCCGGCGGAGGCTCGGCGGCTGATTGACGACGGGGTTGGCATGCTCAACGAGACCGATCACCCGGATGCCCTTGCTCAGTGGCGGGCCGATTCCAAGGCGCTCGAGGCTGCGGACGTGTTGTCCATTGCTGCTGGGGTTAACCGGCTCTTCTGACTGATGTGTGGGTCAGCTTGGTGCCCTAGTTCGCCACGCATGGCGGTCGAGTGCACCGCACCCATGCCACCCCGCGAACGGATCCCCGAGGCAGCGGACCGCCAGGCCATCACAATCACCACCTCCAACCCGGCACCCTGCCTGGCACCGCCGGCGCCAGCCGATTGTGATGGCCCGGCGGTCCGCCCTCGACGCTCACAAACCCGACAACCCAACGGTGTGCGCCCGTTCAACCCGCGCCCACACATCCGTCACAAGAGCCGGTTAACCCCTGACGGGTTGGGTGTAGAGCCGGGTTATGACGGACTCGATGGTGGGTTCGGCGATGGTGAGGTCTACGAGGGGGTAGTTGGCGGCGATTTCGGCCAGGAGGGGGGCGGCTTTGGTGGTGGTGGGGAAGGTCAGGTGCTGGCGGGGGCCGACGACCTTGACGACGGTGGCGCCGGGGACGGTGATGGGTGGGAGGGAGGTGGCGAGGTCCACGACCAGGGTGCGGGGGGCTGACTGGCTGGCTTTGAGGTGGGGCAGGGTGCCGTCGAAGATCTGGTGGCCGTGATCGATGACCATGACGCGGGAGCACAGCGCCTCGATGTCGTCGAGGTCGTGGGTGGTGAGGATGACGGTCGTACGGCGTTCCGCGTTGACCTGGGCCAAGAACTCGCGCAACCGGGCCTTGCTGATCACGTCCAGCCCGATCGTCGGCTCGTCCAGGTAGACGATCTCCGGGTCGTGCAGCAGCGCCGCCGCGATGTCACCACGCATCCGCTGGCCGAGCGACAGTTGGCGGACCGGTACGTCGAGCAGGTCCTGGAGATCGAGCAGTTCGACGAAGGTTGCCAGGTTCTCCCGGTGCCTGGCGAGCGGGACGCCGTACATCTTCTGCAGTACGGCGAACGAGTCCTTCAGCGGAAGGTCCCACCACAGGGTCGTGCGCTGGCCGAAGACGACGCCGATCCGCGTGGCCAGCTTGAGCCGGTGGCGCGACGGGTCCACGCCCGCGACCCGGATCGTGCCGCCGCTCGGGACCAGGATGCCGGTGAGCATCTTGATCGTGGTCGACTTGCCCGCGCCGTTCGGCCCGATGTAGCCGACCACCTCCCCCGGCTCGACCGTGAACGACAGGTCGTCCACTGCGTTCACCACTCGGCGAGTACGGCGCAACCCGGCGCGCGACGTCACGGTGAACGCGCGGGACACATGCGACAGCTCGATGACTGACACGGGCTCAACTCCCTGTGCTGCGGTAGCGACGGAGACCGCCCCGCCAGGCCAACGACGCCAGCGCGACCATCACGACGGCGACCATCGGCGACAGCAGGCCGATCCAGGACGGCAGGCCCAACGGGGCCGGTTTGCCCAGTACGAAGAGCACCGGGTAGTAGTTGACGAAGGCAAGCGGTACGACGAACGTGACGGCCCGCACGATGTCCTTGCCGAACGCGCTCAACGGGTACTGCGTCAACGTCTGGCCGCCGTACGTGAACGCGCTCGCCACCTCGGCAGAGTCGATCGCGAGGAACTGAAAGGCCGCACCGAGCACGAAGATCGCCGCGAAGATGACCGATCCGAAGATCATCGACAACGGCAGCATGATGCCCTTGGCAACGGTCCGGTCGACGTCGAGGTTGGTCAGGGCGAAGACCAGGACCACGGTCGCCTGCAACGGCCGGCCGATCCGGCGGAGCGCGAACTCGTCCGCGGCGGTCTGGATGAACGCCGGCACCGGGCGGATCAGGTACACGTCCAGCGAGCCGGAGCGGATCCGCTGGCCGACCCGCTCGATCGACCCGGTGACCAGATCGGCCAGCCCGAGCGTCATCGAGGCCGTTGCGTAGAGCAACGCCATCTCCCCGAGCGTGAACCCGCCGAACGCGTCGATGTGGCTGAACATCAGCACGATCGCGGCGAAGTCCGTCACCGTGATCAGCATGGTGCTCAACAGCATCAGCACGAACGACGCCGGGTAGGCCAGCGCGGACCGGATCCACATCAGCACGAGCATCCAGTACTGCGCCGGCGCCCGGCGGAGCCGCTCAACCACCCTGGATCACCACCTTCCGGGTCGCGAACAACGTGACGAGCTGGCCTATCAGCAGCAGCACCAGGAACCAGCCGCACTGGAACAGCAGCGCGGACCCGATCCCGCCGGGGTTGCGGCCGAGCCAGATGTCGATCGGCACCTGCAGGGTCGCGGCCCACGGCGTCGCCCGGGCGAACTCGCCGATCCACCCGGGGAACACCACGAGCGGCAGGATCGTGCCGGAGAAGAACAGCGACAGCACCAGCGCCATCGCCTCCATGCCGCGCGAGTCGGTGATCCAGAACCCGGACAGTGCGACCAGGTACCGGATGCCGAAGCTCACCAGGATGGCGAGGACCAGGCCGAGCGCGACCGCCAGCCAGGTGAGCGCATCGGAAGGGAACTTGAGGTCGAACACCAGCGCGCCGACGAGCAGCGGCGCACCACCGCGCACGATCAGCTGGAACACGGCCCGCCCGAGATCCACCGACAGCCACCACAGCATCAGGTGCGTCGGCCGGTACAGGTCGACCGCGATCTCTCCGCTGCGCACCCGCGCACCGAGCTCGACCGTGGTGGTCGCACCGAAGATCCCGATCGGCATCAGCAGTCCCTGCTGCAACCACACGAATGTCAGCGCGTCCGACACGTCGTACCCGCCGAGGCCCGGGCGCTCGTGCCAGAGCGTCAGGTACACGCCGCACAGGATGAACCCGAACACGGTGTTCGTGAACGCGCCGGACGCGGTGGCGATCCGGTACGTCGAGAACCGGCGGAACGACCGTACGCCGATCGCCCAGTAGACGCCCACGGCAACCTCCTCTCAGTACTCGAGGTGGCGTCCGATCGCTCCAGCGGCACGCAGAACTGCCCCGAATCTGGAAAGACCCGGGGGTTCGGACACCACTGTGATGGCATGGCAGCCCACACCGCTGTCAAGGAAAGGATCGTGACGCTACGCCGCTTCGTCGCCGGGAGTCAACTGGATTAGCCGACCGGCCAGGCGAGGCCCCCTCTGACCTCGCCCGGCCGGGGTTCAGGTGAGTTCGGCTTCCAGGACTCGGGAAAGGAGGGTGGCGAAGGGGGCTGGGTGGGTGGCGTAGCCGGTGTGCGGGCCGGGGAAGGTCACTACGGGCCAGCCGAGGTGGTCGGCGATGACCTGGATGGGACGGCCGGGGAGGTACTCGGCGGAGTCGTGGCCGGCGGCGGGGACGATTTTGTGCGTGACCTGCTTGAGGGCGTCGAGGTCGGGCTGGTAGCGGGTGAACGGGAGGAGTTTGTGCTCGTAGAAGCCGGCCGCGTTGGCGCGCATTCGCCGGAACAGCTCCTGGTACTCCGGCAGCAGGTCCTCTGGCGGTGGCAGCTCGTCCTGATCCATCCCGGTGCCGATCGCGAACAGCACCTCCGCCGCGTCGAGCCCGTCTCGCCGGTAGGTGTCGTACACGTCCTGGAAGAACGCGGCGGCGTCGGCCGCGTCCGGTAGCACCTGCACGCACGGCGGCTCGTGCGCGACCAGCATCCGCACCCGGTCGGGGTGGCGGGTGATCAGCTCGAGCCCGGTGATCGCGCCTGAACTGCTCCCGAACACGTACGCCGGTGAGTCGCCGGCGACCGCGTCGATCACGGCCAGCGCGTCCTCGGCCGCCTGCACCACGGCCTCGCCGGCGGGCTGACCGACGTAGGGGCTCCTGGAGTTGCCGCGCGGGTCGTACGCCACCACCGTGTAATCGGCCGAAAGCTGGCCGACGATTCCGCTGAAGATCCCCGCGTCCGAACCGCCGCCGGCGATCAGCAGCAGCACCGGCCCGGATCCGGTCACCTCGTAGTGCAGCGTCGCACCCGGCACCGGCAGCTTGTTCACAGTCTTCGCGCTCATCAGGCAACCCCTCTCAGTTGCCTTCAGCCTCCACCGACCCGCTGGCACCCCACGCACACAGCGCTGGCACGAACGCGAAAGCGGGCCAAGATCAGCTAGCGTCCTCCATCGCGACCGGCACGCTGTCGTCCAGCCCGGCCCACGACTCACGCGGCGGCGCGACCCGCCGCCCCTCCGGGCAGATCCGGACGAAGTCGCACCACCCGCACATCGGCGAAGGCTCCGGCGGAAACGCCTCATCGACCTGAGCCGGAGACAGACCCTCCTGCCATCGAGCCTCAGCCGCCGCGGCGTCATCGGCAATAGACTCCGCCCGCCGCTGATGCCGAGCCAGCGAAGCATCGTCGTGATCAGCACCAGCAACCGTGTTCGTCGGCAAGTGATGCAGCTCGACCCGCGTGCACGGCTTGTGCAGCAGCCGCCGCGCGCCCAGCACGTACACCGCCAACGCCAGCGACGACCGCGCGTCATCGGTCGTCAACGGCCGACGCCCGGTCTTGTAGTCGACGATCGCCAGCTCGGTCCCACCGCTTCCATCGCGCGCCGGCCGCTCGTCGATCCGGTCCACCCGGCCGCGCAGCGACGCGCGCTCGGTCGTGAAGGCGACCGTACGCTCCACTCCCCGCGGCTCGTAGTACGGATCGGAATCCCGCAGGTACGCCAGCACCATCGACGTCGACCGCTCCCGCCAGTCGAGCGACTGCACCTCGTCCCGGAAGCCCTCGCTGCGCCAGCTCGACCGCATCTTGGCGACCACTTCGTCCGGAGTACGGCGGGAGGCCGGCCAACGACCGAAGAAGTCGGCAAGCACCTCGTGGACGACCGCGCCGACCGTGTTGTGCGCCCACGGCGGGCCCTTCGACGGACGCGGCGTCTCCAGGTAGGTGTAGCGATACTTCCGCTTGCAGTCGGCGAAGGTGAGCAGCTTCGTCGGCGTCGCGACGAACAACCGCGTCGGCATCCCGGGCAGCATGTCGTCGCTCATGTCAGCCCGCCTTGATGAAGTCGGTGACCGCGTCCGCGACCAGTTGTACGGCGATCGCGCTCAGCAGCAGACCGGCGATCCGGGTGACCAGGAGCACACCGTTCTCGCCCAGGATCCGCATGATCACGCCGGAGAACCGCAGCGTCAGCCACATCACCAGGTGGATCAGGACGATGCCGACCGAGATCGCGACCACGTCCGGCAACGCGCCGTCCGCGCGCTGCACGAACACCATCGTGGCCACGATTGCGCCCGGCCCGGCGAGCAACGGCGTGCCGAGCGGGACGAACGCGATGTTCACGTTCTTGGTCTGGACCGGATCCTCCGCCGTGTCGGTCAGCAGTTGCAGCGCGATCAGCAGGAGCAGCAGACCGCCCGCGCACTGCAGGGCGGGCAGCGTGATGCCGAGGTGGTGCAGGATCTGCTGGCCGAAGGCGGCGAACACGACGATCACGCCGAACGCGACCAGCACCGCCTGCCAGGCGGCCTTCTTCCGGACCGCGCGGGACTGGCCGGCGGTCAGCGAGATGAACACCGGCACCGTGCCCGGCGGGTCCATGATCACGAACAGCGTGACCACCACCTCGCTGAGCAACGCCAGGTTGATGACATTGTTCACGGCAGGTAGGCCTCGGGCACCCGAGCCTCGGTAGCGGCGGCTGCATTGGCCTTGGCGACCTCGAGGAGCCGCTCGAACTGCTCCGGCTCGGTGGAGTTCACGCCCAGGTCGTGGTCGATCTTCCCGACGCCGTGGTGGTCGCTGGAGCCGGTGTAGATGATGTCGAGGTCCCGCGCGATACCGCGCAACGCCGTCCGGGACTCCTCGGAGTGGTCCTGGTGATCGACCTCGATCCCGGCCAGCCCGTGGTCGTCGACCAGGCGGGCGATGGTGTCCGCGGTCATCACCTTGTAGCTGGACCGGCCCCAGGGGTGGGCGATGATCGGGACTCCGCCGGCCTCGCGGACCAGGTCGATCGCGCGCCCGGGCTCGATCGCGTAGTGCGACACGTGTCCCGGTTTGCCGTCGGCCAGGAACCGGTCGAACGCTTCGCTGCGGTTGGCGACCGTCCCGTTCGCGACCAGCGCGTCGGCCACGTGCGGCCGGCCGACCGACGGCGTACCGGTCGCCTGGGCGAGGACCTCGTCCACGGTCAGGGTGACGCCGAGGCCGTTCAGCCGGGCGACGATGGACGGGATCCGGTCGGTGCGGCCGTCGCGGACGATCCGCAGCTCCTCGGCCAGCGCCGGGTACGACGGATCCGGCAGGTACCCGAGCAGGTGCACGCTGATGTAGTCGAGCTTGCAGGAGATCTCGAGCCCGGGGACGAACCCGAGGCCGAGTTGCTCCGCGGCGCGACGGCCGTCGGCCCACCCGTCGGCGGTGTCGTGATCCGTGAGCGCGATCACGTCCAGGCCGGCCCGCTTGGCGTGCGCCATCAGGACGTCCACCGGGTCGGTGCCGTCCGAGCGGTTCGAATGGGTGTGCAGGTCGATACGCACGAGCGGTGCCGGATCCCTTCCATGGACAACTGTCACGGCTGATGCTATCCGCGTCTTCCCCAGCACCCGCCCGTTGTCCCCAGGGTGCCCCTATCGTGGGTTGGCATGGATGCGCACCGCGTCGACTGCGTCGGGGCCCTCGTGTACGACGACCAGCACCGGCTGCTCGTGGTCCGGAGAGCGAACGAGCCCGGCCGTGGGCTCTGGTCGGTCCCGGGCGGGCGGGTCGAGCCGGGAGAGGACGACCCGGCCGCAGTGGCGCGGGAGGTCGCGGAGGAAACCGGTCTCACCGTCGAGGTCGGCGAGCTGGTCGGCGAGGTCGAGCGCGACGGCCCGAAGGGCACGCTCTACGTGATCCGCGACTACGAGGCGACGGCTGTCGGTGGCAGCCTCACGCCGGGTGACGACGCCTCCGATGCGAGGTTCGTCACCCGCGCGGAGTTCCTGACCCTGCCGACCACGACGCTCCTGGCCTCGACGCTCGAGCAGTGGAACGCGCTACCGGGCTAGCTGCCGCCAACGCCCGGGCCACGACCGCGGGACGGAGCAAGGCCGTCGGCGGATCGACCAGGCTGGTCACCCGGAGGAACGCTCGTCCGAGGTGCACGTCGCGGGCGGCGCCGGCCTGCAGCATCCCGACGTACCGGCCGAAGAGGCGGTCAGGGGCCGTCCGCCGGCCGGGGATCTCGGGGAACGACAGGTCGGCTCCTCTCGCCAGGGCCCAGGCGGCGCCGGCGATCCGGCCGGTCTCGCGAAGGTGGCCGAGAAGTGGGCGGCCGTCGGCCGGGTGCCGGCGAAGCGCCTCGGCCTCGAGCGCCGCGACCGTCATTCCCTGTCCGTAGACGGGGTTGAGCGTGCAGACCGCGTCGCCGAGTACGGCCAGGCCGGCCGGAAAGCGGTCCAGCCGGTCATATCGGCACCACCGCGACGCCGGGTACCGGTAGGCGACCGGATCGTCCAAGGGGTCGGCTGTCGCCAGGATCCGGGACAGGTCCGGTAGCGCGAGGTCGGCGGCGAACCGCAGGAAGCCGTCCGGGTCGGTCGGGGGATGATCGCCGAGGACGCCCATCAGCGTGACGAGACAGTTCCCGTCCTCGATCAGCGACAGGCCACCACCTCGCGGCCGCGCCGGGCAGGGAGCGGAGATCACCACCAGGTCGTTGCCCAGGGCACCAGGACGGAGCCGGTAGCGCCGGCTGGCGTAGCCGACGCCGACCGCGAGCCGGTCCTGCCTCGGCGCCGGAAAGCCGAGCGCCTCGAGCCACACCGGAAGCCGCGATCCGCGACCGGTCGCGTCGACGACGAGGTCGCCGGGCAGTTCGACCGGCGCGCTGCCATCGGCGCGGCCGACCACCCGGGCGCCCACGATCCGCCGGCCCTCGGCGATCACACCGGCGACGTCGTGCCGCCCGAGCACCCTGACGGACGGCAGCGCCAGGACGCGGCGCCGTACCGTCGTCTCCAGGGCCGGGCGGCTCGCGCAGATCGCGGGGAGGCCCGAGACCCCCTGCCGGAAACGGTGCCCGCCGAAGCACAGGCGGGTGTCCGCGAGCATGTCGCCGACCCGTGCTCCATCCGCGCTAAGCTCGGCGGTCAGCCCCGGAAAGAGATCCTCCAGCACTGTGTGGCCGCGCGAGAGCAAGCCGTGCAGGTGCCGCGACTGCGGCGTGCCGCGGCGAGGCGCCAGCTCGGGGCCGAGTTCGTCACGGTCGACCACGACGACCTCGGCGTACGTCTCGGAGAGGACCCTCGCCGCGAGCATGCCGGCGATGCTGCCGCCGAGGACGACGGCGCGGTCCCGATCGGTCGATGTCATGGCAAACCTCCTGTAGCGAAGGTGCCGACGATCCCGGTCCGGCTACCAGGTCAAAGACTGTTCACCTGTGCTCACTCAGGCCGAGCTCTCGTCGCCACAACCAGGCGACGACGCGGTCGTGCCCTTGCCGCAGGTGCCGACGGTAGGTGCTGAACGGGAGGCCGAGCGCCGCGGCCGCTGCTTCCTGGGTGCGAGACGCCCGGACGTACGTCGTCTGCAGCGCGCGGTACAGCTGGTCGTCGCGAGGATCGTCGGCCAAGGTGGCGACGGCGGTGTGCAGCAGCTTCCCCAGTCCGTCGGCATCCTCGTGGCCGGCGACACAACGCGTGCGCAGCAACGGATTGCGCCTCAGCAGGTCGGGGCGGTGCAGGTCTCGCAACGCCTGCTTGACGGCATCGGCGAAGTCACCGCGGGCGAGCACAAGCAACTCAGGCTCCGGGACCGCGGCCGGCTGCAGCAGGGCGTCGTCCGCCAGGGCACGCTCGGTCCAGCGTTCGGTCATCAGCTCGACCGGGACCCGCCGGAAGTCGTGGCCGAACAGCCCGTAGCGACGGCCACCCACGACGAAGTCCGCACCCACTGCCCGCGGCATGTCCGCGGCGGCGAAGTAGTCGTTCCACCGGTCCGGCTCGGCCAGGGTGACGAAGTCCCAGGCCAGGTGTGGAGTGGCCAACTGCCGCTGCAGGGTGAGGACCGGTACGGCGTTCAGCGTGGCAGACGGGCCTTGGTACACCTCGGAATCGACGATGAACCGGCAGTGTCCGACGGACTCACCGGCTCGCACCGGCGCCGTACTCTGGGCAAAGCGCCAGGCGGCCGCAGTACCCGGATCGGCGTCGCGATCCGCCGGCGTCACGACGGTGAGGTCGAGCAGCGCGAGGACGCCGCGAACGGTCCCGTCCATCCCCCGGATCACGTGGAACCCGTCCGGCTGGCGGTCCAGCCACCGCCTGACCAGCGCGGCCGAGTCGTCGCCCTCCCCGGTGCGGACGAGGTCTTCGATCGCCTGATGATCGGCCGGCCGGGCCCGGTCGGGGTACTCGTTGCCCCAGGTCTGCCACTCCACCGGTGCGAGGACGCTGCGCAGGTTGCGGAACAGGAACTTCAGGTCCGCGATCGCGTGCTGCTGTGCCCGGCCCTCGCTGCCGCGGATCCGCGCCAACGTATCGGCACGCACCGCGCGGAACACCTCGCGGTAGCCGTCCGGATCACGCCGGCGCAGGTCGGCGTCGAGCACGTCGCGGACGAGATCGTGCGGCACCAGGCCGCCGGTTCGGAGCTCCGTGACGGAGAGCCCGGCCAGCCATTGGAACACCAGGTGCGGGTCACCCGTGTCGGCGACCACTGCGCGCAGCAGGCCTTCGCTCGTCGTACGCGCGACAGCGGACACCTCGAGGGCTCGCTGGTGGGCAACCGACGGCACGTCGGCGACGAGCCATCGGAGCAACCCGGCCACCACGTCCATCGGCAACGTGGTCAGGTCCGCGTCCGGGTCCCGCCGGAGCCGGTCAGCGAGCAGTGACAGCGCCAGCGGATGGCCGTAGGTGAGGCTGAGTACGTCGGCATGCCGGTCGGCGCGGACGCCACGCCGATCCAGATACCGGCGGACGTCGGCCTGCTCGAGATTCCGCAGCGAGACGATGCGCAGCAACTCGGACCACGCCGGATCGGCCCGCCACTCCGGTCCTGGCGGCTCGCGGCTCGCGACGACCACGATCGTCGACGCCGGCAGCCGGGGCAACAGCCGCTCCCGCAGCCAGCTCTCGACCGCGCTGAGCCGCTCCCAGCCGTCGACGAGCAGGACCAGCCGCTCGCCGTACGGCAGCCGAATCGCAGCGTCGCCCGGCGCGATGTCGACGGTGCCCGCGAGTGCCTCGGTCACCCCGGCGGGAGTGCCGACGACATCCCGGCCGTCGATGCGGACGACGCAGGTGACCGCCTCGTCGACGATTGCGGCGTACGCGTCGAGCAACGTCGTCTTTCCGACTCCCCCGGGCCCGACCAGGAACAGCATCCGGAAGGCCGGCTCCTCGGCTCCCAAGGCGGCTCGGAACAGGTCGAGCTCAGCCGCGCGACCCACGAAGAGGTCGTGCCGCCATGCTGCCAACAACCCGCCGAGCGTGTCCGCCGGGCCCATGGAACTCATGGTGACAGCTGGAATCCGATCGCGCCGCGCCCGGGTGGTGAATGACACTGGCCGGATGGATGACAGCTCCGTGGTACGGGCGATCGAGGAGAACGCAGCCGAGTTGCTGATGGCGATGGGGGCTGCCGGTGGTGGGGTGCAGCGCGATGACGGCGCGGTCCGGTGGACGATCGGCGGGTCGCCGATCGACTACCACAATGCGGTCGTCGCGGCTGACCTGCCGGACGCCGAGGCTGATCGGGTGATCGCGGAATCCCTGCAGGAGTTGAGGGATCGGGCCCTGCCGGGGTGCTGGCACGTGGGACCGTCGATGCGGCCGACGGATCTCGGCTCGCGGTTGCTCGACGCCGGTTTCACGTACGGCGGTAGCGAACCGGGCATGGCGGTGAAGCTGACCGAGCTGCGCCAGCCGGCCACGGTTCCCGGGCTCGAGATCACGTTGGTGGACACCGAGGACCAGCTGAAGATCTGGGCGGACACACTCGGTCGCGGCTTCGGCGAGGGTGAGCGCGAAGCCCGCTGGGTCGCCGACATCTACCGCCGCCTCGGCCTCGGATTCCCGTGGCGGCACTACCTCGGCCGGCTGGACGGCGAACCGGTCGCGACGACCACCGTCTTTCACGCGGCCGACGCCGCCGGGGTGTACTTCGTGATGACCGTCCCCGAAGCCCGCCGACGCGGAATCGGGGCCGCCATCACGTACACCGCGCTACGGCAGGCGCATGACGTCGAGTACGCCGTACTCGGCTCGTCACCGGCCGGACGGTCCGTCTACGCCGCGCTCGGGTTCCAGGAGCACTGCACGATCGACCTCTACGAGTGGGCGGCGAACTGAGGGACGCTCGCGCAGTAGCAGGTAGGCGTTGACGAGTACGACGACGCCGGTCAGGGCATGGACGCCGAGGGCGGTCGCGACGGTGCCGCCATGGGTCAGTACGACGACCATGTCGACGAACGGAATGATCGCCGCGACGGCCAGCACCACTCCGGTCGCGCGCCGCTCACCAAGAGCGAGCAGGGCCAGGATGATCAGCCCGAAGGCGATGTCACGGATCCCCTTGACGGCCAGGTAGCCGGCCGCCGCGCCGGTGGGCCAGGACTCGGTGCCGAATCCCGCGGCGGCGCCCTGCGGATCGAGCAGCAGGAACCGCACGCCGAACGAGATCGGGAACAGGCCGAGCAGGATGGTGAGAACAGTGGTGAAACGGCGCATGGTGAACTCCTGAATCTAGCGTTGCTAACTTTTCTAGCGACGCTAGCACTGCCATCGCTAGATTGTCTAGCAGTGCTAGAGTTCGCCTATGCCGAGTGAGTCACGCAGGGAGCGGGCCCGGGCGGAGCGCCGGGAGCTGATCGTCCGGACGGCCCGGGAGCTGGCGGAGGCCGAGGGGTGGGAGGCAGTCACCACGCGGCGGCTCGCGGAGCAGGTCGACTACAGCCAGCCGGTGCTCTACGGGCACTTCGCGAACATGGACGCGATCGCCGCGGCCGTTGCGCTGCAAGGATTCGAGGAGCTGGCCGTCGTACTGCGTGAGGGGCGTGCGGACGATGGGTTGCGCGGGCTGACGAGGGCCTACCTCGGGTACGCCGAAGAGCATCCGGCGATGTACGACGCGATGTTCGTCCGGCGGACCGAGCTGGTGTTCGGGACGACGGACACGCCGGCGGTGCTCCGGGAGGCGTTCACCGAGATCCTGGCCGGAGTCACGCCGTACGTGACGACAGATGCCGAGACGGCGACCGAGGTGTTCTGGAGTGCGCTGCACGGGCAAGCGACACTCAACCGGGGTGCACGGCTGCGACCGGAGCACCGCCAGGCCCGCGCGGACCTGCTGGTCGACCTATTCGTTGTTCCAGCGGTGGACCGCAGGTGAGCCGCGTTCCCAGCCGAGGGTCGAGATGGTGGCGGTGTTGAGGACGAAGTGACGGCCCTCGGTGACGTCGAGCTCGAGCCAGCGGGCGGTGAGGCCGCGCAGGGCATGTGAGTGGCCGAAGACGAGGACATCACCGGGTACGGCGGCGATGCGAGCGTTCACGCGGTCGAGCCGGGACGCGACCTGCGCGGGCGTTTCGCCGTTGGGTACTGGATGCGACCAGACCGTCCACCCCGGCACGGTCTTGCGGATCTCCGCGGTGGTGATGCCTTCGTAGTCCCCGTAGTCCCACTCGACCAGGTCTTCGACGACCTCCGCGTCCGGGAACCCCGCGAGCTCCGCCGTACGGCGGGCCCGCTCCCGTGGCGAGGTCAGCACCAGCTCGAAGGTCTCACCGGCCAGCCGTGTCTTCAGCGAGGCGGCCACGCGCTCACCTTCCGCGGTCAGCGGGAGGTCTGTCACCGACGTGTGCTTGCCCGACCTGCTCCACTCGGTCTCGCCGTGGCGGATCAGGAACAGCTGGTCCTGTCGTTCGTTGATGGTCACGATTTCATGGTCCCAGATCGATGTCGACCCCTTGACCAACCCACCCCGGACAAGGCAGGGTCGAAAACTGTAAGCGCTTCCACTCCAACCTCCCAGGAGCGAGAACGTGGCACCCGGACCCACCGGCAGGCCCGCGACGATCTACGACGTCGCGGCCCTCGCGAAGCTGTCGATCGCGACGGTTTCGCGTGTCCTGCAAGGGACCGGGCCGGTGTCGGAGAAGGCGAAGGCCCGGGTCGACCAGGCGGCACGCGAGCTCAACTACGTACCGCTGCGCGCCGCCCGCAGCCTGGCGGTCCAACGTCACGAGGCGCACGGGCTCGTGCTGCCCGACCTGGCCGGCCCGTTCTACGGCGACCTGCTGATGGGGTACGAGCGCTGGGCCGGCGAGCACGGCCAGAGCGTCATCATCACCGTCACACACGGCAACCCGGATCCGAACCGCACCGTCCGCGACCTGGCCGGGCGGGTCGACGGGATAGTTGTCCACGGCAACGCGCTGGACCTGCCGACGATCCAGGGGCTGCGCAAGGCCGGGGTGCCGCTGGTGCTGATCGCGCATCCGCCGGTGACCGGCTGCGACTCGATCCGCAGCGAGAGCGCGGCGAGCGCGGAGCAGCTCACCACAAGACTACTGAACCACGGCCGGACCGGCCTGCTCTTCGTCGGTGATCCCGACAGCGGGTACGACGTCGGGGAACGGTACGCCGGGTTCGCACAAGCTCTCCGCAGTCGTGGGATGAACGTGCCGAAACCAGAGCGCGTGCCGATGACCGAGGAAGCCGGCACGACCGTCGCCACGAGGTTGCTGACGGCAAAGAAGCGGCCCGACGGGCTGGTCTGCGCCAACGACGAGCTCGCGCTCGCTGCGGTGCAGGCGTTGCTGGCGGCGGGCGTCGCCGTCCCTCGGGAGATCGTGGTGACGGGGTGGGACGACGTAATGGCGGCGCGGTACGTGTCGCCGGGGTTGACGACGGTGCGGCAGCCGATGACCGAACTGGGGCGGCTGGCGGCACAGCGACTGCACGAGCGGGTGACCGGAGAGCGGACCCGGGCGCGCAACGACGTACTGGCAACACAACTCGTGCTGCGGGACAGCTGCGGCACGGGAGCCCTGACCGGGGCGGTGGGGCGGGCAACGAATGAAACAGCTGCGGAAGTAACCGAGTGAGGAGACACAGATGATCACCCACAGCATCCGCCGCCGACTGGTGATCGGCAGCGCTGCGATCACCGCCACAGCCCTTGCGCTGACAGGGTGTGGCAGGTCGGAGGACTCCCCCAGCGGGGGTTCGCAGGCGACGACAACGGTCAGCGAAGGACCTGCCACCGGCAACCTGACCGTCTGGGCGATGGGCACCGAGGGCGAGAACCTGCCCAAGCTGATGCAGGAGTTCCAGCAGGCCAACCCGGGCGTGAAGGTCACCGTCACGCCGATCCCGTGGGACGCCGCGCACAACAAGTTCACCACCGCGATCACCGCGCAGACGCTGCCGGACGCCGCGATGGTCGGCACCACCTGGATGGGCGAGTTCGCCGACCTCGGCGCGCTCGACCCGACCCCGCAGGGCTTCGACAGCGAGGGCTTCTACCCCGGCGCGCTCGACACCACCAAGGTCGGCGGGACGCAGTACGGCGTTCCCTGGTACGTCGAGACGCGGTTGGTGTACTACCGCAAGGACCTGGCCGCGAAGGCCGGGATCACCACGCCGCCGACCGACTGGGACGGCCTGAAGGCGATGGCGAAGGCGATGCAGGACAAGGCCGGCGCGAAGTACGGGATCAACCTGCAGCCGGGCGGCAACGGGTCCTGGCAGACGGTGATGCCGTTCGCCTGGTCCGCGGGCGCCGAGATCACCGGCGAGGACCAGAAGGAGTTCACCTTCGACACGCCGGAGATGCAGGAGGGGCTGAAGTACTACCAGAGCTTCTTCACCGAGAAGCTGGCCGGGACCGACCTGCCGCCGAACCAGACCGAGGCGCAGTTCGTCAGCGGGCAGGTGCCCATGTTCATCTCCGGGCCGTGGATGGCCGGCTCGGTGGCCAAGCTCGGCGGAGACGCGATCAAGCCGAACATCGGGGTCTTCGAGATCCCGAAGAACAAGACCTCGACGTCGTTCGTCGGTGGGTCGAACTTCGTGGTCTTCAAGACCTCGAAGAACAAGGACAGCGCGTGGAAGCTGGTCAAGTTCCTGAGCGACCCGAAGACGCAGGCGAGCTGGTTCAAGATGTCGTCGGACCTGCCTGCGGTGAAGAGCGCATGGGACGACCCGAGCATCTCCAGCGACCCGTTGCTGCCGGTGTTCGGCAAGCAGCTGGAGTCCGCGAAGGCGCCGCCGGCGATCGTGAACTGGGAGCAGGTGGCGACCGTCTTCGACACCGAGGTCGAGAAGATGGCCAAGGCCGGCCAGTCCCCCGCCGACACCGCCAAGGCGATCCAGACCCAGGCCTCGTCGATCGGCACCGGTAGCTGATCGCGATGAGTCGAGAGACAGCTCCTGCCGGGGCGCTGCGCGCCCCGGCAGGAGGAAAGCAGGACAGGCGATCGGGCGCCCCGCCGACTGGCCGGGCTGAGCCCGCCTCGGCTGGAGCCGGCGGGCGACCACCCCGCCGTGGCCGCCTGGATCATCAGACTGCTGCTGCGTGGATCCTGGTTTTGCCGTTTGCGGTTTTGTTCTTGGCGTTTACGGCGGGGCCGGTGGTCGGGTCGTTGCTGACCAGCTTCACCGACATGCGGCAGCGGGACCTGCGGACGCCGTTCGCGGTGGATCCGGTCGGGTTCGACAACTACGTGAAGGCTTTTCAGGACGAGACGTTCCGGAAGGCCGCGTTCAACACCGCGTACTTCGTGCTGCTCGGCGTACCGCTGACGCTGGTCGTCGCACTCGCCGCCGCGGTGCTGCTGGACCGTGGCATCAAGCGGTTCCAGGCGCTGTTCAAGGTCGGCTACTACCTCCCGGTGGTGACCTCGATCGTCGCGATCGCGGTGATCTGGCGGTTCGTGCTCGCCCCGGACGCCGGCCTGCTGAACACCGTGCTCGGCTGGTTCGGCATCCAGGGGCCGAACTGGCTGGCGTCGGAGACCTGGGCGATGCCGTCGCTGATCGCGATGGCGGTCTGGCGGAACTTCGGGGCCGCGATGATCATCTTCCTGGCCGGGCTGCAGGGCATCCCGCAGTCCGTCGAGGAGGCCGGCCAGATCGACGGCGCGGGCCCGTGGCAACGGTTCCGGTACCTGATCCTGCCGTTGCTCCGGCTGACCATCCTGTTCAACTGCGTGACCACCGGCATCGGCTACCTGCAGTTCTTCGAGGAGCCGTTCGTGATGACCGACGGCGGTCCGCTGAACAGCACGCTGTCGGTGTCGATGTACACCTACGAGCAGTTCGGTTTCGGCAACTACGGCCTGGCCACGGCGATGGCCTACCTGCTGTTCGTCGTGATCGCGGTGGTCACGTTCATCCAGTTCCGGCTGCTGAGGGAGAAGTGATGCGCCGTACCTGGTGGATCTATCTGATCGGCGTGCTCGGCCTGGTCGCCGTCGCCGCGCCGTTCGTCTGGATGCTGCTCGGCAGCTTCAAGACCCAGGGCGAGCTGCTCCGGGTCCCGCCGACCTGGTGGCCGGAGCATGCCACCTCGCAGAACTACTCCGACCTGTTCAGCAAGGAGAGCTTCCCGCGGTACTTCTTCAACTCGACCGTGGTCGCGCTGGCGGTGACGGCCGGGAACCTGGCGTTCTGCTCGATGATCGGCTATGCGCTGGCCAAGCTGCGGTTCAAGGGCCGCAACGCGCTGTTCGTGCTGGTGATGGCCACCTTGATGATCCCCGGCATGGTCACGTTCGTGCCGCTGTTCGTGCTCGTCACCAACGCCGGCCTGGCCAACAGCTACCCGGGCCTGATCCTGCCGTTCCTGGTCTCGCCGTTCGGCGTGTTCCTGATGCGGCAGTTCTTCCTCGGGCTGCCGGACGACCTGATGGACGCCGGCCGGGTGGACGGCAGCAGTGAGCTCGGTATCTTCGCCCGGATCATGCTGCCGCTGACCAAGCCGGCCCTGGCCACGCTCGGCATCCTCACCTTCCTCGGGTCCTGGAACAACTTCCTGTGGCCGCTGGTGATCGCCCAGACCCAGGACAAGTACACCCTCCCGGTCGCCCTGGCGCTGTACTCGAAGGGCCAGAACGCGCAGAACTACGGCCTGCTGATGGCCGGCGCGGTCGTGGTCGTCATACCGGTGCTGGTCATGTTCCTGATCTTCCAGCGCCACGTCACCAAGGGCATTGCGATCACCGGACTCAAATAGACCCCTTTCTGGAGAGACAGATGACCGCCAACATCAGTCGCCGCACCCTGTTAGCCGCCACGGGCGCCGCCGCCCTGGCCGGAACCGCCACACCCGCCTTCGGTGGAACGCCATCACCTGCAGAGCTTCTGAAGGGTGGCTGGAAGCCGAGCACTGCAGACAAAGCTCTGGTCGGGCGTTGGGCCCGTGACACCTGGCGCAGCCTGGTCGCGATGACCGACGAGAAGACCGGGCTGCCCGCCGACAACATCGGCGAGTCGGTCACGAGCCCGGTCCGCAGCCGCTACACGTCTCCCACCAACATCGGCGGCTACCTGTGGAGCACGGTCGTCGCCCGCCGGCTCGGCATCATCTCGCCGCAGGAGTCGTACCGCAGGATCGTCCAGACCCTGACCACGATGACCAGGGTCGACCACCACGAGCCGAGTGGCATGTACTTCAACTGGTACGACGAGTCGACCGGTGAGGTGCTGTACACCGACCCGGACGGGACCAGGCCGATCACGCCGTTCGTCTCGAGTGTCGACAACGGCTGGTTCGCGGCCGCGCTGATGGTGGTGCGCAACGCCGAGCCGCTCGCCCGCGGTCTCGCGGAGTCCCTGCTGAGCAAGATGAACTTCGCCTACTACTACAACCCCGCGGCCCGGCCCGGTGGCCTGATGCGCGGTGGCTTCTTCGAGACCCCGCCGCCGGACGAGGAGACCGACAAGGGCAACCACGCCGGCACCGGTCCGGACGTGTACTACCGCAAGTTCCACTACGACACCTGCAACACCGAGGCGCGGATCGCGCCGTACATCGGGTTCGCGCTCGGGCAGGTGCCGCACACGCAGTACTTCGCCACCTACCGGACCTTCCCGGACTCGTGCGACTGGTCCTGGGTGGAGCAGCGCCCGAAGGGTGTGCACCGCACGTACCTCGGCCTGGACGTCTTCGAGGGCACGTACTCGTACCGCGGGATGCGGCTGGTCCCGTCCTGGGGCGGCGACATGTTCGAGTCGCTGATGCCGGACCTGTTCATCCCCGAGTCGACGTGGGCGCCGCGGAGCTGGGGGATCAACCACCCGCTCACCGTTCGCGCGCACATCGAGCACGGCATGGACGACGCCAAGTACGGCTACTGGGGCTTCTCCCCCGCCTCGAACCCCAAGGGCGGGTACTCCGTGTACGGCGTCGACGCGATCGGCATGGACCCGGGCGGCTACCCGTCCGACCTGGAGGCGACCAACTACGACGCCGGCTTCGAGGGCTGCCGCGAGGGCACCAACCCGAACCCGACGTTCGGCGACGGCGTGGTCACCCCGCACGCGGCCTTCCTCGCGATGCAGTACGCGCCGCGGCAGGCGATCGACAATCTGGCCCGGATCGAGAACAACCTGAAGGCGTACGGCGGTGGCGGCTTCTTCGACTCGGTCGCGGTCCGGTCCGCGACGATCGCCCGCCGCTACCTGTCGCTGGACCAGGCCATGGTGATGGGAGCCATCGGCAACGTCTTCGCCGGTGACGTGATCCGGCGGAACTTCAGCACCCGGCAGGTCGAGCAGCGGATCCGGCCGCTGATCGCGATGGAGCAGTTCGAGTCCGGCCTCGAGTAGACACCACAGGAGATTCTCTATGCAGCACGACGACGCCAAGGCCGACTGGGACGCGCGGATCGCGATCCGCAGCGACGAGGAGCGGGAGTTCAGCTTCCCGGACCTCGATCCACCCAAGGAGGTCACCGCGGTCGGCGGGGCCGGCCAGGTCACGATCGACTGGTCACCGGTCGACGGGGCGGCGGGATACCTGATCCTGCGCGGCACCGGCGACCACGGTCCACTCGAGCCGGTCGACCACCACAGCGGTGACGTCCTGTCGGTCCCGGCGCCGCCGTACGTCGACACCACTTGCACCCCGGGGACGCCGTACCGCTATGCGGTCGCGAGTGTGCCCGAGGTGACCGTGGCCGGCCGCGCCGGCCAGGTCGTCAACGCGGTGCCGCTGGTCGCTGGCAACGAGGTGCCCGTGGTGACCGTGGCCGTCGATGCCGTTGCCGAGGGCACCGAGCTGGCCATGCCGTGGGTGCCGATGATCGGCAGCGAACGGCTCAGCCAGCTGCTCTGCACGGACCGCAGCGGCGGCCGGGAGATCGGCGCCGAACTGGAGCAGGCGCTCCGCCGGATGCATGACGAGATCGGTGTCCGGACGGTCCGGGCGCACGCGATCTTCCACGACGACACGCACGTGTTCGGCGCGTCGGGCTACGACTTCTCGGTCGTGGACGCGATCTACGACAAGCTGCTCGGGATCGGCCTGCGGCCGGTGGTCGAGCTCGGCTTCATGCCCCGGGAGCTGGCCAGCGATCCGGCCAAGACGGTCTTCGAGTACGGCGCGATCATCTCGCCGCCGTCGTCGTACGACGCCTGGTACGACCTGGTCCGTGCCCTCGTCGAGCACCTGGTGGAGCGCTACGGCCTCGACGAGGTGCTGACCTGGGACTTCGAGGTCTGGAACGAAGCCAATCTCGAGGTCTTCTGGTCTGGCACGAAGACCGAGTGGCTGCACCTGTACGACGTGACCGCGGCGGCCGTGAAGTCGGTCGACACCCGGCTCGCGATCGGTGGCCCGTCGTCGGCCGCGGCCGGATGGGTCGACGACCTCCTCGCGCACGCCGCCGCTCACGGCACCCCGGTGGACTTCGTGTCGACGCACACCTACGGGAGCCCGCCGCTCGACGTGCAGGCCTCGCTGGACCGGCACGGGTTCAGCGACGCGCGGATCCTGTGGACCGAGTGGGGAGTGACGCCGACGCACTTCAACCCGATCAACGACTCGGTGTTCTCCGGGGTGTTCCTGCTCCGCGGGATGAAGTCGGCGGCCGGGCGGGTGGACGCGCTGGCCTACTGGGTCGCGTCGGACCACTTCGAGGAGCTGGGCCGCCCACCACGCTTCCTGCACGGCGGGTTCGGCCTGCAGACCGTGGGTGGCGTGGCGAAGCCGCGGTTCCACGCGATGAGCCTGCTCAGCCGGCTCGGCCCGGTCGAGCTGCCGGTCACGCTGACCGGGGACGGCGGCGGCAGCCTGGTCGAGGCCTGGGCATCACGGGACGACGAGCGGATCGCCGTACTGCTGTGGAATCTCACCCTCGACCAGACCAAGGCGGGCGGTGCGCCGGAACTGTCCAGGACGGTCCGCGTCGAGGTGCCCGGCGTCGATCCGGCCTGGGAGGCGACCGCGACCACGCTCGGGATCGGCGTCGGCGATGTCGCCACGGCCGCGGTCGAGCTGGGCGTCGAGGACTGGCCGACCGACGAGCAGCTCGCCGAGCTGGCCGAGCGCACCCGGCTGGTCAGTACTCCGCTGGAGTCGAGCGGCGCAGCAGTCGAACTGACCCTCCCGATGCCTTCTGCGGTGCTTCTGGAGCTTCGTCCTCCCCGTCGAGGTTGACGGCTTCCTGTATCCAGCGTTCGACGCCGGCAATGTGCACCGTCGCCCAGGACCTGGCCACCTCCGGTTCGCGCCCCTCGATCGCGTCGAGGATCGCCCGGTGCTCGGCCAAGGTCCGGGCGACGGCGTCGTTCTGGGTCAGGCCGCGCCAGATCCGGGCCCGGTAGGTGGGCTGGCGCAGGCTGTCGATGATCGACGCGAGCGCGCGGTTGCCGCTGCCGACCGCGAGCAGCCGGTGGAACTCCACGTCACTGGCGAGCAGGTCCTCCACCGACGGCTCCGGGCCGAGGTCGTCGAGCAACTGGCGCAACTCGGCGATGTCCGCGTCCGCCATCCGCAGCGCGGCCCGGGCGGCCGCGGCCGGCTCGAGGATGCGCCGTACCTCGAAGAACTCCAGCACCGACGCATCCTGGTGCAGGTCGAGGACGAAGCCCATCGTCTCCATCAGCAGCGCCGGGTCGAGACTCGTCACGAACGTGCCGTCACCCTGACGCACCTCGAGCACCCGGATCAGCGCGAGCGCCTTCACCGCCTCACGCAACGAGCTGCGGGACAGGCCCAGGCGCGCGGCCAGGTCCGGCTCGCGCGGCAGCCGATCGCCGGGTCGCAGCTCGCCGGTCACGATCATCTGCTTGATCCGGTCGATCGCCTCATCGGTGACCCGCACACCCACCTCCTTCACAGGAACGGCGCCAGACATCCGATGTCAATCACGCACACATCGGATGTCTGAGCGACTTTTTCAGGCTCAGCGCTAGGTTTCGTCCCTGAATTAAGGACACGAACTGTTGACTCATGTCAAGAGGACAGCATATAGATCGGATGAATCAACTCGTTCTTCGAGGTACCAGTTCCCCTGGAGGTCAGGATGAACCGAACACCAGCGCGGGTGCGCCGCTGGGCGATCGCCACCCTCTCGGCCCTCGCCCTCACGGCGGTGGCTGCGTGCGGGGGCAATGACGGCAGTGGAGGCGGTGACAGTTCCGGATCCGCCGACAAGGCCGACCTGACCTGGTCGTTCTGGATCGGCGGCACCGAGGACCAGGCGGCCTGGCAGAAGGTCGCCGACCAGGCCACCGCCGACCACCCCGGTATCACCGTCAAGCTCCAGGGCACCGACTGGAACAACTACTGGGCCAAGATCGGCACCCTGCTGGCCGGCGGCAAGGCGCCCTGCATCATCGGCATGCAGAGCCTGCGGACCGCGTCGTACGCCGGTGCGATGCTGCCGCTGGACGACCTGATGAGCAAGTACGGCCTGAAGGCCGAGGACTTCGACAAGCCGATCATGGACGGCCTCAAGGTGGACGGGAAGCAGATCGCGATCCCGTACGACTCCGGCCCGATGGTGATCTTCTACAACAAGGACATGTTCAAGGCGGCCGGCGTGGCCGAGCCGAAGCCGGGCTGGACGATGGACGAGTTCAAGGCGGCCGCGAAGAAGCTCACCGCCGCCGGGCGGACCGGCCTGGTGACGGCGCCCGGTGACCTCGGCGTCACCTCCTGGGTGCGGACGACGACCGGCGCGGAGCCGCTCGCCGACGGCAAGCTCGCGCTGACCGACCAGAAGTTCGTCGACGGGTTCTCGCAGTACGCCGACTTCGTCAAGACCGACAAGATCGCGCCGCAGGTGCCGTCCGGCAACCCCGACTTCGAGGCGCAGCAGTTCGCCGCCGGCAAGGCCGCGATGCAGCTGAACGGGCCGTGGTCGCTGATCGACACCAAGGGCAAGGTCAAGTTCCAGCTCGGCATCGCGCCGATCCCGGCCGGCCCGGACGGGTCCAAGACCTACACCGCCGGCTCCGGTTTCGGCATCTCCCGGTCCTGCAAGACGCCGGACGCCGCCTTCCAGGCGATCATGTCGATGACGAGTGAGAAGCCGCTGACGACACTGGCCGCGGCCGGCCGCGCGTACCCGGCCCGGATCGCCGCTCACGACGCCTGGTTCACCGCCGCGAAGATCGACGGCGCGAAGGAGACCATCGACTATGCCTCGGAGAACTCCGTCGCTCTGGTCACCTCGAAGAACTGGGTCCAGGTCGCCGACCTGCTCAACCGGTTCGGCACCCAGGCGCTGAACGGCGAGATCCCGCCGGACCAGGCGCTGAAGACCATCCAGGACCAGGCGGGCGCCGGATCCTGATGGCCGCGCTCAACACCACGACCGCTGCTCCGCCCAGCCCGCCGTCCCGGACGGACCGGGCGGGGCGGCGGCCCGCGCTGCGGCGGGACGGCCGGCACGCCAGCGTCTTCCTGGCCCCGAGCCTGGGCGGCCTGGCGCTGTTCACGCTGTTCCCGACCGCGATGGCGCTCGCGATCAGCCTGTTCGACTGGCCGGTGTTCGGCGAGCGCCAGTTCCTCGGCCTCGACAACTACACCCAGCTGATGAACGACCCGGTGTTCCGCCGGGTGGTGCTGAACACCGCGCTGTTCGTGGTGCTGTACGTCCCGCTGAACGTGGTCGTCTCGCTCGGTCTGGCGCTCTGGCTCGGGCCGAAGATCAAGGGCCGGCAGGCGTTCCGGGTGCTGTTCTTCATCCCGGTGATGACGCCGATGGTGGCCAACGTGATGGTCTGGCGGCTGCTGTTCCAGCCCGGCGGGCTGATCGACAGCACGATGCAGACCTGGTTCGGGGTGAGCGCGCCGAACTTCCTCGGCTCGTCGGCCTGGGCGATGCCGGCGATCGTCGCGATGTCGGTCTGGCAGGGCTTCGGGTACAACTTCCTGGTCTTCTCCGCCGCGCTCGACCAGGTGCCGCAGTCGCAACTGGAGTCGGCGCAGATCGACGGCGCCGGGGTGTGGCAGCGGTTCCGGTACGTCACCTGGCCGATGATCACGCCGTCGATCTTCTTCGCCACCACGATGACGCTGATCACCTCGTTCCAGGTGTTCGCCCAGCCGTTCATCCTGACCCAGGGCGGGCCGGGCGTGTCCACCCAGACCATCGTCATGTACGTCTACAACCAGGGCTGGCAGTTCCTCACCATGGGGCTGGCCTCGGCGGCCGGCTGGGTGCTGTTCGTGATCATCATGGGCATCACCGCGATCCAGTTCCTGGGCCAGCGCAAGTGGGTGAACTATGACGTCTGAGACCACCGCCCACGTCGGGCGCCGCGTCCGCAACGGGGTGTCGCACGTCCTGCTGGTGATCGTCGCGATCCTGTTCCTGGTGCCGCTGGTGTACGCCGTGTCCACCTCGCTGAAACCCGCGGACGAGGTGTTCACGCCGACCCCGGAGCTGTTCGGGTCCGAGATCCGCTGGCAGAACTACGCCGACGCCTTCACGTTCGCTCCGTTCGGCCGGTACTTCCTGAACAGCCTGTTCGTCGCGATCGTCGGCACCCTGGTCGTGGTGATCGCCTCGAGCATGTCGGCGTACGCGTTCGCCCGGCTGAAGTTCACGGGCCGTGAGCAACTGTTCGTGCTGTTCCTGGGCACCCTGATGGTGCCGCAGGAGGTGCTGATCGTCCCGATGTACTGGCTGATGCAGTCGCTCGGCTGGGTGGACAGCTACTGGGCGCTGATCCTGCCCTGGGCGTTCACCGCGTTCGGCACGTTCCTGCTCCGGCAGTTCTTCCTGACCGTGCCGGCCGAGCTCGAGGAGGCGGCCCGGGTGGACGGGTGCGGCCCGTTCGGCACGTTCCTGCGGATCATGCTGCCGCTGGCCCGGCCGGCCATCGCCGTACTGACCGTCTTCACCTTCATCAGCTTCTGGGGCAGCTTCCTGTGGCCGCTGATCATCATCAACAGCGTTGCGGACAAGGGCACGGTGCCGCTCGGCCTGGCCCAGTTCATCGGCCAGCAGGGCACCCAGTGGAACCTGATGATGGCGGCCTCCGTGCTGGCCATGCTGCCCACCGTCCTGCTCGTCATCCTGCTGCAGAAGCACCTTGTCCGCGGCCTGCTCGTCACTGGTCTGGGCGGCCGTTAACTACCTCCGAGGAGATCCGAAATGACCGACGCGCCTCCTGCGCACTCCGTCGAGAAGTTCCGTGACTGGCGGTTCGGCCTGTTCGTCCACTGGGGCCTGTACGCCCTGCCGGCCCGCCACGAGTGGGTGAAGAACCGCGAGCGGCTGACCGACGAGGACTACCAGCCGTACTTCGACCACTTCGAGCCCGACCTGTACGACCCGCGCAAGTGGGCCCGGGCCGCCCGCGAGGCCGGCATGCGATACGCCGTACTGACGACCAAGCACCACGAGGGTTTCTGCCTGTGGGACTCGGCGGTGTCCGACTACACGGTCGCGAAAACCCCGTGGGGTAAGGATTTGGTCGGCCCGTTCGTCGAGGCATGCCGGGAGGAGGGGCTCGGTGTCGGGTTCTACCACTCGCTGATCGACTGGCACCACAAGGAGTTCCCGATCGACGTCGTGCACCCGCAGCGGTACGACGAGGAGGCCTGGGCGAAGGCGGCCGGACGGGACGTCCAGGTGTACGCCGACTACCTGCACGCGCAGACGCGTGAGCTGCTGACGAACTACGGCCCGATCGACATCATGTGGTTCGACTTCTCCTACCCCAACCGCAACCGCGAGGACGGACAGCCAGGTCCGGGCAACGGCAAGGGCCGCGACGAGTGGCGGTCCGAGGAACTGATGGCGATGTGCCGCGAGCTGCAGCCGGACATCCTGATCAACGACCGGCTGGACATCCCGGGCGACTTCGTCACCCCCGAGCAGTACCAGCCGGACGGGCCGATGACCCGCGACGGGCAGCCGGTGCTGTGGGAGGCCTGCCAGACGCTGAACGGCAGCTGGGGCTACGACCGGGACAACCTGGACTGGAAGTCACCCGAGACGCTGGTGAAGATGCTGGTCGACTCGGTCTCCAAGGACGGCAACCTGCTGCTGAACGTCGGCCCGACCGGACGCGGCGAGTTCGACCCTCGGGCGCTGAACACGCTGGCGTCGATCGGCGAGTGGATGCGGCTGCACGAGCGGTCGGTCCGCGGCGCGCGGCCGAGCGAGCTGACCGCACCGGCCGACTGCCGCTACACCCAGAAGGGTGACCGGCTCTACCTGCACCTGTTCTCCTGGCCGATGGGCCACATCCACCTTGCTGGCCTGGCCGGCAAGGTGAAGTACGCCCAGCTCCTGAACGACGCCTCGGAGATCAAGCGGATCGTCAACGACCCGAAGCGCAAGGCGCAGAACACGACCATGGGCGGCGTGTCCGCGGACACCCTCACCCTCAAGCTCCCGATCCAGCGCCCGGACGTGCTGGTCCCGGTGATCGAGATCTTCCTGAGCTGACGCTCGCCTAGGCAGTGTCTGACTAGGAGGCAGGGGTGGGGCGGCCGGGCTGTTCCCCACCCCGGGCCTCCAGGTAGTTGTTCTTGGGGACCATCACCTTGCGGCGGAACAGGCAGACGACGGTACCGTCCTGCTTGTAGCCCTTGGTCTCCACGTAGACGACGCCGCGGTCGTCCTTCGACTTCGACTCCCACTTGTCCAGCACCACGGTCTCGCCGTAGATCGTGTCGCCGTGGAAGGTCGGCGCGACGTGCCGCAGCGACTCGATCTCCAGGTTCGCGATCGCCTTGCCGCTGACGTCCGGGACCGACATCCCGAGCAGGATCGAGTAGATGTAGTTGCCCACCACAACGTTCTTGCCGAACTGGGTGGTCTGCTCGGCGTAGCTCGCGTCCAGGTGCAGCGGGTGGTGGTTCATCGTGAGCAGGCAGAACAGGTGGTCGTCGTACTCGGTCACCGTCTTGCCCGGCCAGTGCTTGTAGACCGCGCCGACCTCGAACTCCTCGTAGCTACGCCCGAACTGCATGCCCTCGGCTCCTTCCGGTATCCCCGGACCCATGCTGCCGAAAGTCGACGTGACTGGGCAGTAGCCCGCGCGTGGCCTACCTCTCACCCGCGCGAGACCTTCGTCACGGCGTCACTCGGGCGTCACTCGTGCGGCTGCTGCAGCGGCGTCTGCTGCTGGATCGGCTGGTCGGGCAGTCGCGGGTTGACCTCACCCTTGAGGGCCAGCTTGGCCAGATGGTTGCGGGCCTCCTCGGCGTACTTGAAGTCGCACAGTACGTCGTACGTCGTCGCCACCACCGCGGTCCGCGAGGTGAAGTCCCGCCGGCCGGCCGACTGGGCGTAGCCGAGGCCGCCGAACACCAGGCCGAAGAACGCGCCCAGAACGACGCCGGTGAGCAAGGCCGCCAGCCAGTTGCCGTTGGTGAACAGCCCCAGCAGCAGACCCACGAACAGACCGAACCAGGCGCCGCTGGCCACACCCGCGCCGAGCGCCTTGCCCCAGGTGAGCCGGCCGGTGATCTTCTCCACCTGGCGCAGGTTGTTGCCGACGATGGTCGTGTGCTCGACCGGGAACTTCTCGTCCGAGAGGTAGTCGACAGCTCGCTGCGCCTCCCGGTAGGTGTCATAGGTCCCGATCGTCAGGCCGCTCGGCCGGGGGTCCATCGAGGGCATGCCCTGCGTGGTCATCGTCGTTCCTCTCCACGTGCTTCCACCCCCATCATTGCCGACGGCTGGTTACCACGCCTTGATAGCCTCGCCGGTGATGACCGGGCGACGGTGGGACATGGGCGCGACACGCCGGATGGGACGAGTCTTCGCCCGGCGGTCTCCAGGCGTCCCGGAGCCGGTCGACCTGGTCGCCAGCGGCAAGCTGGACGGCGCTCTGGTCGACTGGGCCTTCTACCGCGACGGCCGCCGCGACCGCAAGATCAACTCCTACACCGAGGCGCTCACCCGGGCCCGGCGCGGGCAGGGGTTCGTCTGGATCGGCCTGTTCCAGCCCAACGAGCGGCAGTTGGCCATCGTCGGCGAGGAGTTCGGCCTGCACCCGCTGGCCCTGGAGGACGCCACCGAGGCGCACCAGCGGCCCAAGCTCGAGCGGTACGACGACACGCTGTTCGCCGTACTGAAGACCGTCACCTACGTGCCGCACGGGGATCTGACGGCCACCAGCGAGGTGGTGGCGACCGGTGAGGTGATGGTGTTCTGCGGCGCCGGGTTCGTGGTGACGGTGCGACACGGCGATCACAGCGAGTTGACCGGCCTGCGGCACGGGCTGGAGCAGGAGCCGGAGCGGCTGGCGGCCGGCCCGGGCGCCGTACTGCACGCGATCGCCGACCACGTGGTGGACCGGTACCTGGAGGTCGCGGACTCGGTCCAGGCCGACATCGACCTGATCGAGAGCGAGATGTTCACCCCGCGCGGCTGGCGCAAGATCGACCAGGTCTACCAGCTCAAGCGCGAGGTGCTGGAGCTGAAGCGGGCGGTGGCGCCGCTGGCCGGGCCGATGCGGGCGCTGTCGACGCTGCGGCACCCGCTGATCAGCGACGAGACCCGGAACTACTTCCGCGACGTCGACGACCACCTGCTGCGGGTGAAGGAGCAGGTGATCTCGTTCGACGAGCTGCTCAGCTCGATCCTGCAGGCCGGCCTGGCCCAGGTGCAGGTGTCGGAGAACGAGGACATGCGCCGGATCGCGGCGTACGTGGCCATCCTGGCGGTGCCGACGATGATCGCTGGGATCTACGGGATGAACTTCGACTACATGCCGGAGTTGCGGATGAGGTACGCCTACTTCGTCGTTCTCGGCGTGATGGCCACCGCGTGCACCGTGCTTTACCGGCTGTTCAAGCGCAACCACTGGCTTTGAGCGCTGCAGGGCTGGACCATCAGACACGCCCCAGTCGCTGACCTGGCAGCCTTCTGCCATGGCCGCCAGTCCCGACGGTTTGGAATGTTCAAACGGTTGTGCCGCGTTCGAGCGCCTTGATTGAATGCCGCCATCGCTTTCGGTCAGCGATCAACCACATTCTGCGACCGACGGCAGGTGGGGATGCCGTGACACGTCAGTACCAGGGAGGGTCCGCCGTGCTCCGCATCCATTTCACGCCACGTGATCTTGCCCGCGTCACGGTCGCCGCCACTCCCGCCCCGCTCTGGGAGGTGCTGCTCAGCCTGCACATGCTGCAGCAGACCGACGGCCGGCTGATCTTCGACGACTGGCGCCGGTACGTGCGGGCCAAGGTCGCCCCGGACCAGATGCGGCTGCTGCTGGAGCTGACGCCGCCGAAGGGCTACTCCCCCGATTTCCTGACCCCGGCCGAGGCCGCGCCGGACTTCGAGACCACGCTGGAGATGGCGCTGGCCACACCGCGCCAGGAGATCCGCGAGCAGCTGGAGCTGCTGAGCAAGTACCGCCCGGTGTCGCCGTGGACGCGAGAGCTGGCGCGCGGCGAGCGGAGTTCGCTGAACAAGCTCGGCCGGGCCATCCGTACCTACCACGACGCCGCGATCGCGCCGTACTGGAAGTCGATCGGGACGCATGTGTCGGCGGACCACGCGCATCGCGGCGAGGCGCTGTCCCGGCACGGGGTGGACCGGCTGCTGTCGACCCTGCACCCGCGGGTGAAGTGGGTCGCGCCGGTGCTGCAGGTGCTGGACATGCACGACCGCGATCTCTACCTGGACGGGCGCGGGATCGAGCTGCAGCCGTCGGCGTTCTGCTGGCAGGTGCCGACCAAGCTGCGCGACCCGGACCTGAAGCCGATCCTGGTGTACCCGATCCACCACGCGCCGGGCATGCTGCGGCAGCAGTCGACGGACGACTGCCCGTCGAGTGACGCGCTGAGCTCGCTGCTCGGCTCGACCCGGGCCGCCGCGCTGGAGGCCGCCGTCGTCGGTTGTACGACGACCGAGCTGGCGAAGCGCTGCAAGATCTCACCGGCCGCCGCCAGCCACCAAGCGACAGTGCTGCGGGAAGCCGGGCTGATCACCACGCGCCGGGTCGGTGCGTCCGTGCGCCACGAGATCACTCAGCTCGGGATCTGGCTGCTGTCCGGCCACGGTTCCGGCAACTCACGCCTGCCCGCAACTACGTCGCCGCCACGCCTCACCGCGTAGCGGCCCTGGACCCTGCCCCGCCGCGTGCTTGGGCCGACTGGCACCGCCCCGCCCGTCGACCCAGCACGCCGGCCGGTCAGAGCTTGTAGTCTTCCAGTAGCCGGCGGCCGATGATCATCCGCTGGATGTCGGCCGTGCCCTCGCCGATCAGCAGCATCGGCGCCTCCCGGTAGAGCCGCTCGATCTCGTACTCCTTCGAGAACCCGTACCCGCCGTGGATCCGGAACGAGTCCTCCACCACCTGGGCGCAGTACTCGCTGGCCAGGTATTTCGCCACCCCGGCCTCGAAGTCGTTGCGGGAGCCGGCGTCCTTCTTCCGGGCCGCCTTCACCATCAGCTCGTGCGCGGCCTCGACCTTCACCGCCATGTCGGCCAGCCGGAACAGCACCGCCTGGTGCTCGGCGATCTTCTTGCCGAACGTCTCCCGCTGCTGCGCATACGCGATGCCCAGCTCGAACGCGCGCCGGGCCACCCCGCAGCCGCGGGCGGCCACGTTCACCCGGCCGACCTCGACACCGTCCATCATCTGGTAGAAGCCCTTGCCCGGGACGCCGCCGAGGATCTGGCCGGCGTCGATCCGGTAGCCGTCGAAGACCAGCTCGGTGGTGTCGACGCCCTTGTAGCCCATCTTCTCGATCTTGCCCGGCACGCTGAGGCCCTTGTCCACCTCACCGAACCCAGGCTCCTTCTCGACCAGGAACGTCGTCATGTTCTTGTAGACCGAGTCCGCACCCTCGTCGGTCTTCACCAGTACGGCGACCAGGTTCGACGAGCCGCCGTTGGTCAGCCACATCTTCTGGCCGTTGATCGTGTAGGCCTCGCCGTCGCGCACGGCCTTGGTCTTGATCGCGGACACGTCCGACCCGCAGCCGGGCTCGGACATCGAGAACGCGCCGCGCACCTCGCCGGTGGCCATCCGCGGCAGGTACTTCTGCTTCTGCTCGTCGGTGCCGTGCTGGAGCAGCATGTACGCGACGATGAAGTGCGTGTTGATGATGCCGGACACGCTCATCCAGCCGCGCGCGATCTCCTCCACGCACAGCGCGTAGGTGAGCAGCGACTCGCCCAGGCCGCCGTACTCCTCCGGGATCATCAGCCCGAACAGGCCCAGTTCCTTGAGGCCCTCGACGATCTCGGTCGGGTACTCGTCGCGGTGCTCGAGCTCGGTGGCGACCGGGAGGATCTCCGACTCGACGAACGCGCGGACCGTCTTCAGGATCTCCTCCTGGATGTCGGTCAGCCCGTCGGTCTGCTGCAACCTGCTCATCGTCGGCTCCTTCGGTCCGGTGGACGCCTTACCCGCGAGTATCGCGGTTCTCAGCATCCCGGCACGAGGCCGACACCCGCTGTGACACCGGCCACCTGCCGAAGGTCGCGTGGCTCACTCGTCGCCGCGATCGCCGTCTCCACCGTCGCCGTCGGGGCGCGGCAGGCTCTGGCCGACCACCTGGAACAGTGCGGCGATCTGCGGCGTGGCCTGCCAGCGCTGCCGCTGCTGCGCCTCGTACAGGCGCTGCCGGGCCTCGTAGAACTTCTTGGCCGCCTGCTCGGTGTTCCCGTTGTCCAGCGCCTCGGCGGCCTGGTCGAGGTCGTTCGCGGCCTCTCGCGGCGCCCTGGTCCGACTGCCCTCCTGCGTCGCCCGCACCTGCGCGGCCAGCGTCCGCAGCGTCTGCACCAGCGCCGCTCGCGGGTTCTGCGGCGTCTCCTTCGGCTTCGGCTTGGCGGACGGCGTCTTCGACGGCGTCTTGGACGGTGTGGGCTTCGCTGTGGTCTTCGGGGCGTTGGTCGCCTTCACAGCCGGCGCTGACGGCGTACCACCGGCCGCGGCGGGCGGGTTGGTGCTCACGCTCTCGCGCAGCATCAGCCCACCGATGACAGCGGCCAGTACGACGGCCATCGCCACGAGCACCTTGGCGTACGGGATCCCCTTGCTCGGCGCGCGGTGGGTCGCAGTCGCAGGTTGCTCCGGCTCCTCCTCCCACGTGCCGACGTCGAGGACGTCGTTGGTGGGGAGCAGCGGCAGCACCTGCGTGTTCGGGGCTTCGGTCAGCAGGGCGGTCACGTCGGCAACCGAGGACGGGCGGTCCTCGGGGTCCTTCGCCAGGAGTTGCAGGACCAGATTGGCCAGCGCGGGCTCCACGTCGGCCCGGGTGATGGGCTGCGGGGCCGCGTCCAGGTGCTGCCGCATCACCGACTCCACGTCGGGTCCGGTGAAGGGCGGCGTACCGGCCAGGAGCTCGTAGAGGACGCAGCCGAAGGCGTACCAGTCGCTGGCCGGGGTGGCTGGCCGGCCACGGACCTGCTCCGGTGACACGTACGACGCCGTACCCAGGAGGACTCCGACTCCGGTGTTCTCCGCGCCGACGCCCTTCGCGATGCCGAAGTCGGTCATCTTGAGCGTGCCGTCCGCGGCGAGCATCAGGTTGCCGGGCTTCACGTCCCGGTGCACGATGCCGGCTCCGTGGGCCGCGTCGAGGGCCCGTGCGCCCTGGACGGCGATGTCGGCGACCAGCTTGCCGCTCGGCAGGCCGGAGGTGCGCATCAGCTGCGACAGGTCCGGGCCGGACACCAGCTCCATCACCAGGAACACGTGATCGCCTGCGGCGCCGACGTCGTACGTCGCGACGACGTTCGGGTGCATCAGGCGCGCGGCTGCCTGCGCCTCGGCGCGGAACCGCTCGACCGCGTCCATCGGGTCGCCCTCGAGCCGCCGGAGCAGCTTGACCGCGACCTGCCGGGCGAGCACGGTGTCCTCGGCCTGCCACACCTCACCCGCGCCGCCCCTGCCCAGCAGGGTCAGCAACCGGTAACGCCCTGCCAGTACCTCGCCGTTCACACACAACACCTTCCGCAGCGGACCGCAACACCTTAGGCGGGGCATGCGTTGAAGGGCGAGTTCTGGCCGGAAACCTTCATCAACCTCTGCAGAGAGCGATCGGAGTACTACGGTGAGCAGCATGAAGCGATCGATTACCGCCCTGATCGCGGCCGCCCTGGTCGCGACGACGCTCACCACCACGACCGCCGGCACAGCCGCTGCCGCACCGGCGAGACCCCCGAAGCCGGTGGTCAAGTGCGAGTTCACCCCGACGCCGGAGAACCCGGCCGCCAAACCGGTCCGGATCCCGTCGCCGGTCGCCCGCGCGAAGGGCACGGTGGACGTGTTCTTCGTGACCAACTACGGGCCGTTCGTGGTCCGGATGGACCGGTCGAACGCGCCGTGCGGGGTGCACAACTTCGTGCACCTGGTGAAGAGCCGGTTCTACGACCTCACCCAGTGCTTCCGGCTGACCAACTCCGCGCGCCTCGGGGTGCTGCAGTGCGGCGACATCTACCGGCAGGAGGAAGGCGGGCCGGGATACAAGTTCCCCGACGAGGTCACCGGCCAGGAGACCTACCCGCGCGGCACCGTTGCCTACGGCAACCAGGGACCGGGGACCAACGGCAGTGAGTTCTTCGTCGTCCACTCGCACGCCAACATCGCCCCGAACTACACCGTCCTCGGCCAGGTCGTCTTCGGCATGTCCACCTTCGACCGCATGGTCGCCGCCGGCATCGCCGACCCCGACCAGGACGGCCCACCCGCCAAGCCCATCCACATCTACAAAGTCTGGTCCCGCTAGGGGAGGGTAATTCCGGCCCCCACGGCGCTAGCTTGAGGTCGTGGGCACACGCGGCCGGCCGAGGCATCCCGACGTACTGACTCCTGCCGAGTGGCAGGTCGTCGACATGGTGCGGCACGGGATGCCGAACCGGGAGATCGCCCGGCGGCGCGGAGTCAGCGTCGACGCGGTGAAGTTCCACGTCGCGAACGCGTTGCTGAAGCTCGGCCTGGAGCGCCGGGCCGAGCTTCGGACCTGGCGTGGTGTGCCCGCGGACAGTGCTCTGCGACGACAGGGAGGCCCGGCGATGGCGGTGCAGCTTGGAGCGATCGGGCAGATCGCCCGGCCAGTACGCGACATTCAGGTCGCGGTCGAGTTCTACGGAAAGGTGCTCGGACTTCCGCATCTCTACACGTTCGGGGACCTGGCGTTCTTCGACTGTGGCGGGACCCGGTTGTTCCTGAGCGCCTCCGACGAGCCTGCGGGGGCGTCGTGCCTGTACTTCCAGGTGGAGGACATCCGGGTGGCGTACGACGAGTTGCGCGGGCGGGGCGTGGAGTTCGAGAACGCGCCGCACCTGATCCACAAGCACGACAACGGGGTCGAGGAATGGATGGCGTTCTTCCCCGACCCCGATGGTCAGCTGCTCGCGATCATGGCGCAGGTCGCGCCCGGCTAGTCGGCCGGCTGCCAGATGTCGGTGCGGGTCATGCCGGCGGCGCGGCCCTTGGCGGAGATGACCAGGGCCATCTTGCGGGAGGCCTCGTCGATCATCTCGTCGCCGAGCATCACCGCGCCGCGGGCGCCGCCGGCCGCGGAGGTGTAGTGGTCGTAGGCGTCCAGGATGTTCTCGGCGTGGTCGTAGTCGTCCTGGCGCGGCGAGTACACCTCGTTCGCGGCGGCGATCTGGTCCGGGTGCAGCACCCACTTGCCGTCGAACCCGAGCGCGGCCGACCGGCCGGCCACCCGGCGGAACCCGTCGACGTCCTTGATCTGCAGGTACGGTCCGTCGATCGCCTGCTTCCCGTGCGCCCGCGCGGCCATCAGGATCTGCATCAGGATGTAGTGGTAGGCGTCGCCGACGTCGTACCCGGGCGGCTGCTCGCCGACGACCAGCGACTTCATGTTGATCGACGCCATGAAGTCGGCCGGGCCGAAGATGATCGTCTCCACCCGCGGCGACGCCTGCGCGATCGCGTTCACGTTGGTCAGGCCGAGCGCGTTCTCGATCTGCGCCTCGATCCCGATCCGGCCCGGCTCCAGGCCGTGCACCTTCTCCAGTTGGGTGAGCAGCAGGTCGAGCGCGACCACCTGCTCGGCGGTCTGCACCTTCGGCAGCATGATGCAGTCCAGGTTCGCGCCGGCTCCGCCGACCACCTCGATCACGTCGGCGTACGTCCACTCGGTGGTCCAGTCGTTCACCCGGACGACCCGCAGCTTGGTCCCCCAGCCGCCCTCGTTCAGCGCGGCGACGATGTTCTTGCGCGCGTCCACCTTGGCGATCGGCGCGACCGAGTCCTCCAGGTCGAGGAACACCTGGTCGGCGTCCAGCCCCTTCGCCTTGGCCAGGAACCGCGGGTTCGACCCCGGAGTCGCCAGACAAGACCGCCTGCTGCGTAGGACCTGCTCCGCCATCACCGCGTCCTCTCCTCGGGTTACCCGCCGGTCACCGCAGCGTACGACGAACCCCCCGACCCCTCGGTGACCCCGCTCACTTCCCGCCCCAGTGTGTCCCGATTCACCACCTTGAGAAGCCACCGACCATTTCGGCGCCGCGAAAACGGTCGGTGGCTTCTCAAGGTCATCGCGGGCTGAGGTGTACCCGTTGGTGGGCTTGCCCGTCGTGAACGTCCACTCGACTCCACAAAGCGTGCCCAGCGCTGCGGCTTGAACGGCGCCGGGTAGCTCGCCTCTCCGGCGTGATCGATCGCGTCGCCGCGTGCACGAGCGGCTGGGCGCCGAAGATGTCGGTACGGCGTCCGGGCCGCGTCAGCACGTCTTCGCGGCTCTGCAGCCAGCCGTTGCGGTGGAAGGCGTTCATGTCGGCGGGTGCGTCGTACATGATGCTCACTCCGCGAGTGCGCAGTACGCCGTCCTGCATCGGGCCGACGTACTCCGTGAGGGTACCTGGGGCTCGCATGGTCAGCTTCACCGAGCCGAGGCTGCGGGCGGGCTTCATCGCCGCACCCCAGCTCAGGCTGAGCTCGCCCGGCGCATCGGCGTGGTGGCGGCTGTCGAACTGGTAGAGGTCTCGAGAGCTGACGGACTTCTGGAGTTGGGCGGGGATGCGGCCTTCGACCGGGTACGACAGCGAGTAGACGTACGGGACCCGTACGAGTCGGTCGTGTCCGGTCCGCCGACCAATGCACCGGACAGCCCGGCGCTCTGCCGGCTCGTCGAGCTCAGCCTGGTGACTCCGATCGACACCGAGCCGCCGAAGTACGTCGTACTGCCGCCGGACACTGCACTCGACGTGCTGGCACGTCGACGCGAGCGGGAGCTGGCGGGTGCCCGCCGGAAGATGGTGGAGCTGACGTGTGGTTCCACGGCAGTACGGCGCGCCGCGAGGCGCTGTCCTGATGGAGGTGCTGCACGGCGAGCAGGAGATCGTCCAGGGCATGACCAGCTTGTTGCTCAGCGCCCGTAGGGAGGTGTGCGGCTGGGACGCCCCGCCGTACCGGGACGACCCCAACCAGGTGAACGCCCGGTCGGCTCGCCGCATTGATCCAGGGGATCGCCGACGGCGAGCAGGCGCGGGTCCGCGACGTACCACTCAAGCTGGTCGTCAGCGGCACGCCTCGGCTTGAGCGAGCGGACGGTCCGGACGCGCATCGACGGAATGCGGCACCGGCTGAACGCGGACACTCGCTTCCAGGCCTGGACGGCTGCTACGTCGCAGTCGCCCCGGACATCGCGCTGGAGGTGCTGCTGCTCGACCAAGAGCGGTTGCGGGACGCGCGTGCACGTGTGGATCAATTGGCCGAGGAGTTCCGGCACCACACCGCGCTGACTGCCGGAGCGTCTACGAGAGCGCCGTACTCGATGCTTCTGGCAACGAGGCTGCTCGGGTGCTGCCGTCCTTGCCGCTCCAGCTGCACCTGGCGGACGACGCCTATGCCGAGCTGTTCGAGCAGCTGTGGGAGCGTGCGCTGCCGGTGGAGTCGAGCGACCACGAGACTCTGGTCGCGCGCAGGCCGCCATCCGGGAGCTGGGTGTGACACCCTTGGAGCCGTGACCATCGAGGACGCTGCTGCCGAGATCGCCGGTGTCATGAAGAAGGCCGGCCTCGTCTGGCTGTCCTGGAACGGCGGCCGGCCCGCACCGGCCTGGTTCTCCACAGTCGACGGGCAGTTCGTCGTACTGGCCGATGCTGCCGACAGCGCCGAGCAGCCACTCCCCGGACTGGCCACGGCGGGTACGGCGGAAGTCGTCGTACCGGCCAAGCCCGCCACCAACCGGCTGGCGAGCTGGACGGCGACAGTACGGCGGCTGGAGCCCGGCAGCGACGAGTGGACCGCAGCAGCCTTGGTGCTGCGGACCGAGCGGCTGAACGCGGCCGAGCTGGACACCCAACTGGAGCGCTGGAAGACCGAGGCCGACCTGCTCGTCCTGGAGCCCACCGGTCAGATCACCGAGCGAACAGGCCAGTACGACGACCGCCCGCGGGCCGAGGCGCCCATCGGAACGCCGGCGACCACCAGGGGCAAGCCACCGGTCACCCTGCACCGCGGCATCCGCCGCCGCCCGCGCCTGAGCTGAGAGTGTACGTTCGGGGGTTAGCCTTCGAACATGAGTGGCTCGCAGGCGTCGCGCGTTTACGTGGCCCGGCTGGCTGGTCTTCCGGTGTTCGCACCGAACGGGGACCAGGTCGGCAAGGTCCGCGACGTCGTCGTGATGCTGCGGCAGGGCACCCAGCCGCCGCGGGTGCTGGGCCTGGTCGTGGAGGTGTTCACCCGGCGGCGCATCTTCCTGCCGATGACCCGGGTGACCTCGATCGACGTCGGCCACGTGATCATCACCGGCCTGGTGAACATGCGTCGCTTCGAACAGCGGCCGACCGAGGTGCTGGTGCTCGGCGAGATGCTGGACCGCACTGTCACCATCCGCGAGTCCGGTGCGACCGCAGTGGTGTTCGACATGGCCATGGAGCAGTGGCGGACGCGTGACTGGGTGCTGTCCAAGGTGGCGGTCCGGGAGGGCGCCAAGCGGTTCCGGCGGCGCGGTCAGTCCCATGTGCTCGACTGGATCGACGTGAGCGGCTTCGCCCAGAGCGAGGAAGGTCAGGGCGCGACCCACATCCTGGCCGCGTTCGAATCGATGAAGGCGGCCGACCTGGCCGGCGTGCTGCAGGACCTGTCCCCGAAGCGGCGCAAGGAGATCGCCGCAGCGCTGAACGACGAGCGGCTGGCCGACGTCCTGGAGGAGCTGCCCGAGGACGACCAGGTCGAGATCCTCGCCGCCCTGGACACCGAGCGCGCCGCGGACGTGCTCGAGGAGATGTCCCCGGACGACGCGGCCGACCTGATCGCCGAGCTGCCTACCGACACGGCCGAGCGACTGCTGACGCTGATGGAGCCGGACGAGGCCGAGGACGTACGGCGCCTACTGACCTACGAGGAGCGCACAGCCGGCGGACTGATGACGTCGGAGCCGGTGATCCTGCCGGCCGACGCGACCGTGGCGGACGCACTGGCCCAGGTGCGCAACGCGGAGCTCAGCCCGGCGCTGGCCGCGATGGTCTACGTCTGCCGCCCACCGCTGGAGACCCCCACCGGGCGGTTCATCGGGGTCGGCCACATCCAGCGGCTGCTGCGCGAACCGCCGTCCGAGCTGGTGTCCGCCGCACTGGACACCGACCTCGACGGACTGCGGCCGGACGACAGCCTGCACGTGGTCAGCAAGTACCTCGCCACCTACAACCTGGTGGCCGCGCCGGTGCTCGACGACGAGGGCCGGCTGCTCGGAGCGGTGACTGTGGACGACGTCCTCGACCACCTGCTCCCCGAAGACTGGCGCGAATCGGAACAGCAGGAGGTGGACCGCCATGCCCCGTGACGACCGCAGCACCGACGACCGCCGATTGCTCCGTAGCAGCGCCCGGCTGGACGTGCCCCGCGACCTGCGCCGCACCTTCGTGCTGCGGCCGACGTACGACGCGGACGCGTTCGGGCGGCTGTCCGAGCGGATCGCCCGCTTCCTCGGCACCGGCCAGTTCCTGGTCTACATGACCGGCACGATCCTGTTCTGGGTCGGCTGGAACATCTTCGCGCCGCACCAGCTGCGGTTCGACGAGTACCCGTTCATCTTCCTCACCCTGGCGCTCAGCCTGCAGGCGTCGTACGCCGCTCCGCTCATCCTGCTCGCGCAGAACCGGCAGGAGGCGCGCGACCGGGTGCAGTACGAGCGCGACCGCGACGTCGACGCCCGGGCCCGCGCGGACATGGAGTTCCTGGCCCGCGAGATGGCCGCGCTGCGGATGGCCGTCGGCGAGGTCGCCACCCGCGACTACCTGCGCTCCGAACTGCGCTCGCTGCTGGCCGACCTGGACGTCAATCGCCGCGAGGACGACCGGGTCTGACTTTCCGCGTCGAGCTAGCCTGGCTCACAGGTGAGGAGGACGTGGGAAATGAAGACTCGATTCGCGCCTGATCGTGGGCTGTCCCGCCGGATGCTGGTGACCAGTTTCCTGCTCGGCCTGCTGTACGTCGGCTTCGTCGCGCTGCTGATCGCCCTGACGAAGAGCGCTGTGCTGGCCATCGTGATTGCGGGCGGCGCGCTGTTCGCGCAGTACTGGTTCTCGGACCGGATCGCCCTGTACGCGATGCGCGGGCGGATCGTCACTCCGGAGGAGGCGCCGCAACTGCACGGCGCGATCGACCGGCTGTGCGCGCTGGCCGACATGCCGAAGCCGCGGGTCGCGATCGCCGACGTCGATTTCCCGAACGCGTTCGCCACCGGGCGGAACCCGAAGAGCGCCGTCGTCTGCATGACCACCGGGATCATGCGCCGGCTCGACGCCGACGAGCTCGAGGGTGTGTTGTCACACGAGCTCTCCCATGTCGCCCACCGCGACGTCGCGGTGATGACGATCGCGTCGTTCCTGGGCGTACTCGCCGGCCTGATCACTCGCTTCGGTCTGTACGGCGGGCTGAGCCGCAACCGCGACCAGAACGCCACCGTGGTCGTGCTGACCGTCATCTTGGTGTCGGTCGCCGTCTACGCGATCTCGTTCCTGCTGACGCGGGCGCTGTCGCGGTACCGCGAGCTCGCCGCGGACCGGGCCGGGGCGATGCTCACCGGGAGGCCGTCGGCGTTGGCCTCGGCGCTGACCAAGATCAGCGGGGACATCGCCCGGATACCGTCGCGCGACCTGCGGCAGGCGGAGGCGTTCAACGCGTTCTTCTTCGCGCCGGCGATCTCGGGCAAGGGAGCGAGCCTGTCGTCGCTGTTCTCGACGCACCCGGCCCTGGAGACGCGGCTCGACCGGCTCGGCGTGCTGTCCCGCGAGCTGGGCGAGCAGGCTTAGAGCAGGATTGGGTTCATGGGTCTTCTCGACATCCTGCTCGGCCGGAGCAAAGCCGTCCCGCCGAACCTCGACCAGCTCTTCTCGCTGCCCTCGGCCGCGATCACCCTGGACACCGCGGCCGGGTACAAGCCGACCGGCAGCGGGTCGGTCTGCTTCAAGGCCGCGGAGGGCGGCGGGTTCTCGGCGCTGCGCGAGGAGGTCGACAAGCTGCTCGCCCTGGACAACGGCAAGTTCACCAGCCAGACCGACTCCTACGGCTTCACCTGGCTGGTCCGGGACACTTCCCCGGACAACCTCGAGGGGCTCGTCACCGACCTGCACGCGGTCAACACCTCGCTGGTCGACGCGGGCTTCGGGTCGGCGCTGCTGTGCACGCTGGTCGCGTTCACCAACGGCAGCAAGTCGCTGGGGCTCGTCTACCTGTACAAGCGTGGCTCGTGGTACCCGTTCGTCCCGGTCGGCGCCGACCGCCGCGACAACGCCACCGAGCTCCAGATCAAGTCGGTCGTCGGCAGCGATCTACGCTTCGAGGCCGACCTGGCCCGCTGGTTCCCGGTCTACGGGGCGCCCGGTCTGTAGAAGTTAGGGTTGCCTTCCCGGACCTACGTCACACGGACCGTGGTCGGCGGGCTTCGGGCGAGCACGTAGCCTTGGGGTATGGCTCCTACTGCTGATCAGGTGACCACGGCGCTCGGTGGTGTGCTGGATCCGGAGATCAAGAAGCCGATCACGGACCTCGGCATGGTCGAGTCGGTCGTCGTCCGTGACGACGGCGTGGTCGCCGTACGGATCCTGCTGACCGTCGCGGGCTGTCCGATGAAGGACACGCTGCGGCGCGACACCACGGCCGCGATCACCAAGCTCGACGGCGTCACCGGGGTCGAGGTCGACCTCGGCGTGATGTCGGCCGAGCAGCGCGCCGCCCTGCAGACGCAGTTGCGCGGCGGCGTGGCGGAGAAGGAGATCCCGTTCTCCCGGCCGGACTCGCTGACCAAGGTGTTCGCGATCGCCTCCGGCAAGGGCGGCGTCGGCAAGTCGTCGGTGACGGTCAACCTCGCGGTCGCGATGGCCCGGCAGGGGTTGTCGGTCGGCGTCCTGGACGCGGACATCTACGGGCACTCGGTGCCGGCCATGTTCGGCGTCGCCGACCAGCGGCCGACCGCGGTGGACGACATGATCATGCCGGTGCCCTCGCACGGCGTGAAGGTGATCTCGATCGGCATGCTGAAGCCGAAGCGCGACCAGGTGGTCGCCTGGCGCGGCCCGATCCTGGACCGCGCGCTGGTGCAGATGCTGGCGGACGTGTACTGGGGCGACCTCGACGTCCTGCTGCTCGACCTGCCGCCGGGCACCGGTGACATCGCGATCTCGGTCGGCCAGCGGCTGACCAGCGCGGAGGTCATCGTGGTGACGACACCGCAGGAGGCCGCCGCCGAGGTGGCCGAGCGGGCCGGCACGATGGCGCAGATGGTGCACCAGCGGGTTGCCGGGGTGATCGAGAACATGTCGTTCCTGCCCTGCCCGCACTGCGGCCCCGAGCACCGGATCGAGATCTTCGGCACCGGCGGCGGCACCCGGGTCGCCGAGACCCTGAGTGCCCGCCTGGGCTACCCGATCCCGCTGCTCGGCGAGATCCCGCTCGAGGAGCGCCTGCGCAGCGGCGGCGACCTGGGCAACCCGCTCACCGAAGCCGCCCCCGACACCCCCGCCGCCCAGGTCCTCGACCAGATCGCCGCCAAGCTGGGCGGCCGCCCCCGCGGCCTGCTCGGCCGCCAGCTCGGCCTCTCCCCCGTCGGCCGCTGACACTCGGCCGCTGAGACTCGGCCGCTGAGACTCGGCCGCTGAGACTCGGCCGCTGACGCTCGCCGCGTCAGCGGTGGTCGCGGAAGAACGTCCGGATGTCGTCGACCAGCACGTCCGGGACCTCCATGGCCGGGAAGTGGCCGCCGGCGTCGTACTCGTTCCACGAGGTGTAGGCGCCGTACGGGTCGACGTCGCGGCGGACTGACATGTCGGCGGCGAAGACCGCCACCCCGGTCGGCGGCAACTGCGGGGCTTCCCAGCCGCCGTTCGACGGCTCTCCCGACTTGGTGACGAACTCGCGGTAGGCCTGCATCCCCTCGTACACCGAGTGCGCCGTCGACGCCCCGACCTGGTTGAACCAGTAGATGCTCACGTTCGTCAGCAGTTGGTCGAGGTCGACCGCGTCCTCGGGCAATTCGCGCTCGGGGTCCGTCCACTCCTTGAACTTCTCGATGATCCAGGCGAGCTGGGCGACCGGCGAGTCGGTGAGTCCGTACGCCAGCGTCTGCGGGCGGGTCGCCTGGATGGACAGGTAGCCGACACCGTCCTCGCGCCACGCGTTGAACCGCTCGGCGCGCTCGCGCTGGGATCCCTCGAGCCCGTCCAGCGACAGCTCGGGGCCGAACGGGAACGGCGCCGGTCCGTTGATGTGCGCGGCGATCACGCGACCCGCCGCGATCATGCCGAGCATCCCGACGACCCCGGAGCCGACGTCGGTGCCCTGCGCGAGGAAGCGCTCGTACCCGAGCCGCGTCATGACCTCGGCGAACGCCCCGGCGACGCGGAACAGGTTGCCCCAGCCGGCTTCGGTGACGGGCGAGAAGCCGTACCCGGGAATCGACGGCAGCACCAGGTGGACGGCGTCCTCGGCCTTGCCGCCGTGCGCGACCGGATCGGTCAGCGGGCCGATGACCCGGAGGAACTCAGTGTACGAGCTCGGCCAGCCGTGCACCATCAGCATCGGCCGGGCGGTCGGCTCCTTCGACTGGACGTGGGCGAAGTGGATCGACTGGCCGTCGACCTCGGTCACGAACTGCGGCAACTCGTTCAGCCGGGCCTCGGCCTTGCGCCAGTCGTAGGTGTTCTGCCAGTACTCCGCGATCCGCTGCAGGTAGCTGGTCGGGACACCGCGGCTCCAGCCGAGGCCGGGGAGCTCGCGGGGCCACCGGGTGTTCGCGAGCCGCGCGCGGAGGTCGTCGAGCTCGGCCTGCGGTACGTCGATGCGGAACGGGCGGATCCGGCTGTCAACTGCTGTGTTCGTCGTCATGCCCACAACTCTAGGAACCAATGCGGAAAGGATCGTTCCGCGTTTGAAACTATCCTGGAGAAATGCTGGAAACCTCGGCACGACTGCTGCGGCTGCTCTCCTTGTTGCAGGCGCACCAGCACTGGACCGGCCCGGAGTTGGCCACGCGGCTTGGCGTGACGACGCGGACCGTGCGCAACGACGTCGAACGACTGCGGTCACTCGGATACCCGGTGGAGGCGTCTCCCGGCGTCGCGGGCGGCTACAGGCTCGGCGCCGGCGCCGCGCTGCCGCCGTTGCTGCTCGACGACGAGGAGGCCGTGGCGGTCGCGGTCGGACTCCGTACGGCGGCGGGCGGCTCGGTCGCCGGCATCGAGGAGACCTCGGTCCGGGCGCTGGCGAAGCTGGAGCAGGTGCTGCCGTCACGGCTGCGGCACCGGGTCAGCACCCTGCACAGCTACACGGTGCAGGTCCCAGGGTCGGGACCAGTGGTGGATCCGTCGGTGCTCACGACCCTGACCACGGTCTGCCGCGACCATGAGCGGCTCCGGTTCGACTACGCCTCGCACGCGGGTACGGCGTCAGTCCGGACCGTGGAGCCGTACCGGCTCGCGCACCTGCGTGGCCGGTGGTACCTGGTCGCGTTCGACCTGGACCGTGCGGACTGGCGGACGTTCCGCGTGGACCGGCTGACGCCGAGGATCCCGACCGGCCCGCGCTTCGAGCCGCGGGACCTGCCGGCCGAGGGCGTCGCGTCGTACGTCGATCAAAAGGTGTCGACGGCGATGTGGGAGTTCCGGGCCCGGATCCGGCTGTTCGCTCCGCTGGCCGTCGTCGCGGCCCGGCTGCCCGCGACCGCGGGCGTGCTGACCGAGATCGACGAGTCCTCGTGCTACCTCGACGCCGGCTCCGACGACCCCGGCATGCTGCTGCGCTACCTGAGCATGCTCGACCTGGACTTCTCCGTCGCCGAGGCTCCCGAACTGGCTGACGAGGTGCGCAAGCTGGCAGCCCGCTACGCCCGCGCCTTGGAGTGAGACAGGGTCAGGTGGACTCGGGGTCGAACGGCGCGCGCTGCCCGGCCGGGAGGCGCTGGGGAGCGTCGGAGAAGTCCGGGTTGCTGACCGGCTTGTCGTCGTCGTACTCGTCGGTGCCCTCGAGCAGGTGCTTGCGGACGAAGTTGCGCGGGTTCAGGTCCTGCAGCTCCAGGTCGGCGAACTCCGGGCCGAGCTCGTTGCGCAGGTCGTTCTGCGCGTTGGTGACCATCTGGCGCACCTGGCGCAGCAACCGGCCGGCCGTCCGGGCGAACTCCGGCAGCCGATCCGGGCCGAAGACGAGCACGGCGACGATCGCGATCACCACCAGCTCGAGTGGCCCGATGCCGAACATGTCCCCACCTCTCTGCAGGTCGTCTGCGACGGCGACCAGCGTAGCCGCACCCTGGTGACACCGCCTGCCGGGTCAACCGATTCCGGACAACCCCAACAAAATCAACCGGTCTGCTGCCCGAGCGTGACCGTCACCGAGCGCGCCTTGCCGCCGCGCTCGTACACCAGCCGGACGCTCTCCCCCGGCTGGTGCGTCCGGATCGCCACGATCAGCTCCTCGGCGCTGGCCACCGCCAGGTTGTTGATCGAGGTGATCACGTCACCGACCCGCAGCCCGGCCCGCAACGCCGGCGACGCGGGCTCGACCCGGCTCACCCGCGCGCCACCCTCGAACTGCATGTCGACCTGCGCCCCGATCACCGGGTACGACGCCTTGCCGGTCGCGATCAGCTGTTGCGCCGTCCGCCGGGCCTGGTCGATCGGGATCGCGAACCCGAGCCCGATGTTGCCGCTCTGCTCGCTGGTGCCGGGGACCGTCGCGATCGCGGAGTTGACCCCGATCACGCGCGCGTTCATGTCGACCAGCGGGCCGCCGGAGTTGCCCGGGTTGATCGCCGCGTCGGTCTGCAGCGCACTGATGAACGAGGTCTCACCGGACTCGTCGCCGGTCGTGACCGGCCGGTTCTTGGCCGAGATGATGCCCGAGGTGACCGTGCCGGCCAGGCCGAGCGGCGATCCGATCGCGACCACGTCCTGCCCGACGACGGCCAGGTCGGAGCGGCCGAACTGCACCGACGGCGCGTCCAGGCCGCTGACCTGGACGACGGCCAGGTCGTAGACCGGGGAACGCCCGACCAGCCGCGCGGTCAGCGCCTTGCCCTTCTGGCCGAGCACCTGGATCGATCCACCCGAGGCCGCGGACGCGACGACGTGGTTGTTGGTCAGGATGTGGCCGGCGTTGTCGATGACGAAGCCGGAGCCGGTCGCGTTGGTGTTGTCGGCGCCCTCGACCTTGAGCTGGACGACGCTCGGCAGCAGCGTCGAGGCGACCGCGGAGACCGAGCCGCTGCGGATCTTCGGGTCCGCGCCGGTGCCGACCGGCGGTCCGGGCTGCTCGGCGACCGGGTTGTTGTTGTCGATCGCGACGACGGTCGCGGCCGCGCCGGCGCCGGCGACGATGCCGATGATGAGCGCCACGGCGGCCGCGATGGCGATGATCCGGTTGCCCTTCTGCGGCGGCTCCGGCGTGTAGGCGCGGGCCTGCTGGTTGTGCCAGTCCGGCGGCGGGGGCGGCGTGTACGACGGCTGGTACGTGGGCCGCTGCGTCGGCCAGGCCTGGCCCGGGTACACCGGCCGGAAGTTCGGCTCCTGCGACTGCGGCCGCCCGAAACTGCGCTGCGTCACCGACCGCTGGTTGGTGGTCGGCCCGTTCGACTGCCGGTACGCCGCATCGACACCAGGCGACGGCAGTGGGGCGGCGCCATCCACGGCAGGCGGCTTGAGCGCCGACAGCGGCGTCGTGGCGTCGGGCGAGCTGGGCGGCGTGGTCGGCGGCGTGGTGGGCGGCGTGGTGGGCGGGGCCGCCGGGGTCTGGAAGGCGGCAGGGGACTCGGCCGGGAGGATGCGGGTCGGATCCGCGCTCGGAGTCGGAACTGTCGGCTCGGCGTCGTCGCTGGTCACGGTGCCCCGCCTCACGTCGTGGTCGTGGTCGTCGGTCGGCGGCCACCGCCCGGGTCTCGGGAGCGACTACCGGATTCGATTATCCCAGCTTCCCCGAAAGCGCACCCATCGGAGTGAGCCACGTCGCGATTTTCGCCAGCCCGGCGCCCATCCGCTGGACCGCGGTGAGCTTGACCGGCACGTCGTGCGGGAACGAGCGGACCACCTGCCCGAGCATCTCCGGCGGCAGGTCCCCGATCAGCGTGTAGACGATCCCACCGGACGACCAGACGACGTACGACGGCATTCCGTAGCGCAGGTAGACGCCCGGGGTCTCGGTGGTGCTGAACCCGGCGACCGCGGCCGGGTCGAGCGCCCCGCGCTGCTCGAACAGCGAGACGTTGAACAGGCCGTCGGAGTACGAGAACTGCAGCGACCCGTTGGTGGTGTCCTGGTGGACGTCGTACAGCTTGAGCGAGGCGGGCAGCTCCGGTGCACACACCCAGCCCTCCGAGCGCAGCCCGTCGACCTTGCCGAGGCCCAGTGACTCGACCCCGCTCGGCGCCATCGGCGGCAGGTGCCCGAGGAACTCCGACTCCTCGATCTCGAGCTCGGTGAACACCGTGGCCCGGACCATCGTCTTACCGTCCACGGTGAACAGCTGCCGCTGCAGCAGCAGTCCGGTCGCCTTGTCGATCCAGAACCGCGCAGCCAACGTCTGGTCGTCCCGCAGCGCCTCCACCAGGACTGCAGCCCGCCCGATGGTGTCCGTGCAGCACTTGTAGACGAGCTGGTACGTCGCCCTGAGCAGCGTCAGCGGCCCACCGTCGACTGCGGCGCCTGCGTTCGTCGCACGCTGCACGAAAGCCTTGGCTCCCGGTGACGACGAGGAGCCGACCACGCTGATCTCCGAGCCCTGCGAGGCCGCGTGGACGATGTCCAGCATCGCCGAACTCGCGCCCCGCGGTCCCCAGGAGGTGATGATCTGCGTGCCGTGGTACGAGACCGTGTTCGGCGCTGCGGCGGCGCGTGCCAGCCAGCTGATCGCGAGCGGCGAGTCCTCACGCGACGAGGTGGGTGGGGCAGCGACGGCGGGTGCGGGCAGGCCGAAGCCGATCAGTGCGGTGCTGACCAGTACGGCGAGCCGGGAGAGGCTCACAGCTCAGCGTCCTGTCAGGGCCACCGGCTGCAGCGTCGGGCTCAGCCCTGCATACCCAGCCCCGTTGTAGGAGTTCAGCAGCGCGACCGGGTCGGCGAACGGCGCTCCGCCCGACGTGGTCGCATGGTCGGACGAGAAGCTCGCTACGGGCGGCTGCAGCGTCGGCGGCTGCTCCTCCCGGGACGGGTCGCCGACGATGAACGCCGTACCGAGCAGCGAGGCGACGGCGGCTGCAGAGCCGGCAGCGCCGAGCACGCCGGTACGGCGACGGGAGCGCGTCGTCCGAGGTGCACCGGGGCGGCTGGCGCCCGTGCGGCCGGCCGGGAAGGCGGAGCGCTGCGGGAAGAGCGACATGGCCGGCGTCAGCACCGGCCGGACTTCCTCGCGCGGCTCCGGCGAGAACGACGAGACGCCCATCAGGCGCTGCATCAGGTCGGTGGACGGATCCGGGGTCTCCAGAGCCGCCATCCGGGCCTTGAGGCGGCGCTGGGCGTCCACCTCGGCACGGCAGGTGTCGCAGCCCACCAGGTGGCTCAGGACCCGATCTCGCGAGTCGTGGTCGAGCGCGCCGTCGACGACCGCGCTGAGCTTGTCCAGGGGGTGCTGCAGAGTCACCGGAACTCACCTCCGGCGCCGAAGGCTCCGTCCGCGGGCGGACCGCCGACCCGGGTCTGGCCGGACCGCGGCGCCCGGTGCTCGAGGTGCTTGCGCAGCATCGAGCGGCCCCGGTGGATCCGGCTGCGGACCGTGCCGAGCTTCACGTCCAGCACGTCGGCGATCTCGTCATACGTCATGCCCTCGATGTCGCACAGCACCACGGCGGCCCGGAAGTCCTCCGGCAGCGCGTCCAGCGCGCCCTGCACGTCGTGGTCGAACTGGTCGGAGTCCAGCTTCTCGGCCGGGCCCTCGCCCTTGGCCGGCAGCCGGTCGTGCGCGTCCTCGGGCAGCCCGTCGAACCGGATCCGCTGCTTGCGCCGGGCGCCGTCCAGGAACAGGTTCGTGGTGATCCGGTACAGCCAGCCCTCGAAGGTGCCCGGGGTGTACGACGACAGCGAGCGGAAGACCCGGACGAAGACCTCCTGGGTCAGGTCCTCGGCGTCGTGCTTGTTGCCGGTCAGCCGGTACGCGAGCCGGTAGACCCGGGCGGAGTGCGTCCGGACGATCTCGTCCCAGGACGGCAACGCGTCCGGGACCGGCTGCAGCGCAGGCGCCACAGAGGTGTCGGCCGGCTTCACCGCAACGCCTCCCTGGGTCCTCTCGGCAATGAGCGTGAAGGCCATGGTGCCGCGGTCACCGTCCTCTGCGCACGTCGGGAACACCCGGGTTCGACCCTGAGTTTCTGGTACGACGGCTCAACGCGGCGCTCCGGCCGGAAGTTCCCGGCCGGTGCCCTCCGAAGACCGGACGCCATGGCAGCCACTTTTGTTGCAGCCCTACTTCTCCTCGATCACCGCGATCGGGTCGCCGTCCCGGACGACCTCACCCTCGGCGACCTTCAGCTCGGTGATGGTGCCGGCCACCTCGGCCAGCACCGGGATCTCCATCTTCATCGACTCCAGGATGACCAGGGTGTCCTCCGGTCCCACCGTGTCTCCTGCCTTGGCGGTGACCTTCAGCACATTCGCGACCAGCTCCGCCACCACGGTGTGACTCAACTCGCGCTCCTCAGTCCCGGATGTCTGCCTCGATCCTAGGCGCTGGGATTTCCGGCCTTGCGGGCCCGGTACGACGCGACCCGCGTGCGGCTCGCGCAGGTCGGCGAGCAGAACCGCCGCGGCCTGCGCTCGGCTGCGTTCACGTAGACCCGCTCACAGTCGACGGCAGCGCACGTGCCGATGGCGTCGAACCCGTGCGCGGCCGCGAAACTCGCCAGCCCGAGCGCAGTGGTCGCCGCCAGCCAGTCACCCCACGTAGCGCCCGGCTTGGCCACGTGCAGGTGCCACGGCGACCCGTCGTGGTCGGACAGATACGGCCGTACGGCGTACTCCTCGAGCAACCCGTTGAGCACGGCCGCAGCATCCCGGGCCTCGGCGTGGAAGACGGGGCGGATCCGCTCCCGGACGTTCCGCACCTCGGCCAGGTCGCCCTCGTCCAGCGTGATCGGCTCGGACTCGCCGTGCTCGAGCAGGAACGTCCGGACGTCCCCAGGGGCGTTCAGCTCCTCGGGGTCAAGGGTCCGGGTGTTGACCAGGTCCACCGCCAGCCGGACCGCCCGGTCCGGTGCCTGAAGCTCCACGCCACTCCTCTCGTAACGTATTTGATAGCGTAACGCGTAACAGCCAGCTCCGCGTTACAGGAGGACTGCGTGCCCAGTTACTACCTGGCGGCGACCCTAGCCAGGTTGGCCGACGAGATGGTGGCGTTCACGCTCGTCCTGCTGGTGCTGGAGCGGACTGACAGCCCGGCTCTGGCAGGTATCACTGGAGCGGCCTACGCACTGCCGGCCGTCGTCACTGGGCCGCTACTCGGTGCTTGGCTCGACCGAACGCCGTACCGGCGGAGTGCGCTGGCGCTCAATCAGGCTGTGCTCGGCGTGGTGATGCTCAGCTTGCTGGCTGTGGTCGGGCACAGCGCGCACTGGATGACTCCGGCCCTCGCAGCCGTCGCCGGGGCCACGCTGCCCATGGTGAGCGGCGGCTTCACCAGCATGCTGCCCAGCCTGGTCCCTGCGGACCGGCTGGCCCGGGCAAACTCCCTGGAGGCAGCCAGCTTCGGCGCTGCCACGATCACGGGTCCTGCAGCGGCGGCCACGATCGCGTCCGTGGTGTCTGTCGAGGCTGCGACGCTGGTCATCGTCGTCGCGACGGCGCTCAGCATCCCGGCAATCACCCGACTGCCCGCGCTGCCGCCCACAGAGGCCGCGGCTGAGCCTTTCCTGCCATCGGTTGTCGGCGGGCTGACCCACTTGTTCCGGACGCCTCGGCTGCGCGCGTCCACAGTGACCACCACGCTGGTCCTGGGCGCCTCCGGCCTCCTGCTGATCACGCTGCCGCTGCACATGGCAGCGGTCGGCATGCCGAAGTCCGCGGCCGGTTACCTCTGGACCGCGTTGGAGATCGGTGGCGTCATCACCGCACTCCTGCTCGGCCGCCTGCAGACCCGCTGGCGGCCCGAGTACGTCGTCATCGTTGCCGCAGCCGCCTCCGGCCTGGTGATGACCACGTGGCCGCTGGCGACCAGCTTCGCCGTACTGCTGCTGCTTGCTGCTCTGGCCGGGCTGGCCGAGGGACCGATGCTGCCGGCGATGTTCGCCGCTCGGCAGCAGTACAGCCCGGACGCGTTGCAGGGACGCGTGAGCACCACAGCCGCCAGCCTCCGCGTCGGGACCTCAGCACTGGGCCAGGTCAGCGCCGGCCTGCTCGTTCCCCTCATCGGCACACACAAAGCCTTGTTCGTCATCGCCCTGACCGTCATGGCCGCCGCGGCTCTCGGCCGCCTCTCGATGAAAGCTCCCGCTCATGCACACACCGCTTGACGCCTGGGTCCATGGCTGGGCCGTCTGCCGTAACACGCCAACCCCTGTCGCATTCCGAGGCGGCTACCGCATCGATGTCGGCCAACCCGGCCACAACGTGCGCTACGTGCTGCCGATGTACGACCCCGAACTGGCTGGCGCGAAGCACCAGCCGGACACCTGGCTGAAGGTCTGCGGCACTGTCGCACTGGATCCGCCCTGGCAGGTGCAGCCGCCGGAGTACCTGATGACGACCGAACTGGCTGGGTCGGCGGAGCGCCTGGACGGCTCGTACCGGCTGGACACTGCACTGCAGGGCAGCGTGATCCAGGTCGTCGTGCGAGCCGAGGACGACTCAGTGGCTGCTCGCGGGAAGGCGGGGCTCGCCGGTGGTTGCGCTGTGTTCGACCAGATCGAGACCGACCCGCAGCACCGGCGGCGTGGGCTCGGTCGGGCTGTGATGGGCGCACTGTCGACCGCAGCCCAGTACGCCGGTGCGACGACCGGCGTACTGGTGGCGACCGAGGACGGGCGGGCGCTCTACTCCGCGCTGGGCTGGACGCTCAGCTCGCCCATGACCGCTGCGGTCAGTCGAGGATTACGGACCGGCTCAGGCTGCGGGGCTGATCCGGGTTGAGGCCCAGGGCGAGGGACTTGGCGACAGCGACCCGCTGGGCGATCACCAGGGACGCCATCGGGTCGAGGTCGGCGTGGTGGACGATCGTGGCTCCGGTGGCGGTGACGTCCTGGAGCAGGCCGGCCGGCGACTCGCCGAAGATCCACACGCCGCGGCCGGGCTGGGCGATGGCGATCGGGCCGTGCCGGTAGTCCATCGCCGGGTAGGCCTCGGTCCACGCCGACGCGGCCTCCCGCTGCTTCAGCGCCGCCTCGTGCGCCAGACCGACGGTCCAGCGCGTGCCGACGTACGTGACCTGCGCCAGCTTCGCCAGCTCGTCCACGTCCACCGTCAGCGCGGTCTCCGCGTCGGCCGCGGCCTGCTGCAGGTCCTCCCCCAGCGACGCGCGCAGCAGCGCCAGAGTGGTCGTCGCGAACCGGGTCTGGACGACGGACTGCTCGTCGGCGAAGTCCAGCAGGATGGTGTGGTCGGCCAGGTCGACGATCGGCGAGCCCGCGGTCGCGGTGATCGCCACGGTCGGCAGGTCGGTGGCCCGGATCAGGTCCAGCACCTCGGTCGTCGTACCGGACCGGCTGATCACGACCACGACGTCGTACGCGCGTCCGGCCGGGAACTCCGAGCCGGCGAACGCGTCCGTCTCGCCCTGACCGCTGTCCTCGCGGAGCGCGGCGTACGCCATCGCCATGAACCACGACGTGCCGCAGCCCACCGCCGCAACCCGTCGACCGGGCTTGGGCAATGCGCCACCGTACTGCGCGAAACCGCCCGAGACCTGCCGCCAGAGGTCTGGCTGAGTGGCGATCTCAGTGCTCACATAAGGCGTCTTGGTCATGTCGTCTCCGCACTTGTCATGGTCGAAACTGCTCAAAACGTGATCGAATGGTCCAACCAGCCGCCATCCGGCTGACCGATTGTGTGAAGGAGGAGCCCCGGGTGAAGCGTTACGAACGCCTGAACACCTTGCTCGAGTCGCTCGCCGAGAAGGGCGCCATCGACGTCGACGAGCTCGCCGAGCAGTTGCACGTGTCCGCGGCGACGATCCGGCGCGACCTGGATCACCTGGGCAAACAGCAGCTCCTCACCCGGACCCGCGGCGGCGCGGTCGCGAACGCGGTGTCCTACGACCTGCCGCTGCGCTACAAGACTGCGCGTTTCGCGTCGGAGAAGCAGCGGATCGCGCAGGCGGCGGCCACCCTGGTCCGGCGCGGCATGGTGATCGGCATGAACGGCGGCACCACGATCTCCGAGGTGGCGCGCACGCTGGCGACCCGGCCGGAGCTGTCCGCCGAGCACGGCGAGCCCGCGTTCACCCTGGTCACCAACGCGCTGAACATCGCCAACGAGCTGATCGTCCGGCCGCACGTGAAGATGGTGCTCACCGGCGGCGTGGCCCGGCCGCAGTCCTACGAGATGATCGGCCCGCTGTCGCACCGGATCCTGTCCGACCTGTCGCTGGACATCGCGTTCATCGGCGTCGACGGGATCGACGAGACCGGCGCCACCGCCCACCACGAGGGCGAGGCGAACATCAACCAGCTGATCGTCAGCCGGGCCGCCAAGGTGGTCGTGGTCGCCGACTCCTCCAAGCTGGGCCAGCGCGCCTTCGCCCGGATCTGCGAGCTGAGCGAGATCGACACGCTCGTCACCGACGCCCAGGCCGACGACACCCAGCTGGCGATCTTCAAGGAAGCCGGCATCGACGTCATCCAGGCCTGAATCCAGGTTCAGCTCACACCACATCCCGCCGTACCTCCCCTCACTGGGCCGCGCATTGCCTGCTGCAGACGATCATATCTGATCCTTCGGTGCATCTTATGAGCAAGAGTGCGCAGTCCCAGCGTGGGAGACACGGAACCGGGACCTCGTGCCGCTAGGCTTCGGTCTCAGGATGACCAGCGCAGCCGCAGAACACCCCGCCGATCCTTGGGAGGGCACCATCGCCACCGGCATCGACCCGACGTCCTGGGCGTACGCCGAGGACTACACCGGTGAGGACGAAGTCGTCACCGGTGCGCGGGCGAGCGCCCAGGACAGCGGGATCGCCGCGATCGGGCCGGGCGCGGCCGCCGCGCTCAGCATGCTGGCCGCGAGCGTGGGCGCGAAGGCGGTCGTCGAGATCGGCACCGGCACCGGTGTGTCCGGGCTGGCGCTGCTGCGCGGCATGCGCACCGACGGCACCCTCACCACGGTCGACATCGACGCCGAGAACCAGCGGCTGGCCCGCAAGACGTTCCTGGACGCCGGCGTCCCGTCGAACCGGTTCCGCCTGATCGCCGGCGCCGGGCTGGACGTGGTCACCCGGCTCACCGACGGCCACTACGACCTGGTCTTCTGCGACGCCGACCGGCGGGAGAACACGGCGTACCTGCACGAGGCCCTCCGGCTGCTCCGCCCCGGCGGCGTCGTCGCCTTCGCCGGCGTCCTCACCGGCGGCCGCGTCGCCGACCCGGCCCACCGCGACCCCGACACCAACGCCCTGCGCGACCTGATCCGCGCCGTCCGCGACGACGACGACCTGGTCTCCGCCCTCCTCCCCACCTCCGAAGGCCTCCTCACCGCCGCCAAACGCCTCAGCTGAGAGCTCCAGAGCAACCACTCAGCGTAGCTACCAGGAGAAAAACCCGCCAAAGAAACCAACAAACATACTAAGATGAGCTTGGATTAGTATGTTTGTCGGTTTCTTTGGAGGATAGGTTGCGATCATTCGCCGACCTCGATCGCATCATCGGCCGCGTTCCGGCGGAGCTCGTCATGCGCCTCCGCTCGATCGACACCGGTCGCGGCAGCGAGGCACTGCACCGCCATCAGCTTCCGGCGCTGCTCACCGAGCTGGCGTATCGGGCCCGGATCCAGAGCATTACGGCATCATCGGCCATCGAAGGTGTCGTCGTACCTGATGCCCAGCGGGCCGAACGGATCATCGACGGCAAGGCCGGTGTGCTTCGCAACCGCAGCGAGCAGGAGCTTGCCGGCTACCGCAAGGCGCTCGACTATCTGTTCCAGGAGGACTGGCATCCACTGAACCTCGGCCTGCTGCTCCATCTGCACCGCCTGCTCTGGTCTGAGACGGCATACCCGGGCGGTCAGCTGAAGACCGACGACAACCTGGTCGTCGATCGGTCTCCCGACGGAAGCACCACGGTCCGCTTCGTCCCGGTGCCGGCGTCGAAGACCGACGCCTACCTGACCGACCTCATCGATCGCTACCTCGCCGCACAGCGCGAAGGTCGGCATCATCCGGTGCTCCTGGTCGGGTTGATGATCCTCGATCTCCTGGTCATCCATCCGTTCGCGGACGGCAACGGCCGGATCGCCCGCGCGCTGACCAACGCCTTGCTGAGCGACGCCGGCTACGAAGTCTGCCGCTGGGTCTCTCTCGAGCAACTCGTGGCGGACTCCGCCGATGCGTACTACGAAGCCCTGTTGCGGTCGACCCACGACTGGCACGAGGACGAGGCAGATCCCTGGCCGTGGCTGTCCTACTTCGTCTCGACCCTCGCGGACGCCTACCGAACGTTTGCGCACCGAGCGGCATCGGACCGTTCGAGCGGAACCAAGCAGGAACGAGTCAGGGATCATGTCCTCCGCCACGCTGCGCCGGTGTTCCGGCTCGCCGACGTCCGCACCGCCTTACCCGGTGTGAGCGATCAGACCATCCGCCTCGTGCTGGAGCAGCTCAAGTCCGAAGGAAATGTCAGCCCGGAGGGGACAGGCCGCGGGGCCGTCTGGCGTCGCATTCCTGACCTGGCCTGATCAGCTGCTGAGGTCGTGCCAGGGGCGGGGGTCGGATCTTAGCCTGGATCCACCGATGGTTTGAGGTGAGTTGGGTGGGGTGTGCGTGCCGTAACGCGAGGATGCCCTTGCGGGCTGGGAGATTGGGACTTGTCT